>NZ_JAVYJG010000001.1:0-771242 GCF_032621675.1 Pseudomonas sp. zfem003 | reverse complement strand
AGCCATTCTCGCGTTACAGGCGCACCTCTCCTGCGCTGGCCAGCAAATGTCGGCGGGCCATCCACAGATTCGACAGGGCAAAGAGCGTCACCATCTGCGCAGTATTCTTGGCCAATCCGCGGAAGCGCACCTTGGTGTAGCCGAACTGCCGCTTGATCACGCGGAATGGATGCTCAACCTTCGCCCGCACTTGAGCCTTGGCTTTCTCAATCTTGCGGATCGCTTTGTACAAGGCACTGCGCTTGCCATGGTTCTTATAGGTGCTGCGTCGGGCCGCGACCTGCCAGATGACTCGGCGGCCTTCATGTTCAGGGCGTTTTTCGACTCCGGTATAACCAGCGTCGGCACACACCACGTTTTCCTCGCCGTGCAGCAGTTTGTCGACCTGGGTGATGTCCGCGACATTGGCGGCGGTCACCACCACGCTGTGCACCAAGCCCGATTCTTCGTCGGCACCGATATGCGCTTTAGCGCCGAAGTAATACTGGTTGCCCTTCTTCGTTTGATGCATCTCCGGGTCACGCTTGCCGTCCTTGTTCTTGGTCGAACTGGGGGCGTGGATCAGCGTGGCATCGACGATAGTGCCCTGGCGCAGCGACAGACCCCGGTCACCCAGGTAGCCATTGATCATCGCCAGAATCCCAGCCGCCAACTCGTGCTTCTCCAGCAGGCGGCGGAAGTTGAGGATGGTGGTTTCGTCGGGAATGCGCTCCAGGCTCAGGCCGGCGAACTGGCGCAGGAGGGTGGTCTCGTACAACGCTTCCTCCATCGCTGGATCGCTGTAGCCGAACCAGTTCTGCATCAGATGTACGCGCAACATCGCCATCAACGGGTACGCCGGACGGCCGCCTTCACCCTTGGGGTAGTGCGGCTCGATCAGGGCAATCAGCCCCTTCCACGGCACCACCTGATCCATCTCGATCAGGAACAGCTCCTTGCGGGTCTGCTTGCGCTTACCGGCGTACTCGGCGTCGGCGAAGGTCATCTGCTTCATCGGAGAACTTAGGCAACGGGATCGGTGTATTTCACCAGATTCGGGAAGTCTTCTTCAGACTTTCCTTAGGTGGATAATGTCCACCGCAAGGAGTGTTCATGACCCAGACCAGACGACGTTTTCCCGAATCCTTCAAACGCGAGGCGGTAGACCAAGTACTTGCAGGCACGCCGCTTCGTCATGTAGCCGAGACGCTGGGCATCGCTGAAAGCCTGTTGGGCAAATGGAAGCGCCAGTACGAGCAGCAAGGTGACGATGCCTTTCCGGGCAACGGCAAGCAGCGAGGCGAGAGCGCGGAACTGCGTCGTCTACGCCAGCAACTGGCTCAGGTCACCATGGAGCGCGATGTTTTAAAAAAGGCGCTCGCCATCTTCTCGCAGCCCACGAAGTGAAGTTCCGCGCCATCGAGGCGTTGGCCGGTCGCTATCCCGTAGCGCCAATGTGTCGGCTGCTGCGGGTATCCCGCAGCGGCTTCTATGCATGGCAGCAGCGGCCACCTTCGGCGAGAGAGATGGCGAATCGGCGTCTGAGCAAGGAGATCCGCACCATCCACCATGAGGTGAATGGGATCTATGGCCATCGCCGAATCAAGGCCGAGTTGGCGGCCATGGGGCATGCGTGTGGTCGACACCGAGTCGCCCGACTGATGCGCGAAGCCGGCCTGCGTGTTCGTTCGCGCAAGCGTTGGCGGCTGGTTTCCAGCAGTCGTCATGCTCTGCCGATTGCCCCGAACCATCTGGATCGCCAGTTCGCCTCGGATCGCGCCAATCGGCACTGGGTCTCGGACATGACCTACGTGCGGACGGCCTAAGGCTGGCTGTATCTGGCCGTCGTGCTCGATCTCTATTCACGCGCTGTCGTCGGTTGGGCGATGCACCACCGCATGCGGCAGGCTTTGGTACATGCCGCGCTGGAGATGGCCGTTGCACGTCGACAGCCGAAAAAAGAAGTGCTGCTGCACTCGGATCGTGGCAGCCAATACTGCGCGTACGACTACCAGGCCTTGCTTCGGCGACATCGAATCGTGCCCAGCCATTCACGTCCGGGGAACTGCTGGGACAACGCCGCGATGGAGAGCTTCTTCCGTTCGCTGAAGGCTGAGCGGGTGTACCTGACTCGCTACGCCAGCTACCAGGAGGCGAAAACCGACCTGTTCGACTACATCCGCTTTTACAATCACCGCCGTCGCCACTCGACGTTGGGCTATCTCAGTCCGATGGAGTTTGAGCGGCGAAATGCGAGCAGTAGCTCTTAACTACCTGTCCACCAGTCCCGGGACAGACCAATCACTTACATTTGGACGCAAGGTCGCTGGCATTACCTGGCGGCGGTGCTGGATCTGCATACAAGGCGAGTGATCGGCTGGGCACTTTCCGTCAAGCCGGATGCTGAGTTGGTCATCAAGGCGCTGGACATAGCCTACGAGCAACGAGGCAAACCGCAGCAGGTGCTGTTTCATTCCGATCAGGGCAGCCAGTACGCAAGCTGCCTGTTTCGGCAGCGGCTGTGGCGATATCGGATAGAGCAAAGCATGAGCCGTCGAGGTAACTGCTGGGACAACTCACCGATGGAGCGGTGCAGCAACGTTATCATTAACCGGGGAAAAATGCCCCGCCCAGGACGGGCGGGGCGGGGGGATCAGAGGGTGGCGGCCGGGGCCGGGGCGCTCTCGGGCTGGACGGGGATGAACTCCAGCTGCAGGCGCTCGTGGCTCCAGGCGCGGGTGCTGTTGGTCAGCTCCAGGTCGTCGTTCAGCTTGCGGCCGTAGGACGGGATGATGGCCTTCAGGCGGGCCTGCCAGGCGTCGCTCTTGAGCTTCTCGGGGAAGGTCTTCTCCAGCACGCTGAGCATGATAGGCGCGGCGGTGGAGGCACCGGGGGAGGCGCCCAGCAGGGCGGCGATGGAGCCGTCGGCGGCGCTGACCACTTCGGTGCCGAACTGCAGCACGCCACCCTTCACCGGGTCCTTCTTGATCACCTGCACGCGCTGGCCGGCCTGGATCAGTTCCCAGTCGGCGTCCTGTGCATCGGGGAAGTACTCACGCAGGGCGGCCATGCGGTCGTCCTGGTCGAGCATCAGCTGGCCGACCAGGTACTGGCTGAGGTCCAGGTTGTCCATGCCGGCGGTGGTCATCGGGCCGATGTTGTCGGTGGTGATGGCGCTGAACATGTCCATGTGCGAGCCGTTCTTCAGGAACTTGGTGGAGAAGGTCGCGAAGGGGCCGAACAGCAGCACTTCCTGGCCGTCCACCACGCGGGTGTCCAGGTGCGGGACGGACATGGGCGGGGAGCCGACCGAGGCCTTGCCGTAGAGCTTGGCGTGGTGACGGGCGACCACGTCCTGGTTGCGGGTCATCAGGAAGGAGCCGCCCACCGGGAAGCCGGCGTAGCCTTCGGCTTCCGCAATGCCGGATTTCTGCAGCAGCTTCAGGGCGCCGCCGCCGGCACCGATGAACACGAAGCGGGCGTTGACCGCGCGCTCGGCGCCGTCGTGGGCCAGGTCGGCCACCACCACCTTCCAGGTGCCGTCTTCGTTGCGCACGATGTCGCGCACTTCATGGCTCAGGTTC
This sequence comes from Pseudomonas sp. zfem003, assembly GCF_032621675.1. NCBI lineage: Bacteria > Pseudomonadati > Pseudomonadota > Gammaproteobacteria > Pseudomonadales > Pseudomonadaceae > Pseudomonas > Pseudomonas sp. zfem003. Next base: position 767,679 of record NZ_JAVYJG010000001.1, on the reverse strand, counting down.
AGCTTGAACTTGGGCGACTCGGACAGGGAGGCGAACAGCTGGCGGGTGATCTCGCCGAAGTTCACGTCGGTGCCGATGGGCATGCGGGTGGCGGCGATCTTCTGTGCCGGGTCGCGGTCCTGCATCACCAGCGGCACCCACTGGGCGATCTGCGCGTGGTCTTCGCTGTATTCCATGCCGCGGAACAGGTTGCTGTGCTGCAGGGCGGCGTGGCGCTTCTTCAGGTAGGCGACGTTGTCGTCACCCCAGACGAAGCTCATGTGCGGGACGTTGTTGATGAACGAGCGGGGGTTCTTCAGCACGCCACGGTCGATCTGGTAGGCCCAGAACTGCTTGGAGATCTCGAAGGATTCGTTGATCGCCACGGCCTTGCTGATGTCGATGCCGCCGTCGGCGGTCTCGGGGGTGTAGTTCAGCTCGCAGAAGGCCGAGTGGCCGGTGCCGGCGTTGTTCAGGGCGTTGGAGCTTTCCTCGGCGACCTGGTCGAGGCGTTCGAAGGTCTCGATCGTCCACTCGGGCTCCAGCTCGTGGAGGTAGGTGCCGAGGCTGGCACTCATGATGCCGCCGCCGATCAGCAGCACGTCGAGGGGTTGTTCGGGGGCGTCGGGCTGGGAGCAGCCGACCACGCTCAGGCACGTCAGTGCCAGCAGCAGTTTCTTCATCGATGAACCTTCCAGTCTTCCGGGCTGCGCCTGCCACCCTGTGCACGCGGTGTGGCCGGGCCCTTTGTGAGGGCGCGACCGGGCGGTGGCGCTGCGTTCTTCTGGCCGTCGCATGTGGCGGCGGCTGCGAACGGTGGTCCTGAGACCTCCGTGGGCGGCCGAAATAGCAAGGGCTGTGCCAGATGGTCGCAGGCCAGGTGGCACGGGGCTTGCCGGGAGGCATGCCGGCCGTGGGCTGGCGGGTACCCGCCACCATGGCGGGGTCTGGGAGGCAATGGGTGGCGGAAATCCGCCCACGCGGCTCAGCCGCGGGTACGCGGGTCGATGTAGTAGGTGATGCGCTGGCGAGGGTTGAGGTAGTCCAGTGCTTCGGGCGGCACCTGGGCCGGCCGCAGGGCGGAGGCGATGGCCAGGCGCGGTTCGCGCTCCAGGTCGACGATCAGGGCTTCCTCCTTGGGCACCTGGCTGTCGTAGAGGATCAGCGTCGGCTTCAGCGGCTGGCTCGGGTGCATGCCGAGCACCAGGCCGTAGCGATCGTCCTCCAGCTGCACCAGGCTGCCCGGCGGGTAGACGCCCATGCAGCGGATGAAGGCTTTGAGCATCACGTCGTCGAACCGCGAGCGGTGCAGGGCGAACATCTGCTTCAGCGCTTCGTGGGGGCTGAGGCCGGCGCGCGGGTCGCGCGGGTTGCACAGGCCGTCGAAGTGGTTGGTGATGCACACCACCCGGCTCAGCCGGCCGATGGCGGCCTCGGACAGCTGGCGCGGGTAGCCGGTGCCGTCGCAGTGCTCGTGGTGCTCGTGGATGACCCGCAGCACTTCGTCGTCGAGCATCAGCTGCTGGCCCGGCGCAGGCCGTACTCGGTGTGCAGCTGGCGCAGCAGCTGTTCCGGGCGGGTCAGCGGCTCGGGCTTGAGCAGCACCTGGCTGGGGATGTCCATCTTGCCGATGTCGTGGAGCAGGGCGCCGAGCCCGAGGCTGTGGCAGGCCTCGCTGTCGTAGCCGAGCTGGCGGCCGAGCATCAGCGACAGCACGGTGACGTTGAGCGGGTGCACGTAGGCATCGTCGTGGGCCTTGCCGTTGATGCTGTGCAGCGCGGCGCCGTCTTCGCCCTGGATGGCTTCCACCAATTCGCCTACCACTTCCCCAGCCTGGCGCAGGGCATCTTCTGGCTGGTTGCGCAGGGCCTGGTTCATCGCCTTGACCCGCTGGCTCGCCTGGACGAAGCGGCGGTCCACCTCGGCCAGGCGCGTGCGCAGCTTGCTCAGCTGGACCATCCGCGCCTGGCGCGCGGCTTCTTCCGGTGCTGGCGGGGGCGGGGTGTCCTCCAGCACCTCGGTCGGCGCGGTGATCGGTTGCAGCGGCAGGGGCTCGCAGTCGCTGCGCGACGGGTCGTAGCGCAGGCGCTTGAGGCCGAGCTTGCGCAGGGCGGTGACCTGGTTGTCGTCGCGGATCTTGAAGTTGCTGAAGGTGAAGTCGTGTTCCCACCAGCCCAGTTCGAGCTGGATGTAGAGGCCGACGCACAGCTGGTCGGGGGTGATGTAGACAGGGCTCGTGGGCATGCCGGGGACCGGGATGGCGAAATGCTGGCAAGTCTAGCGCTTTCGGGGGGCCGAGAGCAGCCCGTCCAAGCGATGGGCCGTGCCGCTCGACGGAGGCCCTGCGATGAGGCGCTCACGCACCGTCGGCGGGCGTCCAGCCAGGTGCGTGGGGCCTTTGCAGATGCGACAGGCCGCGTGGTGACTGGGTTCCCGGCTTCTGGTCCGGCGCTTGCAGCGGGCGTCGCCAACTTGGATACAAGATGGAGCGCCCCGATGAAGACCCCGCTGTTGCCCACCACCGGCTGGACCCTGCACGACTGGCAGCAGGCCTACCGTGACGGCCGCCTGCAGCCCGACTGCCTGCATGAGCTGCTGGAGACCCTGCGCGGGGAAGACCCGGCCTGGATCGTGCTGGCCGAACCGGCCCAGCTGACCGAGCGTCTCGCCGCCCTGGCCCGCCAGCTGGAGGCCGCGGGTGGCGACCTGGCGGCCCTGCCTCTCTATGGCGTGCCGTTCGCCATCAAGGACAACATCGACGCCGCCGGCTGGCGCACCAGCGCCGCCTGCCCGGCGTTCGCCTACCTCGCCGAGGCCGATGCCACGGTGGTGGCGCGGCTGCAGGCGGCCGGTGCCGTGTTGCTGGGCAAGACCAACCTGGACCAGTTCGCCACCGGCCTGGTGGGGGTGCGTTCGCCCTTTGGCGCGGTGCCCAATGCCTTCGATCCGGCCTATGTCAGCGGGGGCTCCAGCTCCGGCTCGGCCTCGGTGGTGGCGCGTGGCCTGGTGCCTTTCGCCCTGGGGACCGACACCGCCGGCTCGGGGCGGGTGCCGGCGGGCTTCAACAACATCGTCGGCCTCAAGCCCACCCGGGGCTGGTTGTCGACCCAGGGGCTGGTCCCGGCCTGCCGCAGCCTGGACTGCATCTCGGTGTTCGCCCTGACCGTGGACGATGCCGAGCAGGTGGCGCGATTGGCCGGCGGTTTCGATGAAGCGGACGCCTATGCACGGCGCAACCCGGCCACCGCGCCGGTGGCCATCGGGGCACGGCCGCGACTGGCGGTGCCCGAGGCGCCCGAGTTCTTCGGCGACCGGCGCAACCAGGCGGTGTTCGAGCAGGCCGTGCAGCGTTTCGAGGCCCTGGGCGCCGAGGTGGTGCCCATCGACTTCGGTCCGTTTACCGAGCTGGCCCGCGAGCTGTACCAGGGGCCCTGGGTGGCCGAGCGCACCGTGGCCGTGGGGAGCCTGCTGCAGACCCGGCCCCAGGCGATGGACCCGGTGGTGCGGGGCATCGTCGAGAGCGGCCGCGACTTCAGCGCCTGCGACGCCTACCGCGCCGAGTACCGCCGGGCGGCGCTGGCCCGACGCATCCAGCAGGTGCTGGCAGGGTTCGACGCGCTGCTGGTGCCCACCTCACCGACCCTGCGCACCCAGGCGGAAATGGCCCGCGAGCCGCTGCTCTACAACAGCCAGTTCGGCACCTACACCAACTTCACCAACCTCGCTGACCTGAGTGCCCTGGCGCTGCCGGCGGGGTTCCGCGAGGACGGCCTGCCGGCCGGCATCACCCTGATCGCCCCGGCCTGGCACGACCAGGCCCTGGCCAGCCTGGGGCGACGCTGGCAGGCCGCGCTGGGGCTGCCGCTGGGGGCCACCGGGCGCTCGCTGCCGCCAGCGGCGCCGCCCGTCCCGGCGCCCGAGTGCGTGCGGGTGGCGGTGGTGGGGGCGCACCTGACCGGGATGCCGCTCAACCATCAGCTGACCACCCGTGGTGCGGTGCGGGTGGAGGAGACCCGCACCGCCCCGTGCTACCGCCTGCACGCGCTGGCCGGCTCGGTGCCGCCCAAGCCCGGCCTGGTGCGCGGCCAGGAGGGTGCCGCGATCATCGTCGAGCTGTGGGACGTACCCCTGGCGCGTTTCGGTGAGTTCGTCGCCGAGGTGCCGCCGCCCCTGGGGATCGGCAGCCTGCAACTGGAGGATGGCCGCTGGGTGAAGGGGTTCATCTGCGAGCCCTGCGGCCTGGAAGGCGCCCGCGACATCACGGCCTTCGGGGGCTGGCGCGCCTACGTGGCGACGCTGGGCGGTCGTTGAGCCGATGGTGAACGGGCCGCCACGCCTGGCGGAGACCGTCTACCGCCAGCTCAAGGACGACATTGCCGATTTCCGCCTGCTGCCCGGCGACCGCTTCAGCGAGGGCGAGGTAGCCGCGCGCCTGGCGGTGAGTCGCACGCCGGTGCGCCAGGCGCTGGACCGCCTGCAGCAGGAGGGCTACCTGCAGGTGCATTTCCGCAGCGGCTGGGAGGTGTTGCCGTTCGAGTTCGAGCGCTTCGAGGCGTTGTACGACTTGCGCATCGTGCTGGAGCGGGCGGCCATCGAGCGACTGTGCGAGGCCGCCGATGCTGCCGCCAGCCTGGCACCGCTCTGCGCGCGCTGGCAGGTGCCACCGTCCCGGCGCAGCGAGGTGGATGCCGAGGTGGCGGCCTGGGACGAGGCCTTCCACTGCGAACTGGTAGCGGCCGCCGGCAACCCGGAACTGGCGCGGGTGCACCGCGAGGTGAGCGAGCGTATCCGCGTGGTGCGGCGCCTGGATTTCGGGGTGCAAGGGCGGATCGCCGCTACCTACGAGGAGCACGCCGCCGTGCTCGCGGCGATCCTGCGGCGGGATGTGGACGACGCCTGCGCACGCATGACCGCCCACATCGCCCAGAGCCGCGCCCAGGTGCGGCAGGTGACCGCCGCGCGGCTGCGGGCGGCCCGGTGCGTGGCCGGTGGGGGTCAGGACAGGACGATGTAGTCGCTGCGCTGGGTGATGCCCCGGTGCTCGCCTTCGGTGAGGTGGACGTAGCGGCCGTCGAGCAGGTCGATGGGGATGCAGTCGTCCACGTCCAGCAGGGCGTCGGTGTGGGGTTTGTCCCAGCCTGCGTGCATGCGGCGCTTGCCGCGCTCCTTGGCTTCGGCGCGGTCGCGGGCGACCACCAGCAGGTAGCGGTGGGCTTCGCCGAAGGAGCCGGGTTCGTAGCCGCCGAGGTTGATGAAGTAGAGCCGGGGCGAGCCGGGCGCCGGGGCCAGGCTGCTGAGGCTGACGCGGTAGCCGTCGACGCCTTCGATGGCCATCCAGGAGTCGATGTGCAGGCCTTCGCGGCTGCCGAACCACTCTTCACGCAGGCGGGGGTAGGTGTCTTCGATGGTGTCGGCGAAGGCGAACACCACGTCGTGGACTTCGATCTTGGCCCGGGGGTGCCGGCCACCGAGCATGACGACGTACAGCATTGTCGTTGTCGTTCCTTGGAAGAACAGGGGAGGAGAGGCGCCCGGCATCCACTGCCGGGCGGCGCGCCATGGTAGCGCAGGGTGTGGGGCGGAGTGCAGCGCTTTTCGACGGCCTGCCGGGCTCAGGATGCCGGCGGGTGAACCCGGTCACGGCCGGCGTCCTTGGCGTGATACAGGGCTTCGTCGGCGGCCCGCAGCAGCTGCGCTTCGTGGGTGTTGTCCAGGGGCAGGGGCATGTACACGTGGTAGCCGAGGCTGACGGTGACCACGCCGTGGTCGCTGCCGCTGTGGGGGATCTCCAGCGCGCGTACGGCCTGGCGGATCTGTTCGGCGATGCGCTGGGTGTCCTCGGGGTCGGCGTTGGGCAGCAGCAGGGTCATTTCCTCGCCGCCGTAGCGCGCGGCCAGGTCGCCGGGGCGGCGGGCGAAGCCGGCCAGTACCTGGGCGACGGCGCGGATGCACTGGTCGCCGGCAAGGTGGCCGTAGTGGTCGTTGTAGCGCTTGAAGTAATCGATATCGAGCATGACGATGCCCAGCGGTGTGCCCAGGCGCCGGGCCCGGCTGGCCTCAATGGGCAGCACGGCGTCCAGGCGGCGGCGGTTGGCCAGGCCGGTGAGGGCGTCCTCTAGGGCCAGTTGCTCCAGGGTTTCGTGGGCCAGGCGCAGCTCCTCCTCGGCCAGCGCGCCCTGTTCCATCTGCCGCACCAGGGTGGCGGCGAACACGACAAGGCCGGCGATCACCACCACCACCACCAGGCATGAGCGGGCCACCTGGTTGAGCCAGGGGGCGGCGATGGATTGGGTGGAGATGCCGGTCTCCACCAGCAGGGGGTAGTCCTGCAACTGGCGGTAGCTGAACAGGCGCTCGACGTCGTCCAGCGAGGAGCGGGCCACCGTGACCCCGGCTGGCGCTTCCGGCAGCAGGTCCTTGACGATGTGGGTCTTGGCCAGGCTGCGGCTGGTGGCGTAGGGGTCGAAGGGGTGGCGGACGAGGATGGTGCCGTTCTGTTCGGCCAGCACGATAATGCCGCGATCGCCCAGGTCGAAGGTTTCGTAGAAACGGTTGAAGTAGGCCACTTCCAGGGTGGCCACGGCGACGCCGGCGAACTGGCCGTTGCGGTCCTCGATGCGCCGCGAGATGGGGATGACCAGGTCGCCGGTGAAGCGGCTGCGGATCACCTGGCTGATGTGCACGCGGTGGTCGGGGTCGTCCCGGTGGTAGCGAAAGTACTCGCGGTCGGCGTTGTTCATCGGCTGGCCGCCCACCTCGCGGTCAGTCACCACGCAGTTGCCGTCCTTGTCGTAGATGAACAGCTCGTGGAGCTGCGGCAGGAACTGTTGCTGGCGTTTCATCAGCCGGTGCATGCGGGCGGTGTCCAGCCGTTCGAAGCCGTCATGCTCGACCTGTTCGATCAGGTCGTAGAGCAGGGCATCGGCCTGGCGGATGGCGTCGCGCGCGTGTTCGGCGGCGGCGCCGGTGACGTTGGTGGCGCTGACTTCGGCGCGGTGGAACTCCTGCCGGTAGTCGAGCCAGACCTGCCAGGCCTCCATGGCCAGGATCGCCAGGATGGTCAGGGTGGTGAACAGCCGCGCCAGCTGCTGGGTGCGCTGGTGGGGAGGGGGCTTGGAGGGGGCGGGTGCATTCATGCTGTCGGGTCGTGATCCTGGGTACTGCGGGTCCGGGCGGCCTTATCGGTTCCTGCGGGGAACCTTGGTTGTGAGCGTAGCGGAAGGCGCCGATGACTCCAGCGAGGCGGCCCTTGGTTTAGAATGCCGCCCCTTTTCCCGACGCGTATCGCCATGACTCCCGATTCCTTCGACATCCTCCGGCACCGACTCGTCACGGCCCTGGCCGAGCCGCCGGCCGAGACCCGGCGCCTGTTCCATGGCCGTGGCCGGCTCTGGCCGGGGCTGGAGCACGTCACGGTGGACTGGCTGGAGGGCGTGGTGCTGGTGGCGCTGTTCCGTGAGCCGCCGGCCGAGGCGCTGGAAGGCTTGCGTGCGCTGCTGCTGGCGCTGGCCGAGGCCCCTGTCTGGCCTGCTGGAAGCGTTCGCAGTGTACTGCTGCAGCACCGCTATCGACCCGGCAGTGAGACCGAGTGCCTGTGGGGCGAGGCGGTGGATGCCTGGACCATGCACGAGGACGGCCTGGCCTACCGGCTGGACCTGATGCGCAACCAGAACATCGGCCTGTTCCTCGACATGCGCCATGGCCGCCGCTGGGTGCGCGAGGTGGCGGCGGGGCGCCGGGTGCTGAACCTGTTCGCCTACACCTGCGGCTTCTCCGTGACGGCCATCGCCGGGGGCGCCGAGGCGGTGGTGAACCTGGACATGGCCCGCGCGGCACTGGCCCGTGGGCGCGACAACCACCGTCTCAATGGCCATGACCTGGGGCGGGTGAGCTTTCTGGGGCATGAGCTGTTCAAGTCCTGGGGGCGGCTGAAGCGGGAAGGGCCTTACGGGCTGGTGATCATCGATCCACCGTCGTTCCAGCGCGGCAGCTTCGAGCTGGACCGGGACTACCGCAAGATCCTCCGCCGCGTGCCGGAACTGCTGGCCCCCGGCGCCCGGGTGCTGGCCTGCGTGAACGACCCGGCCACCGGGGCCGACTTCATCATTCGCACGATGGGGGAGGAAGCGCCTGGCCTGGTGTTCCGCGAACGCCTGGCCAACCCGCCGGAATTCGCCGACGAGGACCCGGAAGGCGGGCTCAAGGCCCTGGTGTTCGAGTGGGAAGGGGCCGGGCAGGCCGGCCTGGAGCCTGAGGTAGGGCACTAGCCCGGAGGGACGTGCGCGGGGCTGTGCTCAGATCACGCCCGCGTCGTCGTCGTTGATCAGCCGGTTGAGCCCGCCCAGGGCTTCCCGCGCTTGGGTCCGGCTGAGCAGCTTGGACTGGGCGGCCGGCGGCAGGTCGGTGATGCGCAGGACGCCTTTGGTCATCAGTACGCTGATCAGGTCTTCCAGCACCCGGATCATCTCGCTGTCGCTCTGCTTGAGTTGCAGCAGGCTGGCCTCGATGGCCTGGTTGGAGTACCAGGCGAGCACGTCCTGGTCGTCGGCGGGGAGCTGGCCGGTGTGGCCGGCGAACTCGGCCGCTTCGACCCGCACCAGTTTGCCCTGGTCGTCGCGCTGCACGTAAAGCATGGGTACCCCCTGGTTGGACATGATTCGCCGGACGCACATCTATACGCGTGGCCTGGCAAGCAGGCAAGAATGGCCGGGCAGGGCAGCCTTCCCACCGCGCCCTGGCGCGGTGGGAAGGGGCTTCATCAGCTGTGCTCGGTCTTCACCAGCGGGTCGGAGCCGGCCACCAGCGAGCTGACGATCTGCGAGGAGGTCGACCCGTACTGGGTCAGGTCCACGCCTTCGAGCTTGATGGTCACATCGGCGCCGTTGGCGACGTTGCCGCTGGTGCTCACCTGCAGGGTGCTGGTGGCGGTGTCGACCTTGAGGTAGTCAAGGATGTTGTTGGCGTTGGCGGCATCGGGCAGCAGGTCGCTGAGGTCGATGCGGTCGCCTTCGCCGGCGTTGAAGTCCTTGATCACGTCATTGCCGAGGTCGCCGGCCTTCCAGACGAAGATGTCGGCGCCGGCACCGCCGGTGAGGGTGTCGTTGCCCACGCCGCCGATCAGCAGGTCGTTGCCGTCACCGCCATTGAGCAGGTCGTTGCCAGCGTTGCCGTAGAGCACGTCGTGGCCGTTGCCGCCGTTGAGGATGTCGGAGTACTTGCTGCCGTTGATCAGGTCGCTGGCCTCGGTGCCGTTGGTGGTGCCGATGGTGTGCAGCGCCCAGCCGGTGTCGGTCTGCACCAGTTCCTGCCCGGCGCCCGGGGCCTGGAAGATCTCCAGCCCGCTGCCGCTGGCACCCAGCACCTTGTAGGTGGAGTCGGCACTGCCGCTGAGCTTGAACTCAACTTTCAGGCTCGCTGCGCCGCCTTGATCCCAGTACAGGAGTTCCAGGGCCTGCAGGTCGCCACTGAGGCCGACACCGCTGAACACCTTGGTGGTGGTGCTCTGGATGTAGTCGGCTTCGGCTACCACCTGGCCACCGATCAGCAGGCGGTAACCGTCGTCCGCGGTGACGCGGATGTCGTAGGTGCCGCCCTGGGCCAGGTCGAGGAAACCGTGGGCACGGATGATCGCGTCCGAGGTGTCGCCCAGGCCTGCGCCGCCGGCCTTGAGGTTGGAGACGTTGCCGGTACTGGCCGCCGTGAGGAAGTCGTACAGGTTGTTCTGGATGGTGTTGCTGACGTTGCCGATGGTGGTGCCGTTGGACACCGTGCGGTTGTCGCCCAGGTCGTCGCTGAACACGGTGGTGCCGTTCTTCAGGCCGTAGTCGATGACGTTGGCGACGAAGGTGGCGTTGACCGAGGTGGCGGCCGCGTTGTCGTTGGAACCGATCAGGCTGGTGCTGTTGCCAGTGCGAGACTCGACGTAGTCCTCCACCAGCTTGAGGCTGGTGAGGTTCGGCCGCGCGGTGCCGCTTTCGGCATAGCCCCAGTATTCACCGGTCAGGCCGCTGGACAGCGAGGTGCTGGTGTCCGCGACGTTGATGGTGTTGGTGGTGAAGCTTTCATGGCCGACGCCACCGTCGACGATCTTCAGCGTCAGGTGCTGGCTGGCGGAGCTGGCGGTGGTGCCGTTGGGCTCTACCGACACGGCCTTGATGTCCAGGCCGATCTCGCCGCGTACCGAGCCGCTGACCAGCAGCTTGGCGGTGGCCAGTTGGGCTGCGGTCAGGGACACCACGCCGGCGTTCGCGGTGAGGGTGGTGTTGCCGACCACCACGCTGGCCCCGCTGGGCAGGTTGGAGAGGTCGTAGCGCAGGCTCTCGGAACCGTCGGTGTCGGTCAGCGCGCCGCTGATGTAGTTGGCCAGGGCGATGCTGGTCTTGCCGCTGACGCCGCCGTCACCGGCCACCACGCCCTGGGACGAGGTGAGGGTGATGTTGTCGATCAGTGCACCACGGCCGCTGGAGTCGGTGGAGGTGCCGGCCAGCTTGATGGTCAGCGCCTCGGTCTTGCCGGTGCCGGTGAAGCTGAAGTGGATGTTCTCCCAGTTCAGGCTGGACTGGCTGCTGGTGGAGCTGTACTCGCCCACCAGGGTGGTGCCGAGGTAGACCGCGATCTTGGTGAAGCTGGCGTCGAAGCCCGAGCGACCGGCGTAGTCCAGGTTCAGCTCGTAGACCTTGCCGACCTCGGTGGCGACGTTGCGGGTGACGCCCAGGGTCTGGGACATGCTGCCGCCCGCGTCGTTGAGCTCCAGCGCGTCTCCGTTGTTGGTGCCCGGCAGCCTGACGGTGACGTAGCCGCCGGCCTGGTTCTGCATGCTGTCGCCGTTGGCCCAGATTTCGAAGACGTTGTTGCCGCCGTTGCGCACGTCACCGGTGGTGACCAGGGACCAGTTCTCGAAGGTCGGCCCGGCCACGTCCTGGGAGGTGTTGTCGCTGTTGGGCGCCGATTCCCAGGTGGTGGTGAACAGCGTGCTGGCCGCGGCGGACTTCACGGTCAGGGTCGGCACGTCGGCCACCGGGGTGATGTCGATGCTCATGGTGCTGCTGGCGGTGCTCAGGGCGCCGTCGCTGCCGCTGTACTTGAAGGTGGCGTAGGTGGCCTGGTTCAGCCCGACGCCGCTGCCGCCGAAGCTGTCGTGGCCGGACTCGTTGCTGTCCGGCACGAAGCGCAGGCCGCCGGCATCGATCGCCGACTTGGTGATGGTGCTGTTGGCGGTGACGTCGGTCCAAGTGCCGTTCACCTGCATCTGCAGTTTGCCTTCGATCGGCAGGCTCTCGATCTTGATCGACAGGGTGCTGTTGGCGTCGACGTCGCTGACCTTGAAGTCGCTCCAGGCGAAGGTGTAGTTGGTGTCTTCGACGCCGGTGACGTTGGCGCCCGCGACCACCACCGGGGCCTCGTTGACGTTGTTCACCTGGATGGTGAACGACTGGTTGGCGGTGCTGCCGTCGGAGCTGGTGGCCTTGACCACGATGGTGTGGCTGGTGGCGCTCTCGTAGTCCAGCTTGGTGCCGTCGGCGACGGTGACCACGCCGGTGGTGGCGTTGATGGCGAAGCGGCCGCCGGCGTTGTCCACCAGCTCGTATTTGGTGATGGTGGCGCCGACGTCGCCGTCCACGCCCTTGGCCGTGATGCCCACCACGGTGCCGTTGGCAGCGTTCTCGTTGACCTGGTTGGTGGCGGTGTTGCTGTCGGTGATCACGACGCCGTTGTCGTTGACGTTGCCCACCTGGATGGTGAACGACTGGGTGTTGGTGCTGCCGTCGGAGCTGGTGGCCTTGACCACGATGGTGTGACTGGTGGCGCTCTCGAAGTCCAGCTTGGTGCCGTCGGCCACGGTCACGACGCCGGTGGTGGCGTTGATGGCAAAGCGGCCACCCGCGTTATCGGTCAGCTCGTACTGGGTGATGGTGGCGCCGACGTCGCCATCCACGCCCTTGGCAGTCACACCGACCACGGTGCCCGTGGCCGCGTTCTCGTTGACGAAGTTGCTGGCGGTGTCGCTGTCGCTGATGACCACGCCGTTGTCGTTGACGTTGCCTACCTGGATGGTGAACGACTGGGTGTTGGTGCTGCCGTCGGAGCTGGTGGCCTTGACCACGATGGTGTGGCTGGTGGCGCTCTCGTAGTCCAGCTTGGTGCCGTCGGCGACGGTGACCACGCCGGTGGTGGCGTTGATGGCGAAGCGGCCGCCGGCGTTGTCCACCAGTTCGTACTGGGTGATGGTGGCGCCGACGTCGCCGTCCACGCCCTTGGCGGTCACGCCGACCACGGTGCCGTTGGCGGCGTTCTCGTTGACCAGGTTGGTGGCGGCGTCGCTGTCGGTGATGACCACGCCGTTGTCGTTGACGTTGCCCACCTGGATGGTGAACGACTGGGTGTTGGTGCTGCCGTCAGAGCTGGTGGCCTTGACCACGATGGTGTGGCTGGTGGCGGTTTCGAAGTCCAGCTTGGTGCCGTCGGCGACGGTGACCACGCCGGTGGTGGCGTTGATGGCGAAGCGGCCGCCGGCGTTGTCCACCAGCTCGTATTTGGTGATGGTGGCGCCGACGTCGCCGTCCACGCCCTTGGCCGTGATGCCCACCACGGTGCCGTTGGCGGCGTTCTCGTTGACCTGGTTGGTGGCGGTGTTGCTGTCGGTGATCACCACGCCGTTGTCGTTGACGTTGCCCACCTGGATGGTGAACGACTGGGTGTTGGTGCTGCCGTCGGAGCTGGTGGCCTTGACCACGATGGTGTGGCTGGTGGCGCTCTCGAAGTCCAGCTTGGTGCCGTCTGCCACGGTGACCACGCCGGTGGTGGCGTTGATGGCGAAGCGACCACCCGCGTTGTCGGTCAGCTCGTACTTGGTGATGGTGGCGCCCACGTCGCCGTCCACGCCCTTGGCGGTCACGCCGACCACGGTGCCGTTGGCGGCGTTCTCGTTGACCAGGTTGGTGGCGGCGTCGTTGTCGGTGATGACCACGCCGTTGTCGTTGACGTTGCCCACCTGGATGGTGAACGACTGGGTGTTGGTGCTGCCGTCAGAGCTGGTGGCCTTGACCACGATGGTGTGGCTGGTGGCGGTTTCGAAGTCCAGCTTGGTGCCGTCTGCCACGGTGACCACGCCGGTGGTGGCGTTGATGGCGAAGCGACCACCCGCGTTGTCGGTCAGCTCGTACTGGGTGATGGTGGCGCCCACGTCGCCGTCCACGCCCTTGGCGGTCACGCCGACCACGGTGCCGTTGGCGGCGTTTTCGTTGACCTGGTTGGCAGCGGTGTCGCTGTCGCTGATGACCACGCCGTTGTCGTTCACGTTGGTGACGTTCACGGTGACGGTAGCGGTGGCAGCGGTCTTGCCGTCGGTGGCGCTGACCTGCAGCTGGTGCTGGGTGGCGGTCTCGTAGTCCAGCGTCTTGCCGTTGGCCAGGGTGATGACCCCGGTGCTGGCGTTGATGCTGAACAGGCCGGCGTCGTTGCCGCCGGTGATGCTGTAGAACAGCGGCTCGCCGTCGCGGTCCTGATCGGTGCCGGTGAAGCGGTCGCTCAGGTCGGCGATGGTGGTGCCGGCGGCGGTGTTCTCGGCGAAGGTGACGCTGCTGTCGACCAGGCCGGGTGCGTCATCCAGGTTGGCCACCTGGATGGTCATGGTGTTGGGCTGGCTGGAGAACAGGCCGCTCTGGTCCTGCACGGAGAAGCTGAAGGAGCCACTGCTGCTGCCGCTGGCGGTGGGGGTGTAGACCAGCGAGGCGATCTGCGCCGCGGTGACCAGCATGCCCACGGTGACGGCGGTGCCGTTCAGGCTCAGGCTGCCGTTGCCCGGCAGGCTGTTGATGCGGATGGCCTTGAGGCTGTCGCCGGCGTCCACGTCGCTGAAGCCGAACTCGGCAGCGCTGAAGCTGCGCGGGGTGCCTTCGTCGGTCTGCACGGTGTTGTCGGCGCCGGCGGGGGCGTCGTTCACCGGGTGCACGGTGACCGGCAGGGTCAGCGAGGTGGAGGCCTTGTCGCCGTTGGCGCCTTCGGTGGCGGTGGCGGTGACCTTCAGGTCGAAGGTGCCGTTGTAGTTGGCCGGCGGGGTGATGCTCAGATTGCCCAGGTTCCAGCCGCTGATGTCGGCGGTGGTGCTGCCGCTGGTGGCGGTGAAGCTGTGCACGCCGTCGGTCAGGGTGGCGCCTGCGGGGATCTGCGAGATGCCCACGGAGAGGCTTTCCGAACCGTCGGTGTCGTTCAGCGAGGCGGTCAGGCGCGACAGCGGGATGCTGCTGTCCTCGTCACCCTCGTTGACGTTGTAGAGCTGGTAGTAGCCCTTGCCGTCGCTGCCATGCAGGTCGGACAGGTGCAGGCCGTTGCCGGCCAGGTCGCTGGCCTTGGTGTAGAGCTGCACGTTGGCGCTGGACAGGTCCTGCACCGGGCCGTTGCCGACCTTGACGTTGACGTCCAGGGTGCCCGGGCCGCTCTGGTTGTGCTGGTAGATGTCCAGGGTGTAGTAGCCGCTCTGCTGGGCGGTGTAGCTGCCGCTGAACTGGCCGCCGTTGCCGCCCCAGGTGGCGCTGCCCACGGTGGTGCCGCCGACCACGACCATCACGCTGTCGTCGCCGGTGCCGCTGAAGGTGTAGGTCTGGCCTGCTTCCAGGTAGATCAGGCCGGAGAGCTTGTTAGCCACGCCGGCGTTGACGCTGTCGATGTGGGCATCGGCCAGCTTGCCGCTGCTGGTGGGGGTGCCGGCGGCGTCGATGGTGCTCTTCAGGGTGGCCGGGTTGGCGCCGTTGCCGCCGCTGCCCAGGGCCAGGTTGTTCCAGCTCTGTTGCAGCAGGCCGGTGGCGGCGGGGGTGCCGCTCGGCGCCTGGGCGCCCAGGTTCGGGGCGTCGGCCACCGGCTGGATGCCCACCTGGACGGTGGCGGTGCTGTTGCCGCCCTTACCGTCGGTAACGGTGTAGGTGATGGTGTCCGCACCGCTGTAGTTGCCAGTGGGGGTGTAGGCCAGCTTGCCGTCGACGATGCTGACGCTGCCGTGCTGCGCGCTGGCGCCGGTCAGGGTCAGGCTGTCGCCGTCCACGTCGCGGTCGTTGGCCAGCACGTCGATGGTGACGGGGGTGTCTTCCTGGGTGGTGGCGGTGTCGTTGACGGCGGTGGGCGCATCGTTCACCGGCTTGACGGTGATGTCGACCACGGTGTCGACCACGCCGCCCTTGCCGTCGCTGACGGTGACCACGAAGCGATCCGGGCCGTTGTAGTCGCCGTTGGGCTTGTAGGTGTACTCGCCGGTGTTCGGGTCGAGGGTCAGGGTGCCGTTGGTGGTGCCGGTCTTCACGGTGTAGGTGAGGCGGTCGCCGTCCACGTCGGTGGCGGGGATGCGGCTGGTCAGGGTGCCGTCTTCATCCACGCTGGCGGTGCTGTTGGGCGCCACCGGGGCATCGTTGACCGGCTTGACGGTGACGCTGACCACGCTGGTGGTGGTGCCGCCGTTGCCGTCGCTGATGGTGACGGTGAAGGCGTCGCTGCCGTTGAAGTCCTTGGCCGGCTGGTAGGTGTAGGTGCCGTCGGCGTTCATCACCACGGTGCCGTGCTGCGGGCCGTTGCCGTTGGCGATGGTGTAGGTGAGGGTGTCGCCGTCGATGTCGCGGGCGGTCACACGGCCGTCCACCGGGGTGTCCTCGTCGGTGCTGATGCTGGACGGGGAGGCGGTCGGGGCATCGTTGGTCGGCTTGACGGTGATGTTGACCACGGTGTCGGTGACACCGCCCTTGCCGTCGCTGACGGTGACCACGAAGCTGTCCGGCCCGTTGTAGTCGCCGTTGGGCTTGTAGGTGTACTCGCCGGTGTTGGGGTTGAGCACCAGGGTGCCGTTGGTGGTGCCGGTCTTCAGGGTGTAGGTGAGGGTGTCGCCCTCCGCGTCGGTGGCGGGGATGCGGCTGGTCAGGGTGCCGTCCTCGTCCACGCTGGCGGTGCTGTTCGGGGCGTTCGGGGCATCGTTGACCGGGTTGACGATGACGCTGACCAGGCTGGTGGTGGTGCCGCCGTGGCCGTCGCTGATGGTCACGGTGAACGTGTCGGTGCCGTTGAAGTCCTTGGCCGGCTGGTAGGTGTAGGTGCCGTCGGCGTTCATCACCACGGTGCCGTGCTGCGGGCCGTTGCCGTTGGCGATGCTGTAGGTGAGGGTGTCGCCGTCTACGTCACGGGCGATCACGCGGCCGTCGATCGGGGTGTCTTCATCGGTGGTCAGGAACTGCGGGCCGGAGGTCGGTGCGTCGTTGACCGGGTTGACCTTGACCGTCACCACGGAGTCGGCATAGCCGCCCTTCGGATCGTAGACCCGGATGGTGAAGGAATCGGTGCCGTTGTAGTCCTTGTTCGGGGTGTAGGTGTACTCGCCGGTGGCGGTGTTGAGCAGGATCGAGCCGTGGGCCACGCCGGACTGGATCACGTAGCTCAGCTTGTCGCCGTCCACGTCGGTGGCGACGATCTGGCCGCTGACGCTCTTGTCCTCGTCAGTTTCTTTGGTCTGGTCGGTGGTTTCCGGCGCGTCGTTGAACGGCAGGACGT
Source organism: Pseudomonas sp. zfem003 (assembly GCF_032621675.1). Classification (NCBI taxonomy): domain Bacteria; kingdom Pseudomonadati; phylum Pseudomonadota; class Gammaproteobacteria; order Pseudomonadales; family Pseudomonadaceae; genus Pseudomonas; species Pseudomonas sp. zfem003. The sequence goes on along the minus strand of NZ_JAVYJG010000001.1, from coordinate 751,176 downwards.
TGATGCTGACCAGGCTGGTGGTTACGCCGCCCTTGCCATCGCTGATGGTGACGGTGAAGGCGTCGGTGCCGTTGTAGTCCTTGGCCGGCATGTAGGAGAAGGTGCCGTCGGGGTTGAGCGTGACGGTGCCGTGCTGCGGGCCGTTGCCGTTGGCGATGCTGTAGGTGAGGGTGTCACCGTCCACGTCGCGGGCATTGATCGTGCCGTTGGCGGCGTTGTCCTCGACGGTGGTCAGGAACAGCGGGCCGGAGGTCGGTGCATCGTTGACCGGGTTGACCTTGACCGTCACCACGGAGTCGGCATAGCCGCCCTTCGGATCGTAGACCCGGATGGTGAAGGTGTCGGTGCCGTTGAAGTCCTTGTTCGGGGTGTAGGTGTACTCACCGGTCACGGTGTTGAGCAGGATCGAGCCGTGAGCCACGCCGGACTGGATCACGTAGCTGAGCTTGTCGCCGTCCACGTCGGTGGCGACGATCTGGCCGCTGACGCTCTTGTCTTCGTCGGTTTCCTTGGTCTGGTCGGTGGTTTCCGGCGCGTCGTTGAACGGCAGGACATTGATGCTGACCAGGCTGGTGGTCACGCCGCCGTGGCCGTCGCTGATGGTGACGGTGAAGGCGTCGGTGCCGTTGTAGTCCTTGGCCGGCATGTAGGAGAAGGTGCCGTCAGGGTTGAGCGTGACGGTGCCGTGCTGCGGGCCGTTGCCGTTGGCAATGCTGTAGGTGAGGGTGTCACCGTCTACGTCGCGGGCATCGATCTTGCCGGTGGCGGCATTGTCTTCGACGGTGGTCAGGTCCAGCGGCTTGGAAGTCGGGAGGTCGTTCACCGGGTTGACGGTGATCCGCACCACGGCGTCGACCACGCCGCCCTTGCCATCGTTGACGGTGACGGTGAAGGAGTCCGGGCCGTTGTAGTTGGCGTTGGGCTTGTAGGTGTACTGACCGGTGGCGGTGTCGAACACCAGGGTGCCGTTGTTGGTCCCGGTCTTCAGGGTGTAGGTCAGGCTGTCGCCATCGGCATCGGTGGCGTTCAGCTGGCTGATGAGGGTGCTGTCCTCGTCCACGCTGACGTTGGCGTTGTTGACCACCGGCAGGTCGTTGATCGGGTTGACCGCCAGGTTGATGGTGCCGTTCACGGTGGCGGTGCCGTCGTTGACGCTGTAGGTGAAGCTGCCCACGGCATCGCCGGCCTTGTAGTCGGCGGGGGCGTTGTACTTCAGGCCCTGCAGCTGGGCGCTGGTGAGGGTCTGGCCATTGCTGACCAGGGTGCCGTCGGCGAGGGTGACCTGGCCGACCACCGGCAGGCCGGTGACCTTGATGGTGAGCACGTCGCCGTCCACGTCGGTGGGCGCCTTGATGCCCAGCGGGGTGCCGACGCTTTCCTCGTTGACGGTGAGGCCGTGGCTGTCCACCACCGGCAGGTCGTTGACCGCGGTGACGCCCACCTTGACGGTGGCGGTGTCGGTGCCGCCCTTGCCGTCGCTGACGGTGTAGGTGAAGGAGCCGGTGCCGTTGAAGTTGGCCGCCGGGGTGAACACCACCTTGCCGTTGACCAGGGCCACGGTGCCGTTGACCGCGTTCTGCACGCTGATGATGGTCAGGCTGTCGCCGTCCACGTCGGTGTCGTTGCCCAGCAGGGTGGCGGGCTCGATGGTCAGCGGGGTGTCTTCAGCGGTCACCAGGCCGTCGAGGCCGTGGCTCAGGCTGTTGCCGCCGAGCACGGTGTAGCTGCCGCCTTCGGGGCGCATCTCCACCTTGAGCTGGGCCTGGCCGCCCTGGTCCCAATAGATGATCTGGATCTGGTGGGCGCCACTGGTGGGCACGTTGAAGGTGGCGAATTCACGGGCGGTCGGGCCCTGGTTGGCGTTGTACTCGGCCACCACCTTGCCGTCGATGACGATGCTGAAGCCGTCGTCGGCGGTGACGCGCAGCTGGTAGTTGCCAGCGGCCAGGTTGACCGAGCCGCTCAGCTCGACGATGGCGTCGGAGGTGTTGGCCGGGTCGGTGTTCAGGCTGGCGGCGTCGCTGCCGAGGAACTTCTGCAGGTTGCCGTTGCCGCCCAGGTCGCTGCTCACGCCGTTGCCGTAGTTCAGCGAGGTGGCAGTGAAGGTGGCGTCGGCGGCGTGCTTGGCGATGAAGTCCTTGACCATCGCCAGGTTGCTCAGGTTCGGGCCGTCGGCGCCTTCGCGGTAGGCGTAGTAGCTGCCCTTCAGGCCGCTGAGGGTCGGGGCGTCGTCACGGGCGTCGGGCGCATCGTTCACCGGGGTGACGCTGATGGTCACGCTGCCGTTCACGGTGGCGGTGCCGTCATTGACGCTGTAGGTGAAGTTGCCCACCGGGTCGCCGGCCTTGTAGTCGGCAGGGGCGTTGTACTTCAGGCCCTGCAGCTGGGCGCTGGTGAGGGTCTGGCCGTTGCTGACCAGGGAACCGTCGGCCAGGGTGATCTGGCCGACCACCGGCAGGCCGGTGACCTTGATGGTGAGCACGTCGCCATCGGCATCGGTGGGCGCCTTGAGGCCCAGCGGGGTGCCGACGCTTTCCTCAGCCACGGTGAGGGGCTTGCTGTCCACCACCGGCAGGTCGTTCACCGGGGTGACGCTGATGGCGACGCTGCCGTTCACGGTGGCGGTGCCGTCATTGACGCTGTAGGTGAAGCTGCCCACCGGGTCGCCGGCCTTGTAGTCGGCGGGGGCGTTGTACTTCAGGCCTTGCAGCTGGGCGCTGGTGAGGGTCTGGCCGTTGCTGACCAGGGAACCGTCGGCGAGGGTGACCTGGCCGACCACCGGCAGGCCGGTGACCTTGATGGTGAGCACGTCGCCGTCGGCATCGGTGGGCGCCTTGAGGCCCAGCGGGGTGCCGACGCTTTCCTCGGCCACGGTGAGGGGTTTGCTGTCCACCACCGGCAGGTCGTTCACCGGGGTGACGCTGACCGCCACGCTGCCGACCACAGTGGTGGTGCCGTCGTTGACGCTGTAGGTGAAGTTGCCCACCGGGTCGCCGGCCTTGTAGTCGGCGGGGGCGTTGTACTTCAGGCCCTGCAGCTGGGCGCTGGTGAGGGTCTGGCCATTGCTGACGGTGGTGCCGTCGGCCAGGGTCACGCGGCCGACCACGGGCAGGCCGGTGACGGTGATGGTGAGCGCATCGCCGTCCACATCGGTGGGCGCCTTGAGGCCCAGCGGGGTGCCGACGCTTTCCTCGGCCACGGTGATGGCGTTGTTGTCCACCACGGGGGCATCGTTGCGGCCTTCGATGGTGACGCTGGCGCTGGTCTTGATCAGGCCGCCGTGGCCGTCGCTGACCTCGTATTCGTAGTTCAGGACCAGGTTCTGGCCCTTGGCCAGGTAGTTGTAGGCGGACGGGTCCACCTTGAGGCTGTTGCTGGCGGCGTCGAAGGTCACGCCGGCGGCGTTGCCGGTGCCGATCTGCTTCAGGTTGATGACGCTGAGCACGTCCTTGGCGTCGACGTCGCTGGCGTTCTGCAGCAGGTTGATGCTGTAGGGCTGGGCGTCTTCGTTGGTCACCGAGGTGATGACGCCGCTGACCACCGGGGCGTCGTTGCTGCCGGTGACGGTGATGGTGACGTCGCGGCTGGCGCTGGCGTTGCTGCCGTCGGTGACGGTCACGCGGTAGACCAGGGTCAGGGTCTCGCCGGCGGCCAGGTAGTCCAGGGAGCCGGCCGGCACGCTGTAGGTCCAGTGCACGGAGCCCTGGCCGTCGCCGGTGGCGGAATCGCTGAGGGTGGCGGCGAGGCTGCCCAGGGCGGCCACGGCCTGGCCATTGCCGTCGGTGGCGCTGACCAGCTGGGTGCTGACGCTGTGGCTGTCGTTGAGGTCGGCGTCTTCGAAGCCGATGTCGCCGGTGGCGCTGAGGTTGCCGGCGTTCTCGCCGGGCACGCCGTCGGCGCGTTCGGTGACGCTGCCGGTCTGCACGGTGGTTTCCAGCACCGGCGCGTCGTTGCGGCCTTCGATGGTCAGGGTGGCGGTGGTGGGGGTGACGCCGCCGTTGCCGTCGACCACGTCGTAGCTGTAGGTGAGCACCAGCTTCTCGCCGGCGGCCAGGTAGTTGTAGGCGTTGGGGTTGACCTGCAGGGTGTTGCCCGAGACGGTCACGCCGGCAGTGTCGCCGCTGCCGACCAGCTTGACGTTGGCCACCGAGAGCACGTCGCTGCGGTCCGCGTCGCTGGCGTTCTGCAGCAGGTCGACCTGCTGGGCGCCGGCGTCTTCGTTCGTGGTGGTGGCGATGGCCGCGCTGACCACGGGGGCATCGTTGACGCCGTCGATCACCACGGTGGCCTGGGTGGTGACCAGGCCGCCATGGCCGTCGCTGACCTGGTACTCGTAGGTGAGGGTGACCTTCTCGCCCTTGGCCAGGTAGTTGTAGGCGCTGGGGTCGAGCACCAGGGTGTTGCCGCTGACGGTCACGCCGGAGGCATCGTTGCCGCTGGTTTCGCGCAGGTTGACGACGTTGAGCACGTCGTTGGCATCGGTGTCACTGGCCTTGGCCAGCAGGTCGATGACCTGGCCGGCGGCGTCTTCGTCGGTGCCGACGCTGATGGCACCGGTGACCACCGGGACATCGTTGACGCCGGTGATGGTCAGGGTCAGCACGCTGTCGCTGCTGAGCTGGCCGTCGGTGGCGGTGAACGGAACCTGGATGACCAGCTTCTCGCCAGCGCCCAGGGACTGATAGGCCGCGTTGCTCGGGTCCAGGGTCCAGGTGCCGTCGGGGTTGAGGCTGAAGCCGGCCGGGGCGTTGCCCTTGAGGCTGAAGGTCAGTTTGTCGCCGTCGACGTCGGTGGCGGCGAGCTGGCCGCCCACGGTGGGGCCGTCCTCGGTGGCGCTGGCGCTGGTGGGGCTGGCCACGGGCGCATCGTTCACCGGGGAGACGTTGATGGTGGCGGTGGCGTTGGTGGAGGTGGCGCCGTTGTTGTCCACGGCCTGGTACTGGAAGGTGGTGGTGCCATTCCAGTCGCTGTCCGGGACGAAGTAGACCGGGCCGGTGACGCTGTCGCCGGCTTTCAGCGGGGTGCCGCCATTGGCCGAGGCGTAGAGCTGGCCGTGCTGGGGCAGGCCGGTGATGACGAAGCCGGTGACGGTGCCATCGACGTCGCTGCCGGCCAGGTCGACCTGGATGCGCGCGGGCTGGTCTTCGCTGCCGCTGGCGGACACGGCGCTGGCCACCGGGGCGTCGTTGGTACCGGTGACGGTGATTTCCAGGTTGGCGGTGTTGCTGGCACCGAATTCGTCGGTGACGGTGACCGGCACCTTGATCACCAGCTGCTCGCCGGCCTTGAGGCTGTCGTAGGCGCTGTGGCTGCTGTCGAAGCTCCAGCTGCCGTTGCTGTTGAGGGTCAGGCCGTCGACGGTGGCGGGGGTGGTGAAGGTCAGTTGGGCGCCGGTGTCGACGTCGGTGGCGACCATCTGGCCGGTGATGACGCCATCGCCTTCATTGGCTGCGGCGGTGGCGGCATCGATCTTCGGCGCATCGTTGGTGCCGGTGACGGTGATGGTCAGGGTGCTCTTCGCACTCAGGCTGCCGTCGCTGACGCTGTAGGGAATGGTCAGGGTCAGGACCTGGCCCTTGGCCAGGCTCTGGTAGCCGGCGGCGCTGGGGTCGAGGGTCCAGGTGCCGTTGGGGTTGAGCTGGAAGCCGTCCGGGGCGGGGCCACTGAGGGTGTAGGTCAGTGTGTCGCCGTCGACGTCGCTGCCATCCAGCTGGCCGCTGATGGGGGCGGCGTCTTCTTCGGTGGCGGCGTCGGTGGCGCCGGCCACGGGGGCATCGTTCACCGGGTTGATGGTCAGGCCGATGCTGTCGTTGTCGGTGAGCTGGCCATCGCTGGTGCGGACGTTGAGGGTGTCCTGGCCGTTGTAGTCGGCGGACGGGACGTACTTAAGGCCCTGCAGGGCGGCGTTGATGGCCTGGGCGCTGCCGGAGAGCACCAGGGTGCCGGTGCCGTTGCCGCTGAAGGTCACGCCGTTGCCGAGGTTGCCCAGGGTCAGGGTGCCGTGGCCGACGCTGAGGGTGGTGGTGAGGGTGTCGCCGTCCACGTCGGTGACGCTGATGGCGTTGCCGTTGGCGGTGCTGAAGGTCTGGCTGCCGTCTTCGTCGAGGGCCTGGGAGCCGGGGACGCTGTTGACCGGGGCGTCGTTGATCGGGTTGATCACCAGTTGCAGCGTGCCGGTGGTGCTCAGGGAGCCGTCGCTGAGGGTGTAGGTGACGGCCGGTACCACGCCGCTGTAGTCGGCGTTGGGGGTGAAGGAGAACTCGCCGTTGGCCAGCAGGGTCAGTTTGCCCACCGACAGGTAGGCGGTGTCGCCGGCCTGGTAGTTCTGCCCGGCGATGCTGAAGCCGGTGACGCTCAGGCTGGTGCTGTCGACGTCGCTGTCGTTGGTCAGCACGTTGCCGGTGGCGACGCTGTCCTCGTCCAGGGTGACGGTTTCGTCCACGGCCACCGGGGCATCGTTGGTGCCGTTGATGGTGACGGTGACGCTGGTCTTGGTGCCGTCGGCGCTGGTGACCTGGAAGGTGTCCACCAGTTTCTGGCCGACGTTCAGCTCGTTGTAGGCGGAGTTGGCGACGTAGCTCCAGTTGCCGGCGGCGTCGATGCTGAAGGTGCCGTAGGTGCCGGCGGTGCCGGTCTGGGCAACGAAGGTGGCCGGGCTGTCGACATCGGTGATGGTCAGGGTGCCGCCGGCGGTGAGGGCGCTGTCGGTTTCGTCCAGCTGCACGTCGGCGCTGCTCAGCACGGCGGCGTCGTTGGTGCCGTTGATGGTGACGGTGACGCTGGTCTTGGTGCCGTCGGCGCTGGTGACCTGGAAGGTGTCCACCAGCTTCTGGCCGACGTTCAGCTCGTTGTAGGCGGCATTGGCGACGTAGGTCCAGTTGCCGGCGGCATCGATGCTGAAGGTGCCGTAGTTGCCGGCGGTGCCGGTCTGGGCGACGAAGGTGGCCGGGCTGTCGATGTCGGTGATGCTGAGGGTGCCGCCGGTGGTGAGGGCGCTGTCGGTCTCATCCAGCTGCACGTCGGCGCTGCCGAGCACGGCGGCGTCGTTCACGCCGGTGACGGTGATGGTCAGGGTGCTGGTGCTCTTGGCGCCGAACTGGTCGGTCACTTCATAGGGCACGGTGAGGGTCAGCTTCTGGCCTTCGGCGAGGGACTGGTAGGCGGCGTTGCCAGCGTCCAGGGTCCAGGCACCGGTCTGCGGGTTGAGGCTGAAGCCGGCGGGGGCCTTGTCGGTGAGGCTGTAGCTGAGCACTGCGCCCTTGTCGGCGTCGCTGGCCTGCAGGGTGCCGCTCACGGTCTGGTCTTCGGTGACGTCGGCGCTGCTGGCGGTGGCGATCGGCGCGTCGTTGGCGCCATTGAAGTTGATGGTGATGACGCGGGTGTCGCTGGCGCCGGACGGGTCGCGCACGGTGACGACGAAGCTGTCGCTGGCTTTCTCGCCGTCCTGCAGGCCGTTCACGGCCTTGGCGTCCACGACGTAGGTGTAGGTGCCGTCGGCATTGACGGTCAGTTCGCCGTAGGCGCCCTTGCCGCTGCCGCTCCAGGTCAGCTGGGTGTCGTCCACGTCGGTGGCGGTCAGCTGGCCCTTGATGTCGGCGAAGGTGTCGAGGCCGGCGGTGTCGTTGACGTCGGCGGTGTAGGTGCCGCTGGCCACCGGTGCGTCGTTGACCGGGGTGATGCCCAGGTTGACGGTCAGCGGGGTGGAGGCGCCGCGGCCGTCGGTGGCGGTCACGACGAAGCTGTCGGCGCCGTTGTAGTCCTGGGCCGGGGTGTAGGTCCAGGTGCCGTTGGGGTTGAACACCAGGGTGCCGTTGGCCGGGCCCTGGGTGACGCTGAAGGTGATCAGGTCGCCGTTGGCATCGCGGGCGGTGAAGGTGCCGCTGATCGGGGTGTCTTCCGGCGTGCTCAGGCTGAAGGTGGTGATGGCGCCACCATCGGCGCCGGTGAACTGCGGGGCGATGTTGGGCAGGGCGCCCTGGGTCTCGGTGGTGCCGGAGACGCCGTTGGCCAGGCCCTGGGTGGCGAAACCGATCTGCGCTTCAACGACGCCGCCGGTAGGGTCCAGCAGGACGAAACTGCGGCCACCGCCGGCTTCACCGCCGCTGGTGGAGCCGCCAGCGCTGGTGGCGCCGGCAGCGGTGGCTTCGAAGGTCTGGGTCGGGTCGACGCCAGCGGCGATGGCCTGTTGCAGCTCTTCGGCGCTGGGCGCGGTCTGGGCGGCGCCGTCATCGGCGGCCTGGGGGGCGAATTCATTGCTGGCCCAGCGGGTGTCGCGGCCCAGGTCGATCAGGCGGCCATCGGGCAGCTCGATGGTGACCATGCTGGCCGCGCCGGTGACGATCTCGTCACCCTGGAAGATCCGATCCCCCTCGAAGAGCTGACGCTGCACACCCTCGGCGGAGAGTGCAACGACCTGGCCGATGACGCTTTTCACTACGGCTACGACAGTGCTCATGGGGGTGAATCTCCTGGTTTGGCTTCAGCTTGCGGCGCCGAGTCGTTCCAGAGGTGGATCGGCGCTGCATTCCTTCATTGATTCGGTGGTGTTGAAAAGCTGGCGTCAGTAATTTGGCTTATTCAGATTCGCTATTGGGTATATGCCAAAGTATTGACCAATTGACTGCCATCCTAAACAATTGCCTACGTAATGTCACTTTGATATTCGCAGCTATTTAAGATAGTTCTGACAGAAGGATCAGGACTGACTTGGGTCACGGATTTCTGCTCGCTGTTTGAGCAAGGTTGACGCCAATTCCCTGACGGAATCTTGCCCGGACAGAAACCCACCGAATTTCCATGAAAGGATGCCTTTCCATGCGTCTGCGCTTTGTTACCGCCTTGCCCTTTGCCCTTGTCGCCAGCTTTCCCCTGCACGCGCAGACCCTGCAGGAGGCCATGCAGCGTGCGATCGAGTACCACCCGGAAGTCCAGGCCGGGGTGAATGCCCGCCTGTCGGCTGACTATCAGTTGAAGGCTGCGAAGGGCGGCTACCTGCCGCGTGTGGACGTGGTGGCCGGCTATGGCCGCGAAGGCAGCGACAACACCACCACCCGTGGCCAGGGTGACCACTGGCGGACCATGACCCGTGGCGAGTCGGCCCTGACCCTGCAGCAGATGGTGTTCGACGGCTTCGCCACCTCCAGCGAAGTGGCGCGCCAGCAGGCCACCGTGAATTCCCGTGCCTACTCGCTGCTGGGCACCTCCGAGCGCACCGCGCTGGACGTGGCGCAGGTGTACATCGAGGTGATCAAGCGCCAGGAGATGGTCCGCCTGGCCGAGGAGAACCTGAAGAGCCACCAGCGCATCTATGACCAGATCACCCTGCGCAGCACCCGTGGGGTAGGGCGCCTGGCCGACCAGGACCAGGCCGAGGCGCGCCTGGCCCAGGCCCGCAACAACCTGATCACCGAGCAGACCAACCTGGCCGATGCCCGCACCAACTACTTCAGCGTGGTGGGCACCGACCCGCTCGAACTGACCGAGCCGTCCGGCCTGCCGGGCCAGTTGCCCGCCGACCTGGCCGAGGCCCGTCGCGCCCTGCTGGAAAACAGCCCGATCCTGCGTTCGGCCGAGTCCGACGTGGCCGCTGCGGAGAAGCAGTACGACGCCGCCAAGTCCACCTTCTACCCGCGCTTCGATGCCGAACTGCGCCGTGGCGCCGACAACGACCTGGACGGCCAGAACGGCCACGTCAACGAATGGCAGGCCATGCTGCGCATGCGCTACAACCTGTTCGCCGGCGGCAGCAACAAGGCCGACCTGGAGTCCAAGTCCTACCAGGTGAACCAGGCCCTGGACATCCGCAACAACGCCCTGCGCGTGCTCAACGAAGACCTGGGTCTGTCCTGGAACGCCCTGGCCAACGCCCGCGAGCAGATGCCCATCGCCCAGCAGTACGTGGACTACAGCAGCCGCGTGCGCGAGTCCTACCAGAAGCAGTTCAGCATCGGCGAACGCACCCTGCTGGACCTGCTGGACAGCGAGAACGAGCTGTTCACCGCGTCCCGTCGCCTGGCTGAAATTCGCTATCTGGAGCTGTTTACTCAGTACCGGATCAAAGCCACCATGGGCGAGCTGCTCAAGAGCCAGGGTGTCGTCGCTCCCATGGCGAGCGTCGTTCAGAGTGAGCTGAAGCCCGAAGTGAACCTGCCGGGCCTCAACTGAGCAGCGCCCAACCCCCGTACCGTTGAAAAGAGTGTTCCAGCGTGGATCAAGAAGCCAGTCGATTGCCCTTCACCAACGATCCACGCGGACAGCTCGATGACCCCCTGCTCGACAGCCTCCTCAGCCTCTGCCTTCAGCACCAGCGCCCGGCCAGCCGGGCCATGCTCACGGCGGGGCTGCCGCTGCCCGGCCAGCGCCTGACCCCCGAGCTGCTGCCCCGTGCGGCCGCCCGGGCCGGCCTGCAGGGGCGCCTGCTGCAGCGCAAGCTGGAGCAGATCCCGGCCATTGCACTGCCGGCCATGCTGATCCTCAAGGAGGGTCGCTGCGCCGTGCTGCTGGGCTGGGAAGCCAACGGCGATGCACGCCTGCTGCTGAGCGAGAGCGACGGCGGCGAAGTGCGCGCCCCCCGTGAGACCCTGGCGGAGGACTATGCCGGCCAGGCCTTCTTCGCCCAGCCGCGGCACAAGTTCGACCTCAACCACGGCACGCTGATCCCCCGGGTCAAGCACTGGTTCCGCGACACCCTCAAGCGTTCCCGCTGGCTCTACGTCGACGCGGTGGCGGCCAGCCTGCTGATCAACCTGATCGGCCTCGGCGCGCCGTTGTTCGTCATGAACGTGTACGACCGCGTGGTGCCCAACCAGGCCGCCGCCACCCTGTGGGTGCTGGCCGTGGGCATTTCCGGCGCCTACGTCTTCGACCTGCTGCTCAAGACCATGCGCGGCCTGTGCCTGGACCTGGCGGGCAAGAAGACCGACATGATCATTTCCGCCACGCTGTTCGAGCGCATCGTCGGCATGGCCATGAAGCACCGGCCCGCGCGGGTCGGCAGCTTTGCCCAGAACATCCATGAGTTCCAGACGCTGCGGGATTTCCTCGCCTCGCTGACCATGACCAGCGTCATCGACCTGCCGTTCACGCTGTTGATCCTGCTGGTGATCGGCATCCTCGGCGGGCACCTGGTGTGGGTGCCGCTGGTGGCCTTCGTGCTCGCCGGCACCCTCGGCTGGCTGCTGCAGAAGCCGCTGGTGGAGACCATGGACCGCACCATGGCGCTGTCCGCCGAGCGTCAGTCCAGCCTGATCGAGACCTTGGCCGGCCTCGACGCGGTGAAGGTCAACAACGCCGAGAGCGAGCGCCAGTACCTCTGGGAGCAGACCATCGGCACCCTGGGCCGCCTCGAACTGCGGGTGAAGATGCTCTCCAGCCTCTCGCTGAACCTGACCCTGCTGATCCAGCAGTTGGCTGGCGTGGTGATGATCGTCGCCGGGGTCTACATGATCATCGCCGGCGACCTCAGCATGGGCGGGCTGATCGCCTGCTACATGCTCAACGGCCGTGCCCTGGGCCCGATGACCCAGCTCTCCGGCCTGATCACCCGCTACCAGCAGGCGCGGCTGACCATGTTCTCGGTCAACCAGATGATGGCGCTGCCCCAGGAACGCCACGAAGACGAGCGGCCGCTGACCCGCCAGGGCCTGCAGGGCGCCATCGAGTTCCGCCAGGTGTCCTTCACCTACCCGAACCAGCAGAACCCGGCGCTGAACACCATCAACCTGATCATCCGCCCCGGCGAAAAGGTCGGCATCGTCGGCCGCAGCGGCTCGGGCAAGAGTTCCCTGGCCAAGCTGATCGTCGGGCTCTACCAGGCCGATTCCGGCAGCCTGCTGGTGGACGGCGTGGACGTGCGCCAGCTGGACGTCAGCGACCTGCGCCACAACATCGGCTACGTCCCCCAGGACATCCAGCTGCTGGCCGGCACCCTGCGTGACAACCTGGTGTCCGGCGCCCGCTACGTCGAGGACGAGCTGGTGCTGCAGGCTGCCGAGCTGTCCGGCGTGCACGAATTCGCCCGGCTGCACCCCCAGGGCTACGAGCTGCAGGTGGGCGAGCGTGGCCAGAACCTCTCCGGCGGCCAGCGGCAGAACGTCGCCCTGGCCCGGGCACTGCTGCTGGACCCACCGATCCTGCTGCTCGACGAGCCCACCAGTTCCATGGACAACACCGGCGAAGAACGCCTGAAACAGCGCCTGGCGGCCGTGGTCGCCAACAAGACCGTGCTGCTGGTCACCCACCGCGCCTCCATGCTGTCCCTGGTGGACCGCCTGGTGATCGTGGACAAGGGGCAGATCATCGCCGACGGTCCGAAGGAAGCCGTGATGGAAGCGCTGAAGAAGGGGCAGATCAGTGTCGCGTAAGTCGATGGGCGAAGGCCTGATGAGCTACTTCAAGGGCCAGGAAAGCCTGGCCGACCAACCCTTGCCGGAAGTCAGCAAGGCCCTGGTGGAGGACGCGCCCCGTGTGGTGCGCCTGACCATCTGGACGCTGATCGGCTTCACCCTGTTCCTCGGGCTCTGGGCGCATTTCGCCGAGATCGACGAGGTGACCCGGGGCGAGGGCAAGGCGATTCCGTCGTCCAAGCTGCAGAAGATCTCCAACCTCGAGGGCGGCATCATCTCCGAGCTGTTCGTCCACGAAGGCCAGGTGGTGGAGCCGGGCGACCCGCTGCTGCGCCTGGACCCCACGCGCTTCCAGTCCAACGTCGGCGAGACCGAGGCCGACCGCGTGGCCATGGCCCTGCGCGTCGAGCGCCTGAGCGCCGAGGTGGACGGCCGCGAGCTGGCCATTCCCGATGCGCTGAGGCAGAAGGCCCCCGGCCAGGCTGAGAGCGAGGAGGCGCTGTTCCGCAGCCGCCAGCAGCAGCTCAGGGACGAAGTGGCCGGGCTGGAGCAGCAGCTGGTGCAGAAGCAGCAGGAGCAGCGCGAATTCGTTTCCAAGCAGGGCCAGTACCGCAACAGCCTGGAGCTGCTGCGCCAGGAGATCGCCATCTCCGAGCCGCTGGTGGCGGAAGGGGCCATCTCCAAGGTGGAGGTCCTGCGCCTGAAGCGTTCCGAAGTGGAGGTGCGCGGCCAGCTGGAGGCCACCAACCTGGCCATTCCCCGGGCCGAGTCGGCCATCAAGGAGGTGGAGCAGAAGGTCGCCGAGACCCGCTCGCGCTTCCGCAGCGAGGCGCTCACCCAGCTCAACGAGGCGCGCACCGACCTGAACAAGGCCGAGGCCACCGGCAAGGCGCTGGAGGACCGCGTCAACCGCACCCTGGTCACCTCGCCGGTGCGGGGCATCGTCAAGCAGCTGCTGGTGAACACCATCGGCGGGGTGATCCAGCCGGGCAGCGACCTGGTGGAGATCGTCCCGCTGGACGACACCCTGCTGGTGGAGGCGCGCATCCGGCCCCAGGACATCGCCTTCCTCCACCCCGGACAGAAGGCCATGGTGAAGTTCACCGCCTACGACTACACCATCTACGGTGGGCTGCAGGCCGACCTGGAGCAGATCGGCGCGGACACCATCACCGACGAGGACGGCAACAGCTTCTACCTGATCAAGCTGCGCACCCGTAAGAGCCACCTGGGCAGCGACGAGAAGCCGTTGCTGATCATCCCCGGCATGGTGGCCTCGGTGGACATCATGACCGGCAAGAAGAGCATTCTCAGCTACCTGCTCAAGCCGATCATCCGCGCCCGCGCCGAGGCCTTGCGCGAGCGCTGATTCACAGCTCGGGCAGGCGAGGGTGGACAGCCTGCCGTCCGTCACCTAGGGTCTGCGCGGCTTGCGACCGCGCAGGCCGAGAAACCCAGGTTCCACCGCGTACGCAGGAGCGCCCATGGACGAATTCATGCAGGCCGCCATCGACGAAGCCCGCCAGGGGCTCGCCGAAGGGGGCATCCCGATCGGTTCGGTGATCGTGCACCGGGGCCGCATCATCGGCCGTGGCCACAACCGTCGCGTGCAAGAGGGCAGCGCCATCCGCCACGGCGAGATGGACGCCTTCGAGAACGCCGGCCGGCAGAGCGCCAGCGTCTACCGCGAGTGCGTGCTGTACACCACGCTGTCACCCTGTTCCATGTGCAGCGGCGCCATCCTGCTCTACGGCATTCCCAAGGTGATCGTCGGCGAAAACCACACCTTCCTCGGCGAAGAGGCGCTGCTGCGCTCACGCGGGGTCGAGGTCGAGGTGCTGCAGGACGCCACCTGCATCCGGTTGATGGAAGACTTCATCGCCGCCCGCCCCGAACTCTGGAACGAGGACATCGGCGAATAGGCGAGCGGATCGCCTGCGCGCGCGTTCACGGACGACACCATGCACAACCCACCACCCGCCTTCGGGGCAGTTGCCCCTGAGCCCTTCCTGCGCCGCAACTGGCCGGCGTTGCGCCGTGCCTGCTATGTCTTCGGGGTGCTGGCGGCCCTGCCGTTCGCCCTGCTGTGCCTGCTGATACCGGGCGGGTCGGGCTTCGGGCTGCTGCTGACCACCGGCGCCTGGCTGGGCATGGCCGGCCTGGTGTGGACGCTGTTCATCGAGCCCGAGGAGGCGGGCGGGCTGGCCAACCTCTTCGCCTTCTGCCTGCTGCTGGCCGGTGAGCTGGCCTTCCTGCCGCTCTCCATGGGCCTCCTTCTCGGTGCCATGCCGGCCGGGCTGTCGGCCTTGCTCGTATGGCCGCCCCTGGTGGGGCTGCACTACATGGTGCGCATCCTGCTGGCCATGCGCGAGAGCGGCGACGTGTTCGCCCTGCGCCTGCTGGCGGGCCTGGGTGTGGTCATCGCCGTCGGTGGGCCGTTGTACTGGGTGACCCGCGACCAGCCGGCTGCCCAGGTCATTTCCGCCACCCGCCCGGCGGCGGAGATCACCGTGCTGCGGGAGGGCCCGGCTCGCTTCGCCGAGGTCACGGTTGCCCCGTTGCTGGCCGCCGGGTATCGCAGCGTGCACGCGGACGGCCGCACCTACCAGGCCCTGCCACGGGGTGCGCGGCGCTCCGTGCCCTGGGCCGGCGAGCCCTCGCGCTATGTGGTCATTGAGCGCATCAGCCCCATTCCGGATTCCGAGCCTGCCGCCTGGCGCAGCGATGTGGAGGTGTTCGATCAGGCCGAGGACCTACGCCTGGGCAATCGCCAGGCCTGGGTCGGCGACGGCCGGCCGGTGATCGGCCAGGCGCCCGATGGGTACCCGGAGTTGCGGGATGCGCCTGCTGCCAGCTTCCTGCAGAAGGTGCTGGTCCCGCCGCCGCGCATCAATCTCCCCTGGGGCTACCCGGAGACGCCGTTGAACCTGCATGAACTGCAGCCCGCCACCCTGGTGGACCCGGCCCTGTTCGCCGGGCGCCCGGTCGGCTGTGGTGCGGTCAGCGTGCGCCCCAGCCCGGCCGGCTACAACAACGAGCTGGCGGGCCAGGGCTGGTGGTACCAGCCCGACTCCGCCATACGCCAGGTGGCCTGCCTCGGTGACAGTTACCTGCTGCTCAGCGACTGGCACCTGGGGGGTATCTCCCTCGATCACGTCGACCGTTACGGCCAACTGCTGGGCCAGTACCGGCTTGACCTGAAGGCCACCGACGGCAGCCGCGAGGCCGGCCAGGTGGCGCTGCTCTCGGCAGACAGCCGAGGCGGGCGGCTCTACCTGCGCTTTGGCACGTTGAGCTGGGAGCACCTGAACGCGCGGGCCACCCGCTACGACCGTGAACTGGCCGTGGACTTCACCCTCGGCAGCCGGCCTCTCTACTAGCCATGGACAGCCTCCTGGGCGCGGTCGGCCGCCTGCTGGGCGAACTGCTGGTGGAGGTGCTGCTGCGCTGGGTGCTGTTCAGCGTCGGCCGCGTCGTCCTGCGCCTGGGCACCCTGGGGCGCTACCCCAGGGGCCACTGGCTGGACGATGGCTGGGAGAGCGCCATCACCTGCACGGTGGGGCTGTTCGTGCTGCTGGGCGCCGTGGTGACCCTCGGCACGCTCATGCAGTGACCGCTTCCGGCTCCACCTGCGACAGCGGCTTCGCCACGCTCTCCAGCGGCTGCCGCTCGGCCGCCACGCCCCACAACGCCTGGATCACCCCGGCCGCCACCATCAGCCCGGCGCCGATCAGGTAGCCGATGAACACCTGGCTGCGCTCGGCGCTCTCGATCAACTGGCCGAACAGCAGCGGCCCGATGATGCCGCCCAGGCCGGTGCCGAAGGCATAGAACACGGCGATGGCCAGGGCGCGAACCTCCAGCGGGAAGGTCTCGGCCACTGTCAGGTAGGCCGAGCTGGCCGCCGCCGAGGCGAAGAAGAAGATCACCATCCAGGCAATGGTCTGCTGGGTGGCGTCGAGCATCTGCTGCTGGAACAGGTAGCCGCTCAGGGTCAGCAGTACGCCGGAGAGGATGTAGGTGCTGCTGATCATCACCCGTCGCCCCACGTGGTCGAACAGCCGGCCCAGCAGCAGCGGGCCGCAGAAGTTGCCGAGGGCGAAGGGCAGGATGTACCAGCCCACCTGGTCCCCCGGGACGTCGTAGAAGTCCGTCAGCACCAGGGCGTAGGTGAAGAAGATGGCGTTGTAGAAGAACGCCTGGCTGGTGAGCAGGCTGAGGCCCACCAGGGCGCGGCGGCGGTGGCGCACGAACAGGGTGTGCAGCACCTCCGCCAGGGGCGTGTGGTCACGCCCGCGCAGGCGCATGCGCGGCAGGTGGTCGACGGAGGCGAGTGTGTGCCCCTCGCGGCGGAAGCGTGCCTCGATGGCGTCGATGATGGCCTTTGCTTCGTCCGGGCGGTTGTGGATCATCAGCCAGCGCGGGCTTTCCGGCAGCCACAGGCGCATCAGCAGGATCACCAGCCCCAGCGCCGCGCCGATGCCGAAGCACAGGCGCCAGCCCATGTCACCACCCACCACGTCCGGGTCCAGCAGCACCACCGAACCCACCGCGCCGAGGGCGGCGCCGACCCAGAAGGTGCCGTTGATGCCCAGATCCACCCAGCCACGGAAGCGGGCCGGGGTGAACTCCTGGATGGTGGAGTTGATCGCCGAGTACTCGCCGCCGATACCGGCTCCGGTGAGGAAGCGGAACAGGAGGAAGCTCCAGAGGTTCCAGGCGAAGGCGGTGGCGGCCGTGGCAGCGATGTACACCGCGAGGGTGATGAAGAACATCCGCCGGCGACCGATGCGATCCGTCAGCCAGCCGAAGAACAGTGCCCCCAGCACCGCCCCGGCGATGTACATGCCGCCGGCCAGGCCCACGTCGGTGTTGCTCATGTGCAGGGCCGGGCTGTGCTTGAGGGCGGCGGCCACCGAGCCGGCTAGGGTCACCTCCAGGCCGTCCAGCAGCCAGGTGATGCCCAGCGCCATCACCAGCAGGGTATGGAAGCGCCCCCAGGGCAGGCGGTCGAGCCGCGCCGGCAGGTCGGTGTCGTAGTGGCGGGTTTCGTCGCCGGTGGCGTCCTGGCCTGGACGGGCGTGTGCGGTCAGCGAGGGGCTGTTCATCACGGGCTCCTTGATCCATGGGGGCCGGCGCCGGGGCTGGCCATGATCTGGAGAGCGCGCGAGGGGGAGGGGAGTTCAGGTTGTCTGCCGGCCGGCACGGGGCCGACCGGCAAACGGGGCTGGCGGGTGGTGGTTCAGAGGTCGCTGAGGATCTTCATCTTCAGGCTCTGGTACTCGGCCTTCGAGAGCTTGCCCGACTCGAACTGCTGCTTGGCATCGGCCATGGCCTTGGCCAGCTTGTCGGCGCTGGCGAAGGCGGTTTGCGGGTTGACCAGCTTGGACAGCCCCTGGAGGGCGCCGATGTCGCCCGTCACTTCGGCGTTGAAGATCGGGGTCGTGGTGCTGTCGCTGTCGCCGCTGTAGGACACGCTGGAGCTCGACTGCGTGGTGCGCTTGCTGGCGCCCGGGATGGACGGGTCGAAGAGGGTGTCGAAGCGGGTGAAGCCGAGCCCGCGCTCTTCCATGCCGCGGACGCGGTTCCTCTCGCGCCACTCCTGTTCCTGCTGCTGGCAGTACACGTACAGGGCCCGCGCGCTGACCACCTCCAGGCCGTTGAGGCGGATCAGCAGGCCGTTGTAGAGGCGCAACCGTAGTTCGGCGCCGAACAGGTCCTGCAGCAGGTTCTCGTCGATGGCGGCGTCCTGCAGGTCCTGCCAGCGGATGTCGTGCATGCGGTAACCGCCGATCAGGCGGCGGCGGAAGATGATCAGCCGCATGTTGGTGGCGACCACCACCTCGCGGCGGTGCTTCAGTGCGTGAAGGCGCAGCTGGTGCGAACTCTGGAGGATGGTCTCGTCCCCCAGCAGCAGGGACTTGATGGTGGTGAGCGCCGCTTCGATCCGATCCATGGAGGCTTTCCAGAGTGTGAAAAAGGGCCGCAGAGTGCCATCGCACTCGGCTCCGGGCAACCCGGTGTGCGGTGCATCACGCTCACGGCCTTGACAGGCCGGGTGGTGTGGCGGTCCAATGCGCGCCCTTCCGATCCACCCCCTTCCCTCAAGTGGTGAAGCCAATGCCCCGCGCCAGCCAACTCGCCTGACACCGACGACGGTTCGACAAGCTCTGTTGCTGGCCGTGCATTCGCACGCTCACTGATCCCGCTGCATCACGTCGTCGGTTTTCCCTGTTTCAAGAAGGAGAAGACCATGACGGACCACGTCCGCGTTTCGACGCTCAACCTCGACTTGTTCAAGTACCCGCGCACGCCTCACCTGGAGTCGTCGCGGCTGCAGCTCGGCGACAGCGATGCCGACCAGCTCGCCTACCGTGACCTGGCCGGCTGCCACCTGGTGGTGGAGGAAAAACTCGACGGCGCCAACGCAGCCATCAGCTTCTCGCCCGGCGGCGAGCTGTTGCTGCAATCCCGAGGGCATTACCTGATCGGCGGCAGCCGCGAGCGCCAGTTCGGCCAGTTCAAGCAATGGGCCTGCGCCCACGAAGCCTGGCTGCTGGAGCGCCTGGAAGACCGCTACGTGATGTTCGGCGAGGTGTGCAGCAAGCTGCATTCGGTGTTCTACGACCGGCTGCCGCACCTGTTCCTCGAGTTCGACATCTGGGACCGCACCGAACAGGCCTTCCTGTCCACCCGTGCGCGGCATGGGCTGCTGGCGGGTGGCCCGGTGCTGTCGGTGCCGGTGCTCCACGAGGGCCCGCCGCCGCCTCGGCTGGCCGATCTGCTGCGGCTGGTCGGCCCCTCCCTGGCGCGTTCGCCCGACTGGCGCGCCAGCTTCGAGCGCACCGTACGGCGCGAAGGGCTGGACCTGGCCCGGGCGCTGGCCAACGGCGACCACTCCGAGCACATGGAGGGGCTGTACCTGAAGATCGAGGACGCCCGGCACACCCTGGGCCGCGCCAAGTGGGTCCGCCCGGATTTCGTCCAGGCGATTCTCGACAGCGGCCTGCACCATTCACGGCAGCCGTACATTCCCAACCTGCTGGCACCGGGCGTTGACCTCTACGCCCCGCAGCCGGTGGTGACCTGGGCCAGCCTGGCTGCCCAAGGAGACTGAAGACCATGGACATGGCAACCCTCAGGGCCCTGGTGCCCAACCCCGGCCAGGCGGCGGACTTCGCCGCCTGCCTGGCGGCCATCCCGTCCCTCGGGCGGCTGGCCGATACCCCGCAGGACCCGCTCTACCACGCCGAGGGCGACGTCTGGATCCACACCCGGATGGTGGTGGGCGCGCTGCTGGCCCAGACGGCCTATGCCGCTGCCGATGCGGACGCGCGCTTCGTGCTGTTCTTCGCCGCGCTGCTGCACGACATCGCCAAGCCGGACACCACGGTGATCGACGAAAGCACCGGCCGCATCGGCCAGCCGGGCCATTCGCGGCGCGGCGCCATCGATGCGCGCATCCTGCTGTGGCGCGCTGGTGTGCCGTTCGAGCTGCGCGAGCGCATCTGCCGGATCATCGCCGTGCACCAGCTGCCGTTCTTCGCCCTCAGCAGCGACCGCAGCGGGCGCCCGGTGGAATTCACCCTGCACCGGCTGTCCTGGGAGCTGCCGCTGTGGATGCTCTGCGCGGTGGCGCGGGCGGACATGCTGGGGCGTGGCTTCGACGGCAAGCAGGCGGTGCTGGACGAGATCGACCTGTTCGAGCAACTGGCGGAGGAGGAGGGCTGCCTGCACGCGCCCAAGGCCTTCGTCGACGAGCACACCCGGGTGCAGTACTTCCGTGGTGCGCGGGTGCTGCCGGACTACCCGCTGCACCGGGCCGTGGAGGGCTCCGAGGTGGTGGTGCTGGCCGGCTTGCCGGCCAGTGGCAAGAACACCTGGCAGGCGCGCCACCGGCCGGACCTGCCGGTGGTGTCCTTCGACGACGCTCGCGAGGCACTGGGCCTGCGCCACGGCCAGAACGAAGGGGCCGCTGCGCACTACGCCATCGACCAGGCCCGGGGACTGCTGCGGGCGCGGCGGCCCTTCGTGTGGAATGCCACGCACCTGTCGGCACAGATGCGCAAGAAGACCCTGGACCTGCTCTACGCCTACGACGCGCGGGTGGAGCTGGTCTACCTGGAGCAGCCGGAGGCGGAGATCCTCCGGCGCAATCGCCAGCGCGACAGCAGCCTGCGCAACCAGGACATCGCGCGGATGCTGTTCAAGTGGGAGGTGCCGGTGCCCAGCGAGGCGAACCGGGTGGTCTATCAGGTGGTGTGAGGCTTCACCGATTCCAGCGCCGCCGCCAGGTGCGCCAGCATGGCCTCCCAGCCGGCGCGGGCGTTGTCGGCCTGTTCGCTCCAGCGGGCGTCCAGGTGATGGGTCAACTGCAGCTCGCAGCCTTCGTCCAGGGCGCTGATGTCCACGTCGACGCGGTCGCGCTCGGCACTGTCCCGGCCGATGCCGAAGGTGAAGGACAGCCGCTGGGGGCGGACCAGTTCGAGGTATTCGCCGACGTGCTCGACCTTCTCGCCGTTACGCAACTCCACCATCAGCAGGTGGCCGCCGGGGCGGGGATCGAGGTCGACGACGCGCATCTCGCCACCGGGCGTGGCGAACAGGAAGCGGCAGGCCAGCGCCGGGTTGAGCCAGGCGCTGTAGACCGCGTCGGCCGATTGCGCAAAGCGTCGGTGGGTGTGGAGGGCGAGGGTCTGGGTGTCCTGCATGGCGGTCTCCTTGCGGTACGCGCGGTTCAGGTCAGGCTGTCGGGGTCGCCGCAGTACATCTGGATGCGCGAGCGCAGCCAGCGTTCCGCCGGGTCGTTGTCCTGGGCGCCGCGCCAGGCCATGGACAGCTCGAAGGTGCGGTTGCCGTAGGGCGGGTCCTCCACCCGCAGGCCACCGGCGGCGGTGAGCACGGCTGCGGTGTAGTCCGGCACCACGGCGACCATGTCGGTGCCGGCCAGCAGGGCGCCCAGGCCGTTGAACTGCGGCACCGCCAGCACCACCCGGCGGCTGCGGCCGAGCTTGGCCAGCTCCTCGTCGACGAAGCCGCTGAGGTCGCCGGCGTAGGACACCAGGGCGTGGGGGCGCGAGCAGTAGTCCTCCAGGCTCAAGGGGCCAGGGACCGAGTCGGCCCGCAGCAGCTTGGAGCGGGCGCGGCGGATGGTCTTGCGCTTGGCGTTGGCCGGCAGCTCGTCGGTGTAGCTGACGCCCACGGAGATTTCCCCCGAGGCCAGCAGGTTGGGCATCAGCAGGTAGTTGGTGCGGCGCACCACCAGCACCACGCCCGGGGCCTCGGCACGCAGGCGGCGGAGCAGGGCGGGGAGCAGGCCGAACTCCACGTCGTCCGACAGGCCGATGCGGAACACCGCGTTGCTGGTGGCCGGGTCGAAGTCGGCGGCGCGGCTGATGGCGGTGGAGATGGAGTCCAGCGCCGGGGTCAGCAGGGAGAAGATCTCCACCGCCCGCGCCGAGGGCTCCATGCTGCGCCCGGTGCGCACGAACAGCGGGTCGTCGAACAGTGACCGCAGGCGGGCCAGGGCCGCGCTGATGGCGGGCTGGCCGAGGAACAGCTTTTCCGCCGCGCGGGTCACGCTGCGCTCGTGCATGAGCGTCTCGAAGACGATCAGCAGGTTGAGGTCGACTTTGCGCAGGTCGTTCCTGTTCATGCATGGGCTTCCGGAAAAAGTGGGTGAAAAATGAGGCTCCGCGCAGGCGCCGTCAAGCGCCCGCATCATCACCGTTTATGACGACTATTGATCGCTACGGGTGGTTTTGTGGACAAAGCCCGGATAGAGTCCGTGGCCATGTAAAGAGTCACAGGCGAGGTGCGTGATGTCCCGCATGATCCGTTTCCATCAGTTCGGCGAGGCCGACGTGCTCAAGCTGGAAGAGCTCCCCACCCCGGTGCCCGGGCACGGCGAGGTTCTGGTGCGCACCCGTGCCATCGGCGTCAGCTGGAAAGACGTGCTCTGGCGTCAGAACCTGGCCTCCGAGTCGGCACGCCTGCCGTCGGGTGTCGGGTTCGAGATGGCCGGCGTGGTCGAGGCCGTGGGCGAAGGGGTCGATGACCTCGAACCCGGCGTGGCCGTGGCCAGCTTTCCCGCCAGCACCCCCAACCGCTACCCCACCTGGGGCGACCAGGTGCTGCTGCCGCGCAGCGCCCTGACGCGCTACCCGGACGAGGTGCTCACCCCGGTCGAGGCAGCGGTGCACTACACCCCCTTGCTGATGGGCTACTTCGCCCTGATGGACCTGGCTCGGCTCAAACCCGGCCAGCGTGTGCTGGTCACCGAGGCCGGCCATTGCCTGGCGCCGCAGACCGTGCAGTTGGCCAAGGCGCTGGGCGCGGTGGTCATCGCCTCCACCAGCTACCCCGAGAGCCGCCCGTTCCTCAAGGAACTGGGGGCCGACAAGATCATCGTCACCGAAGAGCAGGACCTGGTGCTGGAGGTCGAGCGCTTCACCGACGGCCAGGGCGTCGAGGTCATCCTCGACCAGTGCGCCGGCCCGCAGATGAAGCTGCTGGGGGATGTCGCCGCCCAGCGCGGCAAGCTGATCCTCTACGGCCTGAACGGTGGCAACGATGCGGCCTTCCCGGCCTGCGCGGCGTTCAAGAAGCACCTGCAGTTCTTCCGTCATTGCGTCATGGATTTCACCGGTGGCGATCCGGAGTCGGGCCTGGAGCGTGATGAGGCGGCCGTCCGCCGCGCCCTCGAGCACATCAACCAGCTCACCCGCGACCACCTGCTCAAGCCGAGCATCGACCGGGTCTTCGAATTCGAGGACTTCATCGAGGCCAGCCGCTACATGGAAACCTGCCCGCCCGGCGGACGGGTGGTGATGCGCGTCGCCGACTGACCTGTTCCTGCGACCTCTTCGATCCGGCGCCTTGTGCGCCGGATTGCGTTGTGGATGGTGGTGGTTTCAGCCAGGACTGCAGTCTGCCGTCCCACCTCCTTGCCCGGGTAGTCGATTCCTGCCGGATTCTTGCACGATCCTGCCTGTTTCTACTCGCGTGCGAGACGCCGGTTTTCCCCGAGGTTAGAGTCGGAAGCCTTGCCGGGAGAAGCCCTAACCATGAACTCATCCGTCTCCAACGCCGACCCTGTTTTCACCGCCCCCCTCGGAGCTCAGGACCGGTTCGCCCGGCTGATTGAACGATTCGCCAGGGAGGAGGGCGGCAGCGCCACCGCCATTCCCGGCCTCTGGCTGTTCCGCGCCAGCACGCCCAGCGAACCGCTGCATTGCCTCTATGAGCCCGCCCTGGGTGTGGTGGTCCAGGGCAGCAAGCAAGCCCAGCTCAACGGCGAGTGCTACCGCTACGGCCCGTCCCAGTACCTGATCGTCTCCCTCGACCTGCCGGTGATCGGCCAGGTGCTCGAAGCCACGCCCGAGGTGCCTTACCTCAGCATGCGCCTGGACCTGGAGCCCGCCGCCATCAGCGAGATGCTGCTGCAGATCGCCGAGCCGCCGCCGCTGTCGGCGTCCGCCCGGGGCATCTCGGTGTGCAGCCTGGACGGCGGCCTGCAGGACGCGCTGATCCGCCTGGTGGGCCTGCTGGACACCCCGGCCGACATCCCCGTGCTGGCACCGCTGATCAAGCGCGAGATCCTCTACCGCCTGCTGATGGGCGAGCGCAGCGCGCAGTTGCGGCAGATCGCCTGCGCCGGCAGCCAGGCCCAGCGCATCGCCCGCGCGGTGGCGTGGCTGAAGACCCACTACCACCGGCCGCTGTCCATCGAAGCCCTGGCCAGCGAAGTGAACATGAGCAGCTCGGCGCTGCATCACCATTTCAAGGCGGTCACCGCCCTCAGCCCGCTGCAGTTCCAGAAGCAGCTGCGCCTGCAGGAGGCGCGGCGGCTGATGCTCAGCGAAGCCCTGGACGCCGCCACCGCCGGCGGCCGCGTCGGCTACGAGAGCCCCTCGCAGTTCAGCCGCGAATACAGCCGGCTGTTCGGCGCGCCGCCCCAGCGCGACATCGCCCGCCTGCGGCAGAGTGCCTGAACCGGCCGCCGCTTCGTCGCCCCGGCACCGGGGCCAGCGGCGGCCTTCTAGTCTGAAGAAAACCAGCCAGGCCGCGTGCGGCCGATGACGACCAACCCGATCCCGAAGAGGTGGGCCAACCGATGATTACCCTCAACCTGAATGGCCAGGACACCGCGCTCGACGTGGCGCCCGACATGCCCCTGCTGTGGGCCCTGCGAGACGTGGCCGGCATGACCGGCACCAAGTACGGCTGCGGCATGTCGCTGTGCGGCGCCTGCACCGTGCACGTCGACGGCCAGCCTACGCGCGCCTGCGTCACCCCCGTTTCCAGCGTGGTGGGGCGCAAGGTCACCACCATCGAAGCGGTGGCCGAGAACGACGTCGGCCGCGCCGTCCAGGCCGCCTGGCGCAAGCTCGATGTGGTGCAGTGCGGCTACTGCCAGTCCGGGCAGATCATGGCGGCCACCGCCCTGCTCAGTGGCAACCGTACGCCCACCGATGCCGACATCGACGCCGCCATGAGCGGCAACATCTGCCGCTGCGCCACCTATGTGCGCATCCGCGCGGCCATCCACGAAGCCGCCGGGCAGCTGGCATGAGGAGCGACGCCATGAGCACCTTCGAGCAGGACGCAGCGCCGGAGACCGGCATCTTCAACGTCAGCCGCCGCACCTTCCTGCGCGGCAGTGGCGGGCTGGCCCTGGGGGTGCTGTTCTCGCCCCTGCTGGATGCCGCCGAACTGCTGGCCGGCAACGGCAGCTTCGAGCCCAATGCCTTCGTGCGCATCGACCGCAGCGGCCAGGTGACGGTGATTGCCAAGCACGTGGAGATGGGGCAGGGCGCCTACACCGGCCTCGCCACCCTGGTGGCCGAAGAGCTGGACGCGGACTGGAGCCGGGTCGTGGTGGAGGGCGCGCCTGCCGACGCCAAGCGCTACAACAATCTTGCGTTCGGGCCGTTCCAGGGCACCGGCGGCAGCAGTTCCATCGCCAATGCCTACGAGCAGATGCGCAAGGCCGGTGCCACCGCCCGCGCCATGCTGGTGGCCGCCGCCGCGCGGCAATGGCAGGTACCGGCTGATTCCCTGCGCGTCGAGCAGGGCGTCATCAGCCATGCCGCCAGCGGTCGCAAGGCCGGCTTCGGCGAACTGGCCGAGGCCGCCGCCCGTGAAAGCGTACCGGCCAGCGTCCCCCTCAAGGCCCCGAAGGACTTCCGCCTCATCGGCCAGGCCGTACCGCGCAAGGACAGCCCCGACAAGACCGACGGCCGCGCCGTGTTCACCCAGGACTTCAAGCTGCCCGGCATGCTGGTGGCCGTGGTGGCCTACCCGCCGCGCTTCGGTGCCGTGCCGGCCAAGGTCGACGCCACCCGCGCCAAGGCCGTGCCGGGTGTGGTGGAGGTGGTGGAGTTCCGCGACCTACCCCACGGTCGTGCCGGCGTCGCCGTGCTGGCGCACAACACCTGGGCTGCCCGCAGCGGCCGGGATGCCCTGGCGGTGGAGTGGGACGAACAGCGTGCCTTCACCCTCGGCAGCGAGGAGATCTTCGCCCGCTACCGTGACGCCGCTGCCCAACCGGGCACTGTCGCCACCCGCCAAGGGGAGGTGGAGCCGGTCCTCGCCAAAGCCCACCAGCGCATCGAGGCAGAGTTCGAATTCCCCTACCTGGCCCACTCGGCCATGGAACCGATGAACTGCCTGGTGCGCCTCTCCGAAGGCGCCTGCGAACTGTGGAACGGCGAGCAGTGGCAGACCGGTGACCAGGCTTCGGTGGCGCGCTTGCTCGGCATCGCCCCGGAGAAGGTCACCATCACCCAGCTCTACGCCGGCGGCAGCTTCGGTCGCCGCGCCAACCCGGTGTCGGACTACCCGCTGGAAGCCGTGGCCATCGCCAAGGCCGCCTGGGACAAGGGCGTGAAGGCGCCAGTCAAGCTGGTATGGACCCGTGAGGACGATACCCGTGGCGGCTACTACCGCCCGGCCTACCTGCACCGCGCACGCCTTGCGCTGGATGCCGAAGGCCGGCTGACCGCCTGGCACCACCGCATCGTCGGGCAATCCATCATAAAGGGCACCGGCTTCGAGGCCGTGATGATCAAGGACGGCGTCGACCAGACCTCGGTGGAGGGCCTCTCCAACCTGTCCTACGCCGTCCCCAATCTGCAGGTGGAGCTGAGCACCCCCAGCGACATCGGCGTCCCCGTGCAGTGGTGGCGCTCGGTGGGCCACACCCACACCGGTTTCGCCGCTGAAGTGCTGGTGGACGAAGCCGCTACCACCGCCGGCAAGGACCCGTATGCCTTCCGCCACGGGCTGCTGGAAAAACACCCGCGCCATCGGGGCGTGCTGGAACTGGTCGCCGACAAGGCCGGCTGGTCCCAGCCGCTCAAGCCGGGCGCGGAGGGCGAGAAGCGTGGCCGTGGTATTGCCGTGCACGAATCCTTCGGCAGCTACGTGGCCCAGGTGGCGGAGGTGACGGTCAAGGCTGATGGCAGCTTCCGGGTGGATCGGGTGGTCTGCGCGGTGGATTGCGGCCTGGCCATCAACCCGGACGTGATCAAGGCGCAGATGGAGGGCGGCATCGGCTTCGGCCTCGCGGCCGCTCTGCACGGCGCCATCACCCTGCGGGAAGGGCGCGTGGAGCAATCCAACTTCCACGACTACCAGGTGCTGCGGATGAACGAGATGCCGGTGGTGGAGGTGCACATCCTGCCCTCCGCCGAGAAGCCCACCGGCGTCGGCGAACCGGGCGTGCCGCCCCTGGCACCGGCAGTGGCCAATGCGCTCTACGCCGCCACCGGCGTGCGCCTGCGCAAGCTGCCGTTCCCCAGCCAGGTCAAGGCCTGACCGGCCGGCGAGGTGGCCCTATCAGGCCGCCTCGCCGCGAATCAGCTGGCGCAATGCGCGACGCTCGGCGATGGGCGTGCTCACCTGGAGCATCTCGAAGGTGCCGTCCTCGCGGCACAGCGCCACCTCGGTCTCGAAGTGCAGGCGGAACTCATCCTTGGTCACGTGGGTGACCAGGTAGCTGTTGTCGTTGCAGGCGTGGGGGAAGGACATGGCTCGATCCTCGTTTCAGCGGGGCAGGTGCCCGACCCGAGGCATGATGCCGCTGCGCTCCCGGGCGCAGAACTGAAAGGGGCTGATGGTCGCCATCAGCCCCATCGATGGACCCGGCGCTAGGCGCTCAGGCGCACGGCCAACTCGTCCACCTTCACCGCCCAGTCCGCATCCTGGCCGAGGGCGCTGCGCAGGAAATCCCGCTGGGCCTCGTT
This sequence comes from Pseudomonas sp. zfem003, assembly GCF_032621675.1. NCBI lineage: Bacteria > Pseudomonadati > Pseudomonadota > Gammaproteobacteria > Pseudomonadales > Pseudomonadaceae > Pseudomonas > Pseudomonas sp. zfem003. The sequence continues at coordinate 723,584 of NZ_JAVYJG010000001.1, read as the reverse complement.
CCAGAACGGCGCTTCATGGATCTTCCGACTCTCCTCCAGGCGATGGCCCGCGATGAAGGCCTCGATGGCCGGCCGACTGGCGTCCAGCCCGAGCTGTTCGAACAGGGTGGCGAGGGTATGGGGCGTGGTGTCCATGGTGGTCTCCTGTTGGGTCTGCGTGGTTGGACTCAGGGCCAGTGACTTGGTTCTTGTGGCAAGGGCAACGTCTCCCCCTGGCTGTGCCATGACATCCGGCACAACATAGATGGGGTTTGTATTGCACTTCGATCATCATTCCTCCTCCAGCACCACCACCCGTTGCCCGGCGCGCACCGGGGAGCCGGGTTGCACACGGACTTCGCGGACCACGCCATCGCGCGGGGCGGTGAGGGGGATCTCCATCTTCATGGACTCCAGGATCACCAGCACATCGCCCGCCTTCACGCTGGCACCGGCCTCCACCTGCACCTGCCAGAGGTTGCCGGCGATGTGGCTTTCGATGGCGTGCTGGCCGGCGTCCAGCGGTGCGTCTTCGCGCAGCTCCGGCGCCGGGTCCTCGCTGTCGAAATGCGCCTGGCCGGAGGCGATCCAGCGTTCGCGCTCGGCGTTGAACGCCGCCTGCTGCTGGGCACGGAAGGCAGCGATGCCCTCGGCCTCGGCGGCGAGGAAGGCCTGGTAGTCGGCCAGACGCAGCTCGCTGTGCTCGATGCGCAGCGGGAAGCGCCCCAGGGGGAAGTCGCGGCGGATGTGCAGCAGCTCCTCGGCACTCACCGGGTAGAAGCGGATCTGGTCGAAGAAGCGCAGCAGCCAGGGCTTGCCGTCGAAGGCGGCCACTTCGCGGTAGCGGTTCCACATCTGCAGGGTGCGGCCGACGAACTGGTAGCCGCCGGGGCCTTCCATGCCGTAGACGCACATGTACGCCCCGCCGATGCCCACGGAATTCTCCGCCGTCCAGGTGCGTGCCGGGTTGTACTTGGTGGTCACCAGGCGGTGGCGCGGGTCCAGCGGCGTGGCTACCGGTGCGCCGAGGTAGACGTCGCCCAGGCCCATCACCAGGTAGCGGGCGTCGAACACGGTGCGCTGCACCTCGTCGAGGTTGGGCAGGTCGTTGATGCGGCGGATGAACTCCAGATTGCTCGGGCACCAGGGTGCGTCCTTGCGCACCGTGGTCATGTATTTCTCGATGGCCAGCTGGCAAGCCGGGTCGTCCCAGGACAGCGGCAGGTGGACGATGCGCGAAGGAACCTTGAGATCGTCAGCGGCGCAGACGCCGTCCCAGAGCCCCGCGACCACTTGCAGCAGGCGTTCCAGTGGCAGGGTCTCCGGCTGGTAGTGCACCTGCAGCGAGCGGATGCCGGGGGTGAGGTCGATGACGCCTTGCAGCGCCTCGGCCTCCAGCGCCTGCATCAGCGCGTGGCCCCGGAAGCGCAGCACCAGGTCCAGCTCCGCCGCGCCGATCTCCAGCAGCAGGTGGGTATCGCCGGAGAGGCGTGCGACCAGGCGTGTGGCGTCCTGCCCGAGGTCCAGGACGATGGGGCTCGAAAGCTCGGCCGCACCTCTAGGCGCGGATTCATCCGCGATTTCATGGCCGCTTGTGTCGCGAGTGAATTCGCTCCCACGGAGGGTGGTGCATTCGCGGTCACCTGCCTTGGCCAAGGCCCGCGCCGTGGCGATATCCAACGGCTCGAAGCGGACCCTGTCGCCGGCCTTGAGCTGGCCGAGCTGCCAGAGGTCGGCCTCGATCACCGTCACCGGGCAGACGAAGCCGCCCAGGCTGGGGCCGTCCGGGCCGAGGATCACCGGCATGTCGCCGGTGAAGTCAACGGCGCCTATGGCGTAGGGGTTGTCGTGGATGTTGGAGGGGTGCAGGCCGGCCTCGCCGCCGCTCTCGCGCACCCATTCCGGCTTCGGGCCGATCAGGCGCACGCCGGTGCGGCTGGAGTTGAAGTGCACTTCCCAGGCGGTGGCGAAGAAGGTCTCGATGGAGGCCGGGGTGAAGTATTCCGGTGCGCCGTGGGGGCCGTAGATCACGCGGAGGCGGCGCACCTCGGGCAGCGGTGGGTACAGGGCCTCGGGCAGGCGGGCGCCGGCTGCGCGGTCGGCCAATGGCGCCAGGTGCAGCACGTCGCCGGCCCGCAGGGCGCGGCCGCCGTGGCCGCCGAACTGGCCGAGGGTGAAGGTGCTCTTGCTGCCCAGGTAGTCCGGCACCTGCAGGCCGCCGCGCAGGCACAGGTAGCTGCGCGCACCGGCGCCGGCAAGGGTGCCGAGGGCGAGGGTGGCACCGGCGGGCACCAGCAGGGCGGTGTCCAGTGGCTGCGGCTGGCCGTCGAGGCTGAGCGGGATGGGTGCGCCGGTGACGGCCACCACCGCGTCGGTGTTGAAGCGCAGGGTGGGGCCGCTCATGGTGATTTCCAGCGCGGCGGCGCCTTCCTCGTTGCCCAGCAGGCGGTTGCCCAGGCGCAGGGCGCGGCTGTCCATGGGGCCGGATGGCGGCACGCCCACGGCCCAGTAGCCGAGGCGGCCGGGGTAGTCCTGCACCGTGGTCTGGGTGCCGGCGCCGAGCACCTCGACGGTGTGGGCGCGGTAGGCGAGGTGTTCCAGGCAGCGGGTCCAGGGCTGGCCGCTGGCGAAGGGCGCGTCGGCCAGGATCTGCCGCAGGTAGTCGCGGTTGCTTTCCACGCCGTAGAGCTGCGTGTCAGCCAGGGCGCGGTCGAGGGCGACGCTGGCCTCATCGCGGTTCGCTGCCCACGTGATCAGCTTGGCGATCATCGGGTCGAAGTAGGGCGGGATCTCACAGCCGGCTTCCACCCAGGTGTCGATGCGCAGGGCGCGGCCGTCCGCCTCGGGGAAGCGCACGGCGGTGAGCAGCCCGGGGCTGGGCTGGAAGTCTCGGCCCGGGTCCTCGGCGTAGAGCCGCGCCTGGATGGCGTGGCCGCTGGGGCGCAGGCCCTTCGCCAGCTCGGCGAGCGGGGGCAGGGTGCCGGCGGCCAGTTCGACCATCCAGCGCACCAGGTCGACGCCCCAGACCTGTTCGGTGACGCCGTGCTCCACCTGCAGGCGGGTGTTCACTTCGAGGAAGTAGAAGCGCTCGGCCTCGCTGTCGTAGACGAATTCCACGGTGCCGGCGCTGCGGTAGTTGACCGCCCTGGCCAGCTGGATGGCGGCAGCGCAGAGCGCCTCGGCCATGCCGGCGGGGAGGTTGGGCGCGGGGGTTTCCTCCAGCACCTTCTGGTTGCGCCGCTGCACCGAGCAGTCGCGCACGCCGAGGGCGATCACCTCGCCCTGGCCATCGCCGAACACCTGCACTTCCAGGTGGCGGGCCCGCTGGATGTACTTCTCGATGAACACCCCGGCGTCGCTGAAGTTGTTCTGCCCCAGGCGCTTCACCGCCTCGAAGGCTTCGCTCAGCTCGCTGGCCGAGCGGCATACGCGCATGCCGATGCCGCCACCGCCGGCGGTGCTTTTCAGCATCACCGGGTAGCCCACCTGCTCGCCGGCCACCAGCGCCGCGTCGAGGCTTTCCAGCAGTTCGGTGCCTTCGAGCATCGGCACCCCCTCGGCCTTGGCCAGGGCACGGGCGGTGTGCTTGAGGCCGAACACCCGCAGCTGCTGCGGCGTCGGCCCGACGAAGGCGATGCCGGCCGCCTCGCAGGCTTCGGCGAAGGCGGCGTTCTCGGAGAGGAAGCCGTAGCCCGGGTGGATCGCCTGGGCGCCGCTCTGGCGGGCCACGGCGAGGATCTTGTCCACCACCAGGTAGGTGCTGGCGGCCGGGCCGTCGCCCAGGCTGTGGGCCTCGTCGGCCTGCTGGACGTGCAGGCTGGCGACATCCGCCTCGGCGTACACGGCGACGCCGCGCACGTCGAGCTGGCGCAGGGTGCGGAGGATGCGGCAGGCGATGGCGCCGCGGTTGGCGATCAGGAGTTTTTCAAACATTGCGGAGCCCTCGAAAGGGATGACGGGCCGTCCCGCCGTGTTCGTCTGCACCACGGTCGTCCGTGGCTGGCGAGGCTTCGCGAGCAGAGCTCGCTCCTACGGTCGAGGTCCGGGGTTCTTGCCGAGGCATTGCCCTGAACGGCTCTGGCACAGGAGGAACAGCCAACGCCGCACCCCTTGCAGCTTGCCGCTCACCCCTTGCCGCTGCTTCTTCACTCCCATACCAACACCTGCGCCGGAGTCGGGTTCCAGCCGTTGCAGGGGTTGTTCAGCTGCGGGCAGTTGGAGATGAGGAGGATGATGTCCATGTGGGCCAGCAGCTCAACGTACTTGCCGGGGGCGGAGATGCCGTCCTCGAAGGTGAGGCCGCCTTCGGGGGTGACCGGCACGTTCATGAAGAAGTTGATGTTGGCGCTGATGTCGCGCTTGGCCAGGCGGCCGTCGTGCAGGCTGGCGCGCAGGAAGTTGTCGCGGCAGCTGTGCATGTAGCGGGTGCCGAGGGCGTAGCGCACGGTGTTGCTTTCCTGGGCGCAGGCGCCGCCGAGGGTGTCGTGGCGGCCGCAGGTGTCGGCGACGATGCTCAGCATCGGGTTGCCGAGGTTGGACCAGAGCACGCTGCCGGGGCCGAGGTAGACGCGGTTCTGCTTGCGCAGGGTGCGCTGCACGTCATAGCGCTCGCGCGGGTTGCGCGCGCTGTAGAAGAGGGTGTCCACCGCCTGGTTGCCTTCGAGGTCGAGCAGGCGCAGGGTCTGGCCGGCCTTCACTTCGGTCATGAAGGGTTCGCCGGCGGCGATCACGGCGGTGTAGACGGCGGCTTCGGGGTGTTTGTCGCTGGGAGTCGGGTTCATCGGGCGGCCCTCAGATGTACAGGCGTTCGGTGTTGTGGAAACCACGGCCGTTTTCCGGGCGCGAGGTGCGGCAGAGCAGGGTGATGCCGTCGCTCTCGACCTTGTGCCAGGCCAGCTGCACGGGCTTGGGCGCGTAGACGGGGTCGGGGTCCATGGGGTGCTGCAGGGCGGTGAGCACCACCAGGGTGTCCATCGGCGCGTACAGCTCGATGCAGTCGCCGGCCTGGCTGTTGCCGGGCGCGAAGTGGAAGCAGCCGTCGGCGTCCACGGTGACCTTGCTGAACAGGTTCAGGCACATGAGCAGGTCCTGCAGGTTCAGGTCCCACTTGCCCATTTCCACCAGCAGGTTGTCGACGCCGTTGCGGAAGAAGCCGTTGCGCAGTTCCTGGTAGCGGCCCTGGCCGTACTTCTCGCGCACTTCCTCGGCGTTGAGCACGCCGCCGAAGCTGTCGTGCCAGCCGCAGCTGTCGGCGGTGATGGCGGCGAGCACGCGGCCCATGTCCGAGTACAGGCAGTGGCCGGCGGTGAGCTTGGCGGTGTGCTGGCACTTGAGGCTGTCCGGCAGGTTCAGGCGCTCGCTCTTCTCGTTGGCGTTGAACAGCAGCAGGCTGACGTTGGCGCCGCCCTCGATGTCGCTGATGCGCAGCAACTGGCCGCGCTTGAGGACGAAGGAGGTGTGGCCGCCGCCGGGGACGGTTTCTTCATAGAGGGTGGGGCGCAGGGCCAGGGATGCGGTCATGGGCAGGCTCCTTTCAATGGGCCGGGGCGGTCTGCAGGGCGCGGGTGACCCGCTCCGGCAGGGCTTCGACGGCGGCGCGCGCGGCGCGGCGGTCGCTGTTCAGGGGGATGTCGTAGGTGATGCGTGCGCCGTAGGCGTTGGGCGCGTGCGGGTCGTGGCGGACCTTGTCGAAGACCATCAGCCGGGTGCCGAGGCTGAAGCCTTCGGAGAGGTCGTGGGTGACCATGAACACGGTCAGCCGGGTTTCCTGCCACAGGCCCAGCAGCAGGTCGTGCATGTCCTTGCGGATGCCCGGGTCGAGGGCGCCGAAGGGCTCGTCGAGCAGCAGCACGCGGGGCTTCATCACCAGGGCCTGGGCGATGGCCAGGCGCTGCTGCATGCCGCCGGAGAGCTGCGCGGGGTACTTGCCGAGCGCGTGGCCGAGGCCGACCTTGGCCAGCATGGCGGCGGCCTGCTCGCGGGCCTCGCGCCGGGCGCTGCCGAAGAGGCGGCCGAGCAGCGGCGAGCGGGGCAGCTCCAGGCCGAGGGCGACGTTGTCCAGCACCGTCAGGTGGGGGAACACCGAGTAGCGCTGGAACACCACGCCGCGGCTGGCGTCGGGCTCGGCCACCAGGGGCTGGCCGTCCAGCAGCAGTTGGCCCCGGCTGGGTGTCTCCTGGCCCAGCAGCATGCGCAGGAAGGTGGACTTGCCGCAGCCGGAGGCGCCGACCAGGGTGCAGAACTCGCCTTCGTTCACCTTGAGGTTGAGGTTCTCCAGCACCACCTGGTCGCCGTAGGCCTGCCACAGGTTCTTCACTTCGATGAAGGCGCTCATGCCTTGGCTCCTTCGTACCAGGGGAAGGCCAGGCGGGTGAGCTGGCGCAGGCCCAGGTCCATCAGCCAGGCGAGCAGGGTGATCCACACCACGTACGGCAGGATCACGTCCATGGCCAGGTAGCGGCGGACCAGGAAGATGCGGTAGCCGAGGCCGTCGGTGGAGGCGATGGCCTCGGCGGCGATGAGGAACAGCCAGGCCGAGCCCAGCACCAGGCGCAGGGAGATGAGCAGGCGCGGCAGCAACTGCGGCAGCACCACGCGCAGGATCAGGGTCCAGGTGTTGGCGCCCAGGGTTTGCGCCTTGATCAGCAGTTCGCGGGGGATTTCCCGGGCGCGCTGCTCCAGGTCGCGGGCGAGCACCGGGGTGATGCCGATGACGATCAGCATCACCTTGGAGAGCTCGCCGAGGCCGAAGACGATGAACAGGATCGGCAGGATCGCCAGCGGCGGCACCATCGACAGCACCGTGAGCAGCGGCGACAGCGGCGCGCTGAACAGCGGCAGGGTGCCGGCGGCGATGCCCAGGCACAGGCCCAGCAGGGCAGCGATGCCGAGGCCGATGGCCAGGCGCTTGAGGCTGGAGGCGCTGTCCTGCCAGAACAGGTACTGACCGGAGCGCTTGTCTTCGGTGAAGGCCAGGCGCTGCACCGCGTCGACCATCTGCGTGGCGCTGGGCAGCAGCTTGTCGTTGGGGTTTTCCGTGAGCCGCGCCGCCGACCCGGTGAAGTAGGCGAACAGCAGCAGGGCGAAGGGCAGCAGGATCAGCAGCAGCCTTCCTGCACGGTCCGGGTGGCGGTTGATCAGGCGCATGGCGAGCACTCGGTGGCGTGGGGCGGCGCAGGCGGGGCCGGGGTGGCGCCCGCCAGCGGTTGGGGGCGGCTCAGAGCGTGCCGTCGGCGGCCATCTGCACGTAGGTCGGGTCGAAGCGCAGCTTCACGTTGGCCTTGTCGCCGGTGACCAGCCCCTTGGCGAAGCTCATGCCCACCGCGTGGGCGTCCTTGGCGCCTTCACCCAGCAGGCCGTGGGCGAAGGAGAAGGTGGCCACCTTGTCCATGGTCGCCGGCAGTTTCGGGCTGGTGACGAACTCCAGGGCCTCGGCCGGCGTGCCGAACAGGCGGGTGGCGTCCAGTTGGGCCTGGTAACCCGCCAGGTCAGTGCCCGAGGCCTTGGCCATGTGTGTCAGGGCGGCGGTGCTCTCGGCAGTGCCGGCCTTCATCAGCGCGACGATCTCGAACCAGGCGCCGGTCAGCGCCTTGCCCAGGGCCGGGTTGTCCTTCAGGGTCTCGGTGTTCACCACCATCATGTCCATGATCTCGCCGGGCACCTTGCTGGAGTCGAACACCAGGCTGGTGCCGGGCTTGGCCTTGATCTCGGCGAGCATCGGGTTCCAGGTGGTCACCGCCTGCACCTCGTCGGTGTCGAAGGCGGCGGCGATGTCGGCATCGGAGGTGTTCACCACCTGCACGTCCTTCTCGGCCAGGTGGGCACGCTCCAGGGCACGGGCCAGCAGGTAGTGGGAGACGGACAGCTCCACCAGGTTCACCGGCAGGCCCTTGAGGTCGCCGAGGGTCTTGCCTTCACCCTTGAGCACGATGCCGTCGTTGCCGTTGGAGAAGTCGCTGACGATCAGCGCGGTGCTGTCCACGCCGCCAGCGGCGGGGATGGTCAGGGCGTCCATGTTGGTCATGGTGCAACCGTCGAACTGGCCCGCCGTGTACTGGTTGATGGATTCGACGTAGTCGTTGAGCTGGGTGACCTTGATCTCGATGCCGTACTTCTTCGCCCACTTGTCGACGATGCCCTGGGTGGCACCGTACTCCCACGGCATCCAGCCGGCGTAGATCGTCCAGCAGACGTCGAAGTTGCTCTTCTGGGCGGCGGAGGCGTTGAGGCTGAAGGCCGCAGCGAGGGCGGCGGCAGCGAGGGCGAACAGACGGGGTTTGCGCATGGGGTACCTCCAGTTCGGTTGAGGGCGGGCGGAGCGGCGCGGCACATCCCGATCAAGGGGCGCGTTCTCCCGGGCTTTTGTCCCGCCGTGTAACCTCGCTGGAGGTCGCCAGCTCTCGGACCAGTCATCCGCCTGCGCGGACCGGAACCCTAGCCAGCCATTGCAAATTGTGGTGCCGCGATCCCGGTGGGCCGGGTAGCTCCTGCACGCCAGCCACAAAGCGAAGGACGTGCCAACACGGGCAAAGGCCCGCAGCAGAAGGGCCAGGCGCCGCCCCGTGGTTCGTCGGCCGCCCTCCGGCGCCCAGGGATGGGGCGCGCTGCCTCGCCGTGGTGCGTGGAAATACGCCGTAAAGGATTTTGCCGACGGCAGGTTGCACACCGCTGCACCGGCCCGCTGTCGAATCCGGTGGGAGCAATCCCGGGTGCCGACATTCGTGGGCACCGTCCCAGCGGTCGAAGGAGGCCGCCATGTCCAATCGAACCCTGTTGCTGATGGCTTTACTGGGCCTGCCCCTGACGGGCTGCGCCGCCTATGACTACGACGACTACCGCGAGTACCCGCGCCAGTCCGGCGGCTACTACCGCATCGAGTCCTATCCCGGCTACCCCACGTACCCCACCTACATCATCCGCGAGCGCCGCTATGCACCGCCGCCTCCGCCACCTGTGGTGCGCGGCTGGCCGGAACGGCGCGACCCGCCGCGCTACGAGCGGCATGAGTACCAGCGCCAGGACTGGCGCCAGCAACCTCGGAACGACTGGGACGAACGCCGCCACGACTACACCCCGCGCCTGCAGAACTGGGGCGGGCAGCCGGACGACGGACCCCGCTACTGGCAGGGCCGTGACCGCCACGACCGTCACGACCACGATGGTCGCGGCGGCTGGGGGCGCTAGCTCAGCCGGGCAGGGCCGGTGGGGTGCGGGCGTCCTCGTCGAGGATCAGCGCGCGCATCGCTTCGGCCGCCGGTGACAGGGTGCGCCCGGCGCGGCTGACCAGGCCGTAGGCCGAGCGTTGCGACAGCAGGCCGGGCGCCAGCTCCAGCAGGGCCAGGCGTCCGGCCTCGATCTCTTCGGCCACCACGTCCAGTGGCGCCATGCTCAGCACGTCGCTTTCCGCCACCAGCGCCTTCAGCACCATGAAGTTGTCGCACTCGATGCCCAGCGGCTGGCCGCTTTCCGCCAACTGCCCCAGGGCCTGCGCCACCTCGGCGGGCACCTGGGTGCCGGCCAGCGGGTAGGCTGCCAGGTCGGCCGCCGTCAGCCGGTGCCGGCGCCGGCCCAGCAGCGGGTGCCCCGGCCGGCAGAAGATCACCCCGGGCCAGCTGCGCAGCGGCGTGACCTCCAGCTGCGGGTCGTCGCGCAGTTCCCGTACATCGGCCACGAACAGCTCCAGGGCATCGTCCAGCAGGCGCTGGTGCAGGCTGTACCAGGTATCGATGGCCAGTTGCACCCGCACCCCGGGGTGCGCCCCGGCGAAGCGCCCCAGCGCCCGGGGTACCAGGCGGGCGGCGGGGTAGGGGCCGGCACCCAGGCGCAGTTCGCCGCTGCCCAGGTTGTCCAGCTGGGAGACTGCACTGCGCAGCGCGCGGTCGCCGTCCAGCAGGCGCCGGGCGTGCTCCAGCACCAGCCGGCCGTGGGCGGTCAGGCTCACCTGGCGCGGCCCCCGGTCCAGCAGGCGGCAGCCCAGGCCGTTCTCCAGGGCCTGGATGCTGCGGCTCAGGGCCGGCTGGCTGAGGTTCACCGCCTCGGCGGCACGGGCGAAGTGGCCGTGTTCGGCCAGGGCGACGAAGTGACGGAGCTGGCGAAGGTCGCTCATGCGTTACCTGCATTGAAAGCTGGATAAGAATGCATTGGCATTATCATTCGGCCGCTGCCAGCCTGTCTGCGCTCATCCACAACAACAACGAGCCGACCATGCGACTGACTACCCGCTTCAGCGGCCTGCTGCTGGCCGCGACCCTGCCCCTGGGGGCCGACGCCGCCCTGCCCGACGAAACCCTGAAAGCCAGCATCAACCCCGAACTGGCCGAACACACCCGGCACTTCAACCAGAAGGTCTACCAGGTGGCCGACAACGTCTGGTCGGCGGTGGGCTGGAACCTCGCCAACAGCGTGATGATCGAGGCGCCCGAGGGGCTGATCATCGTCGACACCGGCGAGTCGGTGGACCAGTCGCGCAAGGTCCTCGCCGAGTTCCGCAAGATCAGCGACAAGCCCATCAAGGCCATCGTCTACACCCACTTCCACCCGGACCACATCAACGGTGTGAAGGCCTTCGTCAGCGAAGAGCAGGTGAAGAGCGGCGAGGTGCGCATCTACGCCCAGGAAACCCTGCTGGACAACGTCGTCACCCAGGGCTCGCTGGTGGGGCCGATCCTCGCCATGCGCTCGGGCTACAGCTTCGGCGTTGCGCTCTCCGACGAGGACAAGCGCGACATGAACGCCGGCCTCGGCCCGCTGGCCCACGAGGGTGCCTCCACCTTCATCGCCCCCACCGACACCTTCCGCGACAGCCTCGACACCACCATCGCCGGGTTGAAGGTGCAGTTCCTTCACGTGCCCAGCGAGGCGCCGGACGAAATCGTCCTCTACCTGCCGGACAACCGCGTGCTCATCAGCGCCGAGGTGACCCAGGGCCCGACCCTGCCCAACGTCCACACCCTGCGCGGCACCAAGTTCCGCGACCCGGTGGTGTGGGTGGCGAGCCTGGACAAGCTGCGGGCCTTCCAGGCCGACGTGATGGTGCCGCTGCACGGCCAGCCGGTGAGCGGGCGGGAGAAGGTGGAGGAGGTGCTGCGCATGACCCGCGACGCCATCGCCTACATCCACGACCAGACCGTGCGCTGGATGAACAAGGGCCTGACCCCCGACGAGCTGGTGGAGAAGGTCAAGCTGCCGCCGCACCTGGCTGGCTACACGCCCTACCTGCGCGAGTACTACGGCACCGTGAAGCACAGCGTGCGGCAGATCTACCAGGGCTACCTGGGCTGGTTCCAGGGCGACCCGGTGGACCTCGACCCCATCCCGCCGGCGGAGAAGGCCAAGCGCCTGATCGCCCTCATGGGCGGTCGCGACAAGGTGCTGATGGCGGCCGGCGACGCCTACCTGAAGGGCGACTGGCAATGGGCGGCCGAACTGTCCGGCTACGCCATCCGCGTCGACCACGACGACAAACTCGCCCGCGACATCAAGGCCCGCAGCTTCCGCCGCCTGGGCTACGCCAGCATGAACATCAACTGGCGCAACTGGTACCTGATGAGTGCCATGGAGCTGGAAGGCAAGCTGGAGGGCGACGTGGCGCTGGAAATGTCCCGCCGGGTGCGCGCGGCCTTCCTCTCCCCGGACATGCTGAAGAACCTGCCGGCGCGCATCTTCCTGCAGAACTGGGTGACGCGCATCGACCCGGAGAAGAGCGGCGACGTCGAACTGGCCCTGGGCTTCGCCTTCCCCGACATCGACGAAGCCTGGACCCTGGAGGTGCGCCGCGGCGTGGCCCAGCTCAAGTCCGGCATCGACCCCGCCGTGCCCCTGCGCCTGACCCTCGACAAGCGCTACCTGGACACCGTCATCAGCGGCGAGAACAGCCTGCTCAAGGGCGCGCTGCTGGGGGACGTGAAGGTCGACGGCAACCTGCTGGACATCAAGACCTTCCTCGGCTGCTTCGACTTCGAGGACGCCCCCATCGCCCTCACCGTGCGTTGAGCCGGGCAGGGCGCCTGCCAACCAAAAGTGCGGAGAGCCGTGCCGCCGCCAGGCGGCACACTCTGTCTCCCGCCCCTCACGATGGAGACACCATGCACCTGCCTTCCTTCCTCAAGGGCGCGCTGGCCATGTTCTGGCTGGTGGCGCTGCTCAATGTCATCTACCCCTTCGGCGAGACCCTGCACCGGCCGCTGCTGCTGGTATCCGCCCTGGTCCTGCTGGCCCATGTCGGCGAGGCCGCGTTGTTCAACCGCAAGCTGCGGGCCCGGCCCTCGCCCTGGCTGGAGCGTATCCAGGTCCTGCTGTTCGGCTTCCTGCACCTGCGCGGCCTGCGTTGAGGCCGGGGGCCATCCCGCCTGTCATGGCCCTGTAATGGCAACTGCGTAGGAGATGTCGGACCCCGTCGCACCTGGCGGGGTCCCGTCCGTTGAACGATTGGCTGAACCTGGAGCGGGGTGGCGTGTTCAAAACCCTGTCGATGCGCCAGGGGGTGCCGACTTGCGAGGACGCATGCAAGGAGTCCACACCATGAAGATTTCCGCCGAACTGGCGTTGAACAATGCGCGCACGCAACTGGCCCTGATGCGCAGCGCGCCGGACCGCCGGGCGCTCGCCTACCGCTTCGCGGTGGCGCGTGGCTACATCGATGCGCTGCACGATTTCGCCGTGATCGACGCCCAGCAGTGGCGCCAACTGCTCGACGAGGCCGATGCCTTGCGCCTGGAAGCCGATACCGCGTTGCACAGCCTGCCCGTGGCCCACCTGCCACTGGGCCGCAGCGTCGCCGAGCCGTCCCCGGCCCAGGTGGCCTGACCGCCTGCACATTGCCGGCCCGGTGGCGGGCGCCGTATGCTCGGCGCCTTTCCCACCTGGGCCGGATGCGATGTTCTCTTCCCGACAGGCCATGCTGGGCCGGATGGAAGTCGCCCATTGCAGCGGCACCGGCCATCGCTTCGCCAAGCACAGCCACGACGAATGCGTCATCGGGGTCAACCTCGTCGGCGTGGAAGAGGTGTGGCTGGATCGGCGCACCTTCAGCGCACAACCGGGCGACATCACCCTCTACAACCCCGGCCAGATCCAGGGCGGCGGTGTGAAGGAGGGCGAGCCCTGGCGCTTCGCCGGCCTCTACCTCTGCGCAGACCGACTGGCTGCCGACTTCGGCCTGGCCCACCTGGAATTCGAGCGTGCCTGCTGGCGCCAGCCGCGTTTGGGCCAGTGCCTGAGCGAAGCGGTCGTGCTGGGCCTGCAGGCCGACCCCCACGCCCGCGAGCGTGCCGAGGAGCGCCTGCTGGAGGCGCTGGCGCACCTGGTGGATGCCTGCGCCGCACGCCTGCCGCGCACCACCTCCCTCGGGCGCGGCCCGGTGGCCCGGGTCCAGGCCCTGCTGGCCGACCGCCTGCAGGACACGCCCGACCTGGAGGAAATGGCTGCGCTGGTGGGCGTCTCGCGTTTCCACCTGCTGCGCGCCTTCCAGAAGGAAACCGGCCTGAGCCCGCGCCAGTGGGCCATGCAACTGCGCACCTGCCGCGCCCGTGGGCTGCTGCGGGCGGGCGTGCCGGCCACCGACGTGGCCCACGCCCTGGGCTTCGCCGACCAGAGCCACCTCAACCGGCACTTTCGCGCCGCCTACGGCATCACCCCCGGTGAACTGGGACGGCGCCTGCGCGGCCAGGCTGCAATCTGATCCAAGTCCGCCCTAGGGCGAGCCGGCATACTCGCGCCTTTCTGGCCGTGCCCTGGGAGTATTCGATGTCGATGGTGTTCATTTCCGCCTTTCTGTTCGGCGTGGCGTTCTGCCTGTCGCCCGGTGCCGTACTGGCCGAGACCCTGCGCCGAGGCCTGCTGCATGGCTTTCGCCCGGCGCTGATGGTGCAGGTGGGCTCCCTGGCCGGCGATGCCCTGTGGGCGCTGCTGGGGCTGGCCGGGCTGACCCTGCTGCTGGCCCAGGACGCGGTGCGCGTGCCGCTGACCCTGGCTTGTGCCGCCTACCTCGCCTGGCTCGGCTGGCGCAGCCTGGGGGATGCCTGGCGGCTGCCGGAGGCCGACGACGCAGCCGCGCCTGCGGCGGACCGGGGTGCCTTGCTGACCGGCGCAGCGATCTCCCTGACCAACCCGAAGAACATCGTCTACTGGGGCGCCCTGGGCAGTGCCCTGGCCGGCATCGTCGGCGAGGCCCCGAGCCTGGCCCAGACCGCCACCTTCTTTGCCGGCTTCATGACCGCCTCGGTGGCCTGCTGCTTCCTCTGCGCCGGCCTGGTGGCCTGGCTGCGGCGCAACGCCTCGGCCTTCTGGCAGCGGGCTAGCCACGGCCTGTGCGGCGTGCTCCTGCTGGGCCTGGCAGCGCTCGCCCTGCGCGGGCTGTAGCCACTGGACGGCGCTGCCCACGCTGAGGCAGGCTGCCGGGCCCGTGTCCCTGCTGGAGCGTGTCATGTCCGCTGAATTCCGCCGTCCCGTCCCCCTCGCCAAGGCCTATCGCCTGCTCAACCACGGCCCCACCGTGCTGGTCAGCGCCGCCCATGGCGGCAAGCGCAACGTCATGGCCGCTGCCTGGGCGATGCCCCTGGATTTCGACCCGCCGAAGGTGGCCGTGGTGCTGGACAAGTCCACCTGGACCCGGCGCCTGCTGGAGGCCGACGGCCATTTCGTGCTCAGTGTGCCGGCCCGCCACCAGGTGGACCTGGTACAGACCCTCGGCTCCAGCTCGGGCCATGAACTGGACGCCGCCGGGCACGACAAGTTCGCCACCTGGCAGGTCGGGCACTTCCCGGGCGAGCAGGTCGCCGCGCCGCTGATCGAAGGCTGTGTCGCCTGGCTGGAATGCCGCCTGCTGCCCGAGGTGCACATTCAGCAGGGCTACGACCTGTTCCTCGGCGAAGTCATCGCTGCCCAGGCCGACAGCCGGGTATTCAGCGAAGGCCGCTGGCATTTCGACGGCCAGGACGACCTGCGCACCCTCCACCACGTCGCCGGCGGGCATTACCTGGTGATCGGTGAGGGGGTTGATGGGAAGGCGTTGTTGAGCGGGGAATAGGGCATATGCCCGCTTACCTTGTGAGTACCGAAACAGCTCTTCCGCTCTAGCGCGCTCGGCGCGCTGGGGTCAGCTGGTGCTCCCAATCGCGCAGGTGCAGCAGCACGTCGGCCAGGGCTTGGGCAGCGGTGGAGAGTTGGTGGCTGGCGAGGCGCAGCAGGCCGACGCGGCGTTCCACTTGCGGGGTGTCGAGGGGGACGCAGCGGGCGCCCAGTTCTTCCATCTGCTGGATGCACAGGCTGGGGACGGCGCTGACGCCCAGGCCCTGGGCGACCATGCGGCCGACGGTGACCAGTTGGTGGCTTTCGAAGGCGACGGGCAGGTGGCCGTGGCGGGCGGCGACGCTGTCTTCCAGCAGCAGGCGCACGGCCGAGGGGCGCTGCAGAGTGATGAAGGGCTCGCCCAGCAGCTCCGCCCAGCTCACCGTGTCGCGCTCGGCCAGCGCGCAGCCGGCCGGCACCACGGCGACGAAGCGGTCGCTGTAGAAGGGGGTGAAGGCCAGGCCCTCCAGGCTCGACGGCTCGAAGGCGATGCCCAGTTCCACGCGGTGGCTGCGCACCATTTCCAGTACCTGTTCGTTGATCACGTCATGCACGGCGACGTTCACCTTCGGGTGGCGGTCGCGGAATGCCTTCAGCGCCACCGGCAGCAGGTTGCTGGCGAAGGAGGGCATGGCGGCGATGGCGACCTTGCCCAGTTGCAGGGTGAAGTGCTGGTGCAGCAGCTCTTCGGCGTCGTCCCAGTCGGCCAGCAGGCGCCGGGCGATGGGCAGCAGGGTCTCGCCCTCGGGTGTGAGGGCGACGCTGCGGGTGGTGCGCACCAGCAACTGCCCGCCGAGGGATTCCTCCAGGGTCTTGATCGCCAGGGACAGGGCCGGCTGGGACAGGTGCAGGCGTTCGCAGGCCTGGGCGAAGCTCAGGCTCTGGGCGACGGCGAGGAAGGCGCGCAGTTGCTTGACAGTCATTTATCAGGATTTCGGATCAATACTGAGGAAAAACAAAATTAACAAATGAGTCCGTGCGCGAGAAGCTGCATCCCACTCACCGGCCGGCTGGCCAGGCAGAACAACAACAGAGGATCAGCGATGAGCGGACTCGACAAGCGTGTAGGCAGTTACGCGGAAGCCCTCGACGGGCTCACCGATGGCATGACCATCCTGGCCGGGGGCTTCGGCCTCTGCGGCATTCCGGAGAATCTGATCGCCGAGATCCGGCGGCGCGGGGTGCGTGACCTCACCGTGGTCTCCAACAACTGTGGCGTCGATGGCTTCGGCCTGGGCGTGCTGCTGGAGGACCGGCAGATCCGCAAGATGATCGCCTCCTACGTGGGCGAGAACGCGCTGTTCGAGCAGCAACTGCTCTCCGGTGAGCTGGAGGTGGAACTCACGCCCCAGGGCACTCTGGCCGAGAAGCTGCGCGCAGGCGGCGCCGGCATCCCGGCCTTCTACACCGCCACCGGCTACGGCACCCCGGTGGCCGAGGGCAAGGAAGCGCGCCAGTTCAACGGCCGTCACTACATCCTCGAACCGTCCATCACCGGTGACTTCGCCATCGTCAAGGGCTGGAAGGCCGACCATTACGGCAACGTGATCTACCGCCACACCGCGCGCAACTTCAACCCGGTGGTGGCCACCGCCGGGCGCATCACGGTGGTGGAGGTGGAGGAGATCGTCGAGCCGGGCGAGCTGGACCCGGCGCAGATCCACACCCCGGGCATCTATGTCGACCGCATCATCCAGGGCTCCTTCGAGAAGCGCATCGAAAAGCGCACCACTCGCTGACCACGACACGACGAATCCGAGGAAACCGACATGGCACTGACCCGCGAACAGATGGCC
Organism: Pseudomonas sp. zfem003; assembly: GCF_032621675.1. NCBI lineage: Bacteria > Pseudomonadati > Pseudomonadota > Gammaproteobacteria > Pseudomonadales > Pseudomonadaceae > Pseudomonas > Pseudomonas sp. zfem003. The sequence goes on along the minus strand of NZ_JAVYJG010000001.1, from coordinate 706,743 downwards.
CAGCGCGTGGCCCGCGAACTGAAGGACGGCTACTACGTGAACCTGGGGATCGGCATCCCCACCCTGGTGGCCAACTATGTGCCCGAGGGCATGGAAGTGATGCTGCAGTCCGAGAACGGCCTGCTGGGCATGGGCGCCTTCCCCACCGAGGCGGAAGTGGACGCCGACATGATCAACGCCGGCAAGCAGACCGTCACGGCGGTCAAGGGTGCGGCGATCTTCGACTCCTCCGAGTCCTTCGCGATGATCCGCGGCGGGCACGTGGACCTCACCGTGCTGGGCGCGTTCGAGGTGGACGTCAACGGCAACATCGCCTCCTGGATGATCCCCGGCAAGCTGGTCAAGGGCATGGGCGGCGCGATGGACCTGGTGGCCGGTGCCGACAACATCATCGTCACCATGACCCATGCATCGAAGGACGGTGAGTCCAAGCTGCTGCGCCATTGCAGCCTGCCGCTGACCGGGTGCGGCTGCATCCGCAAGGTGCTCACCGACCTGGCCTACCTGGAGATCGAGAACGGTACCTTCATCCTCCGCGAGCGCGCCCCCGGGGTGAGCGTGGAGGAGATCGTCGCCAAGACCGCCGGCCCGCTGGTGGTGCCGGACGATGTGATCGAAATGAGCTTCTGATTACCCTGCCGCCCCGACGCGCCACCACCACGCATGGCGGTTCCCGGGGCGGTTTTTTATTGACCGGCCAGGTCCGTCGTGGCGTGGCCGAGAGGAGGAATCGACATGCAAGACGTCGTCATCGTTGCCGCCACCCGTACCGCCGTCGGCAGCTTCCAGGGCTCGCTGGCCAACATCCCCGCGCCGGAGCTGGGCGCTGCTGTGATCCGCCAGTTGCTGGCCCAGACCGGCCTCGACGGGGCCCTGGTCGACGAGGTCATCCTCGGCCAGGTGCTCACCGCAGGCTCCGGCCAGAACCCCGCCCGCCAGGCCGCCATCCTCGCCGGGCTGCCCCACGCCGTGCCGGCCCTGACCCTGAACAAGGTCTGCGGCTCCGGCCTCAAGGCCCTGCACCTCGCCGCCCAGGCCATCCGCTGTGGCGATGCCGAGGTGGTGATCGCCGGCGGCCAGGAGAACATGAGCCTCGCCCCCTACGTGATGCCCGGTGCCCGCACAGGCCTGCGCATGGGCCACGCCAAGCTGGTGGACACCATGATCCAGGACGGCCTGTGGGACGCCTTCAACGACTACCACATGGGCATCACCGCCGAGAACCTGGTGGAAAAGTACGGTATCAGCCGTGAAGCCCAGGACGCCTTCGCCGCCGCCTCCCAGCAGAAGGCCTGCGCGGCCATCGAAGGTGGGCGCTTCAAGGATGAGATCACCCCCATCCTGATCCCGCAGAAGAAGGGCGAGCCCATCGCCTTCGCCACCGACGAGCAGCCCCGTGCCGGCACCACCGCCGAGTCCCTGGCCAAGCTCAAGCCGGCGTTCAAGAAGGACGGCAGCGTTACCGCCGGCAACGCCTCCAGCCTCAACGACGGCGCCGCTGCCGTGCTGCTGATGAGCGCCGACAAGGCCAAGGCCCTCGGCCTGCCGGTGCTGGCACGCATCGCCAGCTACGCCAGTGCCGGTGTCGACCCGGCGATCATGGGCATCGGCCCGGTCTCGGCGACCCGCCGCTGCCTGGAGAAAGCCGGCTGGAACCTCGGCGAGCTGGACCTGATCGAAGCCAACGAAGCCTTCGCCGCCCAGGCCCTGTCCGTGGGCCAGGAGCTGGGCTGGGATGCGAGCAAGGTCAACGTCAACGGCGGCGCCATCGCCCTCGGCCACCCCATCGGTGCCTCCGGCTGTCGCGTGCTGGTGACCCTGCTGCACGAGATGATCAAGCGCGATGCGAAGAAGGGCCTGGCAACCCTGTGCATCGGCGGCGGGCAGGGCGTGGCCCTGGCCATCGAGCGCTGATCCTCTGCCGGGCCGACGCCCCGGTCGGCCTGGCTACACGCTTGTTCACGCAACGCTCCGCGCACCTGCGCGGGGCGGGACGTACCACGCCCTGGCGTGGTGTCGTCGTTTCAGACCTACAGGGGGCGCAGACCCCCGAGCCGTTCCACCCCTATCCAGTGCCGGTGCCCTCCATGCCTGGCCGACAAGAACAACAGTGAGGTAGACCGATGGTCACGCAACTCCAAGAAAGCCGCTCCGCCCGTTTTGCCATGCGGTGCTCCGCCTGGGCCGAGCGCTGGTTCCCCGATTCCTGGGTCTTCGCCGCCGCGGCCGTGATGCTGGTGACCCTGGCCGTGCTGGCCATGGGCGCGCCTGCCAGCCAGGCGGCCAAGGCCTTCGGCGACGGGTTCTGGAGCCTGATTCCCTTCACCATGCAGATGGCCTTCGTGGTCATCGGCGGCTATGTGGTCGCCAGCTCCGGGCCGGCGTCGAAACTCATCGACCGCCTGGCGCGGGTGCCGAAGAACGGCCGCTCGGCAGTGGCCTGGGTGGCGCTGGTGTCCATGCTCGCGTCGCTGCTCAACTGGGGCCTGTCCCTGGTGTTCGGCGGCCTGCTGGTGCGGGCCCTGGCACGCCGGGAGGAGCTGAAGATGGACTACCGCGCCGCCGGTGCGGCGGCCTACCTGGGCCTGGGCGCCGTGTGGGCGCTGGGCCTGTCGTCGTCGGCGGCGCAGTTGCAGGCCAACCCGGCCAGCCTGCCGCCGTCGATCCTGGCGATCACCGGGGTGATTCCGTTCACCGAGACGATCTTCCTCTGGCAATCCGGGGTCATGCTGCTGGCGCTCATCGTGGTGTCCCTGGTGGTGGCCTACATGACCGCGCCGAGCGCTGCCAATGCCCGTGACGCCAAGGCCTGCGGGGTGGACCCGAGCTTCACCGCGCCGCGCCAGGCCAAGCCGACCCGTCCGGGGGAGTGGCTGGAACACAGCCCGCTGCTGATCATCCTGCTGGTGGCCCTGGCCGGCGGCTGGCTGGCCCAGGAGTTCGCCAGCAAGCCGGCGATCACCGCCATCTCCGGCCTCAACACCTACAACCTGCTGTTCATCATGGCTGGCGCGCTGCTGCACTGGCGCCCGCGCAGCTTCCTCGACGCTGTTGCCCGGGCGGTGCCGACCACCACCGGGGTGCTGATCCAGTTCCCGCTGTACGGCTCCATCGCCGCGCTGATGACCACCGTGAACGGCAGCGACGGCCAGACCCTGGCGCACCACATCTCCACCTTCTTCGTGCAGATCGCCAGCCACGACACCTACGCGCTGTTGATGGGCGTGTACTCGGCGGTGCTGGGCTTCTTCATCCCCTCCGGCGGCGGCAAGTGGATCATCGAGGCGCCCTACGTGATGCAGGTGGCCAACGACCTGCAGTACCACCTGGGCTGGGCGGTGCAGATCTACAATGCCGCCGAGGCGCTGCCGAACCTGATCAACCCCTTCTACATGCTGCCGCTGCTGGGCGTGCTGGGGCTGAAGGCGCGTGACCTGATCGGCTTCTCCTTCGTGCAGTTGTTGGTGCATGCGCCCCTGGTGCTGGTGATGCTCTGGGCGCTGGGGCGGACCCTGGCCTACATCCCGCCGGTGATGCCCTGAGGACGGGCGGCGGCGCGGGCATCACGCCCGTGTCGTCGCCGGCTGGCGCTGGGGAGGAGGGCGGTCGGCAAGCTGTCATCAGTCGGTCATGAACGTGTCATAGCCTGCCGCCATCCCAACCAAGGAGCGCGACATGAAAGCAACCCGACTGAGTGCACTGATCGCCCTCGGCCTGGCGTCCGGAGCGGCCTGGGCCGATGTCCGGGTGGACGGGCCGGTGGAATACGGCGTGTTCGAGAGCCGCTACCAGGACTTCAAGCCCGGCGAGCGCGTGCTGACCAGCAGCGACCAGAGCATCCAGCAGACCGAGGTGGTGCCCGCCCGGCTCGGCACCAAGTTCGGCCTGCGCTACACCCTGGTCGGCAAGCGCGAGAACGACACGCCGCTGACTCTGCTGTACCTCACCCCGGGCGTGACCACCCCCGACGGCCAGCGCCACGACAAGTTCGAGGTGATCCAGAAGATGGCCCCGGGCGCCCCCCAGGACGTGATGGCCTACGAGTTCACCGAGACCCACGAAGTGGTGCCCGGTGCCTGGCACTTCATGGTGTTCCAGGGTGACCGGCTGCTCGCCGAGAAGCGTTTCGAGGTCCGCTGACCGCCTTCGCCGCCCGGTTCCGCCGGGCGGTCCCTCCCCACGGGCCAGGCCCGTCGCGCCCGAGGCGCCTGTGATTTCCCTCCCCGAATGACGACTGCCCGGCTGTTGGTTGGGCGGATGACTGGCGTATTGGCAGGCTCGGACATACTTTGTTACCGTACTTGCACTTTCGTACCAGATTCGCTCCCCGCTCCAACAACAAGAACAGCGTGACCGTCGCCGGCGTGCACCCCCCGCGACGAGGATGGACACCTGCGAGAGCGATGCCGAGGCCTGCCCGTGTGCCCGGACGCCGTTCCGCAGCCGAGAGAAGAACAACAACAGGACCGGACGCAGAGCCGGCCCGAAATCTTGGCCGTCAAGGGAGGTACGTCGCTATGAAGAGGTTCATCCGCAATCCTGTCGCACCCCATCGATCAGGGCCCGCTGGCGTCGCCTGGGGGCTGCTGCCCCTGCTGGTGGCGGGCTCGGCCCAGGCGGTGGAGTTCAGCCTGCTGGACAACCAGCTCACCGGCTCCATCGACACCACGCTGTCCTACGGCGCCATGTGGCGGGTGCAGGGGCGGGACAAGGACAACATCAGCGACATCAACGCCGACGACGGCAATCGCAATTTCGATACCGGGCTGGTCTCCGAGGTGTACAAGGCCACGTCCGACCTCTCGCTGAAGTACGACAACTACGGCGCCTTCGTGCGCGGCACGGCGTACTACGACAGCCAGATCATGGACAAGCGCAACGACTACTACGGCACCACCGGTGGCGTGGAGCGGCCCAGCCAGTCCTTCCCTGATGACGACCGCTTCACCCAGGGCACCCGCCACGTGGCCGGGCGCAAGGCCGAGGTGCTGGATGCCTACGTGTTCGGCAACTGGGACGTGGGCGACATGCCCCTGGGCGCCAAGGTGGGACGCCAGGTCATCAACTGGGGCGAGGGGGTGTTCTACCGGGGTGGGGTGAACACCGTGAACCCGGTGGATGCGGCGCGCTTCCACCTGCCTGGCTCGGAGCTGAAGGAAGTGCTGGTGCCGATGGAGGCGCTGAGCTTCAACCTGGGGCTGACCGACAACCTGTCCATGGAGGCCTTCTACCAGTGGAAGTGGAAGGAGACCCGGCTGGACCCGGTGGGCACCTACTTCTCCGACACCGACCTGTTCGCCGATGGCGGGCATACGGCGTACACCACCACGGCCAACCCCGACCTGCTGGCGATCATGGGCCTGCACCCCCTGGCGGTAGCGGCGGGTGCCATCGGCAATGGCGCTTACGGGCCCAATGCCTACGTCAACGCGGAGAACGGGACCTTCAAGGTCGCCAATATCGGCAAGGACCTGCAGGCGGACGACAGCGGTCAGTTCGGCGTCGCCTTCCGCTACATGGCGGAGGAGCTGAACTCCACCGAGTTCGGTTTCTATTTCGTCAACTACCACGCCAAGGAGCCGCAGATCGCCATCGACCTGACCGGCTACAACGGTGTGGACATGGCTGGCCTGGCAGGCTTCGGGCCGGCCGGCCCAGGGCTGGCAACGCTGGACATGGCCAGCAATGCCCAGGCCCGGCGGCGCTATGTCGAAGACATCCGCATGTACGGCTTCAGCTTCAACACCACGGTGGGGGATGCCTCGGTGTCCGGCGAGATCGCTTATCGCCCCAACGCGCCGATCGCCATCGCCGCCACTGACGACCTCCTCAGCGACCTGCTGGGGCAGGGGGTCAACGGGTTGACCAACATCTACGACGCCAGCGTCGCAGGCAATGCCGCCTGCGCCCAGGTATCCGGCAAGCAGCTCTGCCGCAGTTCGATCTTCGACAACTACGAGCGTGCCGAGACCTACAACACCTCCCTGTCCACCCTCTACAACTTCGGACCGGCGCTGAGCTTCGACTCGGTGATCGGCGTGGCCGAGCTGGCGTCCCAGCACATCCGTGGCAGCAGCCTGAAGTACACCGCCTTCGACGGCTCGGTGCGCAGGTTCACCAGCGCCACCGACAAGGCCTATGAGGATGAGCGCACCACCGACAGCGACCAGATCAGCCGCGACAGCTACGGCTACACGCTGCTGCTGTCCGGTAGCTGGAACGACGTCTATGCCGGGGTGAAGCTCTCGCCCTACGTGGTGTTCCAGCACGACTTCAAGGGCAACTCGGACCGCACCGGCAACTTCATCGAAGGGCGCAAGGCTCACACCATCGGCGTGGACGCCAGCTACCTGAACAGCTTCGAAGTGGGCCTGCAGTACACCGAGTACTACGGCGCCGGGCGCAACAACAGCACCCGCGACCGCGACAACGTCTCGCTCACCGCCAAGTACTCGTTCTGACCACGCGCCCGGCCGTGGCCGGGCTGTCACCTGACAGGGAGACCCCCATGCTGAGCAAACCTTCGCTGCTGCTGGCCGCCTGCGTGCTAGCAACCATCACCTCCGAGGCCGGCGCCGCCGTGACGGCCGACCAGGCCGCCGCGCTCGACAACCGGCTGACCCCCTTCGGCGCCGAGAAGGCCGGCAACGCCGCCGGCACCATTCCCGCCTGGGCCGGCGGGCTGACCCAGGCCCCGGCCGGCTACAAGGGGCCCGGCCAGCACCATGTCGACCCCTTCGCCGGCGATACCCCGCAGTTCACCATCACCAAGGCCAACCTGGAGCAGTACAAGGCGCACCTGACGCCGGGCCAGGTGGCGCTGTTCAACGCCTACCCGGAGACCTTCCAGATGCCGGTCTACGCCACCCGGCGCTCCGGCTCGGCGCCGCAGTGGGTCTACGACAACATCCGCCGCAACGCCACCAGTGCCAAGCTGCTCAACGGCGGCAATGGCTTTGCCGACGCCTACGGCGGCGTGCCGTTCCCGATCCCGCAGAACGGCCTGGAGGCGGTGTGGAACCACATCACCCGTTATCGCGGCACCTACATCGTGCGGCGCTCGGCGGAGGCGGGCGTGCAGCGCAATGGCGCCTACTCCCTGGTCACCTCCGAGGACGAGGCGCTGTTCCGCTTCTACGACCCCAAGGGCAGCTACGCGGGCCTGCAGAACACCCTGTTCTACTACCTCAGCTTCACCACCGCCCCGGCGCGCCTGGCCGGCAACGGCGCGCTGGTGCAGGAGATGCTCGACCAGGTCAAGGAGCCACGCCAGGCCTGGGGCTACAACCCCGGACAGCGCCGTGTGCGGCGGGCGCCGACCCTGGCCTACGACACGCCCATCGAGTCCACCGACGGCCTGCGCACCGCCGATGACACTGACATGTACAACGGCGCGCCGGATCGCTACGACTGGACCCTGGTGGGCAAGCAGGAGATTTACATCCCCTACAACAACTACAAGGTCACCAGCCCCGAGGTGAAGTACAAGGACCTGCTGCAGCCCGGCCACATCAACCCCAAGTACACCCGCTACGAGCTGCACCGGGTGTGGGTGGTGGACGGCAAGCTCAAGCCGGGCGCCCGGCACATCTACTCACGGCGCACGCTGTTCCTCGACGAGGACAGCTGGGGCGCGGCAGTGGTGGACCAGTACGACGGCCGGGGCGACCTCTGGCGGGTGTCGATGGCCTACCTGAAAAACTTCTACGAAGTGCCCACGGTGTGGACCGCACTGGACACCTTCCACGACCTCCAGGCCCGCCGCTACGGCGTGCAGTGGCTGGACAACGAAGAGCCCGGCACCGTCGACTTCAGCCAGCCGTCCCCCGGTGACGCGGCCTTCACCCCGGCCGCCCTGAGGCGCAAGGCCTCGCGCTGACCGCAGTTCCGCCCCACGGCGGGACTGCTCGCCGACCCGGCGCCGCGTTATAGTCGCGCGATTCCAACCAAAGGGATGAGCGAGGACCATGGTGGCGCCGGTGAGGATTCTGGTGGTGGACGACGATGCCGAGGTGCGCGAGCTGCTGCAGGACTACCTGGGCGGCCACGCCTACCAGGTGGAGACGGCCTGTGACAGCGGCAGCATGCGCGCGGCCCTGGCAGCCGGCTTGCCGGACCTGGTGCTGCTGGACGTCGGCCTGCCCGGTGAGGACGGCCTGAGCCTCGCCCGCTACCTGCGCGAGCACCACGACCTGCCGGTGATCATGGTCTCCGGCGCCGGCAGCGCCGTGGACCGCACCATCGGCCTGGAAGTGGGTGCCGACGACTACGTGGCCAAGCCCTTCGACCCCCGCGAACTGCTGGCCCGGATCAAGACCGTGCTGCGCCGCTACCAGCGCGCCCCGGCGTCCGCTGCCGTGGCAGAGGCCGTTGCCCCCGTCGAACCCGATACCCGCCTGCAACTGGGCGCCTGCCGCCTTGACCTGGAGCGCCGCCAGCTGTTCGACGCCTCGGGCGCGGAAATTCCCCTCACGGCCATGGAGTTCGACCTGCTCCAGGCCTTCGCCCAACGGCCCAACCGGCCGTTGTCCCGCGACCAGTTGCTCAACCTCACCCAGAACCGCGACTGGAACCCCTTCGACCGCTCCATCGACATCCGCATCGCCCGCCTCCGCCGCAAGCTCGAGACCGACCCCGACAAACCCCAGGTGATCCGCACCCTGCGCGGGGTGGGGTACATGTTCGTGCCGAGCTGACCCCGCGCCTGGTGCTTCTGCTCGGCGCCAGGCCGCCGTTTGTTTCAATTGTTTCAACCGCGTTGTACCCCCTGAAATCCCTCGGGGCGGCTCTCTATACTCCGTTCACCCAAGAGGCTCCTGGAGGCCTTCCGATGAGCCAGACGGCCCACCGCCCGCTGTTCGACGGCGCCGCCGAACACCAGTTGCGCCAGATCGTCGACAACAGCAGCGCGGTCATCTACGTGAAGGACCTGGAAGGGCGCCTGCGCCTGGTGAACCGGGCGTTCGAGCAGGTGTTCAAGGTCACTGCCGAGCAGGTCATCGGGCATGTCGACCATGAGTTCTTCCCGGCCGAGCTGGCCGATGTGCTGCGGGCCAATGACCAGAAGGTGGTGGAACTGGGTCGCGAGCAGGAGTTCGAGGAGCGCCTGCCGTTCAACGGCGTGGTGCGCACCTACTTGTCGAGCAAGTTCCCGCTGTTCGATGCGGAGGGGCGGGTCACGGCGGTGTGCGGCATCTCCACCGACATCAGTTCGCGCAAGAGCGTCGAGGAGGTGCTGCGCTACGTGGCCCTGGGGATTTCGGCGGCCACCGGTAACGAGGTGTTCGAGGCGATCGCCCGCTACATGGTGCGCTCGCTCCGGGCCGACTTCGCCTTCGTCAGCCGCATCAGCGACGAGGGACCGCACAAGCTCACCACCCTGGCGATGTATTACAACGGCTCGCTGCAGGCCAACTCGACCTACCCCTTGAGCGGTTCACCCTGCGGCGACGTGCAGGGACGGGCCTTTCATTTCGTCGGCACCGGGTTGCAGGCGCTGTACCCGAATGACGCTGTCTTCCGTGCCTATGGGGTCGACAGCTACGCCGGCTACCCGCTGTTTGCCACCGATGGCCGGCCGCTGGGGCTGATCGCCGCTGGCCGCCTGGGCCCGATGAAGGAGCGCGAGCGCGCCGAGTCGGTGCTGCGCATCTTCTCGGTACGGGCGGCGGCGGAGATCGAGCGCCTGGAGGCGGAGGCCAGCTACCGGGCGATCTTCGCCGGCTCCGAGGACGCCATCCTGGTGCTGGATGTGGAGACCGGAGCGCTGGTGGATGCCAACCCGCGTGCCTGCGCGACGGTCGGCTACAGCTACGAGGAAATGATCGGGCTGGACATCGATGCCTTCAGCGCCGGCTACGAACCCTACACCGGGCGCCAGGCTGCGGGCTTCCTGGCCCGCGCGGCGGCGGGCGAGCCGCAGCGGTTCGAGTGGCACCGGCGCAACCGCGACGGCAGCCTGCATTGGGACGATGTGACCCTGAAGCGGGTGACCCTTTCGGGGGTGGACCGCATCCTGGTGTTCTGCCGCGAGATCACCCAGCGCAAGGAGGCGGAGCAGGCGCTGCGGGCCAGCGAACTGCAGCACCGCACCATCACCGACACGGCGCTGGATTGCTTCATCAGCATGGACGGCGCCGGGCGCATCCTGGCCTTCAACCCGGCTGCCGAGCGCTGCTTCGGCATCGCCCGGGACCAGGCGCTGGGGCGAGGGTTGCTGAAGCTGATCATCCCCGAGCGGTTCCACGTGATGTACGAACAGGACCTGGAGCGCTACGCGCAGACCGGCAACGGCAGCTTCCTCGGCAAGCGCCTGGAAGTGGTGGCGCGCCGTGCCTCCGGCGAGGAGTTCCCGGCGGAACTGGCCCTGACCCATGTGAATGGTGACGAAGGCCCTCGTTACATCTGCTACCTGCGCGACATCACCGAGCGGCGCCAGGCCGAGGAGGAGAAGACCCGCCTGGAGCAGCAGTTGCGCCAGGCCCAGCGCATGGAAGCCATCGGGCACCTGACCGGGGGTATTGCCCACGACTTCAACAACCTCCTGACCAGCATGCTGGGCTACACGGTGATGGCGCAGGAGCATGCCGAGTCCCTGCGCGACGGGCGCCTGGGCAAGTACCTGACACGGGTGCAGCGTTCGGCGGAGAAGGCCCGCGACCTGATCCAGCAGATGCTGACCTTCAGCCGTGGCAGCCGGGGTACGCCCCAGGTGACGGCGCTGGACCGGTTGCTGGGCAGCTTCATCCGCCTGCTGGAATCCACCCTGCCGGCCACCGTCGAGCTGGAGACCCACCTGGCGGCCGATCTGCCGCCGGTGCTGGCGGACCCGGTGCAGCTGGAGCAGGTGCTGATGAACCTCTGTATCAACGCCCGGGACGCCATGGGCGGTGTCGGGCGCTTGCGCATCGAGCTGCAGCGGCAGCACCTGGGCGATGGCGTGTGCGCGTCCTGCCAGCAGCGGGTGGCGGGGCCCTTCGTCAGCCTGACGGTGAGCGACAGCGGCCCGGGCATTGATGCGGGCCTGCGTTCGCAGGTGTTCGAGCCGTTCTTCTCCACCAAGGCCAGCGGCCAGGGCAGTGGCATGGGCTTGTCCATGGTCCACGGCATTGTCCATGAGTACGGCGGGCACATCCTGCTGGAGGGTGGCGCGGGGCAGGGGGCGGTGTTCCGCGTGCTGTTGCCGGCCCACGAGGACGGGCAGCTTCCGCAGGGGATGGCCTGCTGCCCGGCGGAGCATGTTCCGGTTCGTGCGGCCTTGCAGGGGCGGGTGGCGGTGGTGGACGACGACCCGCTGGTGGGCGAGTTCATGAGTGACCTGCTGGCCACCTGGGGGCTGGAGGTGCAGCTGTTCAGCGACCCGGAGCAGGCCAGCCTGCACCTGGGGGCCGACCCTTACGCGCGGGACCTGGTGATTCTTGACCAGAGCATGCCGAGGTTGACCGGCATGCAGTTGGCGCGGCGCCTGCTGGCGGCCCGTGCGGACCTGCCGATCCTGCTCTACACCGGCTTCAGCGACAGCCTGGTGGAGGAGGACGTGCGCGCCCAGGGCGTGCGGGCGATGCTGACCAAGCCGCTGGACCAGGCCCGCTTGCATACGCTGCTGGGCGAACTGCTGGAGGCGGGCAGTTACCGTACTGAAACAAACTGAGCGGCGGCAGCCACAGTACGGATACAGGGGCGGTGCAGGCTGTAACCATCCGCCACCGGCCATCAAGGACCGACATCATGGACACCCTCTCCGGACGCATCGCCGCCGTTTCCCTCGGCCTGACCAGCTGGCTGGTCGCCCTGGCCACCTTCCTCGTCGCCATCGGTTTTCTCGCCGGCCTGCCGCTGGCGCCTTTCCACCTGGAGGGGCCGCTGGCAGTGCCGCCTTGGCACGCCCTGGCACTGGACGGGCTGCTGCTGGTGGGGCTGGTGGCGGCCGTGCTGCTGGCCGCTGGCCGCAGCCATCGCGTGCGGCTGCTGATGGTGAGCGCGGTGGCGCTGCTGGTCATGGCGTTCTGGCAGCCCCTGGGGGGTGAGGCCTGGCAGTTCGACAACCCGTCCCTGCGGCTGGTGCTCTCCGCGGCCTTCGGCCTGGGGGCGGCGTTGCTGGCCTACGCGCTGGTGCTGGCGGATCTGCTGTCCGGATCGGGGCTGGTGGCGGCCTGGCGCCGGTTGCCGGGCGGCTCGGTCCGGGCGATCCCCGCCCTGGCCCGTGGCCTGCGCGGTGAGGCACGGCTGGCGTCCGGGCTCGGTGTGCTGCTGTGTGCCTGGGGCAGCCCGGCCATGGGGGTTGCGCACCTGGGGCTGGCGCTGCTGGCGAGCCTGGTGGTGGGGTGGACGATGGTGCGGGGCCGCGCCCGGTCATCCGGGCGGGTGCTGAGGCTGGAGCGTGCGCCGCGTGACGGGGTGCGCCACGCAGCCTGAGGCCAGGCGGACTAGACGGTGAAGCGCGCCACCATGGCGTTGAGTTCCAGGGCCAGGCGCGAGAGCTGGTAGCTGGCGGTGGAGGTTTCGTTGGCGCCGGTGGCGGTCTGGGTGGACAGGTCGCGGATGTTGACCAGGTTGCGGTCCACCTCGCGGGCGACCTGGGCCTGCTCTTCGGCGGCGCTGGCGATCACCAGGGTGCGCTCGTTGATGTGGCTGACCTGCTCGGCGATCTCCACCAGGGCGGTGCCGGCGGCTTCGGCGATCTCCAGCATCTGGCGGGCACGCTGGTCGTTCTGGCTCATGGCGCTGACCGCCTCGCCGGTGCCGCTCTGGATGTTGCCGATCATCTGTTCGATTTCACGGGTGGATTCCTGGGTGCGGTGGGCGAGGGCGCGTACCTCGTCGGCGACCACGGCGAAGCCGCGCCCCTGCTCGCCGGCGCGGGCGGCCTCGATGGCGGCGTTGAGGGCCAGCAGGTTGGTCTGCTCGGCGATGGCGCGGATCACGTCGAGCACCTTGCTGATGTTCTGTGCGCGTTCGGCCAGGCCTTCCACCAACTGGCTGGTCTGGGCAACGTCGTCGCTCATGTGGCGGATCGCCTGGACGGTCTGCTCGACTCGGCTGCGCCCGGCATGGGCCGACTGTTCGGAAGCCCGGGAGGCTTCGGACGTGCCGGCGGCGTTGCGGGCCACTTCCTCGACGGCGGCAGTCATCTCGTTCACCGCCGTGGCGGCCATCTGGATTTCGTCGTGCTGCTGGCTGAGGGTGCGGTTGCTTTCCTCGGTGATGGCGCTCATTTCCTCGGCGGCCGAGGCGAGCTGGGTGGCGGAGTGGCTGATCTGCTCGATGGTGCCGCGCAGTTGCTGCTGCATCTTCTTCAGGGCAGCGAGCAGTTGGGCGGGTTCGTCCCGGCCGGTGGTGTCGATGGGGCCGGTGAGGTCGCCGCCTGCCACCACGTCGGCGGCGCGCACGGCGATGTGCAGCGGCTGGGTGATGCTGCGGGTCAGCAGCCAGGCCAGCAGCACGGTGGCCAGTACCGCCAGGGCCAGCACGCTGAGCACGGCAGTCTTGGCGCTGGCGTAGTCCTGGTCGGCTTTTACGTTGGCCTGCTCGGCGCCTTCGGTGTTGTAGTCCAGCAGGGCCTGCAAGGTCCTGATGGTGGCGCGGTAGTTCTCCAGCAGCGAGCCCTGGACGAGGCGGTTGGCGCCGGCACTGTCACCACTGCGGGAGAGGCCCAGGAGCTGGGTGGACTCGTCCTGGAAGCGTTTGTACTGCTGCTGGAAGGCGCGGAACAGTTCGGTGTCCCGGCCGGCATCCATGTCCTTCTCGTAGGCCTGGCTGGTCTTCGCCAGGTTGGCCTCCAGCTCCTGAAGGCGCTGCTCAAGAGCGGGCTTGGCGGCCGCTTCGGCGAGCACGTGGCCCAGTTGCACCTGGCGTATTTCGGTGACCAGCAGTTCCAGCTTGGCCAGGTTCCTGAGGCTCGGGATCCAGCTCTGGCTCATTTCGGTGGAGGCGTCGTTGATCACCGCCATGCGGTTCAGCGAGAACAGGCCGGTGAGTATCAGCAGCAGGGTGATGAGGGCAAAGCTCGAGGCGGCGCGCGGGGCGATGGGGAACTGGCGCAGGAACATGGGCACTTCTCCGTGGGGGCCAGGCGGGGGGACGCGGAGGAGTATAGGTTTTCTTGTTGGCCTGCGGAGCCCGATCTGTGGGCTTTTCAGGGGAAGCGAGGGCCTGCCTCCGGGCAGGCCCGGATGGCGTCAGACGGTGAAACGGGCAACCACGGCGCTGAGGTCGGCGGCCAGGCGGGACAGTTCCTGGCTGGCGCTGGATGTCTGGTTGGAGCCGGTGGCGGTCTGGGCGGAGAGGTCGCGGATGTTGACCAGGTTGCGATCCACCTCGCGGGCGACCTGGGCCTGCTCTTCGGCGGCGCTGGCGATCACCAGGGTGCGTTCGTTGATGGCGCTGACCTGGGCGGCGATCACGTCCAGGGCCTGGCCGGCGGCTTCGGCGATCTTGAGAATCTCCCGGGCGCGTTCGTCGTTCTGGCTCATGGCGCTGACGGCGTTGCCGGTGCCGGTCTGGATGCTGGCGATCATCTGTTCGATTTCGCGGGTGGATTCCTGGGTGCGGTGGGCGAGGGCGCGGACTTCGTCGGCGACCACGGCGAACCCCCGGCCTGCTTCGCCCGCTCGGGCGGCCTCGATGGCGGCGTTGAGGGCCAGCAGGTTGGTCTGCTCGGCGATGGCGCGGATCACGTCGAGCACCTTGCTGATGCCCTGGGCCTGGTCGGCCAGGCCGCCGACGATGCTGCTGGTCTGGCTGACTTCGCTGCTCATGGCACGGATGGCCTGGACGGTCTGGGCGACCTGGTGGCGGCCGCCTTCGGCGGACTCTTCCGAGAGGCGCGAGGCTTCGGAGGTGGAGGCGGCATTGCGTGCGACCTCTTCGACGGCGGCGGTCATCTGGTTGACGGCGGTGGCGGCCATCTCCGTTTCGTCGTGCTGGCGGTTCATGGCCTGGTTGGTTTCGTCGGTCACCACGCTGAGCTGGTGGGCGGCGGCGGCCAATTGGCTGGAGGAGTCGGTGATGTGGCGGATGGTCTGGTGCAGGCTGTTGCGCATCTCGGCGAGGGCTTGCATCAGCCGCGCGGGCTCGTCCCGGCCCTGGATGTCGATGGTGCCGGTGAGGTCGCCGCTGGCGACGGTGCGGGCGGCTTCCACGGCATTGCGGATCGGCACGACGATGCTGCGGGTGAGCAACCAGGCCGTGGCGACGGCGAGCAGCGCGGCGAGTACCAGCACGAGGCTGACGGCGGTGCGGGCGCCTTCATAGGTGCTGGCGCTGGCATCGCCGGAGCGGTCGGCTTCGAGGTTGCTCAGCTTGATCAGCTCGGTGAGGGTGGCGTGGACGTCCTCATAGGCCTTGCGCAGGGGGCCGCGCATCAGTTCGTAGGCGTCGTCGGCATGGTTGCTGCGGGAGAGCTGCAGCAGTTGGTCGTGGCCCTGGAGGTAGGCTTCCTTGCGCTGGCGGTATTCGGCGAATAGGCGCTTCTCGTCCGGCAGCAGGAACAGGGGCTGGTAGATGCGCTCGATCTCGTCCAGCTCCTCGCGGATCTTGGCCATGCGCACTTCCTGGCGGCTCATCTGCTCGGCCTCGCGGCTGAGGATGTGGTTCATCTCGCTGAGGCGGTATTCGGCCATCAGGTAGCCGAGCTGGCTGGAGTACTCGACGCTGGGGAGCCAGATCTTGGATACCTGATAGGTGGCTTCGTCCATGGTGGACATCCGCGACAGGCAGAAGAGCCCCAGGCCCACCAGCAACAGGGTGATGACGGCGAAGCCGCAGGCGGCGCGGATGGAAATGCTCAGGTTGCGCAGGGACATGGGAGGCTCCTCCGGGGATGCGCGTGGGCGTACGGGCATAAAGAGCGGAGGCGTTGCGCGGGACTTAAATGCGGCGGTGGGGTTTGGGAAAGGTCTGATGCGGTTTTACGTGGGGCATGAAAAAGGCCCGTATCCGGGGATACGGGCCTTCAGGTGTCGCCGGGGGCCGGTCAGGCCTTGAAGCGCTGCAGCACCAGGGTGGCGTTGGTGCCGCCGAAGCCGAAGCTGTTGGACATGACGGTGTCCAGCTTGGCGTCTTCGCGAACCTGGCGAAGGATCGGCATGTCGGCCACTTCCGGGTCCAGCTCGTCGATGTTGGCCGAGGCAGCGATGAAGTTGCCTTCCATCATCAGCAGGCAGTAGATCGCCTCGTGGACGCCGGCGGCACCCAGGCTGTGGCCGGACAGGCTCTTGGTGGAGCTGATTACCGGGGCCTTGTCGCCGAAGACTTCACGTACGCCGCGGATCTCCGCCACGTCGCCCACCGGGGTGGAGGTGCCGTGGGTGTTGAGGTAGTCGATCGGGGCCTTGACGGTGGACAGGGCCTGCTGCATGCAGCGGACCGCGCCTTCGCCGCTCGGGGCGACCATGTCGTAGCCGTCGGAGGTGGCGCCGTAGCCGACGATCTCGGCGTAGATCTTGGCGCCGCGCTTGAGGGCGTGCTCCAGTTCCTCGACCACCACCATGCCGCCGCCACCGGCGATGACGAAGCCGTCACGCTTGGCGTCGTAGGCGCGGGAGGCCTTCTCGGGGGTGTCGTTGTACTGGGTGGAGAGGGCGCCCATGGCGTCGAACAGGCAGCTCTGGCTCCAGTGCTCTTCTTCGCCGCCGCCGGCGAAGACCACGTCCTGCTTGCCGAGCTGGATCTGCTCCATGGCCTGGCCGATGCAGTGCGCGCTGGTGGCGCAGGCGGAGGAGATGGAGAAGTTCACGCCCTTGATCTGGAAGGGGGTGGCCAGGCACGCGGAAACGGTGCTGCCCATGGTGCGGGTCACGCGGTATGGGCCGATGCGCTTGACGCCCTTCTCGCGGAGGGTATCGATGGCTTCCATCTGGTTGACGGTGGAGGCGCCACCGGAACCGGCGATGAGGCCGGTGCGGGGATTGGAGATCTGCTCGGGCGTCAGGCCGGAGTCCTTGATCGCCTGTTCCATCGCCAGGTAGGCGTAGGCGGCGGCGTCACCCATGAAGCGGAAGATCTTGCGATCAATCAGCTCTTCCAGGTTCAGGTCGACGGAACCGGAAACGTGGCTGCGCAGGCCCATCTCGGCGTAGGCCGGGTTGTGGCGGATACCGGCACGGCCGGCACGCAGGTTGGCGGAAACGGTTTCCTTGTCATTGCCCAGGCAGGAAACGATGCCCAGGCCGGTGATCACGACGCGACGCATGCGGATAACCCTTAGAAGCTGTCAGTTGAAGTGAAGAGGCCGACGCGGAGGCCTTCCGCGCTGTAGATCTCGCGACCGTCGACGCTGACGGTGCCATCGGCGATGCCGAGGATCAGCGAGCGGTTGATGGTGCGCTTGATCTGGATGTTGTAGGTGATCTTCTTGGCGGTCGGCAGGATCTGACCGAAGAACTTCACCTCGCCCGAGCCCAGTGCACGGCCGCGGCCGGGGTTGCCCTGCCAGCCGAGGTAGAAGCCCACCAGCTGCCACATGGCATCGAGGCCCAGGCAGCCCGGCATCACCGGGTCGCCCTCGAAGTGGCAGGCGAAGAACCACAGGTCGGGGTTGATATCGAGCTCGGCGACGATTTCGCCCTTGCCGTACTTCCCGCCGGTTTCGCTGATGTGAACGATCCGGTCGATCATCAGCATGTTGGGGGCGGGCAGTTGCGCATTACCAGGTCCGAACAGCTCACCGCGACTGCAGCGCAGCAGGTCTTCCCGGGAATAGGCGTTTTGTCTTGTCATGCGAGCTCCTAAATGGTCCCCGTACTGCAGGGCTTGGCATTTCGTCCACTGCCGTGCGCATAGCGCCGAATCGGCAGACTAGTCATAGACTGTTGCGTTGCAGTGAAAGTCACAGAGTACACTCGTACACCTGCATTCCGATCGTCCCGGGTCGCGCAAGGTGGGGTTCGAGGGCACAGCCTGCCGCACTTTATCACCCGTTGCCCACTCACCGAAGGTCGGGGGGGCAATCGGTCGCGCCGCCCAGCCAGCGCTGCAGCACACGCTGCAGGTCTGCCCGTTTGAACGGCTTGGCGAGGTAATCGTTCATACCCGCTTCCAGGCATGCTTCGCGGTCGCCCTGCAGGGCGTTGGCGGTGAGGGCGATGATGGGGACCCGGGTGCCTCCATTCATGCCGCGAATCTGACGGGTGGCTTCATAGCCATCGAGCACCGGTAGCCGGCAGTCCATGAGGATGGCGGCGAACCCCGTGCGAGAAGCCGCCTGCACGGCCTGGGCACCGTCGCTGACCAGGCTGACGCGGTAGCCGAGGCTGCGCAGCATGGCTTCTATCACGGTCTGGTTGACCGGGTTGTCCTCCACCAGCAGCACGTCCTGGCCGTTGCCCGCCGCGGCCTGGTCCGGGTAGGGGCCGTCCGTTCGATTCACCTGCTGGCGGAAGGGCAGGGGGATCTCCAGGGTGAACACCGAGCCCTGGCCCTGGTGGCTTTCGGCGCGCAGGGTGCCGCCCATGCGCTCGGCCAGGGTGCGGGCGATGGGCAGGCCGAGGCCGGTGCCGCCGTAGCGCCGGGAAATGGAGCTGTCGGCCTGCTGGAAGGCGTCGAACATGTGCTCCAGCCGTTCCGGGGGAATGCCGATGCCGCTGTCGTGCACGGCGCAGGTGAGCCAGAGCACCTGGTCGTCCAGCGCCTGCCACTGGGTGACCACGCGGATGCTGCCCTCTTCGGTGAACTTCAGGGCGTTGCCGACCAGGTTCACCAGGATCTGCCGGATGCGCGTCGGGTCGCCCTGGACTTCCACCTGTTCCAGGCCGGGCTGAGTCTCCACGATCAACGCCAGGCCGCGCTGCTGGGCGCTGTGCTGGAACACCTGCACCGAACCGTTGACCAGCTCCAGCAGGTTGAAGGCGATGCGCTCCAGTTCCAGCGCGCCCCGCTCGATGCGGGAGAAGTCGAGGATGTCGTTGATCACCTTCAGCAGGTGCTCGGTGGACTCGGTGGCCAGAGCGGCGTACTCGGCCTGCTCCTGGGTCATTTCGGTTGTTTCAAGAAGTTGCAGCATGCCCAGCACGCCGTTCATCGGGGTGCGCAGCTCGTGGCTCATCATCGCCAGGAAGTCGGACTTGGCGCGGTTGGCCTGCTCGGCTTCTTCCCGCGCGGCAATCAGCTGGTCGATGGCCTGGCGCTGTTCCCGGCTGGCGCGATCGAGGCCGCTGGCGAGGTTGTTGATGTGCCGGGCCAGGTCACCCAGTTCGCCTTCCTCCATCACCGGCAGGCTGGCCTGGTAGTTGCCGGCCTGGATGGCCTCCACTGCCTGGCCCATGGCGCTGATGGGCTGTGACAGGCGGATGGCCAGTCGGCGCGCCACCAGGAAGGTGAGGATCAGGGCGAACAGCGCCAGCAGCGTGGCCTTGAGCAGGATCTCCTGCTGGCGACTGCTGAACGCATCGTTGGACATGCCGACCACCACGCGCCCGAGGTAGCCGGTCGCCAGCTTGCTGTCGCCACGCCCGGCATGGAATAGCGTCTCGTTGCCCAGCTGCACCTGCTGCAGCCGGATCGGCGCATGGAAGATCTCCACCTGCGCACCGTTGCGTTCGAGGGTGCCCGGCTGCTCGACGTAGGCGAGGATGGCGTCGTCCTGGTCGCGCACTTCCAGGAAACGCACATGGGGGGTGTCCAGGGTGGCCTTGAGCAGGCCTTCCAGCACCGGACGGTTGCCGGCGATCACGCCGTATTCGGCTGCCGGCGCCAACTGGTTGGCGATCAACTGGCCGGTGTGGTTGAGCTCCTGGCGCAGGTCCTGCAGCCGGGCGAAGGTGAAGAAGCCGGTCAGCAGCAAGGTCAGCAGCAGGGCGGGGCCGAGGCTGATGAGTTGGGTGCGGGTGTGGATGTCCCAGCTGCGGGTCATGGGGTGGTGCCTCCTGGGCCCGTCAGCGTGGAGTCAAGGTGCGTCAGCCCCCGGGCGTTTCCGCTTTGGTCGCTCGCCCGGGCGCCCGCGTCACCTTGGCGGCATGCGAGCCGTCGGGTAGAGGAGGCGGGCGAGGGGCGTGGAGGCATGCAGGGGTCTCGGCGCAGGGCTTGCCAGGTTGAGTGATGGCCGTTCGGCGGGCGTTCGGCACCGTAAAACCACGAAGCGGTCACATGGGTGCGGGATTTTCGTCGCTCCCCCGCGGCTTGACCAGTGGCAGATGCCCGGTTTGAGACTGGTTGGTCGCTCGGGCCTCCGTATAATGCGCGGATTCGCCACCCGGGTGGCTCTACATGGACTGGTTATGACTCGAGATCAATCGATCGCAGTGCTGGGTGGCGGCAGCTTCGGCACCGCCATTGCCAACCTCCTCGCCGAGAACGGCAACAGCGTGCTGCAGTGGATGCGCGACCCCCAGCAGGCCGAGGCGATTCGCCAGAACCGCGAGAACCCCCGCTACCTCAAGGGGGTGAAGATCCACCCCGGGGTCAGCCCCAGTTCCGACCTGCCGGCCGTGCTGGCGGCCTGCGACCTGGTGTTCGTGGCCATCCCCTCCAGCGCCCTGCGCAAGGCCCTGGAGCCGGTGGCCGAGCAGCTCGAAGGCAAGCTGCTGGTGAGCCTGACCAAGGGCATCGAGGCCCAGAGCTTCAAGCTGATGAGCCAGATCCTCGAAGACGTGGCGCCCAAGGCGCGCATCGGCGTGCTCTCCGGCCCGAACCTGGCCAAGGAAGTGGCCGATCACGCGCTGACCGCCACCGTGGTGGCCAGCGAAGACGCCGAGCTCTGCCAGCGCGTGCAGCAGGCCCTGCACGGCAAGACCTTCCGCGTCTACGCCAGCGCCGACCGCTTCGGCGTGGAGCTGGGCGGCGCGCTGAAGAACGTCTACGCCATCATCGCCGGCATGGCCGCCGCCCTGGGCATGGGCGAGAACACCAAGAGCATGCTGATCACCCGGGCACTGGCCGAGATGACCCGCTTCGCCGTCAAGCTCGGCGCCAACCCCATGACCTTCCTCGGCCTGGCCGGTGTCGGTGACCTGATCGTCACCTGCTCCTCGCCCAAGAGCCGCAACTACCAGGTGGGCTTCGCCCTGGGCGAGGGGCTGTCCCTGGAGGATGCCGTGGCCCGCCTGGGCGAGGTGGCCGAGGGGGTCAACACCCTCAAGGTGCTGAAGGCCCGTGCCGAGGAGCTGCAGGTCTACATGCCGCTGGTCTCCGGCCTGCACGCCATCCTCTTCGAAGGGCGCACCCTGGCCCAGGTGATCGAGGTGCTGATGCGTGGTGAGCCGAAGACCGACGTCGACTTCATCCCCACCAGCGGCTTCTGAACCAGCCGCCCCAGGACCAGGAGCTAACCATGAGCAATGAGCAAGAAGACCTGCAGCGCGAGTCCATCCTGCTGCGTGTGTTGTGGATGCTGATCTTCGTCATCGTCTGGCAGTTGGCCGAGATCGTGCTCGGCGTGGTGGTGCTGGCCCAATTGGGCTACCGCGCCTTCTACGGCGCGCCCAACGGCGGGCTGATGGCCTTCGGTGACAGCCTCAGCCAGTACCTGGCCCAGATCGGCCGCTTCGGCACCTTCAATACCGAGGAAAAGCCCTGGCCGTTCGCCGACTGGCCGACCCCGCGCGCGCCGGAAGGCGAGGCCGCCCACCGCGTGCCCCCGGCGCCCCACCCGGTGCGTGACGAAGAGCCGAAGCTGTGAAGCTCTGGCTGCTGCGCCACGGCGAGGCTGAGCCCCGGGCCGCCACCGATGCCGAGCGACCGCTGACCCGCAACGGCCGCCAGGAGGTGCTGCAGGCTGCAGCCCGCCTGGCGGGAGTGCCATTGGACGCGATCATCGTCAGCCCCTACCTGCGCGCCCGGCAGACGGCCGAACTGGTGGTCGAGGCCCTGGCATTCCAGGGGCCGGTGCTGGTGGAGGGCTGGCTGACCCCGGAAAGCGATCCGCGCGAGGCGCTCGACCGACTGGCTCGGCGGGAGGAGAGCCAGTTGCTGCTGGTGACCCACAACCCGTTCGTAGGGGAACTGGCCGGCCTGCTCGTCCACGGCCATCGCCAGCAGCCATTGGCCATGAGCACCGCCAGCCTGGCCGAACTCGACGGCGCAATGCCCCTGGCCGGGGTGATGGACCTGCGTGCGCTTCACCATCCCCATCGCCTGTGACCCCGCCGGGGCTCAAGGAAGACTGCCGTGATCCGTGATTTCACCCGCCAGGCACTCGCCTGGCTTCTGGCCGTTGCCTGCATCCCGTTCGCGGGCGCTGCCGATCACCCCGACCCGTCCTACTTCGTCGGCCGCTACTGGGTGGTGGGCCGCCTGCCGGACAGTGGCACGCCCTACAGCGGTGACCTCAAGGTCTACCTGCATGAGGGCGAGATGGCGCTGTACTGGGAAGTGGGCGATGAGGTCTGGACCGGGCGGGCGACCTTCGTCGAGTCGGAGCTCGTCGATACCGCCACCCAGCTGCGCATCACCGTCGAGCGCGATGGCCATCCGTACGAAGGGACGCTGCTCTGGCGCAACGACCTGGACAACTACCCAAGGGTCTCGGGCTACATCTACGACCCGAAGGTCGACACCGACAAACCGGGCCTGGAGGCCTGGTTCCCCAACCCCGAGTCCCCCTGAACGAAACGCCCGGCCAAGGGGCCGGGCGCTGTCGGGTCAGTGGCTGGGGGCTTTGTTACCCCTCGTCTTCCAGAGCGAGACCAGCACGCCGCCGATCAGCAGGCTCAGGGTCACACCCAGGGAGATGGCCGGGGGGATCTTGCCGATGAAGCCCACCAGGAAGATCTTGCCGCCGATGAACACCAGCACCAGGGCCAGGGCGTACTTCAGGTAGGCGAAGCGGTGGATCAGCGCCGCCAGGGCGAAGTACAGGGCCCGCAGGCCGAGGATGGCGAAGATATTGGAGGTGTAGACGATGAACGGGTCCTGGGTGATGGCGAAGATCGCCGGGACGCTGTCCACCGCGAACACCAGGTCGGCCAGCTCGATCATCACCAGGGCCAGCAGCAGCGGCGTCCCCCAGAGCACCACACGGCCGCTGGCGTCCGGCTGGCGGACGAAGAAGCGCTGGCCGTGTAGTTGGTCGGTAATCCGCATGTGACGTCGCAGGAAGCGCACGAAGCGGTTCTCTGCCAGGTTCGGCTCGTCGTCCACCTTGGCGAACAACATCTTCACGCCGGTGATGACCAGGAACACGCCGAACACGTAGAGGATCCAGCTGAACTCATGGATCAGTGCGGCGCCCAGGGCGATCATCACGCCACGCAGCACGATCACGCCCATGATTCCCCAGAACAGCACCTTGTGCTGGTACTGCCGCGGGATGGCCAGGAAGCTGAAGATCATCGCCATCAGGAACACGTTGTCCATCGACAGCGACTTCTCGATCAGGAAGCCGGTGACGTAGTCCATGCTCGCGTCAGCGCCTTTCTGGTGCCAGACCCAGAGGCCGAACAGCAGGCCTGCGGTGATGTAGCCGGCAGAAAGCATCAGGCTTTCCTTCACACCGATCTCGCGCTCCTTGCGATGGAGCACGCCGAGGTCGAAGGCCAGCAGAGACACGACTATGGCGATGAAGACCAGCCAGAGCCAGGTTGAGGTGCCGAGGAAGTCAGCAAAGAGAAATTGATCTAGGGCAGTCATGAGCCCCTCCTTTCAGTCGAATTGAACCAACTATGACTCCGACATGGCGGCGCTAACCGTCAGAGGGGCCCGGCGTCATGGCGGCGAGAATACGGACCGCCTCATACCCACTCAAGCAGACCTTTTTGCAAATTGTGTATGCCCCCGGCAGAGGTCACGGTCGATACATTTCTTAACTTGCACCTGGGATGGCGTGCGTGGAATAGTCGCCCAAGCAAGTGCTTGGTTGTCCCCGATTCACAAGAACAAGAAAGGAGGAGGCCCTGTGGCTGATGCAGTCCGTTTGCCGCTCGACATGTTCTTCGAGCGTGAAGCACGTCATCCCAATAAGCGTTACCTGGTGCAGCCCATGGCAGGCGGCCAGGTGGAAGAGCTGACCTGGGGCGATGTCGGCGACCAGGCGCGACGCGCCGCCAGTTGGCTCAGGGGGCGCGACCTCCAACCGGGCAGCCGCATCGCGATCATTTCCAAGAACTGTGCCCACTGGATCGTGGCCGACCTGGCGATCTGGATGGCCGGGCACGTTTCGGTGCCCCTGTACCCCAACCTCACTGGTGAGTCCGTCCGCCAGGTGCTGGAGCACTCCGAAAGCGCCCTGGCGTTCATCGGCAAGCTGGACGACTGGCCGGCCATGAGCGGCGGGATTCCCGAGGGTGTGGCGACCATTGCGCTGCCCATCCACCCCGAGGGCACCTTCGACTACGCCTGGTCGGACCTGCTGGATTCCACCCCCATCCGCGACAACCCCCGCACCCGTCCCGAGCAGCTCGCCACCATCATCTACACCTCCGGCACCACCGGCACGCCCAAGGGCGTCATGCAGGGCTTCGGCAACTTCGCCTTCGCCGCTGAGCATGGCGTGCAGTTGTTCAATACCGGTGAGAGCGATCGCCTGCTGTCTTACCTGCCGCTGTGCCACGTCGCCGAGCGGATGTTCGTCGAGATGGCTTCCCTCTATGCCGGGCAGACGGTGTTCTTCGCCGAAAGCCTCGACACCTTCCTCCGCGACCTACGCCGCGCGCGGCCCACGGCGATCTTCGGCGTGCCGCGCATCTGGACCAAGTTCCAGATGGGCGTTTTCGAGAAGATGCCCGCCCAGAAGCTGGACCGTCTGCTGCGCCTGCCACTGATCGGCCGCTTCATCGGGCGCAAGGTCCTCGCCGGCCTGGGGCTCGATGCCGTGCGCGTTGCTCTGTGCGGTGCGGCCCCGGTGCCCGAGGCGTTGCTGCACTGGTACAAGCGCCTGGGCCTGGACGTGCTGGAGGTCTATGGCATGACCGAGAACTGCGGTTATTCCCACGTCTGCCGCCCCGGTGAGCAGAAGACCGGCTGGATCGGCCGCAACAGCCCCGACGTCGAAGTGCGCATCAGCGAGGAAGGGGAAGTCCAGGTCCGCAGCGGCGCCACCATGCAGGGTTACTACAAGGACCCGGAACGCACCGCCGAGACCATCACCTCCGACGGCTTCCTGCGCACCGGCGACAAGGGCGAGCAGGACGCCGACGGCAACCTGCGGCTCACCGGCCGCATCAAGGAAATCTTCAAGACCAGCAAGGGCAAGTACGTCGCCCCCGCACCCATCGAGAACCGCCTGGCCGTGCACACCCGCATCGAGCAGGTGTGCGTGGTCGGCGACGGCCTGCCGCAGCCGATGGCCCTCTGCGTGCTCTCCGAGGTGGGGCGCCAGGAGGCCGGCAACGGTACCCGTGAACAGCTGGAAGGCAGCCTCCGGGCCCTGCTCGACGAGGTCAACCAGGCGCTGGACAAGCACGAGCGCCTGCTCGGCCTGGTGCTGGTGAAGGACGTCTGGGCGGTGGACAACGGCTTCCTCACGCCGACCCTGAAGATCAAGCGCAACGTCGTCGAAGGCACCTACGGGCCGCGTTTCCCTGAGTGGATCGAGCGGCGCGAAACAGTGCTCTGGCACGACTGAAGTCCGCGTCGGTCACCCCGGCGCCCACCTAAAAAGGAGTCGACATGAGCCTGTGGCGCGAAACCCCCGATCTGGACCGCCTCAACGCCACCCTGCGCAACACCATCGGCGAGGTGCTGGACATCCGCTTCGAAGCTTTCGACGAGGGCTCGATCACCGCCAGCATGGTGGTGGACGGCCGCACCCACCAACCCTACGGGCTGCTCCACGGTGGCGCGTCCGTGGTGCTGGCCGAAACCCTCGGCTCCACCGCCGCCTACCTGTGCATCGACACCAGCCGCTTCTATTGCGTAGGGCTGGAAGTGAACGCCAACCACCTGCGCGGTCTGCGCAGCGGCAGGGTCACTGCGGTTGCCCGGCCGGTGCACCTGGGGCGCTCCACCCATGTGTGGGACATCCGCCTCAGCGGCGACGATGGCAAGCCCAGCTGCATCTCGCGGCTGACCATGGCCATCGTGCCCCTGGGGGAGGAGCCGTCGCGCAGCTGATGTGCAAAAGAAAGGGGCCGCTTCAGCGGCCCCTTTTCATTCATGCCAAGTCCAGCCAGATCGGCGCGTGGTCGGAGGGTTTCTCCATGCCGCGCAGGTCGTAGTCGATCCCGGCATCGCGCAGGCGCGCCTGCAGCGGCTGGCTGGCGAGGATCACGTCGATGCGCAGGCCGCGCTTGGGGGTGTCCTCGAAACCGCGACTGCGGTAGTCGAACCAGCTGAAGCGATCGTTCACCTCGGGGTGGAGGTGGCGGAAGCTGTCCACCAGGCCCCAGCCTTTCAGGGTGGCCAGCCACTCGCGCTCTTCCGGCAGGAAGCTGCACTTGCCGGTCTTCAGCCAGCGCTTGCGGTTCTCCTCGCCGATGCCGATGTCGCAATCTTCCGGCGAGATGTTGATGTCGCCCATCACCACCAGCGGCTGGGAGGGGGCGAAGCGGCTTTCCAGCAGCGCCTGCAGGTCGGCGTAGAAGCGTTGCTTGGCCGGGAACTTCACCGGGTGGTCGCGGCTCTCGCCCTGGGGGAAGTAGCCGTTCATCACCGTCACCGGGTTGCCCTGTTCGTCGGCGAAGGTGCCGTAGATGAAGCGGCGCTGGGCGTCCTCGTCATCCCCCGGGAAGCCCTTGTGCAACTCCAGCGGTGCCTGGCGCGACAGCAGCGCCACGCCGTAGTGGCCCTTCTGCCCGTGGTAGTGGACGTGGTAGCCGAGCTGGCGGATCTCCGCTTCCGGGAACTGCTCGTCGGCCACCTTGGTCTCCTGCAGGCCGATCACGTCGGGCTGGTGCTTGGCGATCAGCGCCTCCAACTGGTGGGGGCGGGCGCGCAGGCCGTTGATGTTGAACGAAACGATCTTCATGGGGGCAGCCATCCGGAAAAAGTATCGAATCCTAGCCCAACGCCCGCCGGGCCTGCCAGCACATGGCGGCGGGGCAGGGGGGCTGCTAGCTTTTCAGCCAGCCGGGGCAACTGCCCATCGCGGCGACCATAACCAGAACAACGAGGACACCGTGCATGCCCGGATACGTCACCCAAGCGCCGGTCGAAGTGCGCCTGCTCGACCGCGGCTACAGCCGCGAGGCCCGTTCGCTGCTTTACCACGCCTACCGGCACGAGCCCACCTACGCCTACCTGCTGGATGCCAACCGACCCGGCTATGACCAGCGCGTACGCGCCACGGTGCGGGAGCTGGTCAAGCAGCACTTCATCGAGGAGCTGCCGGCCATCGGCCTGCTGATCGAAGAGCGCCTGGTGGGCATCGCCCTCATCGCCCCGCCCCAGCGCCGGCTGGACATCACCGAAAGCTGGGGCTGGCGCCTGCGCATGCTGCTGACCACCGGCCTGGGCTGCACCCGGCGCTTCCTCGAATACCACGAGGCGGTGCTCGCCTGCCTGCCGCCCGGCCCGTACCACGTGCTGCCGTTGCTCGGCATCCACCCGGAGTTCCAGGGGCGCCAGCTGGGCGAGCGACTGCTCCAGGCGCTGCACGAATGGTGCGCCGAAGACGCCGGCTCGCAAGGTGTGGTGCTGGATACCGGCAACCCGCGCTACCTCGACTTCTACCAGCGCCAGGGCTACCAGTTGCTCGGTGAGGTCGCCGTCGGGCCGGTGCTGGAGCGGGTCTTCTTCCACCCCAACCCGGCCCAGGCGCTGGAAGGCGTTGGCGTGAGCGCCTGAGCCGCCATGGTTGTCAGCCCGACACATCGCGCCATGAAATCCTCGGCCGACGAGGCGTCTGTGACTGAAGAAAGGCAGCGGAACGCCGTGCTAGCATCCCGCGCATGAATGTTCGTCAAGGAATGCGCGGCCTAATGGCACTCGCGCTGTCGGCCCTGTGCCCGCTCGCGCTGGCCAAGGCCTCGCTGGAAGTGAAGGTGTCCCCGGCCAATGCCGAGCTGAAGGCCAATATCGAAGCCTTCATCGGCAGCCTGGGGGATCGAGATGAAACCGCCCTGCGTCGTTTCCGCCGTGCCGCCGAGGAGCAGGCGCGCCAGGCGGCGCAGGCGCTCGGCTACTACCAGGCGGAGATCGACAGCCAGGTACGCCCCGGCAAGGACCCGGTCCTGCAACTGGACGTGCAGCCGGGCGAGCCTGTCCGCCTGCGCCAGGTGACGGTGCGGGTGGAAGGCGAGGCCGCCGGCCTCAAGGCCTTCAAGGTGCCGAAAAGCAAGGCCCTGGCCCCGGGCGAGCCGCTCAACCACGGGCTCTACGAAGACGCCAAGAAACTCATCCAGAGCCAGGCTCTGCGCTACGGTTTCTTCGATGGCCGCTTCCGCTCCCAGCGGCTGGACATCGACCCCCGTGCCGGTGTCGCCGATATCGAACTGATCTACGACAGCGGGCCGCGCTACGCACTCGGCCGGGTCGCCTTCGATGGCGACACCCCCTTCGATTCCGACCTGCTGGCGCGCCTGGTGCCGTTCCCGCCCAACACGCCCTACGACGCCGACCAGGTCGCCAAGCTCAGCCAGAACCTCCAGGCCAGCGGCTATTTCGAGGAAGTGCGGGTGGACGCCCAGCCCGAGCCCGGTGCTGGCCGGCTGATCCCGGTGAAGGTGCGTCTCGGTGCCGTCAAACCCCGCACCCTGGGCCTGGGCGTCGGCTTCTCCACCGACGTCGGTCCCCGTGCCCGGGCCAACTGGACCCGCCACTGGATCAACCCCCAAGGCCACCGCCTCGGGGCAGAAAGCGAAATCTCCACGGCACGGCAGAGCGTCGGCACCTGGTACGAAATCCCCCTCGACCCGCCGCTGACCGATAGCCTGCGCTTCACCAGCGGCTTTCAGCGCGAACAGCTCACCGACGTCGAAAGCCGCCGCTTCACCCTGGGCAGCCAATGGCAGTCCAAGCTGCCGGACGACTGGCAGCGGGTCGTCTCCCTGCGCTGGGAGCAGGAGATCTACGACTTCGGCGACGGCAGCCCCAACGGGCGCAGCAGCTTCCTCATCCCCGGCATCGGCTACAGCGTCACCCGCAGCGACAACCGCCTCGACCCCAACCAGGGCTACCACCTGCAACTGGACGTGCGCGCCGCCAAGGAAGGCGTGCTGTCCGACGCCGACATGACCTACGCCAGCGCCATGGCCAAGGGCCTCTACACCCTGCCGGGTGGCCATCGCCTGCTGGGCCGGGTCCAGGCCGGCGGCATCGCCACCACCGACTACGGCGCCATCCCGCCCTCGCTGCGCTTCTTCGCCGGCGGTGACCAGAGCGTGCGGGGCTATGACTACCAGACGCTCTCCCCGGAGGACCGCCAGGGCAACAAGGTCGGCGGCCGCTACATGGTGGTGGGCAGCGCCGAATACCAGTACCCCATCGCCGAGCGCTGGCGCATCGCGGCTTTCGTCGACCGCGGCAACGCCGTCAACAACCTCAAGGACAAGCTCAAGACCGGCGCCGGCATCGGCGTGCGCTGGGTCTCCCCGGTCGGGCCCATCCGCCTCGACCTGGCCAAAGCCCTGGATGATCCCGGCGGCTTCCGCATCCACTTCTCCATGGGGCCGGAACTGTGAGGCGCGTGGTCAAGGGGGCGTTGCTCGCCCTGGGGCTCACCCTGGGTGGCGTGGGAGCGACCGGAGCCTGGCTGCTGGGCAGCGAGAGCGGCGCACGCTGGGCATTGGGCCTGGTACCGGGGTTGGCGGTGGAGGGTTTCAGCGGCCACCTGGGCGGCCAATGGCAGGCACAGCGTGTGGTGTGGCGCCAGGGCGAAAGCGTGGTCGCTATCACGGCCCCGCGCCTGGACTGGCAGCCCGGCTGCCTGCTGGGCATGACGCTGTGCATCGACCAGCTGGCCGCCGACGAGGTGGCCCTGTCGTTCCCGGGGGAGGGCGGCAGCACTGACGAAGGCCCCGTCCGCCTGCCCGCCCTCGCGCTGCCGGTCGGCATCCGCCTGGGCGAGGCCCGCCTGGGGCGCCTCAGCCTGGATGGCGAGGCGCTGCTGGCCGATCTCCAGCTTCGCGCCACCTGGCTGGCGGACGGGCTCACCCTGGAACGTGTCAGCCTTCGCCGTGACGACCTCGCGTTGGACCTGCAAGGGCACCTTGCCCCCAGTGGGGATTGGCCGCTGGAAGCCACCGGCACCCTCGGTTTGCCGGCCCCAGGCGGCCAGGTCTGGTCACTGGCGTTGCACGCCAAGGGCGACCTGCAAGGGCAACTGACCGTCCAGGCCGACAGCGCCGGTTACCTGCAAGGCCGCCTGGAAGGCGAACTGCAGCCCCTGGCCGACCACCTCCCAGCCTCCGCCACGCTGAAGGTGGACGCCTTCAAGGCCTCGGCGGGCCTGCCCGACACTCTGCAATTACAGCGGCTCACCCTCCAGGCCCGGGGCGACCTGGCGCAGGGCTACGCGGTCGAAGGGCACGCCAGCCTGCCGGGCGAAGGCGGTGACGTACGCCTCGACCTGGCCGGCCGTGTGGACGCCAAGGGGGCGGTCCTCAAGCAATTGGCCCTGATGGCTGCGCCGGAGCAGACGCTCGACCTGAACGGGCGGATCGACTGGCAACAGGCCCTGGCCCTGGATGCCCGCATCGCCTGGCGTGACTTCCCCTGGCACCGGCTGTATCCCGCGATCGACGAGCCGCCCGTCAGCCTGCAGCGCCTCGACGGCCAGGTGCAGTACCTCGACGGCCACTACCACGGGCAATTCGATGCCGCCCTGAAGGGGCCGGCCGGTGACTTCACCCTCGCCAGCCCGTTCAAGGGTGACCTGGGCCAGGTGGAGCTGGCCGACCTGCGCCTGACCGCTGGCCAGGGCAAGGCCCAGGGGCGCGTCCAGGTGGGCTTCGCCAGCGCTGTGGATTGGGACGCCCAGCTCGCCCTCAAGGACCTCGACCCCGCCTACTGGGTCGCCGAACTGCCCGGTCGCCTGGCCGGCAACCTGGCCAGCCAGGGGCGCATGGCGGATCGCCTCGCCCTCACGGCGGACCTCGACCTCAAGGGCCAGTTGCGCGGCCAGCCCGCCGTGCTCCTGGCCAAGGCCCGTGGCGAAGGGCAGCGCTGGACGCTGGAGCAGGTCCAGGCACGCCTGGGCGACAACCGCATCGAAGGCCAGGGCCGCCTGGAGGAGCGCCTCAATGGCCGGCTGGACATCGCCCTCAATCGGCTTGGTCAGCTCTGGCCCGGCCTGTTCGGCAGCCTCAAGGGGCGCCTCGACCTCGCCGGCAGCCTTGACGCGCCCCAGGGCCAACTGGCCCTCGATGGCCAGCGGATCGGCCTCGGTCCCCAGCGCCTGCGTCAACTGCGGCTCCAGGCCAGGCTGGATGCCCGGCAGAACGGCACCCTGCAACTCGATGCCGACGACCTCGAATCCGGCGAGCGCGCCCTGGGTGACCTGCGCCTGACCGGTTCGGGCACGCTCCAGCGGCAGCAGGCCGAGCTGAGCCTGAAGGGCCCCGACCTAGGGCTTGGCCTGGCCCTCGACGGGCAACTGAAGGACGGCGACTGGCGCGGCCGCCTCAGCCGTGGCGACGTGCGGCTCGGCACCCAGGACTGGCGCCTGGAGCAGGCCGCCTCGCTGCAGCGCCTGGCCGACGGCCGCCTGGACCTGGGCGCCCATTGCTGGCGCTCCGGCGAAGCCAGCCTCTGCGCCGGCCAGCAACGCCTGATGCCCGAACCCAACCTGGACTACCGCCTGCGGGACTTCCCCCTGGCCAGCCTGGCGCCCTGGCTGCCGGACGACTTCGCCTGGCAGGGGCAGCTGGACGGCGACCTGCGGCTGCA
Source organism: Pseudomonas sp. zfem003 (assembly GCF_032621675.1). NCBI lineage: Bacteria > Pseudomonadati > Pseudomonadota > Gammaproteobacteria > Pseudomonadales > Pseudomonadaceae > Pseudomonas > Pseudomonas sp. zfem003. The sequence continues at coordinate 675,048 of NZ_JAVYJG010000001.1, read as the reverse complement.
ACTGCCGTCCACCGGCCCCAGCGGCCGCATCCTGCTGGATGCCGGCAGCGGTGTGCTGCGGGTGCGGGAGGAGGGGGCCAAGGGCCAATGGCTGGACTTCCCCTACCAGAGCCTGCGCCTGGAAAGCAGCCTGCGCCCGCAGCAGGTGGACAGCCGCCTGCTGTTCGAAGGCGGCAAGCTCGGCCGCCTGCGCCTGGACGCCCGCATCGACCCGCGCCCGACCCGCAAGCCGCTGCAGGGCGACTTCCAGCTGGAGGGCCTGGACCTCGCCGTGCTGCGTCCCTTCGCCCGCGGCGTGGAGGAACTGGAAGGGCGCCTCGATGGCAGCGGCACCCTCGGTGGCACCCTGCTGGCACCCAACGTGATCGGGCAGGTGCGCCTGGGCGGAGGCCGCCTGGCCGGTGGCGAGCTGCCCACGCGGATCGAAGACCTCACGCTGGATGCGCGCATCGCCGGCGAGCGGGTCGAGCTGTCCGGCACCTGGAGCGGTGGCGAAAAGGGCCAGGGCAGCCTGGGCGGCAGCGTCGCCTGGAGCCAGGGCCTGGATGTGGACCTGGCCCTGCGCGGCAACAGCCTGCCGGTGGTGGTGGAGCCCTACGCCAACCTCGATGTCGACCCCGACTTGCGGGTGCGCATGGCAGAGGGCCGGTTGGCACTGTCCGGCACCGTGCGCGTCCCCCGGGGCACCATCAAGATCCGCGAACTGCCGCCCCAGGCCGTGCGGGTCTCGTCGGATGCCCACCTGGTGGGCGAGCAGGACGAGGAAACCCCGCTGCAACTGGCCATGGACGTCAACGTCGAAGTGGGCCAGGAACGGCTCAGCTTCAGCGGCTTCGGTCTGACCGCCGACCTCGCCGGGCACCTCAAGGTCGGCGACAACCTGGCTGCGCGCGGCGAACTGAACCTGAAGAACGGCCGCTACCGCGCCTACGGCCAGCGCCTCGACCTGCGCCGCGCGCGATTGCTGTTCGCCGGCCCGCTGGACCAGCCCTATCTGGACGTGGAAGCAGTGCGCAAGATCGGCGACGTCACCGCCGGCATCCGCCTCAACGGGCGTGCCGACGAGCCGACCACCCAGGTGTTCTCCACCCCGGCCATGAGCCAGGAACAGGCGCTGTCCTATCTGGTACTGGGGCGCCCCCTGGAGCGCGGCAGCGACGGCAACGCCCTGGGACAGGCCGCCCTGGCGCTGGGGTTGTCCGGCAGTTCTTCGCTGACCAGCGACCTGGCGCAGAAGCTTGGCCTCAAGGACTTCCAGATCGGCGACGACGGCGCCACCGGCGTGCTCACCGACCGCCTCAGCATCCGCTATGGCCTTGGCGTACTGGAACCCACCAGCGTGGTGGCGCTGCGTTACGAACTGACCCGGCGCCTCTACCTGGAAGCCGCCAGCGGCCTGGCCAGCTCGCTGGACCTGTTCTACAAGCGGGACTTCTAGCAGGCAGCCGTGATCGAGGTTTTGGCCGGGAGCCCGGGCTTGAGTCCCCTGGCTTCCCGTGCCGCTGCAAGCGCAACGGCGGGCCTTCCAGGCGACTGACGGTGCTTTTCGGGGCGCCGGCATGGCCTCAGAATCCCGTCATCTTCCCCCGTTGACGTGCGAGGTCGCCGTGGACGTTTCCGCCAGCTCCATCTCCGACGCCAGTGCCGCCCAGCTCGCCATGAAGGTTCAGGTCTCGGTGCTGAAGAAGTCCGTCGACCTGCAGTCCCAGAGTGCCCTGGCATTGCTGGAGGCGCTGCCCGCACCGGTGAGCAACAGCAACCCGCCGAACCTGGGCAACGTCATCGACGTCACCGCCTGAACCTCGGCAGCTTCCCTCTCTTTATTCCTGTCCGGCGGTCTCGCTGCAGGTGCGGTCGCGCCCGGCCTGTTTGGCACGGTAGAGCGCCCGGTCGGCGCGGGCGATGAGGCTGTGCAGGGTGTCTCCGGGGCGCAGTTCGGACAGCCCGATGCTCACGGTCACCGCTGTCTCGCCACCGTCGAAATGATGGTGCGCCTCGGCAACCCGCTCCCGCAGCTTTTCCGCCAGCTGCAATGCCGTGGCACTGCCGGTGTCCTTGAGCAGCAGGATGAACTCCTCGCCGCCCCAGCGGCAGAGAATGTCCGCCTGGCGCACGCCCGCTCGCAGGTTCTCGGCGAAGCCCTGCAGCACCTGGTCACCGGCCAGGTGCCCGTGGGTGTCGTTGAGTTCCTTGAAATGGTCCAGGTCCAGCAGCAGTGCGGTCAGCGGACGCTGGTCACGCAGTGATTCCTGCAGCGCCTGGCCCGCCAGCAGGTCGAATCCGCGACGGTTGGGCAACCCGGTAAGGCTGTCGGTGGTGGCCAGCGCGGCGATGCGGTCGCGGTAGCGGCGCACCATCAGGTACAGCAGCACCAGTACCACCAGGGTCACCGCCAGGCTGATGCCCAGGTTGAGGTAGAGCACGTTGCGCACCGGCGACAGGGCGCCTTCTTCGGTCTTGTCGACGAACAGGTACCAGTCCAGCTCAGGGATGAAGCGGGCATTGAGGTAATGCTCGCCGTCGGGGGCGTGGTACTGGTGGTTGCCGCCGCGCTGGTGCAGCACCGCTCGTACCACCGGGGCCAGGCCCGGCAGTTCCCCGAGGCCCTGGCCCACGCGGCTGCCTTCCGGCCCGCCCTGGGCACTGGTGAGCACCACACGGCCGGTGGTGTCGGTGAAGTAGATGGTCCGCTGGTAGCGCTGCTGGTAGTCGTCGATCAGCTTCACCACCGCGTCCACTGTCAGGCCCACGCCAGTGGCACCGAGGAAGCGGCCGTCGTAGTCCAGCACCTTGTAGTTGATGAAGATGGTCAGCCGGTCCTGGTTGGCCATGTCCACGTCGACGTTGATCTCGTAGGGCGTCTCCATGTCCCGCACGCGGTAGTACCAGACGTCCCGGGGCTCGTCCGGCGAAACCTTCTTCAGTACGCCCCGTGACTGGTAGTAGGTGCCGGTGCGCTCGGAAATGAAGAAGCTGGTGAAGGCGCCGTAATGCTCCTGGACTTCGCGCAGGTAGCGGGTCATGCGTTCCGGGTCCTGCTCGCCCTGCATGGCCCAGTCCCGCAGGAAGGTGTCGCGGCTCATCATCGAGGAGATCAGGATGGGCCGCACCAGGTCTTTCTGGATCTCGGAATAGACGTTGTCCGAGGTCAGCGGCAGCTCGGTGTTGACGATGCCGTCGCGGATCGACTCGAGGGAGGCGTAGTAGCTGACCAGCGATGTGACGGTGAAGCCACAGGTCAGCAGGAGAACGAGCAGGGCAACGAGGAAGCGCTGGTTACGCAAGCGGGGCAGGTGGGCTGACATCGGAGCGTCCTGGGGCAAGTGGCCACATGCTAGCCACTTGCCCCGCCCGCGTCATCCGCGGCGTTCAGCGCAGCAGGCTGACATCCTCGATCCAGGGTTCCAGGCGCTTGCCGTAGGCCACTTTCAGGCGCATCGGCTTGATCGGCTCGTCGTAGGCGCCCACCAGCCGCTCCTCCACCTGCTGGCGCCAGCGGTAAGGCACCTGCAGCGCATCCACCTCCAGTCGGCTCACCCGGGCCTGCAGGCGCGGCGGTGTCTGGTTGTGGTCGTACCAGGCATAGAGGCGTGCCTTCACCAGCGCATAGCGCTTGCGGTCCGGGTAGCGCTGGCGCAGGGCTTCCGCATCGCTGCCGGCGGCCACCACGAACAGGCGGCTGGCGCGGTCGCGCTCGTACTCGAACTGGCTGCGATAGGTGGCCTCCAGGGCGGTGTTCTCCTCGTTGCGCTTGCGCGCCAGGGCCTTCGTGGCGTCCTTCAGCCGGGCTTCGGCGCGACCGAGCTCTGCCTTCCAGGCGGGGCCATCCAGTTCGAGCACGGCGTAGGTGCTGCTCTCGTGGGTGTCGTAGTGCCCCTCCTGTCCTTCGAGGGGCAGGCCGATTTCCTCCAGCACGGCACGGTCGAGGAGAATCTCCTGCTCGTCCGCATCCCGAGGCGTGCGCCAGTCCAGGCGCAGGCCGAGCCCGCTGTTCTCGCCGGACCAGCCGAAGTCCGAATAGTCCCGGCTCAGCTCGCGCTGGGACAGTTCCAGGCGGCTGTCCGGCTTGCCGGTGCGGTTGTGCCAGACCCCGGCCAGTGCCAGGCCGTTGACCACCAGGACCAGGCCGAGGGCAGCGGAAAGGGCGTAGCGATTCAGGCTGTTCATCAGCGGGCACCTCCCTTCAGCCAGCTGCGGCGCAGACGGTTCAGCACCACCAGGATGAGCAGGGCGATCAGGCCCAGCAGCAGGAAGAACAGGTACTTCGGCAGCAGGTCCCACCACCAGTCGAAGAGCTTGGTGTAGAGGAAGATCACCAGGAAGGTCAGGCTGCCGTTGATCACCTCCGGCCAGTCACGCCGAGCGCCCAGCCAGATGCCGAGGGCCGCGAGGGCGAAGCCGCCGAGCTGGTAGCCACCCTCGATCAGGTCGCTGTCCAGGGGCAGGTAGCTGGAGCGGCCCCAGTTGGCCAGGACCAGCAGGGTCAGGAAGAAGGTGATCAGCCCCACCAGGCGATAGGTCGCGGCGAATCCGCCGAAGCGCACCTGGGACAGGAACTGCGGAACAAGGAACACCGCCACCGCCGCCGGCAGGAAGTTCTCCGGGTGCTCCCCCATGGACAGCCAGTAACCACCACCCCAGGTGCCCACCCGCGCCGAGATGAATGCCATCAGGCACAGCAGCCCGGCCACCAGCAGCAGGCGTGCATTGCAGGCGTAGGCCAGCAGCAGCCCGTAGGCGCCCCAGGCGATGAAGGCCTTGTCCGAAGGGGTGATGTTGAAGATCTGCCCGAGCATCACCAGGTTCAGCACGAAGGCGACGAAGGCCAGCATGGCCGCCAGCTTGCTGAAGTAGCCGGTGCTGTCACGGCGCCGAACCAGCGCGGTCAGGCCCAGGGTGCCCAGGGTCGCGCCGACCAGGATGGCCACCTGCACGGTTTCACTGAACAGCCCCCAGAACTGATAGAAGAAGAACAGCAGGCTCGCGCCCAGGGCCAGCGCCCCCAGCAGCGAGGCGATGCGCATGCCCAGGGACAGGCGACGGGTCTGGGTGTCGTGGTCGATGTCGTAGAGACTGCGCAGGTCGGCCAGTACCTGGCGGTGGTGATCGCCGAGCTGGTCGAGCTGGCCGGGGTCGAGCAGCAGCGCCTGCTCCTCGTGCAGGCGCTCCACCTCCCGGTAGAAAGCCTGGATGTCGTCGGCGCGACGTTGTGCGTCCTCATGGGTGACGGCGGGCATGGCGGGTCCTTGTGCGTGCGGTGCCGCCGAGCACTCTAGGCTCGGCCGAACAACCGAGCAATCGGGCCGACGTGAAGTTGAGAAAACCCCGGCGAAATTGGGCGTACAAGGCAGGGTTTCGAGAAAGGTAGGTATTCGTACCCACTGATTGAGAGCGGTACCTTTAGCGCCGCCAGAGTCCTATCGCTGCTGGGCCTCCTCTTGCATTGTGATAATAGGGACGCTTCTCGTTCTTTAGCCGCTATTTATCTGTTTCGATGGGCAATGGTTTTTGCCGAGCCGTTGAGATCTAGATTTGTCTTTCTATGGTGGGAATTTTTATTTTTGTCTGTGTGAAATCTCCTGCGCCGGCTCTATAGTGCGCGCCCGAGGAGACACCACCATGAACACCCTGTTACTGCACTGCCGGCCCGGCTTCGAGGGCGAGGTCTGCGCCGAGATCACCGACCTGGCTGCGCGCCTGGAGGTGTCCGGCTACGCCAAGGGCAAGGCCGGCAGCGCCCATGCCGAATTCATCTGCCAGGAGCCCGGCGGTGCCGAGCGCCTGATGTTGGGGCAGCGTTTCGCCCGGTTGATCTTCCCGCGCCAGTGGGCCCGGGGTGAGTTCCTCGCGTTGCCGGAGACCGACCGCATCAGCGTGCTGCTGGAACACCTGGGCGCGTCCCCGGTGTGCGGCAGCCTCTGGCTGGAGGTGCTGGACACCAATGAAGGCAAGGAGCTGTCGAATTTCTGCAAGAAGTTCGAGGGCCCGCTGCGCAAGGCGCTGGAGAAGGCCGGGCGTTTGCGGGACGACCCGCGCCTGCCGCGCTTGCTGCTGACGTTCCGCAGTGGCCGCGAGGTCTTCGTCGGGCTGGCCGAGCCGGACAACTCGGCCCTCTGGCCCATGGGCATCCCGCGCCTGAAGTTCCCCCGCGAGGCGCCCAGCCGCTCGACCCTGAAGCTGGAAGAGGCCTGGCACACCTTCATCCCCCGCGAGCAGTGGGAGACGCGCCTGTCCGGCGACATGACCGGCGTCGACCTGGGGGCTTCGCCCGGCGGCTGGACCTACCAGCTGGTGCGGCGCGGCATGCTGGTCACCGCCATCGACAACGGTCCGATGGCCCAGAGCCTGATGGACACCGGCCTGGTGCAGCACCTGCGGGCCGACGGCTTCACCTACAAGCCGAAGCAGCCGGTGGACTGGATGGTCTGCGACATCGTCGAGAAACCAGCGCGCAACGCGGCGCTGCTGGAGACCTGGATCGGCGAGGGCCTGTGCCGCGAGGCGGTGGTCAACCTCAAGCTGCCGATGAAGCAGCGCTATGCGGAAGTGCAGCGCCTGCTGCAACGCCTGGAAGAGAGCTTCAAGGCGCGCCGCATCAAGGTGGCGATGGCCTGCAAGCAGCTCTACCACGACCGCGAGGAAGTCACCTGCCACCTGCGGCGCCTCGGCTGAGGCTGCCGCTCAGTGGGGCAGGGGCTGCAGCTCCGGCAGCTCCACTTCACCGGCCAGGCTCACCTGGCCCGGCCACCAGGACCCGTTGAACAGGTACTGCCCGCTGAAGCCGCTGAAGCGTAGGCCGAGGTGGTCTCCCGGTTGCAGCCGGGTGCTCACCGAAGGCAGGCGCACGTCGGCCCGCGCGGCCAGCGGGGTGACCTGCTCGCTCAGCACCTCCACATCCCCGTTGGCCCGGCGCACGGCGAGGGCGGCGAAGACTTCGTGATCGTCCTGCCGGGGGTGCAGGTGCAGCAGGGTCGGTCCCACGAGGGCAGCCGGCTGTTCGATCCGTTTGAGTTCGACGAATGCCGCCGGCTGCAGCCAGCCGCTGGTGGCGGGGCGCAGGCGGGTTTCCGGCAGCGGCAGCGGGCTGTCCTGGCGGGGTGCTTCGTGCAGGGCCAGGCCCTCGTCGGTGGACAGGCTCAGGCACAGGCGCGGGATGCTGTCCGCCGCGCCGTGACGGCCGCGCAGGCGGTCTTCGTACCAGTTCACCACCGCGGTTTCGAGGTTGAGGGCCTGGCCGTCGCAGTGCAGCACCGGTTCGTTGTTGAAGGGCGGCAGGCCGCTCCAGCGCTGCAGCGGTGGCGGCAGGATGTGCCCGCCCTGGATGCCCAGCAGGCGCACGTCGGCGCTGCCCTGGCGCAGGCAGTCGCGGATCGCCAGGCCCTGGTCGAGGGGGAAGAGGGTGTCGCGCAGGCCCTGGATGAGCAGGGCGTCGGCTCGCGGACGGCGACCTTGTTCGCAGTAGGCCGCCAGGCTATGGGCGTGGAGTTCGTCGCGCACCGGCTCGGTCAGCTCGCCGCCGGCACTGCGCAGGTAGGGCGCCTGGATGAATTTGCCGAGGTCGTAGCCGGTGGCCAGGCCGAGACTGACCAGCACGCCGGTCCAGCCCACTTTGAGGCGGCCGCCGGGGGCGAGGGCGTCGGCCAGGTCGTACCAGGTGGCGATGGGCACCAGCACGTCGATGCGCGGGTCTTCGCTAGCGGCCAGCAGTTGCACGGCGCCGCCGTAGCTTTCCCCGAGCATGCCCACGCGCGGGTCGCCGGGGCCGTCCTCGGTCAGGCGCGGCAGGTGGGCGCTGGCCCAGTCCACCACGGCGAGGGCGTCCTGCACTTCATAACGCGGGTCCATCATCTCGATGTCGCCTTCGCTGCCGCCCCAGCCGCGCTGGTCGTAGCTGACCACCCAGTAGCCGGCGCGCCAGGCCCGCAGGGCGGTGCGCCCGGAGATCATGCGCTGGCCGTAGAAACCGTCCGGCCCGGTGACCCGCCAGCCTCCCCAGCCGTGGGTGTGCACCACCAGCGGGGCGGTTTCCCCGGCGGCGAGGGCGGGCTGGAACACGGTGGCGGAGAGCCGTGTGCCGTCACGGGCGATGATCACCGCGTCGTACCAGGTGGCGGGCAGGGCCTTGCCGGCCTGGGCGCTGTAGTCGGGCAGGTGGTCACGGGCGGCGCAGCCGCCGAGCAGGAGGAGGGCAAGCAGCAGGCAGGTCGGGCGCATGGTGGTTGGGCATGTGGTGGGCGTGGCGCGGCAGGCTACCACCGTTGCGTTCCGTCCGGCGGCCCATCCAAGGTCGGGCTCTGGGAGTGGGCGGACGCGGCGCTTTGCGCGACAATAGCGCCCCTTCGACGGAGTGCCCCATGACCGATCAGCCCGATGCCATTCTCGACGCCACCGGCCTCAACTGCCCCGAGCCGGTGATGATGCTGCACAACAAGGTGCGCGACCTGCAGGCCGGCGGCCTGCTCAAGGTGATCGCCACCGATCCCTCGACCCGCCGCGACATTCCGAAGTTCTGCATGTTCCTCGGCCACGAGCTGGTGGACCAGGCGGAAGAAGCAGGTACCTATCTGTATTGGATTCGCAAGAAAGCCGATTAACAAACAGGGCCCGAAAGGGCCCTGTTGCGTTGTGGCGACGCTATCGCCGGATCAGGCCGCAGCGGTCGGTCGCTGGCTCAAGTGGCGGATGTGCGCCCGGGCGCTGCCGGTGATGCGGTAGCTGAGCATCACCGCCGCCACCGTCAGGCCGACGATCAGCCCCTGCCACAGCCCGCGCGGGCCGCTGGCTTCGCCCAGCCAGTCGGTCAGCCCCAGCAGCCAGCCCACCGGCAGGCCGATGCCCCAGTAGGAGAACAGGGTGATGACCATGGTGGCGCGGGTGTCCTGGTAGCCCCGCAGCGCACCGGCGGCGGTCACCTGGATGGCGTCGGAGAACTGGAACAGCGCGGCGAACACCAGCAGCGAGGCGGCCATGGCGATCACCTCCGGGTCCGGCGTATAGATGCCGGCGATGCCTTGGCGCAGCAGCATCATCAGGCTCGCCGAGAGGCAGGCGTAGGCCAGCGCGGTGGCCATCCCCACGCCGGCGGCGAAGCGCGCCTCGCGGGGCTCGCCACGGCCCAGGGCCTGGCCGACGCGCACGGTGACGGCCATCGCCAGGGAGTAGGGGATCATGAACACCAGGGAGCTGAAGTTCAGGGCGATCTGGTGGCCGGCCACCACGTTGGCGCCGAGGCCGCCGATCAGCAGGGCGATCACCGCGAAGATGCTCGACTCGGCGAACACCGCGATGCCGATGGGCAGGCCCACCGACAGCAGGCGGCGGATCACCGACCAGTCGGGCCGCTCGAAGCGGGCGAACAGGGCGCTGCCCTGGTAGACGCGAGCGAAGCGCACCCAGCCGAGCATGCCCAGGAACATCATCCACATCACCGTGCCGCTGGCCCAGCCGCAGCCCACGCCGCCCATGGCCGGGAAGCCCAGGTGGCCGTAGATCAGCACGTAGTTCAGCGGGATGTTCAGCAGCAGCCCGCAGATGCCCAGCACCATGCTCGGGCGGGTCCTGCCCAGGCCGTCGCTGAAGCAGCGCAGCACCTGGTACAGCGCCACCGCCGGCAGCCCGTAGGCGATGCCGTGCAGGTAGCCCATGCTCGGGGCGATCAGGTCTTCCTCCACGCCCATCAGGTGCAGCACCGGCTCGGCGCACAGCAGCAGGCCGGCGCCGCCCAGGCCCACGGCCACGGCCAGCCACAGGGCCTGGCGCACCAGCGGGCCGATCTCGCCCTGCTGGCCGGCGCCGAAGCGCTGCGCCACCTTGGCGGTGGTGGCCAGGAGGATGCCGGTCATCAGCAGGAACACGGGTATCCAGATGGAGTTGCCCAGGGCCACGGCGGCCAGGTCGCGGGGGCTCACGCGGCCGGCCATCACGGCGTCGACGAAGCCCATGGCCGAGTGGGAGAGCTGGGCGATCATGATCGGCAGGGCGAGGGTGAATAGGGCTCGGAGTTCGCGACGGGTACGGTCGAGGCGAGTTCGGATGGTCACGGGAGGTCTTTCCATGGCTGTGTAGCGTTCACCGGTACGGCGGTGGCGTCCGTCTTGCTTATGCCCAGGGCGGGCCGCCTGGCTGCGATGGGCTCGCAGCGGGCGCTGAAGCGGCCGTGGCAGGGGGACTGCCGGCGATGGGGAATCAGCGGAGGCGAAAGACCGCGTAGTCTACGCGTTGACGCATGGGTCAGGAAAGGGCTGTAGGACCTTGCGCGACGGATTCCGTAGAATGCCCACCCCGCCCATGGAGTGCCCCCATGCAGATCCTCGCTGACGAGAACATTCCCTTGGTCGATGCCTTCTTCGGAGGCTTCGGCACCATCCGCCGCCTGCCCGGTCGGGCCATCGACCGCGCCGCCCTGGGTGATGCCGAGGTGCTGCTGGTGCGCTCGGTGACCCACGTAAACCGCGCCCTGCTGGAAGGCAGCGCGCTGCGCTTTGTCGGCACCTGCACCATCGGCACCGATCATCTGGACACCCAGGCCCTCGACGCGGGCGGCATCGCCTGGTCCAGTGCGCCGGGCTGCAACGCCCGGGGCGTGGTGGACTACGTGCTGGGCAGCCTGCTGACCCTGGCCGAGGACGCCGGCGTCGACCCGGCCAGCCGCACCTATGGCGTCGTTGGCGCCGGCCAGGTGGGCGGGCGCCTGGTGCAGGTGCTGCGCGAGCTGGGCTGGACCGTGCTGGTCTGTGACCCACCGCGCCAGGCTGCCGAGGGTGGCGACTACGTGGACCTGGACACCCTGCTGGCGCGCTGCGACGCCATCAGCCTGCACACCCCGCTGGAAAAATCCGGCGACCACCCCACCCATCACCTGCTCGATGCCACCCGCCTGGCCGCCCTGCGCGAAGGCACCTGGCTGATCAATGCCGCCCGTGGCGCGGTGGTGGACAACCGTGCCCTGCGCGACGTGCTGGGCCGGCGCCCGGACCTGCGCGTGGTGCTGGACGTGTGGGAGGGCGAGCCCGAGGCGGACCCGCAACTGGCCGCGCTGTGCCGCATCGCCACCCCGCACATCGCCGGCTACAGCCTGGACGGCAAGCTGCGCGGCACCGAGCAGATCTACCAGGCCTTCTGCCGGGCCCTGAAGCAGCCCGAGACGGTGCGCCTGTCCGACCTGTTGCCGGCGCCCTGGCTGCCCGAACTGGTTCTGGATGCCAGCGCCGAACCGCAGTGGGCGCTGCCCATGCTCTGCCGCGCGGTGTACGACCCGCGCCGGGACGACGCCGACTTCCGCCGCAGCCTGGTGGGGGACGCCGCCCAGCGTCGCGCTGCCTTCGACGCACTGCGCAAGCACTACCCGGTGCGCCGCGAGATCGACGGCCTGCGGGTGCGCCTGCTGGGCGAGTCGCCCGCGTTGCAGCGCTGCATCCGCGCCCTTGGCGCGACCCTCGCCTGACCTGCGGCGCGCTGCCGCGCAACGGCGGCGCCTGCCTGTCGCCGGCGCCGTGCTATAACCCTTGGACTTCAAGCCCCGCAACCACGGAGATGGACGAATGAGCGACACCCAGAACACCCCCAAGTCGAATGCCGCCGAAATCCTCAGCAGCTATGACCTGAGCACGGCGAAGGACTTCGAGTGGACGGGGCGCAGCATGGACTGGTTCCTGCAGATGCTGGTGCGCCAGGCCAACGAGCTCGGCGTGGAAGTGGGCATCACCCTCACCGTCGGCGCGGGCCTGGTCAGCGGCACGCTGATCTCCGTGGAGAGCTACTTCGACCTGTTCGCCCAGGAATACGCCCACTCCTGGCCGGAAGAGGGCCGCGAGGACATCCGCGCCACCTTCGCCAAGCTCGGCGTCATGGCCAAGTCCACCGGGGAAGACCCGAACCTGCTGCCGCCCCAGTACATCCACCTGCGTGATGTCAGTGTCTACGCCGCCGGCGGCCTGACCTGCACCGGGCTGACCCTGTGGCGTGGTACCCTGGCCTCGGTCACCGGTTTCAACCTCGGCACCCTCAGCTGATCCTGCCGACGGCCTGCGTGGCCGTCAGTACTTGCGCCTGACCGCCACGTCCTGGATGCCGTGGCCGGTGGTCAGGCGCAGGTAGTCCCGGTTGTCCCTCGGCGGCGTCTCCCCCAGTGGAATGCCGTGTCGCTCCACCAGCAGCGCATGGATATCGGCGCTGCTGGGCGGTCCGTCCAGTTCGACGATGAACGCCTGCGGGCTCCCGTGGAGCCGGTAGATGATTTCGTATCGATTGCTGCCAGGCATCTCGCGTCTCCGCTTGCGGCTGTCCGATGTTGGACGGCGGAATGCCGTGAAGGTGCGGGGCATTTGGCGGCTTCAGAAACTCCTCGCCGGTCAGCGCGGGCAGGGCGGTGGCGGCATCGTGGCGCCCCATGAAAACTATCGAGCGGACTGATTTCCGCACCGCCAGGCCGGCTCCTAGAGTGGCGCCATCGTCCACATCGCCCTGGAGTCCAGCATGCACAGTGCCGAGATCATGTCCCTGGTCGGCTCAGCCGTCCCCGAAACCCTGCGCCGCGCCGGCCACCTGGCGTGCTGGCTGGTGGTGCTGGATGGCGCGGTGAAGGCCGGCCCCTTCGTCAGCCTGGCCGATGCCCAGGCCAGCCAGGCCATCTGGCTGCTGGAGAGCGCCAAGCGGCGCAAGCGCCAGAGTGCTGCGCTCGCCGCCTGACGGAAGGCTCAACCCAGCGTTGCGCTGTGCTCCAGCAAGACCGACTCGTCGGCCTTCAGGCGGCCGGGGAGGAAGTCGCGGAGGAACTCCACCCAGGTGCGTATCTTCGCATCGAGGAACTGCCGCGACGGATACAGCGCGTAGATGCCCAGCGGGAACAGGCTGTGATGGGGCAGCACCCGCACCAGGCTGCCGTCCCGCAGGCCGTGCACCGCCGAGTACACCGGCAGCACGCCGATGCCCATGCCCGCCCGCAGCGCCTCGGTCAGCGCATCGGCGGTGTTCACCTGGAAGGGCGTCTGGGTGATGGTGATCATCTGCTGCCCGTCCGGGCCATCGAAGGTCCACTTGTCCAGCGACATCACCGAGTTCACCAGGCGCAGGCAGCGATGCCCCAGCAGGTCGGCGGGCTGGCGTGGCGCGCCGTGCTTGGCGATGTAGCCGGGGGAGGCGCAGAGCACGCTGTAGGTGGTGCCCAGCTGCTTGGAGATGAAGCCTGAGTCCGGCAGCTCCTGGGCGATCACCACCGAAATGTCGTAACCCTCGTCGAGGATGTCCGTGGTGCGGTTGGCCAGGGTCAGGTCGAAGCTCACGTCCGGGTAGGTCTCGGCGTACTGGGCGATGGCTTCGATCAGGTAGTGCTGGCCGATGCCGGTCATGGCATGGACCTTCAGGTTGCCGGCGGGGCGGGCGTGGGCTTCGCTGGCTTCGGCTTCGGCCTCCTCGATGTAGCCGAGGATCTGCTCGCAACGCATCAGGTAGCGCTGGCCGGCTTCGGTGAGGGCAATGCGGCGGGTGGTTCGGTGCAACAGGCGGGTTCGCAGGTGGGTCTCCAGGGTGGCGACCGCGCGGGAAACGTAGGAGGTGGTCAGGTCCAGTCGTTGGGCGGCGGCGGTGAAGCTGCCGGTCTCCGCGACACAGACGAAGGCACGCATGTTGAAGAGGATGTCCATCAAGGGCTCCGGCCCGGAACGGGGCGCGAATTCTGGCATGAAGTGGTGCCGCCGATTATGGCCGCTGAGTACACAATGAATCACCTATCCGTGTGCTTATCCTGACCCCCGGGCGACACATAGAATCGCCGCCGTTACGGGCCACCAGAGCCCATGCCATCAGGATTCGCCGCACGTGCCCCGCATCGATCGGCCCGGTTTGCTCCGGGTCAGCCTGTACGTCTGTTTCCCGCTCCTCTGTTCCTGCATCGACTCCAACGGCATCGCCCCGGCCAGCCAGGTCCCCGACCCGGCCGCGCTGGAGGTGGGGGCCGCCATCGCCTCGGCCGAGGCCCAGGCCGGCTGGCCCGCCAGCCAGTGGTGGCGAGCCTTCGGCGACCCGCAGCTGGACGCCTGGATGGACCGCGCCCTGGCCAGCAGCCCGAGCCTGGACATGGCCGCCGCCCGGGTCCGCCAGGCGCGGGCCCTGGCCCACGTGGTGGAGGCGGACGAATCGCCCAGCCTCGGCCTGGCCGCCAACGTGCAGCGCAAGCGCTGGCCCGACGACGCCTTCTATGGCCCCGGCGACCTGGCGCGCACCAGCTCGTGGAACAACACCAGCCAGCTCGGCTTCAGCTACCCGCTGGACCTCTGGGGCCGCGAGCGTGCCCGTGGCGAGGCGGCGGTGGACCGCGCCCGCGCCAGCGTCGCCGAAGCCCGGCTGGCAGCCCTGGAACTGCAGGGCAACCTGGTGCGCGCCTACATTGGCCTCGCGCTCCATCACAGCCAGCTGGACATCGCCCAGGCCGAGCTGACCCAGCGCCAGCAACTGGTGGGGCTGGCCAAGCGCCGTCGCCACGACGGTATCGGCACCCGCCTGGAGGTGACCCGCGCGGAAATGGGCATCCCGCCCGTGGAGCGGCAGATCGACGAACTGCGCGAAAGCATCGCCCTCGATCACAACCTGATCGCCGCACTGGCAGGGGAGGGGCCGGGGGCTGCCGAAGCCATGACACGGCCGCGCCTGGCGCTGCTCAGGGACATCGGCCTGCCGCCGCGCCTGCCCCTGGAACTGCTCGGCCATCGCCCGGACCTGGTGGCGGCACGCTGGCAGGTGGCGGCCGAAGCCAAGGGCATCGAGGCGGCCAAGGCGGATTTCTACCCCAACGTCGACCTGCTCGGCGGCCTTGGCACCTCGGCGGTGCAGGGCGGCGTGCTGGATTTCCTGCGCTACGACAAGCTCACCTGGGGCCTCGGTCCGGCGCTGTCCCTGCCGGTCTACGACGGCGGGCGGCGGCGCGGCCAACTGGCCGAAGCCAGCGCCGGCTACGACCTGGCAGTGGGGCGTTACGACCAGACCCTGGTGCAGGCCATCAAGGGCGTGGCCGATGCCCTGGTGCGCCTGGAGTCGCTGCACCAGCAACAGCGCCTGGCGGAAGTCTCCGTGGCCCAGGCGCGACACGCCTGCGACCTGACCCTGCTGGCCCAGCAACGCGGGCTGACCGACTACAGCGAGGTGCTGCAGGCGCAGCCGGCCCTGTTCGAGGCCCAGCGCGTGGAACAGCAGGTGCGCGCACGGCGCCTCGCCGCCCAGGCCGACCTGCTGCTGCAGCTGGGCGGTGGCCTCCCGCAGGAAGCCGGCCCCGCCCCTGAACACCTGACGCCCTCCGAACCCCGCTTCCGCCTGGCACGCCCATGAACATCGACGCTACCTGGACCACGGCGCTGCGCCGTGACCTCGCCCATTGGGCCCGTACCGAAGGGGTCACCTGGGTCTTCATCTTCAAGGCCCTGCTCACTGCCTTCATCGCCCTGTGGCTGGCCTACCGCCTGGAGCTGCCGCAGCCCGGCACGGTGCTGGTCACCGTGTTCATCGTCATGCAGCCGCAGAGCGGGCAGGTCCTGGCCAAGAGCTTCTACCGCATCATCGGCACGCTGCTGGGGCTGACGGTGATGGTGGCGCTGATCGCCCTGTTCAACCAGGAGCGGGTGCTGTTCATGCTGGCCATCGCCATCTGGATCGGCCTGTGCACCGCCGGCGCGGCACGCTACCGGGACTTCCGTGGCTACGCCTGCGTGCTGGCCGGCTACACCGCCGTGATCATCGGCCTGCCCGCCACCCTGCACCCCGAAGGCGCCTTCATGTCGGCGCTGTGGCGGGTGCTGGAGATCACCCTGGGCATCCTCTGCACCGGCCTGGTCAGCGCCCTGGTGCTGCCCCAGACCACCAGCGCCGACCTGCGCGGAACCTTGCAGGCGCGCTTTCGCGACTTTGCCGCATTCGCCTGCGAAGGCCTGGCCGGCAGCCTCGACAGCGAGCGCTTCGAAGCGCTCAACGCGCGCTTCGCCGCCGTGGCCGTGGGCCTGGAGAACATGCGCAACGCCACCACCTTCGAGGACCCGCACATGCGCATGCGCGCCGGGCGGCTGGCGCGGCTGAACAACGAGTTCATGGTCCTTTCCACGCGCTTCCACGCCCTGCACCAGTTGCTCAAGCGCCTGCACCTGGGCGGCGCCCACCTGGTGCGCGAGGCCTTGCAGCCGTGCCTGGGCGAGGTCTCGGCGCTGCTGGCCGCGCAGCGCGAGCGCCTGGGCAGCGACGCCGAGGCGGAGGAGTTCGCCGAACGCCTGGCCGCCTGCCGGCAGGAGCTGATGCAACTGATCCGCAGCGGGCGCGGCTGGCTGGCCGAGCGCCAGGTGGACGAGGCCGGCGCGCTGGATTTCGATACCGCCGCCGAGCTGCTGTTCCGCTTCGTCGACGACCTCCACGGCTACGCCATGACCCTGGCCTCGCTGCTGGAACACCGCCACCATCGTGAGGACTGGCAGGAGAGCTTCCGCCCCCGCGCCAACCCCCTGGCCGCCGCCGTGGCGGGCATGCGCAGCAGCCTGCTGATCCTCGCCCTGGGCACCTTCTGGATGGCCACCGCCTGGCCCGCCGGGGAGACCTTCACGATGACGGTGGGAATGATCTCGGCCCTGGCCTCGTCCTCCTCCAACCCCAAGCGGCTGGCGCTGCAACTGACCCTGGGCGCCACCGGCGGCGCCCTCGCGGGCATCTTCACCACCTTCTGCGTGCTGCCCTCGCTGGATGGCTTCGTCATGCTCTGCTGCGCCCTGGCGCCCACCTTCGCCCTCGGCGCGCTGCTGCTGTCGCGCCCGGCCTGGTCCGGCTACGGCGTGGGGCTGCTGGTGTGGTTCTGCCTGCTGTCGCTGCCGGGCAACCTGGTGCAGTACGACCCTTACCGGCTGCTCAACGAGTACCTGGCGGTGCTGCTGTCGATGACCGTGGCGACCCTGGCGGCGGCGCTGATCCTGCCACCCAACCGGCCCTGGCTGTGGCGGCGCCTGGAGCACGACCTGCGCATGTGCGCGGTGCACACCGTCAGCGGGCGCATCCGTGGGCTGGTCAGCGGTTTCGAGAGCGGCACCCGTGACCTGCTGGCCCAGGCCTATGCCTTCTCCGCCGGGCGTCCGGACATCCAGCGCCGGCTGCTGCGCTGGATGTTCGCCGTGCAGGAGGTGGGGCATGCGGTGATCGAACTGCGCCTGGAGCAGGCGCGCCTGCCGGCGCTGTCCTGCTATGCCGAATCCATGCCCTGGCGCCACGCCGTGCGCGCCATGGGCCGGGCGCTGATCCGCCTGCTGATCCAGCCCGGCGAGGTCAATCGCCAGCGTGCGCTGCAGGCCGTCGAACAGGCCATTGAGGCGGTACGCGCCACCCCCGAGCCCTGCGCGCCACAGTTCGAGACCTCGCCGCTGCGCCGGTTGCAGAGCTACCTGCACTTCATCCGCACCTCCCTGCTGGACCCCCTGGCACCCTGGGCCGAGCACCAGGACGCCGGCACCGCCCCGGTACCCGCCCATGCCCCGTGAAATCGCCGTGCACGGCGTCTACCTGCCGAGCCTGACCCTGCTGTTCCTGATCACCTTGGTCGGCGGCTGGCTGATCGACCGCGTCGCCGCGCGGCTCGGCCTCTACCGCCTGGCCTGGCACCCCGTGCTGCTGCGGGTCTGCCTGTTCACCTGCCTGTACGCCTCCCTGGCCCTGGCCACCTACCGTTGAGAGACCCTGTCCGTGAAACGAATCATCAGTGTCGGCGCGACCCTGCTCATCCTCGCCCTGGCGGTGCTGTTGGTGCAGCGCCTGTGGCAGCACTACATGGACTCGCCCTGGACCCGCGACGGCCGGGTACGGGCCGACGTGATCAACATCGCCCCCGACGTGGCCGGGCTGGTGGTGGAGATCCCGGTGCGCGACAACCAGCGGGTCAAGGCCGGCGACGTGCTGGTGCGCATCGACCGTGCCCACTACGAGCTGGCCGTGCGTGACGCCGAAGCCGAGGTGGCCGCGCGCAAGGCCGACCTGGAGATGCGCCGGCTGAACGCCCGCCGGCGAGCCGACATGGACGACCTGGTGGTCTCGCGGGAGAACCGCGAGGACGCCGGCCACCTGGCCGACGGCGCCATGGCCCGCTACCGCCAGGCGCTGTCCCGGCTCGACGCCGCGCGGCTGGACCTGGAACGCACCGAAGTCCGCGCCCCGGTGGACGGCTACGTGACCAACCTCAACCTCTACCGGGGCGACTACGTGCACGCCGGGCAAGCCGGCATGGCGCTGGTGGATGCGCACTCCTTCTACGTCAACGGCTACTTCGAGGAGACCCGCCTGCCGCGCATCCGCCAGGGCGCGAAGGTGGAGATGCGCCTGATGAGCGGCGAGCGCCTGCTCGGCCACGTGGACAGCGTGGCGCGTGGCATCTACGACCGCGACAACCCGGAAAGCCGCGAGCTGGTGGCCGACGTGAACCCCACCTTCAACTGGGTGCGCCTGGCCCAGCGGGTGCCGGTGCGCATCCACCTGGACGAGGTGCCCGAGGGGCTGGAGCTGTCCGCCGGGATGACCTGCACGGTGGTGGTGGACGAGTCACGCCAGGGCCTGCCCGGCGCCTGAGGGATTGTTGACCAGCACGTCACAGTCCTTGTGCTGGATCGCCCTGTAAGCCCCGTGGGACGGGCATTAGAATGGATTCCGCCTCCCACGACAGAGGCACATGCTTGATCCACTTCACCGTTCGTGTGCGGTGTCGCGCAATACCTTCGGCCCGCTCGTGGAGGGCGGGCCGAAGCCCTTCTCAAGGCAATCGAGTACTAGAACCCATGAAAGCTTTCCTGTTGCTGGCGCTTGCCGGCCTGTCTCCGCTCGTCTTCGCTGCCTCGCCTGACCAGACCGTTCCCGCCGAGGTCGAGCACTACCAGTACGGCATGGACCTGGACATCGCCCGCGTGATTTCCCGCAGCGAAGTTCCCGATGTGTGCGGCGTGGTGCCGGCCTACCTGACCTACGAGGACCACCAGGGCAAGGTGCACCGCCTGGAGTACATGGTGTTCGGCAACGGCTGCTCCAACGGCTGACCGCCCGCTCCCTGACAAATGCCCGGCCCGATGAGCCGGGCATTGTCGTTTCAGGGGGCCGCGTTTTGTAGGACGTACCTGCCGCGTGGGGGCAGGCGTACAGCCTGTAGGACATCCAGGCTGCCGATAGCGTGAATTCGCCGCCTGCCACCCGGCCGGCGACCACC
This sequence comes from Pseudomonas sp. zfem003, assembly GCF_032621675.1. NCBI lineage: Bacteria > Pseudomonadati > Pseudomonadota > Gammaproteobacteria > Pseudomonadales > Pseudomonadaceae > Pseudomonas > Pseudomonas sp. zfem003. The sequence continues at coordinate 655,847 of NZ_JAVYJG010000001.1, read as the reverse complement.
CTCCAGACCTACGGGGACTGCCCATGAAAGTACTGACCGCCCTGGCCCTGGCGCTTCTCTCGCCCCTGGCCCTCGCGACCACACCCGCCATGGACGACGGCATCCAGACCAAGACCTACCACTACGGCATGAAGCTCGATGTGGCCAAGGTCATCTCCCACAGCCGCATCCCGGACGTCTGCGAGGTCGTCCCCGCCCACATGGTCTACGAAGACCGCCAGGGCGAAATCCACCGCGTGGAATACCGCGTGTTCGGCAACGGTTGCTCCAACTGAGCCGCCCCCCTGATCCACCCAAAAAGCCCGGCCATGTGCCGGGCTTTTTGCATGCCGCAATCCGGCTTCTGGCACCTCGCAGGGTGGCGCTGAGCGCAGCGAAGCCCATCAATCCGGAGTACCCGGCGGCACCGAGCAACGACCTGATGCGGTTCGCCGAGCTCACCGCATCCTACAGGGCGCGAAACGTAGCCCGGGCCGGCACCCCGTAGGATGGCGCTGAGCGCAGCGAAGCCCATCAAACAGGAGTCCCCGGCAGTACCGTGCAACGACCTGATGCGGTTCGCCGAGCTCACCGCATCCTACGGAACGCGGCGCGTAGCCGGACTCAGATACCTCGTGGGATGGCGCTGAGCGCAGTGAAGCCCATCGAGCGGGAATACCCGATAGCACCATGCAGACACGTAGCCCGGGCTTCAGCCCGGGAATGGTGCTTGCCGCCCCGGACTGAAGTCCGGGCTACCGCATACGTGGCGCGCTCCACGTTCACCACCGGCATCACGGTGACGTCGATGGTGGGCTGAAGCGGAGTGCCGCCCGGCCCACCCTGCGCAAGGCGGCTCGGGTTGCCGAGGTGGTGGGAACGAGCTTTGCTCGCGAACGCTCGACGTGGAATTTCCCTTCGTTCGGCTGCCCCGTCGGCCATTTCCCTGGATGGGGTAGGCCGGGCGGTGGTGGCCGCCTCGGCCGTTTTCCACGTGCGGGTGCCTGTCAGTCAGCCAATTCCGCGCGGTCGCGGAACTGCTCCAGCGCGGCGGGGTTGGCCAGGGCGTCGGTGTTCTTCACTGGACGACCGTGGACCACGTTGCGCACCGCTAGCTCGACGATCTTGCCGCTGATGGTGCGGGGGATGTCGCTGACCGCCACGATCTTCGCCGGCACATGGCGCGGCGTGGTGTTGTCGCGGATCACCCGGCGGATGCGCGCCTGCAAGGCCTCGTCCAGCGCCACGCCCTCACGCAGGCGCACGAACAGCACGACCCGCACATCGCTCTGCCAGTCCTGGCCGATGGCGATGGATTCCAGCACCTCCTCGATCTTCTCCACCTGGCGGTAGATCTCGGCGGTGCCGATGCGCACGCCGCCGGGGTTGAGCACCGCATCCGAGCGGCCGTGGATCACCAGGCCGCCATGGGCGGTTTCCTCGGCGTAGTCGCCGTGGGCCCAGACGCCGGTGAAGGTTTCGAAATAGGCCGCGTGGAACTTCTCCCCGTTCGGGTCGTTCCAGAACCCCACCGGCATCGACGGGAAGTGCCGGGCGCAGACCAGCTCGCCTTTCTCGCCCACCAGGCGCTGACCCTGTTCGTCCCACACCTGCACATCCATGCCCAGGCCCTTGCATTGCAGCTCGCCGCGCCACACCGGCAGCACCGGGTTGCCCAGGGTGAAGCAGGAGACGATGTCGGTACCGCCGGAGATGGACGACACGCAGAGGTCCGCCTTGAAGTGGCGGTAGAGGTAGTCGAAGCCTTCGTGGGCCAGGGGCGAGCCGGTGGAAAGCACCGTCTTCAGGCGTTCCAGCCGGTGGCTGCGGCAGGGCTCCACGCCGGCCTTCTCCAGGGCGGCGATGTACTTGGCGCTGGCGCCGAAGAGGCTGATGCCTTCGGCGTCGATCAGGTCGATCAGGCGTTCCGGGGCGGGGTGGAAAGGCGAGCCGTCGTAGAGCACCAGGGTGGCGCCCAGGGCGAGGCCGGAGACCAGCCAGTTCCACATCATCCAGCCGCAGGTGGTGTAGTAGAACAGCGTGTCCTCGGCCTTCAGGTCGCAGTGCAGGCCGTGCTCCTTCAGGTGTTGCAGCAGGGTGCCGCCGACGCCGTGGACGATGCACTTGGGCACGCCGGTGGTGCCGCTGGAGTAGAGGATGTAGAGCGGCTGGTCGAAGGGCACGGGAACGAACACGGGCTCGCCGCCGGGCTGGTAGAAGTCGCCCCACAGCGCCACCCGCGCCGGGGTCTGGAAGTCTTCCGCCCTGGCGTCCGGGCGTGCATGGGGCACCACCAGCAACTGCTCCAGGCTGGGCAGGCGGGCGAGTATCTCGTTGAGCTTGGGCGTGAGGTCGAGGGTCTTGCCCGCGTAGTGGTAGCCGGCGGCGGCGATCAGCACCTTGGGCTCGATCTGCCCGAAGCGGTCGATCACCCCCTGGGTGCCGAAGTCCGGCGAGCAGGACGACCAGGTCGCCCCCAGGCTGGCGCTGGCGAGCATGCCCACCACCGTCTGCCAGGTGTTGGGCATGAAGGCCGCCACCCGATCCCCCACCCCGACGCCCAGCTCCCGCAGGCTGCGCTGCAACCCGGCGACCTGGGCGGCCAGCTCGGCATGGGAGAGCTGCACCCGGCTGCCGTCCTCGTCCACCGCCACCAGCGCCGGCGCGTCATCGCGGCGCCGCAGCAGGTGCTCGGCGAAGTTCAGCGTCGCCCCGGGAAACCAGCGCGCATCCGGCATGGCCGGGCCTTCTTCCAATACCGCGCGGGGCGGCTGGTGGAAGCGCACCCCGAACCACGCGGCCAGGGTCGACCAGAACGCCGGCCGATCCGCCACGCTCCAGGCGTGCAGCGCGGCGTAGTCGGGCACGGCCACGCCATGGCGGTCGGCAACGTGGCGGCGGAAGGCTTCCATCCGGGTGGCGGCGATTCGCTCAGGGCTCGGGCTCCAGAGGGGTTGGCTCATGGGGACATCCTCGTGCACGGGAATGCCCGAATAATGGGCCCTCCAGACGCCGGGGGAAAGCCGGGCGTCGATGCGCTCAACTGCAATGACAACCTCAAAGAACCTTAGATCCCAGAAGAGCAGGACGCTTCCGCCCGGCCTTGGTGGCAGGTATCTTCCGCACCTTCTGATTTTTCCAGGACCTTTGCCCATGACCCGCCCATTGCCCCGCCTTGCTGCCCTGTGTGTTGGCCTGTTCGTGCTGCAGGCCGAGGCGCGGGTGGAGGTGGAGGCGGTGCAGCACCCGACCATCGGTCGCATGCTGGTGGCCAAGGTGTCGGAGGAGATTGCGCCGGGTGACTACGACGCGCTGATGAAGGGGGTGCTGGGCAACCCCGGCAACTTCGCGCGCAAGGTGCTGATGCTGGACAGCATTGGCGGCAGCGTGCCCGAGGCGATTCGCATGGGTCGGCTGGTGCGCGAGACCGGCTTCGACACCCTGGTGCCGTCCACCGGCCTGTGCCAGGGCACTTGCGTCTACCTGCTGGCGGCCGGCCGCAACAAGGCCGTGCGCGGTTCGGTGGGGCTGCACCGGCCGTATTACGCCCACGGTGACGCCTCGCGGGATGCGGCGCTGTACCAGGGCGTGCGCTACAACGCCTCGGCGTACTTCCGCGAGATGGGCATTCCCGACAGCCTGCTGGACGACATGCAGCGCATCGACCCGCGCCAGATGCGGGTCCTCGACCCGAAGGACCTGGCGCGCTACCGGCTGATCAGTGGCAAGTAGGCGCGCCGGGTCGCCCGTTCAACTCTGGGCGACGTTCACCGGTACGGCCTGCACCACCTGGGTGGGGGCGGCCATCCAGCCACCGGCCACGGCGGCTTCGCGGAAGGCCAGGTAGTGCGGGCTGGCGCGGTGGGCGTCGATGGCGGCCTGGTCGCGGTACAGCTCGTGGAGTTGCAGGCTGCCGTCATCCCCGGCGTAGAGGTCGTAGCGCAGGTTGCCGGGCTCGTTGCGGGTGCCTTGGACCAGGGCTTCCAGGGCCTGCAGGACGACCTCGCGGTGCTCCGGCAGGGGGCTCAGGGTGGCGAACAGGGCGATGCTCATGGCGTCTCCTCGAAAGGGGGAGGCGCGACGCCTCCCCAATGGGTTCACAGCAGTTTCAGCAGGGCGTCTGCCGTGGCATCGGACGAGGCCGGGTTCTGTCCGGTCACCAGCAGGCCGTCCACCACCACATGGCTGTGCCAGTCATCGGCACGGCTGTAGAGGCCGCCATGGCCGCGCAGCATGTCCTCGACCAGGAAGGGCACCACCTCGGTGAGCTGCACGGCGGCTTCTTCGCTGTTGCTGAAGCCGGTCACCTGCTTGCCACGCACCAGCGGTTGGCCGTCGGCTGTCTTCACATGGCGCAGCACGCCGGGAGCGTGGCACACCGCAGCCACCGGCTTGCCCTGGGCCAGGAAGGCTTCGATCAGGGCGATGGAGCGGGCGTCCTCGGCCAGGTCCCAGAGCGGGCCGTGGCCGCCGGGGTAGAACAGCGCGTCGTAGTCGTTGGCGCGCACGGCTTCCAGGGGCAGGGTGCTGGCCAGGGCCTGGCGCGAGGCCGGATCAGCGTCGAAGCGGCGGGTGGCGTCGGTCTGAGCGCTCTCGTCGTGGCTCTTCGGGTCCAGTGGCGGCTGGCCGCCCTTGGGCGAGGCCAGGGTCAGGGCCATGCCGGCATCGAGGAAGTGGTAGTAGGGCGCGGCGAACTCTTCCAGCCAGAAGCCGGTGGCCAGGCCGGTTTCGCCGAGGCGGTCGTGGGAGGTGAGGACCATCAGGATCTTTTTCATGTGCAGTCTCCCGCCCGTGGGGGCGTTGTTTCAGGTTGGCGACCATCCTAGGAGAGGGCGTAGGATTCGATAATTCGAAAGCTCTTATTCCTGGTATCCAAAAAGTGAATATCGCCAACAAGGACCTGAACCTGCTGCTGGTCTTCCATGTGCTCTACCAGGAGCGCAACGCCTCGGTGGCGGCTGAGCGCATGACCCTGAGCCAGCCGGCCCTGAGCCACAAGCTGAACAAGCTGCGCCACCAGTTGGGCAACCCGCTGTTCGTGCGTGCGCCGCGCGGACTGACGCCGACGCCCCGGGCCCACGAGCTGGCACCGCGCATCCAGTGCCTGGTGGCGGAACTGGAGGCCTTCTACGAACACAGCGACGGCCAGGACTTTCTCCAGCGCGCCGAGCGCATCCACCTCTACAGCACCGACTACATGGAGCAGACGCTGCTGCCCGAGCTGTTGCCGGTGTTGCGCCGCGAGGCACCCAACCTGGTGTTGGTGACCCACAACACCCGTGGCCTGCTCCCCCGCGAGGAGCTGGAGAAGGGCACCTGTGACCTGGCCATCGCCGGGTTCTATGCCGACCTGCCGGACACCTTCCATCAGCAGCGCCTGCTCAGCGAGGACTTCGTGGTGCTGGCCTGGCGCGACAACCCGCACCTGGCCAGGGGGCTGGACCTCGACGCCTTCGTCGCCTGCGAACACCTGCTCACCACCCTCACCGGCGACCTGGCCGGGCGGGTCGACCAGGCCCTGGCCGCACTCGGTCGGCAGCGGCGGGTGGCGGCGGGGCTCTCCAGCTTCCTGGCGCCGCCCCGGCTGTTGCCCGGCACCGACCTGTTGCTGACCTGCCTGCGCTCGGTGGCCGAGGACGCGGTGGCCCGCGACCCGTCGTTGTGCCTGCATGCGCTGCCGGAGGCGCTGGCCCTGCCGAAGGTGGAGGTGATGCAGATCTGGCACCAGCGCACGGCCAGTGACCCGTTGCGGCGTTGGGTCCGCCAGCAGATCCAGGAGGCTGCCCGGCGCTTGCAGGGCTGAACTGTTGCTGGGGCAACAGATGTTCAGCAATTTGCCCTGCTGTGCAGATTCCAACAGTTGTTCGTTTTAAATAACTCGCTGATTAATAAGGATTATTTTTCAGGCACGGGTTGTGCAATCGATCTCCTCGCAAGCGTACGCGGCTGCTCGCGGCGCAACAGGAATGATCGAGAACGGACCCATGACCCACCCTTCCGAACCCAAGGACCCGCGTGACCAGGCGCCCCCGCTACTCCCGGCGGCGCTGATCGAGAACGACGCCCAGGCCCTGCACGCCGCCCACGAAGTGGCCAGGCAGGCCCGGGCTGGCGCCACCCAGCGTGACCGCGACCGCCAGTTGCCCTGGCCCGAAGTGGAACTCTTCACCCGCCTGGGCCTGGGGGGCATTCGCATCCCCCGCGCCTATGGGGGTGCCGAGGTTTCCCATGTGACCCTCGCCGAGGTGTTCCGCATCCTCTGTGCCGCCGACCCGGCACTGGGGCAGATCCCGCAGAACCAGTTCGGCCTGCTCAGCGTGATCGAAAACGTCGGCAGTGAAGCGCAGAAGCGCCAGGTGTTCGCCGGCATCCTCGCAGGGCGCCGCCTGGCCAATGCCGGGCCCGAGCGCAATACCAAGCACACCCTGGAGATCAAGGCGCGCATCACCCGGGGCAACGCCGGCCTGGAGGTGAGCGGCGAGAAGTTCTATTCCACCGGGGCCCTGTTCGCCCATTGGGTGGCGGTCAAGGCCCTGGATGACAGCGGCACCGGCGTGCTGGCCCTGGTGGAGCGGGGCGTGCCGGGGCTCGCCATCGTCGACGACTGGTCCGGCTTCGGCCAGCGCACCACCGCCAGCGGCACCGTGCTGCTGGACCGCGTACCGGTGGCGGACGACCTGGTGTTCCACAACAGTCGCCTGGCCGAGGTGCCGAGCATCCAGGGCGCACTGTCGCAGCTGATCCAGGCGGCCATCGACGCCGGTATCGCCGAGGCCGCCATCGACGACGCCATCGCCTTCATCCGCGAGCGCTCGCGGCCCTGGGTGGACGCCGGCGTCGAGCGTGCCAGCGAGGAGCTGTACACCATTGCCGAGATCGGCCGCCTGAAGACCGAACTGAACGCCGCCAACGCGCTGCTGGAGCGCGCCGGCCAGGTGCTCGACGAAGTGGCCGCCGCGCCCATCGACGCCGCAGCGGCCGCCCGCGCTTCCATCGCCGTGGCCGAGGCCAAGGTGCTCACCACCGAGATCAGTCTGCTGGCCAGCGAGAAGCTGTTCGAGCTGGCCGGCAGCCGCGCCACCCTCGCCGAGTTCGGCCTCGACCGGCACTGGCGCAATGCCCGGGTGCACACCCTCCACGACCCGGTGCGCTGGAAGGTCCACGCCGTCGGCAACTACCACCTGAACGGCGCCTTCCCGGCCCGCCATTCCTGGATCTGAGGAGGCGCCATGACCATTGCCCATCCCCACCCACACGCCCCCGTGGCCATCATCCGTGACGACGCCGAAGCCCTGGAGGTGGCGCGCCAGGTGGCCGACCTGTTCCGACCCGGCGCTGCCGAGCGCGACCGCGAGCGCCGCCTGCCTCTGGACGAACTGGAGCTGTTCAGCCGCACCGGCCTCTGGGGCATCAGCGTGCCCCGCGAGTTCGGCGGGGCCGGCGTGTCCCACGTCACCCTGGCGCGGGTCATCGCGCTGATCAGCGCCGCCGACAGTTCCCTCGGGCAGATCCCGCAGAACCACTTCTATGCCCTGGAAGTGCTGCGGGTGAACGGCAGTCCCGAACAGCAGCGCCGCCTGTTCGCTGCCGCTCTGGCCGGCGAGCGTTTCGGCAACGCCCTGGCGGAGATCGGCACCCGCACCGCCAACGACCGCACCACCCAGCTGGTGCGGGACGGCGAGGGCTACCGCATTCGTGGCCGCAAGTTCTACTGCACCGGTGCCCTCTACGCCCACCGCGTGCCGACCCTGGTGGTGGCCGAGGATGGCCACCAGTACCTGGCCTTTGCCGAGCGCAACGCGCCGGGGCTGACGGTGATCGACGACTGGTCGGGCTTTGGCCAGCGCACCACCGGCAGCGGCTCGGTGGTGTTCGACGACGTGCCGGTGGCGGCCGAGGACCTGGTGTCCTTCCAGGCCGCCTTCGAGCACCCGACCACGGTCGGGCCTTTCGCCCAGATCCTCCATGCCGCCATCGACGTCGGCATCGCCCGCGCCGCCTACGAGGATGCGCTGGCCTTCGTCCGCACCCGCTCGCGGCCGTGGATCGACGCCGGGGTCGACAAGGCCAGCGACGACCCGTTGCTGATCCACGCCTTCGGCCACCTGGCCATCCGCCTGCACGCCGCCGAGGCCATCCTCGACCGCGCCGGCCGGCTGCTGGATGCCGCCAGCGCCGAGCCCACCGCCGACAGCGTGGCCGCTGCGTCCCTGGGGGTAGCCGAGGCCCGTGCGCTGACCACCGAGGTCTCGCTCAGTGCCGGCAGCAAGCTGTTCGAACTGGCCGGCACCCGCGCCAGCCTCGCCGAGCACAACCTCGACCGCCACTGGCGCAACGCCCGGGTGCACACCCTGCACGACCCGGTGCGCTGGAAGTACCACGCGGTGGGCAACTACTACCTCAATGGCGTGCTGCCGCCGCGCCGGGGGACGATCTGATGGCGCGCAAGCAGATCCTCCTCAACGCCTTCAACATGAACTGCGTGGGGCACATCAACCACGGCCTGTGGACCCACCCGCGCGACCGCTCCACGGACTACCGCAGGCTCTCCTACTGGACGGAGCTGGCGCAGCTGCTGGAGCGCGGGCTGTTCGACGGGCTGTTCCTGGCGGACATCGTCGGCGTCTACGACGTCTACCAGGGCAATGTCGACCTGACCCTGAAGGAGAGCATCCAGCTGCCGGTCAACGACCCGCTGCTGCTGGTCTCCGCCATGGCCGGGGTGACCTGCCACCTGGGCTTCGGCGTCACCGCCAACCTCAGCTACGAGCCGCCGTACCTGTTCGCCCGGCGCATGAGCACCCTGGACCACCTGAGCGAGGGGCGCGTGGGCTGGAACATCGTCACCGGCTACCTGGAGAGCGGGGCCCGTGCCATGGGCCGCAGCCAGCAGGTGGAGCACGACCGCCGCTACGACCAGGCCGACGAGTACCTGGAGGTGCTCTACAAGCTGTGGCAAGGCAGCTGGGAAGCCGGGGCGGTGGTCAACGACCGCCAGCGCCGGGTCTACGCCCAGCCGGACAAGGTGCACAAGGTGGTGCACCACGGCGAGTTCTTCGACGTGGAGGGCTACCACCTCTGCGAACCCTCGCCGCAACGCACGCCGCTGCTGTTCCAGGCCGGCTCCTCGGTGCGCGGCCTGCGCTTTGCCGGCGAGCATGCCGAGTGCGTGTTCATCAGCGGCAGCAACAAGGCCGCGACCCGCGCCCAGGTGGACAAGGTGCGCGCCGCCGCCGTGGCCGCCGGCCGTGATCCGCAGGCGGTGAAGGTGTTCATGGGCATCAGCGTGATCGTCGCGCCCACCGAGGCCGAGGCCCGTGCCAAGCACGCCGAGTACCTGGCCCATGCCAGTGCCGAGGCGGGCGTCGCCCACTTCGCCAGCTCCACCGGCATCGACTTCGCCCGCTTCGCGCTGGACGAGCCGATTCCCTATATGAAGACCAACGCCATCGAGTCCGCTGCCAGCAAGCTGCGTGACAACAGCCTGACCCGCCGCGACCTGCTGGAGCAGCACGCCCTGGGTGGCCGCTACGTCCTGCTGGTGGGTTCGCCGACCCAGGTGGCCGACGAGCTGCTGGCGTGGATCGACGAGACCGGGCTGGACGGCTTCAACCTGACCCGCATCGTCACCCCGGAGAGCTACGCCGACTTCATCGACCTGGTGGTGCCGGAGCTGCAGGCCCGAGGTGCCTACAAGACCGCCTATGCCGACGGCACCTTGCGCCACAAGGTGTTTGGCGCGGGGGATCAGTTGCCGGCGGACCATCGTGGAGCCCGTGTGGGAGCGAATTCATTCGCGAATCGGCCCGAAGGGGCGACCCCGGACTCCCAGGGGAAGGCTGCGCCTTCCATCGCGAATGAATTCGCTCCCACGACCTGAACCCCATTACCCACGGATAGAAACCATGCCCAAGCACACCCTCAAGACCCTGGCCCTTGGCCTGCTCCTGGCCAGCGGCATCGCCCAGGCCGCCGACAAGCCCCTCAAGCTCGGTACCACCGCCGCCTTCGCCCCGCCCCTGGAAGTGGCGGTGGAGGAGGCCGCCAAGCAGGGCCTCAAGGTCGAGCTGGTGGAGTTCACCGACTGGAACACGCCGAACATCACCCTGGCCAATGGCGACATCGACGCCAACTACTTCCAGCACACGCCCTTCCTGGAGAACGCTAACAAGGAGGGCGGGTTCACCCTGAAGGCCTTCGCCCCCGGGATCATCAACAACGTCGGCCTCTACTCGAAGAAGTACAAGGCCATCGCTGATCTGCCTGAGGGCGCCAAGGTGGCCATCGCCAACGACCCCATCAACGGCGGTCGTGGTCTGCAGCTGCTGCAGAAGGCCGGCCTGCTGAAACTCAAGGAAGGCGTGGGCTACAAGGCGACCCTGGATGACATCGTCGACAACCCCAAGCACATCGACATCATCGAACTGGAGGCCGTGCAGCTGGTGCGCGCCCTGGACGACGTCGACCTGGCCCAGGGCTACCCGCACTACATCCGCCTGGCCGGCACGATCGACCCCAACAGCGCGCTGCTCTTCGACGGCATCGAGAACAAGGAGTACGTCATCCAGTTCGTCACCCGTGGCGATTACCAGGACGACGGTCGCCTGGCGAAGTTCGTCGAGGTGTACCAGCACTCGCCGCAGGTGCGTGCCGCACTCGACAAGGCTCATGGCTCGCTCTACCAGCCCGGCTGGCAGTGACGCCCCTGGGATAGGCGTGGGAGCGAATTCATTCGCGAAAGGAGCGCGCAGCGCTCCCGGGCGGCCCCGGCAGGGCAGTCCTTCGGCCTGCATCGCGGATGAATCCGCTCCCACTGTAGGGGCGACTTCAGTCGCCCAGGGGCAGCAGCGCTGCCCATGGGGTCGAGGAGCCGCCCTGCGGGCTGCCTGGCGAATGAATTCGCCCCTACGGAGGTTTTCCGTGCGGTTTGGTCGAGGGGCGGGTTCTGGTGGGAGCGAGTTCATTCGCGAAAGGAGCGCGCAGCGCTCCCGGGCGGCCCCGGTAGGGCAGTCCTTCGGCCTGCATCGCGGATGAATCCGCTCCCACTGTAGGGGCGACTTCAGTCGCCCCTACGGAGGTTCGCCGTGCGGTTTGGTCGAGGGGTGGGTTCTGGTGGACGCGCGTAGCCCGGGCTTCAGCCCGGGAGCTGTGCCGGATACCCCCGGGCTGAAGCCTGGGCTACTGCCTCCCGCGGTTCCGCTTTTCGGGCTTTAAACAGATTTTCGAGAGGCCCACATGGTCAGTTTCAATCGCAACATCTGCCTGGACCTGCCGCACATCCGGCTGCAGGGGCTGGGCAAGGCCTACCCGGGCAGCCGGGGGCCGGTGCAGGCGCTGCAGGGCATCGACCTGGAAATCCGCCGGGGCGAGGTGTTCGGCATCATCGGCCGCAGCGGCGCCGGCAAGTCGTCGCTGATCCGCACCCTCAACCGCCTGGAGAAACCCTCGGTGGGCCAGGTGGTGATAGACGAGGAAGACATCGGCACCTTCGACGAGAAGCAGCTGGTGCTGCTGCGTCGCCGCGTCGGCATGATCTTCCAGCACTTCAACCTGATGTCGGCCAAGACCGTCTGGCAGAACGTCGCCCTGCCGCTGAAGGTGGCCGGCGTGGCCAAGGCCGATATCGAGCGCAAGGTCGCCGAGCTGCTGGCCCTGGTGGGCCTGGCGGAGAAGCGCGACGCCTACCCGGCGCAGCTCTCTGGCGGGCAGAAGCAGCGGGTCGGCATCGCCCGCGCGCTGGTGCACCAGCCGGAGATCCTGCTCTGCGACGAGGCCACCTCGGCGCTGGACCCGGAAAGCACCCAGTCGATCCTGGCGCTGCTGCGTGACATCAATCGGCGCCTGGGCCTGACCATCGTGCTGATCACCCACGAGATGGGCGTGATCCGCGAGATCTGCGACCGCGTGGTGGTGCTGGAGCGGGGGCGGGTGGTGGAGCAGGGCGAGGTCTGGCAGGTGTTCGGCGACCCGCAGCACGCGGTCACCCGCACCCTGCTGGGCACCCTGCGCCACGAGTTGCCGGACGACCTGCAAGGCCGCCTGGCCAACGAACCGGTGCCCGGCGGTGACCTGCTGCTGGACCTGCACTTCACGGGTGCCAGTGGCCGCGAGCCGGACCTGTTGGCCATTGCCCTGGGCCTGGGCGCGCGGGTGAGCCTGTTGCACGGCGGCATCGACCGCATCCAGGGACGCCCGCAGGGGCACCTGCTGGTGCGGGTCGGCCTGGCCGAGCTGGGCAGTACGCAGGTGCTGGAGCGCGCTCACCAACTGGCGGACAAGGCGGAGGTGCGCGGCTATGTCGCCCATGCTTGATCGGCTCTGGACCGGGCTGCTGGATACGCTGCTGATGATCGGCGCCTCGTCGCTGATCGTGCTGCTGGTGGGCATTCCGCTGGCGTTGGTGCTGGTGACCACCGGGCCGGGCGGGATCTTCGAGGCGCGTGTGCTGAACCGCACCCTGGGCAGCGTGGTGAACGTGCTGCGTTCGGTGCCCTTCCTGATCCTGATGGTGGCGCTGATTCCCTTCACCCGGCTGATCGTCGGCACCAGCTACGGCGTCTGGGCCGCGGTGGTGCCGCTGACCATCGCTGCCACGCCGTTCTTCGCGCGCATCGCCGAGGTGAGCCTGCGGGAGGTGGATTTCGGTCTGGTGGAGGCGGCCCAGGCCATGGGTTGCCAGCGTCGCCACATCATCTGGAACGTGCTGCTGCCGGAGGCGCGGCCGGGCATCGTCGGTGGCTTCACCATCACCCTGGTGACCATGATCAACTCCTCCGCCATGGCCGGCGCCATCGGCACGGGCGGGCTCGGAGACCTGGCGTACCGCTACGGCTACCAGCGCTTCGACACGCAGATCATGCTCACGGTGATCATCGTGCTGGTGCTGCTGGTGACCCTCATCCAGTTCGGCGGCGACCGCCTGGCGCGGTTGCTGAACAAGCGGGCCTGAGGGCTGTTGCTGGAGCAACAGTCCGGCAACAGGCTGTTGCCGGGTGTACAGCAGGGCGAGGCAGGGCAGGGCGCCAGGCCGCGCCGGCCGGGGCGCGGAGGGTTGGCATGGTGGCTGCATATTCCCTGATCAAAGCGTGATGACGGCTATGGATAGCTGGATCGAATAAGGAGCGTCGCGCGACTTCTGTCAGGAGCTTCCCATGAGCCATTTCCCCCTGCGGGCCCGCCGGCCCGGTTTTCTCGGTCGCGTAGTCGGGCTGCTGGCCGCCTGCGCGGCACTCGCCTCGCCGTTGGCCGCCCAGGCCGAGACGCCGCCTGAGCAGGTCCGCCTCGACTACGCCTACTACTCGCCCACCAGCCTGGTGCTGCGCCATTTCGGCTGGCTGGAGCAGGCCCTGGGCCCGGATACGCGGGTGAGCTGGGTGCTGAGCCAGGGCAGCAACCGTTCGCTGGAGTACCTTAACGGCGGCAGCATCGACTTCGCCTCCACCGCCGGGTTGGCGGCCGTCCTGAGCCGTGCCAACGGCAGCCCGATCAAGACCGTGTACATCGCCAGCCGCCCCGAGTGGACGGCCCTGGCGGTACGCAAGGACTCGCCGATCAAGACCCTGGCCGACCTCAAGGGCCGCAAGATCGCCGCGACCAAGGGCACCGATCCGTACCTGTTCACCCTGCGCAGCCTGGAACAGGCCGGCCTGGGCAAGGACGACGTGGAGCTGGTGCACCTGCAGCACCCGGATGGCCGCGTGGCCCTGGAGCGTGGTGACGTGGACGCCTGGGCCGGGCTCGACCCGCACCTGGCCGCCAGCCAGCTGCAGTCGGGGGCGCGCATCCTCTACCGCAACCTGGACTTCAACAGCTACGGGGTGGTGAGCGTGACCGAGGGCTTCGCCGCCGCACACCCGCAGACCATCAAGCAGGTGCTGCAGGCCTATGAAAAGGCCCGGCAGTGGGCGCGGGAGAACCCTGAGCCGCTGGCGGAGCTGCTGGCCAAGGAGTCCGGCCTGCCGCTGGAGGTGGCGCGGCTGCAACTGTCGCGCACCGACTTCTCCAACGCCCAGCCGGGCGCGGAGCACATCGCTGCGCTGAAGGCGGCGGCGCCGATCCTCGCCAGCGAGGGCCTGGTACGCCGTGGCGTGGACGTGGCCCAGGTGGTGGACCAGTTGATCGACCCGAGCTTTGGCACCCAGGCCATCGCCCGCCAGTGATGCAGTGCCCCAGGAGCGCCCGATGAGCAGCAAGAGCAAGACCCTGGCGGCGCCGCGCCCCTGGCGACCCGCCTTGCCACTGGCCGCGCTGGTGGTGCGGGCCAAGGGGCTGGCGATTCCCCTGGCGGCGATCCTGCTGCTGGAAGTGGCCGTGCGTGCGGGCTGGGTGCCGGCATACCAGATGCCGGCCCCCAGCGACATCCTGCTGACCCTGCAGGAGCTGGCGGCCGGGCCGCTGTGGGGGCATATCGGGGTCAGCCTGGGGCGCGTGGCCGCCGGGTTCGCCGTGGGGGCGTCCCTGGCGCTGGCCGCTGCTGCCTGGGTGGGCCTGAGCCGCGAGGCAGAGGCCTACCTGGAGCCGACCCTGGCCGCGTTGCGGGCGATTCCCAGCCTGGCCTGGGTGCCGCTCCTGCTGTTGTGGCTGGGCATCGACGAGCGCTCGAAGGTGGTGCTGATCGCCATCGGTGCGTTCTTCCCGGTTTACCTGAACGGGGTGGCGGCGATTCGCAACATCGACCGCAAGCTGGTGGAGGTGGGGCGCATGTACGGCTTCGGGCGGCTTCGGCTGGCCCGCCGCATCCTGTTGCCGGCGGCCCTGCCGGGGCTGTTCACGGGGTTGCGGGGTGGGCTCAGCCTGGCCTGGATGTTCCTCGTGGCGGCCGAGCTGATCGCGGCCACCCGGGGCCTGGGCTACCTGCTGACCGACGGCCGGGAAACCTCGCGGCCGGACCTGGTACTGGCGGCGATCATCGTCCTGGCGCTGCTGGGCAAGCTCAGCGATGGGCTGCTGGCGACGCTGGAGCGGCGCCTGCTGGCCTGGCGCGATGCCTTCGCCGGCGAAGGCGGGGAGGCGCAACCATGAGCCTGCCCCTGCTGGATTTCCGCGTACAGCGCAAGGCGTTCGCCGGGCACACGGTGCTGCAGGACGTGCACCTGCAACTGGCCGAGGGCGAGGTGGTGAGCCTGCTGGGCCCCAGTGGCTGCGGCAAGAGCACCCTGCTGCGCATCGTCGCCGGCCTGGAGCGCGACTACAGCGGCCAGGCGCTGCGCGGTGAGGGCGAGGTGGCCTTCGTGTTCCAGGAGCCGCGCCTGATGCCCTGGCTGACGGTGGCGGAGAACATCGGTTTCGCCGATGACCGGGCCTACGACCGGCCCCGGGTGGCGCAGCTGATCCACGAGGTGGGGCTGGAGGGATTCGAGCAGGCCCTGCCCAAGCAACTGTCGGGCGGGATGGCCCAGCGCGTGGCCATTGCCCGGGGGCTGTATTCGCGGCCCCGGGTGCTGCTGCTGGACGAGCCCTTCAGCGCGGTGGATGCCTTCACCCGGATGAAGCTGCAGGATTTGCTGCTGGCCCTGGCTGCGCACCACGGCATTGCGTTGCTGCTGGTCACCCACGATGTGGACGAGGCCCTCTACCTGGGCGACCGCGTGCTGGTGATGGGTAGTCGCCCGGGGCGGGTGCTGGAGACGCTGGAGGTGCCGCTGGCACGCCCCCGCGACCGGCGCGACCCGCTGCTGGCGCAGTTGCGTGCCGAGGCGCTGACGGCGTTGCACCGGGCCCACGCGTTCTAGTGACCCTCAGCCGGTGGTCTTGCGCCGGGGATCGGGGATGCCGGACCAGAGCTCGTCGAGGTTGCGGAAGTTCCAGTCCGCCGGGGATTCGCGGCCGACGATGCGGTCGCGGCCGGCGAGCTTGGCCAGGTCCACCACTTCCTGGGGGATCGCGGTCTTCAGCCGGGCGGAATAGAACACCTTGACCTTGGGCGTGGTGAGGGACTTCTCGTGCTGCTCCATCACCACCCCCAGGCGCCCGCTCTCCAGGCGCACCAGGGACCCGGTGGGGTAGATGCCGATGGATTTGACGAAGGCCTGGAAAACCAGCTCGTCGAAGTGGTCCTTGCTCCATTCGGCCATGCGGCGGATGGATTCGGCCGGGTCCCAGCCACGCTTGTAGGGGCGGTCGGAGGTGATGGCGTCGTAGACATCGCAGACCGCGCCCATCTTGGCCAGCAGGCTGATCTGGTCGCCGGCCAGGCGGTGCGGGTAGCCGGTGCCGTCGACCTTCTCGTGGTGGTGCAGGCAGACGTCCAGCACCAGGGCGCTGACCTGGTGGCTCTCCAGCAGGATGCGCGCGCCTTCCTCGGGGTGCTTGCGCACGCACTGGAACTCGTCGTCGGTGAGCTTGCCGGGCTTGTTCAGCACGTCCATGGGGATGGCCATCTTGCCGATGTCGTGCAGCAGGCCGGCCAGCCCGGCCTCGCGCACCTGGGCCTCGCCCAGGCCGAGCTGGCGGGCGAGGGCGATCATCAGGGCGCACACGGCCACGGAGTGCATGTAGGTGTATTCGTCGGCGGTCTTCAGCCGCGCCAGGCTGATCAGCGCGTTGGGGTGGCGCAGCACCGAGTCGGAAATCTCCTGCACCAGGCCCTGGGCGTCGTCGACGCTGATGGCCTTGCCCATGCGGGCGTCGCTGAACATGCTCACCACGGCGTCCTTGGCCTTGGCACAGAGCATGGCGGCACGGCTGACTTCGCTTTCCAGGTCGGCACGCTCGATGGGCGGCGCCTGCTCGGCGGCGGCCAGGCGGGCGTCGATCTCGGCTTCGGCCTCCTCGACGCTGACGCTGGGCTGGTCCTGGTGGATATCCAGGCCCTTGTCGGTGTCGATCCAGACTTCATGAACATCGCTGTTGCGGATGCGCTGCAGGTCCTTGTCGGTCTTGACCACGAACTTGGCGCGGAAGAACGGGTGGTCCATCCATGAACCGCAGAACTCCTGAACGTACATGCCCAATTGCAGGTCGGTGGTGGCGATGCGTTTGAGTGTCATGGCACTACTCTGACGGGGGAAAGGCGCTCGGCAGGGCCGGCTGACACTCACTATAGGCGGGCGATGGCCGGCTTTGAAACGCCGCCTGCAAGCTTGCACGGCTGTTCTATCTTGAGTGAAGGCGCCGCGCGGCATGCGGCGTTCCGTCTTCGCCCGACGACCGTCCGGTGGCCCAATGGCCCCGTGCCATATTCGTCTAGTCTCTCTGTCAATCAGGGAAAGCGAGTAGCAGGGAATGCAGGATTCTTTCAGCTCCGAGCCGGTGATCCTGATCATCGATGACCAGGCCAGCGACGTCCTCATCCTCAGCGAGGCGATCCGCGACCTGGCGTCCATTCATGTCGCCAACGGGGGAACGGGAACGCTGGATGTGGCGCGGGCCTGCCGCCCGGACGTGGTGCTGCTGGACATCCAGATGCCGCTGATGGACGGCTTCGAGATCTGCCGGGCGATCAAGTCGGACCCGAAGTTGCGCGGGGCCTCGGTGCTGTTCGTCACCGCCCACAGCGGGCCGGAGAACGAGTTGAAGGCGCTGGAGAGCGGTGCCCTGGGCTTCATCCGCAAGCCACTCAACCTGCCGCTGGTGCGCGCCCATGTGCGTGCCCACCTGGATCTGCGCGAGCAGGCCAAGCGGGTGGTCTGCTTCGATGCCCTGACCGGTCTGCCCAACCGCGCCCTGCTGCAGGACCGTGCGGCCCAGGCCATCCAGAAGGCCCGGCGCAGCGAGGGGCGGGTGGCGATGCTCATGCTGGACCTGGACAACTTCAAGTTCCTCAACGACACCATCGGCCATTCCATCGGGGACCAGGTGCTGCGCGAGGTGGCCCATCGGCTGTCTGCAGCGGTGCGTTCGGTGGACACGGTGAGCCGCCAGGGCGGTGACGAGTTCGTGGTGCTGCTGCCGGACGTGCAGGGCTTCGATGCGGTGGGGGATTTTGCCGACCGGCTGCTGGGGATCATCGCCCAGCCGCTGCTGATCAACGGCAACCGCTATGACTTGTCGGGGAGCATCGGCATCAGCTTTTTCCCCGATGATTGCGACAATTTCGAGTCGCTTTACCGCTATGCGGACGCGGCGATGTATCAGGCCAAGCAGGAGGGCCGCAATCGCTTCCGCTTCTTCTCCGAGCAGATCGAGAACAGCACCCGGGCCCGCCACATGCTCGAACGGCATATGCGCCGGGCGCTGGAGCAGCGGGTGTTCGAGGTGTTCTACCAGGCCAAGGTGGACGTCTCCGACGGCCGCCCCAGCGGCGTGGAGGCATTGGTCCGCTGGCGCACCTCCGATGGGCAACTGGTGTCGCCGGCGGACTTCATCCCCCTGGCGGAGGAGACGGGGCTGATTATCCCCATTGGCAAGTTCGTGATGCTGCAGGCCTGCAACGATGCCCAGCGGATGATCGCCATGGGCTGGCCGGTGTGCATGAGCGTGAACATCTCGGCGGTGCAGTTCCGTGAGGAGAGCTTCCTCGGCATGGTCACGGCCATCCTGGAGGAGTCGGGCCTGCCGCCGAACCACCTGGAACTGGAAATCACCGAGGGGGTGCTGGCCCACGACATCGACCGCACCCGTGCCACCCTGCTGGCGCTGAAGGAGATCGGCGTGCGCATCGCCATCGATGACTTCGGCACGGGTTACTCCAGCCTGGCCTACCTCAAGCGCCTGCCCATCGATGTGCTGAAGATCGACCAGAGCTTCGTCCGCGAGATGCTCACCGACCGCAGCGATGCGGCCATCATCGAGGCGGTCATCCGCCTGGCCCAGGCGCTGGACCTGGAACTGGTGGCCGAGGGCGTGGAGTGTCCGCGCCAGGCCCGGCGTCTTCAGGAGCTGGGGTGCCGGCTGATGCAGGGCTACCTGTTCTGCCGGCCGCTGCCCTACGAGGACGCCTGTGGCTTCCTCGCCGAGCACTGTGAGCACCCGCGCTGCTGGACCACTCTGGATGGCGAGGGGGAGGCCGAGTGAGAAACCGCGGGCAGGTGTCCGTTCCACTGGTTGCCATGCTCCTCACGGCGCTGGCCGGCCTGCTGGTGACTGGCCTGCTGGCGGGGTTGCTGGAGCGCGCCAACCAGGATCGTCTGCACGAGGCCCTGCATGACGTCACCGAGCGTGCCGCAGATGGCGTTGTGAAGCGCCTGGAGCTTTACCAGTACGGTTTGCGTGGGGCTCGGGGCAGCCTGCTGACCGCTGGGGAGTGGGGCATGACGCGGGAGATCTTCCAGCGCTATGCCCGCTCCCGCGATATCACCAAAGAGTTTCCGGGTGCGCGGGGCTTCGGGTTGATCCGCCGTGTGCCACAGGCCGAGCTGGCCGGTTTCCTGGTCAAGGCGCGGGCCGACGGGCCGGCGGATTTCGACATCCATGAACTGACGGACCACCCGGGCGAGCACTTCATCATCCAGTACATCGAGCCCCTGGCAGGCAACGAGCCCGCCATTGGCTTGGACATCGCTTCCGAGCGTAACCGCCGTGAAGCGGCCCTGTCGGCGATGCGCAGTGGTGAGGTGCGGCTGACGGCACCGATCACCCTGGTGCAGTCCCTGGGCAAGCCGCGCCAGTCGTTCCTGATCCTGATGCCGATCTACCGCAGCGGGGTGGTGCCGGCGACCGAGGCTGAGCGGGAGCGTCAGGCCATGGGCTGGAGCTATTCGCCGCTGATCACCGAGCAGGTGCTGCAGGGGCTGGAGGTGGTGGACGAGACGATGCGCCTGCGCCTGCGGGACATCACCGAGGATTCGGACGAGCCGCTGTTCTACGAGAGCGCGCCGGATTTGGTCGAGGCGCCGGAAATCCACCAGGAGAAGGTCCTGCGGGATCTCTACGGCCGTCGCTGGGAGATCGAACTGGCTGCGCTGCCGTCGTTTGTCGAGCGTCTGGCGCTGCCGCCTCCGGCGATGGTGTGGGTGGCGGGGACAGGGCTGAGCCTGCTGCTGGCGGCGTTGCTGGGGGCGAGCCTGATGAGCCGCCGACGCAAGCACCAGGTGCTGGCGGAGCAGGCGCGGCTGGCGGCCATCGTCGAGAACTCGGCCGATGGCATCGTCGGCCAGACCCTGGGTGGCGTGATCACCAGTTGGAACCAGGGGGCCGAGGCGATCCTCGGCTACAGCGCGGAGCAGGCCATCGGCCAGGATCTGGCCGCATTGGTGGTGCCGGAGCGCGGCCACGAGCAGGAAGAGACATTGCTGCGCCAGGCGCTGGTCGGGGAGCGCATCAGCCTCTACGAAACCCGTTACCGGCGCCAGGACGGCAGCCTGGTGCATGTGGCCCTGTCGATCGCGCCGATCCTGGATGGCCTGGGCCGGGTGGTGGGCATTTCGCGCACGGTGCGTGACATCACGGCGCAGAAGCAGGCAGAGGCGCGCATCCTCGAGCTCAATGCCAGCCTGGAGACCCAGGTGGCCGAGCGCACGGCCCAGCTGTTGCGCACCAATGTGCTGCTGGACGGCGTGCTGACCGCGGCCACCGAGGTGTCGATCATCGCCACCGACCCGGACGGGCTGATCCGGGTGTTCAACCGCGGTGCCGAGCGCTTGCTGGGGTACTCGGCCGAGGAACTGGTGGGGCGCCAGACGCCGGCGCTGCTGCATGTGACCGAAGAGGTGGTGGCCCGTGGCCGGGAGCTTTCCGCCTATTACGACAAGCCGGTGCAGGGGTTCCGGGTGTTCGTCCAGGTGCCTGAGCTGGAAGGTTCCGAGGCACGTGAGTGGACCTATGTGCGCAAGGATGGCAGCCGCTTCCCGGTGACCCTGGTGGTGACCGCGATGCGCGATGAGCAGGGGCGCATCACCGGCTACCTGGGCATTTCCCTCGACATCACCGAGCGCAAGGCCACCGAGCGGCGCCTGGCGGAGAGCCTGGCGACCACCCGTGCTGTGCTGGATACGGCGGTGAACCCGGTGATCACCTTCGATGGCGAGGGGCGCATCCAGACCTTCAACCCGGCGGGTGGCGTGGTGTTCGGGGTATCGCCCGAGCATATGGTCGGGCGCTCCATCGAGGACCTGATCGAGCCCGTGTCCCTGGAGCGCTTCCACGAACTGCTCACGGGCTACGAGCAGCCGGTGGAGGGTCTGGGGCCCAGCGGGATGGAGCTGTGGGGGCGGCGCAGTGACGACAGCGCCTTCCCCATGCAGGTCACCCTGGCACCGATGCTGGTGGGTGGCGAGCAGCGCATGGTCTGCGTGGTGACCGACCTCAGCGAGCAGCATCGCCAGCGCAAGGAGCTGGTGGCCACCCGCGACCAGCTGCTGCTGGCCTCGGAGGTGGCGGGCCTGGGCATCTGGTCGTGGTTCCTGGAGGACAACCGGCTGCACTGGAACGACCGCATGTTCGAGCTGTATGGACAGCCGCGCAGCCTGCGGGAACAAGGCCTCACGTTCGACCATTGGCGCCAGCGTGTGCACCCGGACGACATGGACCGGGTGGTGGCGCAGTTGCAAGGGGCCATCGCCGGGACCGCCGTCTATGACCCGATCTTCCGCATCGTGCGGCCGGACGGGCAGGTGCGTTACATCCAGGCGGCGGCTCAGATCGAACGGGACTCCCTGGGCCGGCCCACCCGGGTGACCGGGATCAACCTCGACATCACCGCCCAGCGCGAACTGGAGTCGCGCCTGCGGGATGCGCGTGACAAGGCGGATGCGGCCAGCGCGGCGAAGAGCTTCTTCCTCGCCAACATGAGCCATGAAATCCGCACGCCGATGAATGCGGTGCTGGGCATGCTGCACCTGGTGCAGGGCACCGGGCTGGACAACCGCCAGCTGGACTACGTGCTCAAGGCGCAGACAGCGGCGCGCTCGTTGCTGGGGCTGCTCAACGACATTCTCGATTACTCGAAGATCGAAGCCGGCAAGCTGCAGCTCGATCCGCACCCGTTCGAGCTGGAGTCGCTGATGCGCGACTTGGCAGTGGTGCTGGCGGGTAACCAGGGCGACAAGGATGTCGAGGTGATGTTCGACCTCGACGCCAACCTGCCGCTGCACCTGGTGGGGGACAGCTTCCGCCTGCAGCAGGTGCTGATCAACCTGGGTGGCAATGCCCTGAAATTCACCAGCCGTGGCCAGGTGGTGGTGGCCTTCCGTCAACTGGCCTGCGACGACTCCTCGGTGTTGCTGCAGGTGTCGATCAGCGACACCGGCATCGGCATCAGCCCGGAGCAGCTGGAGCGGATCTTCGATGGCTTCACCCAGGCCGAGGCGTCCACCACGCGCCGCTTCGGCGGCACCGGGCTGGGCCTGGTGATCTGCAAGCGCCTGGTGGAGCTGATGGGGGCCGAGCTGAAGGTGGAAAGCCGGCCGGGAGAAGGCAGCCGTTTCTGGTTCGATGTGCGGCTGGGCATCAGCGAGCCGGTCGCCGCCCTGCGCAGCGAGTGCCCGTGCGTGGATGCGCCGCTGCACCTGCTGGTGGTGGACGACAACCCGGTGGCGGGGGAGGTGCTGCTGCGCACGCTGCTGTCCCTGGGGTGGCGCAGTGAATACGTGATGTCGGGTGAGGCGGCTGTCTCGGCGGTGCAGCAGGCGGCGCGGCGGGGCGATCCGTTCGACCTGGTGCTGATGGACTGGCGCATGCCGGGGCTGGACGGGCTGGCCAGCAGCCGTGCCCTGGCGGCACTGGGGGCTGCAGCACCCCGGGTGGTGATGATCACCGCCCACGGCAGCGAGGTGCTGGCGGACCAGCAGCAGAAGGGACGGGCACCGTTTGCGGCGTTCCTCACCAAGCCGGTGACGCCCCAGCAGTTGGCCACTGCTGTGCAACGGGCGATCTGGGGCGAGGAGGGGGCGGTGGGCCAGCCTACCGCCGGTGTAGCGCGGGTCCGGCACCTTGCTGGGTTGTGCCTGCTGGTGGTGGAGGACAACGCGCTGAACCGCCAGGTGGCTTCGGAGCTGCTGATGGGCGAGGGCGCGGAAGTGATCCTGGCCGAGGGCGGCCTGGAGGGGGTGCAGACGGTGCTGGCGGAGCCGGAGCGTTTCGATGCGGTGCTGATGGACATCCAGATGCCGGACATCGATGGCCTGGAGGCGTCCCGGCGCATCCGCCTGGATGAACGGTGCCGCACCCTGCCGATCATCGCCATGACCGCCAATGCCTCGGAGCAGGACCGGCGCACCTGCCTGGAAGCGGGGATGAACGATCACGTCGGCAAGCCCGTGGACATCCAGCAACTGACCCGGGTGCTGTTGTTCTGGACCGGTGGGGCTACCCCGGCGCTACCGGAGCCTCCGCCCCCCCGACCCGACCCGGGTGCGCAGGTGTTGCTGGAGCCGCCGGCATCGATCCTGTCGCGTTTTGCCGACAACCTGCCATTGCTGCAGACGGTGCTGGTCAGCTTCCGCGAGGAGACCGAGCGTCAGCTGGAGCAGTTGCAGCAGGCCCGTGATGATGGCGACCTGCGCGGTGTGCTGGCGGCCTTGCATGGCATCAAGGGCAGTACCGGGACGATGGGAGCCAGGGCGCTTTCACACCTGGCCATGGAGCTGGAGAGCCGGGGCCGTGGATTGACCCCGGATACGGCTGCTCCCTTCCTCGAAGACCCGAGCTGGCTGCTGCAGATGCGTGCACTGCTGGTGGAGAGCAACCAGCAACTGCTTGAGCAGTTCCAGGTGGATGCGTCGACTGGCCAGGGGCAGGAGCCCCTGCCGGCGCTGGATGAGGACGCCTGGCGTGAGGCGCTGCAGCAGACGCTGGAGCTGCTGGCCAGCGGATCGATCCAGGCGCTGGACCGCGCGCGGGAGCTTAAAGGGCGTGCTCCGGACAGCCTGCGGGAGGCGGCAGCGGCCTTTGCCGCGCGGGTGGAGCGCCTGGACTTCCAGGGCGCCCAGGCCTTGGCCCGTGACCTGTTGCCCAGTGATGCGGCGTCTTCGCCGGACTGAAGGGTATCGGGCCTGATACCGAATTCTTCTCGGCGCTGCGGAACTGGCGGGCACCGGCTCGCTCAAATCGGCACTTCAACCACTGCCGAGGTGTGAGCAGCATGCGTCTTCCCTTCAAGCCCTTCCTGGCCCTTCTGATGGTTCTGCCGTTGACCGCCTGCCTGGACAAGCAGGTGGACCAGACGGCGCTGTGCACCTTCACCTCTGACGCCGATGCACGGCTGTGCAAGGAGGGCGAGCTGGCCTGGTTCAAGCCGGCCCGCTGGGGCAACGAGCAGTTGCCGTTGAGCGTGGCGGCGGCCTATTGCGACTTCAACCATCCGGTGATGCACAACAACGCGGGGGTGATCTGCGTGTTCACCGAGAAGCGCCTGCGGCTGGTCAACGGCCAGTAAGGCGGGGGCGGGCGAGGCGGGAGTATTCCGCCCTGGTCAGCAGGTGCAAATAAAAAAGGCCCCGGTATCGCTACCGGGGCCTTGAGGCATCCGGCTGGGCCCGAGGGCCCGCCGGTGAACAGCTCCTATTAGTGGAACTGGTTCATGGTGTTGTCTTTACCGCTTGCCTTCAGAGCCGCTTCGCCAGCGAAGTACTCCTTGTGGTTGTCGCCGATGTCGGAGCCAGCCATGTTCTGGTGCTTGACGCAGGCGATGCCTTGGCGCAGCTCCTGACGCTGAACACCCTTCACGTAGGCCAGCATGCCCTCGTCGGCGAAGTAGCCTTTGGCCAGGTTGTCGGTGGACAGGGCCGCAGTGTGGTAGGTCGGCAGGGTGATCAGGTGGTGGAAGATGCCGGCGTGGGCGGAACCGTCACGCTGGAAGGTACGGATCTTCTCGTCTGCAACCTGGGCCAGTTCGGTCTCGTCGTACTCGACGCTCATCAGCTTGGCGCGGTCGTAGGCGGAAACGTCCTTGCCTTCGGCGACGAACGCGTCGAACACCTGCTGGCGGAAGTTCAGGGTCCAGTTGAAGGACGGGCTGTTGTTGTAGACCAGCTTGGCGTTCGGGATGACCTGACGGATGCGGTCAACCATGCCTTTGATCTGGCCAACGTGCGGCTTCTCGGTTTCGATCCACAGCAGGTCGGCGCCGTTCTGCAGGCTGGTGATGCAGTCCAGTACGCAGCGGTCTTCGCCGGTGCCCTGACGGAACTGGAACAGGTTGGACGGCAGGCGCTTGGGACGCAGCAGCTTGCCTTCGCGGTTGATCACGACGTCGCCGTTCTTCAGTTCGGCAGCGGAGATCTCTTCGCAGTCCAGGAAGGAGTTGTACTGGTCGCCCAGGTCGCCCGGCTGCTTGGTCACGGCGATCTGCTTGGTCAGGCCGGCACCCAGGGAGTCGGTACGGGCAACGATCACGCCGTCGTCCACACCCAGCTCGAGGAACGCGTAGCGAACGGCGTTGATCTTGGCGAGGAAGTCTTCGTGGGGAACGGTCACTTTGCCGTCCTGGTGGCCGCACTGCTTCTCGTCGGAAACCTGGTTCTCGATCTGGATGCAGCAGGCACCGGCTTCGATCATCTTCTTGGCCAGCAGGTAGGTGGCTTCCGGGTTACCGAAGCCAGCGTCGATGTCGGCGATGATCGGGACGACGTGGGTTTCGTAGCCGTCGATCTGGGCCTGTACTTCGGCTTCCTTGGCCTTGTCACCGGCGGCGCGGGCAGCGTCCAGGGCGGTGAACAGCAGGTCCAGTTCGCGGGCGTCAGCCTGGCGCAGGAAGGTGTACAGCTCTTCGATCAGGCCGGCGACAGCGGTCTTCTCGTGCATGGACTGGTCGGGCAGCGGACCGAAGTCGGAACGCAGGGCGGCAACCATCCAGCCGGACAGGTAGAGGTAGCGCTTGTTGGTGGTCTTCAGGTGCTTCTTGATGGAGATCAGCTTCTGCTGACCGATGAAGCCGTGCCAGCAGCCCAGGGACTGGGTGTAGACGGAGGAGTCGGCATCGTACTCGGCCATGTCCTTGCGCATGATGGCCGCGGTGTACTTGGCGATGTCCAGACCGGTCTTGAAGCGGTTCTGCACACGCATGCGAGCTGCGTACTCGGGGTTGATCGCGCTCCAGCTGCTGCCGTACTTCTCTTTCAGCGCGGCAACGGCTTTGATCTCGTTCTGATATGCGGACATGGTCAATCCTTCAAATGTGTATGGTTGAGCACCAACTTCCCCGTGCAAGGACCTGGAAGGCCATGGCGGGTTGCTCACCGCAGTACGCTGAGAATGTGACCAGAGCGAGTGTGAACTCGGAGGGAGGGGTTGAGACGAACGGTGCAGGCGGCTTCGGTGATCGCTACCCGTGGCGCTTTCGGCTCGTGGATGCCTTGACGCACGAATAGGGGTGAAGTTTCGTCTGCCAGTTTCGCGGTGCTTCCCCGTCCCTCAGGACAACCTCGTTCCAGTCGCAACCTCGTCGCACTGCCTTTTGGGCTACACAACACGGGTCGGCTCGTCGGTCTGGAGCACGGCCCGGAGGCCCGTTTCAGGGCCCCTGGTTAGCGGGAGCGGGGCCATCATGCGCCTCAAACAAGTGTTCGTCAAACGTTTTTGTAGTGTTTTTTTGTGACTACTACAAAAGTCGTGTGTGCGACTGGATGGTCAGTTGGAGGGGGCTCAGTCGAGGCTGTCGACCTTCAGGCGCAGGGTCATGTTTTCGCTGCCCTGGGTGGTCTGGCGGTGCAGGAAACCACTGCTGTCGCTCTGGCTGGATTCGTTGACGCCGCCGACGGTGATCCATTCGCCGAGCCGGCCGCTGACGCGGGTGTCGGTGCTCTGGATGTCGATGGCGCCCGGCTGGGACTGGCTGAGGCGGTCGCGGTTGCTGCTGAGGCTGACGTGCACGGTCTGCCCGGTGACGCTGGCGGTGACGTAGAAGCCGCGGGTGACGTTGCGGTATTCGGTGTTGGTGTAGACCTGCCCATAGGGCCCGGTGCTGGCACTGGTGATGGGCACGCTCTGGCCGACCTGGATGAGGGCGGGGTAGCCCTCGGTGGCCTGGACCTGCTGGACGCCGCCGCCCCGGCTGTCGGTGCTGCGGCGGATGATGCGCACCTGGTCGCGGCCGTTGACTTCGCCACGGCCGGCCTGGACGTCGACGCCGCCGACGCTGGCCGAGCCGTTGACGCTGTAGCCCTGGTCGTCCTGGTAGTTGCTGTCGCTGGTGTCCACCGAGATCAGCAGGCGGCGTGGGGCGGTGTCGAGCTTGTCGAGCACGCCGCGCAGTTCCTGGATCTTCTGCGGGGAGGCATTGACGATCAGCTGGTTGCCGTAGGCGCTGACCCGACCTTCGTTGCCGATCACCGACTGCACCACCGGCATCACGTCCTCGGCGGTGCGGTAGTTGAGCGGGATGACTTCGGTGGCGGCCTGCAGGGGCAGGCTCAGGGCCAGGCACAGGGCGGCGAGCAGGGCGCGTGGCGTCATAGCAGGAAACTCCGCAGGTCGGGGTCGCTGACGCTCTGGTCCCAGGCCTGGTCGAACTGGACCTGGCGCAGGCGGCAGCGGCCGGGGTCGTTGTACAGGGCGTAGCCGGCGAAGCTGTCCAGCTCCGGGCGCATCAGCAGGCCACGGTCGTCCACCTGCAGGTAGGCGCACTCTTCGCTGGCGTGGTCCGGGTTGAGCCGGCGGATCTGGCTGTTGCTGGACAGGCGGCGCACGAGGTTGAGCAGGCGGTGGCCTTCCTTCACCGGGCGGGTCACGTCGCGGATCAGGATGCGCAGGCGGTTGCGCGGGTTGGCCAGGAGGAAGCGGGTGCAGGCTGTCTGGATGCTGCTGTGGTGATAGAGCCAGGCTTCCAGGTCGGGCGTGTAGAGGTTGAGGCTGCGCTGGGCCTGTTGCAGGAGCGCCAGGGCGTGGGAGCGGGCTTCCTCGGGTTTGGCGAAGCGCTGCAGGGCGTCGTGCTGGCCGAGCACGAAGGGAGCGGGTTCCCAGGGGGCGGGTTCGCGCAGGTCCGGAACCGGGTTGTGGACATCGAAACGCCCCGGTGAATGGAATTCGATGGCAGGCAGCTCGGCCTCGATCTCTTCGTTTTCCGGGACGTTCGATTCCATGGGGACCTCTATTGGCTGTCGCGCACCATATCCACGTGGGGGATGCCGGCTTCGATGAATTCCTCGCTGACCACACGGAAGCCATGGCGCTCGTAGAACGGCGTGGCGTGGACCTGGGCCGAGAGCATCTGCTGCTTGAGGCCGCGGCGCTCGGCTTCGGCGATCACCGCTTCGAGCAGGCGATCACCGACATGCAGGCCGCGCCAATCCTTGAGGACCGAAACGCGACCGATGTGGCCGTCGCGCAACAGGCGCGCGGTGCCGATGGCGTACTCGTGCTCGAGGGCGAGGAAGTGCACGGCGTCGGCATCCTCGGCATCCCACTCCTGTTCAGGCGACACGGATTGCTCGGCGATGAAGACCGCCTCGCGGATGCGTCGCAAGTCAGCGTTGTCCTTCTGCCAGTCGGCGATTCGGACGTGAATCTCACTCATCGGCAAACTCCAGACTTCCTTGCTTGATCAGTTCCCACAGAAGCTTACGCCCGTCTTCGTCGGCCAGCCATCGGCCGAGGTTCTCGATGTGCAGTGCATCGCTGGAGCACACCAGGCGCAGCAGTTCGCGCAGGGAGGAGGGCAGCAGGCGGCTCTGGCCGCTGGCGAACAGCACCAGGCCGATGTCCACTTCCGACCAGGCCATGCGCGCGCTGGGGTTGCGGATGATCACGGCGCCGTCTTCGATGGCGCCGACGAAGGCTTCTTCATCGACTTCGATGCCGGTGACCAGTTCGGGGTAGCGCGGCTCGGTCATGAACTGGCCGAACCAGGTCAGCAGCAGGCGCTCGTCGCTCATGTGCTCGGCGATCAGGGCCTTGAGGCGGTCAAGGGCGTCCTGCTGGATCTGGTGCGGGTCTTCGACCGGCTGGATGTCGGCGTCGCTGTAGCGCTCCTCGTCCGGGATGAACTGGGCGAGGAAGTCGGTGAAGTGGGTGAGCACTTCGGCGGCGCTGGGGGCGCGGAAGCCGACCGAGTAGGTCATGCAGTCGTCTTCGGCGGTGCCGAAGTGGGCGAGGCGCGGCGGCAGGTAGAGCATGTCGCCGGGTTCCAGGACCCACTCATCGGTGCCCATGAATTCGGCGAGGATGCGCAGGTCGCCGTGGGGCAGCAGCGCGCTGTCGGCGTTGCACATCTGGCCGATGCGCCAGCGGCGGTGGCCGTGGCCCTGGAGCAGGAAGACGTCGTAGTTGTCGTAGTGCGGGCCGACACCGCCTCCCGGGGCGGCGTAGCTGATCATGACGTCGTCGATGCGCCAGTTGGGCAGGAAGCGGAAGTGCTCCAGCAGTTCGCCGACTTCCGGGACGAACTGGTCGACGGACTGCACCAGCAGGGTCCAGTCGCGCTCGGGCAGGTTCTGGTAGGTGTCCTCGGCGAAGGGGCCGCGACGCAGCTCCCAGGGGCGCTCGCCGTGTTCGAGGATGATGCGCGACTCGACTTCCTCTTCCAGGGACAGGCCGGCCAGCTCATCGGGGGAGATGGGGCTTTCGAAGCCTGGGATGGCCTGGCGGATCAGCAGCGGCTTCTTCTGCCAGTAGTCACGGAGGAATTCGCGGGCAGAGATGCCGCCGAGGATTTGCAGGGGAAGATCGGAAGTCATGGCAGTGAACCTGTGAAATAAAAACGCCCGGCACGGCCGGGCGTATGGAGGCGGTTGCCCGTCAGATGCGCTTGGCCTGGGCCACGGCGTTGCCGATGTAGGCAGCCGGGGTCAGTTTGCGCAGTTCGGCCTTGGCTTCGGCAGGGATGGCCAGGCCGTCGATGAAAGTCTGCAGGGCTTCGGGGCTGATGCCCTTGCCGCGGGTCAGTTCCTTCAGCTTCTCGTAGGGGTTCTCGACACCATAACGACGCATGACGGTCTGCACCGGCTCGGCGAGGACTTCCCAGCAGGCGTCCAGGTCTTCGGCGATGCGCTGGGCGTTCAGCTCCAGCTTGCCGATGCCCTTGAGGCTGGCTTCATAGGCGATGACGCTGTGGGCGAAGCCGACGCCGAGGTTGCGCAGCACGGTGGAGTCGGTCAGGTCGCGCTGCCAGCGGGAGATCGGCAGCTTGCTGGCCAGGTGCTGGAACAGGGCGTTGGCGATGCCGAGGTTGCCTTCGGAGTTCTCGAAGTCGATCGGGTTGACCTTGTGCGGCATGGTGGAGGAGCCGATCTCGCCGGCAACGGTCTTCTGCTTGAAGTAGCCGAGGGAGATGTAGCCCCAGACGTCGCGGTCGAAGTCGATGAGGATGGTGTTGAAGCGGGCGACGGCATCGAACAGTTCGGCGATGTAGTCGTGGGGCTCGATCTGGGTGGTGTAGGGGTTCCAGGTCAGGCCCAGGTCGCCTTCGATGAATTCGCGGGCGTTGGCTTCCCAGTCGATGTCCGGGTAGGCGGACAGGTGGGCGTTGTAGTTGCCGACGGCGCCGTTGATCTTGCCGAGCAGCGGGACGGCGGCCACCTGGGCGATCTGGCGCTCCAGGCGGTAGACGACGTTGGCCATTTCCTTGCCGAGGGTGGTGGGCGAGGCGGGCTGGCCGTGGGTACGGGAGAGCATGGGGACGTCGGCGAAGCGCACGGCGAGATCGCGGATGGCATCGGCCAGCTGGCGCATGAGCGGCAGGATCACCTGGTCGCGGCCTTCGCGCAGCATCAGGGCGTGGGACAGGTTGTTGATGTCCTCGCTGGTGCAGGCGAAGTGGATGAACTCGCTGACCTTGGCCAGTTCCGGCAGCGTGGCAGCCTGCTCCTTGAGCAGGTACTCCACGGCCTTCACGTCGTGGTTGGTGGTGCGTTCGATTTCCTTGATGCGCTCGGCATGCTCGAGCTGGAAGTCTTCGGCGAGCTTGTCCAGCAGGGCGTTGGCTTCGGCGGAGAAGGGCGCCACTTCCGGGACGCCGGCGTGGGCGGCGAGGCGCTGCAGCCAGCGCACTTCGACCTGGACGCGGAAACGGATCAGGCCGTATTCACTGAAGATCGGACGCAGGGCGCTGGTTTTGCCGGCGTAGCGGCCATCGACGGGGGAAACCGCAGTGAGCGAAGAGAGCTGCATGGAGGGGGTCTCGGGCAGGTCGGTCAACGAAAAGGGCGCACATCATACATGAAAACCGACCCGGTCGCCGTGCCCGACCGGTCACCTTCCGGCGACCGGTCGCTGGGCTCACCCTCGCAGCAGGGGATAGAGCTCGGCGAGCAGCTTGCGACGGCTGAACAGCAGCTGCCAGCGGTGGCCGCCGAGCTGGCGCCAGAGGCGGGCTGAGCGGATGCCGGCGAGCAGCAGGGCGCGGATCCTGGCGGCGTTGGTGGATTGCTGCAGGTAGCGCATGTCGCCATGCACCTGGATGCGCTGGCGGAAGGTGCTGAGGGTGTCCTGGTAGAGCGAGGCACAGGAGGCGACGACATTGTCGTGGGCCGGGCCGAAGTGTTGGACCTGCTGCTGGATCTGGTCAAGGCGGCTGCCGATCTGGTCGAGCATATCGTCGCGCTTGGCCAGCTGGCGTTCGAGGGTGAGCAGCGACAGGGCGTAGCGCAGGGGCTCGCGCTGGAGGCTGGCGGGCTCGCGTTCGA
Source organism: Pseudomonas sp. zfem003 (assembly GCF_032621675.1). NCBI lineage: Bacteria > Pseudomonadati > Pseudomonadota > Gammaproteobacteria > Pseudomonadales > Pseudomonadaceae > Pseudomonas > Pseudomonas sp. zfem003. The sequence continues at coordinate 624,432 of NZ_JAVYJG010000001.1, read as the reverse complement.
GTGCGCTGACCAGGGCCTTGTAGCCGTCGCGCAGGTTGATGTCGTCGCCGCCGTACACGTCCAGGGTGCTCTTCGGGTCGCGCACCAGCAGGCTGCCGATCATGCAGGCGAGGGGGGCTTCGCTGATCTGCCCGGTCTTGGCGATGCGGTCGACCAGGGCGGCGGCTTCGAAGACGCCGCCGAGGGCAATGAGCTGTTCGTTCAACGGGGCCATCAGGTACGTTCCTCGCTGTACCAGGGCTCGGCGCTCTCGATCACGCCGCCGCCGAGGCACACCTCGCCGTCGTAGAAGACCACGGACTGGCCGGGGGTGACGGCGCGCTGGGGCTGGGCGAAGACGGCGCGGTAGCCGTCGGCGGTCTTCTCCAGGGTGCAGGCCTGGTCGGCCTGGCGGTAGCGCACCTTGGCGGTGAGCGGGCGCGGGGCGTCCAGTTCGATGGGGTTGACCCAGAAGATCTCGGAGGCGAGCAGGGCCCGGGAGAACAGCCACGGGTGCTCATTACCCTGGCCGACCACGAGGACGTTGCGGGCGACGTCCTTGGCGAGGACGTACCAGGGCTCGTCGCTGGCGTCCTTCATGCCGCCGATGCCCAGGCCCTGGCGCTGGCCGATGGTGTGGTACATGAGACCGTGGTGGCGGCCGATGACGTCGCCGTCGGTGGTCTCGATGTCACCTGGCTGGGCGGGGAGGTACTGCTTGAGGAAGTCGCTGAAGCGGCGTTCGCCGATGAAGCAGATGCCGGTGGAGTCCTTCTTCTTCGCGGTGGCCAGGCCGTGTTTCTCGGCGATGGCGCGGACTTCCGGCTTTTCCAGTTCGCCGACGGGGAACAGGGTGCGGGCGATCTCCTTGCCGCCGACGGCGTGGAGGAAGTAGCTCTGGTCCTTGTTCGGGTCCAGGCCCTTGAGCAGTTCGGTGCGACCGTCGATATCGCGGCGGCGCACGTAGTGGCCGGTGGCGATGAGGTCGGCGCCGAGCATCAGGGCGTAGTCGAGGAAGGCTTTGAACTTGATCTCGCGGTTGCAGAGGATGTCCGGGTTCGGCGTGCGGCCGGCCTTGTATTCGGCGAGGAAGTGCTCGAACACGTTGTCCCAGTACTCGGCGGCGAAGTTGGCGGTGTGCAGCTTGATGCCGATGCGGTCGCACACGGCCTGGGCGTCGGCCAGGTCTTCCTTGGCGGTGCAGTACTCGGTGCCGTCGTCCTCGTCCCAGTTCTTCATGAACAGGCCTTCCACCTGGTAGCCCTGTTCCATCAGTAGGAGAGCGGAAACCGAGGAGTCTACGCCGCCGGACATGCCGACGATGACGCGGGTGTTGGCTTTATCGGACATAGGAATCTGTTGCTGCTGCAAAAAAGAACGGGATTCTACCAGTTGCGGCGAATGGGGGCGATCAGGCCGGGTCGCGGATCAGGGCCAGCGGAAAGCGTTCACCCGCCAGGTAGTCGTCGACACAGCGCAGGACGAGGCGGCTGCGCCAGCGGTCCTGCTGGGCTGCCAGCTCGTCGCGGGTGAGCCAACGCGGGCCGATGATACCGTCGTCCAGTGCCAGGTCGGGGCGATGGCGCAGGGGGCGGGCGGCGAAGCAGACGCGCTGGTAGGTCACGCCATTGCTGGGGGCGGTGTACAGGTAGATGCCGGTGACGGCGGTGAGTTCAACCTCCCAGCCGGTCTCTTCGAGGGTTTCCCGCAGGGCGGCCTGGGGCAGTGTCTCGTCGGCTTCGAGGTGGCCGGCGGGCTGGTTCAGGACAGCCCGGCCGTCGGCTTCTTCCTCGACCAGGAGAAAGCGGCCCTGGTCTTCGACCACGGTGGCGACGGTGATGTGGGGTTGCCAGGTCATGGTGTGGCTCCTTCTGAGGGGGCGACATGTTCGCAGGGCTGCGCTGGAAAAAGAAACCCCGGGACATGCCCGGGGTTTCTGGTACTGCAGGTCGTTTAGGCGACCAGTCCGTCGATGACCGCGTTGAAGGTGGCGCTGGGGCGCATCACCTGGCTGGTCAGCTCGGGGTTGGAGCGGTAGTAGCCGCCGATTTCGGCAGGCTTGCCCTGTACGCCGTTGAGTTCGGCGACGATGGCGGCTTCCTGCTCGGTCAGGGCCTTGGCGACCGGGGCGAAGTGGGCCTTGAGTTCGGCGTCTTCGTCCTGGGCGGCCAGGGCCTGGGCCCAGTAGAGCGCCAGGTAGAAGTGGCTGCCGCGGTTGTCGATCTCACCGACCTTGCGGGACGGGGATTTGTTGTTGTCCAGCAGTTTGCCGGTGGCTTCGTCGAGGGTCTTGCCCAGCAGCTTGGCCTTGGCGTTGCCGGTCTTGATGCCTGTCTCTTCGAGGGAGACGGCCAGGGCCAGGAACTCGCCGAGGGAATCCCAGCGCAGGTAGTTCTCTTCCACCAGTTGCTGCACGTGCTTGGGCGCGGAACCGCCGGCGCCGGTTTCGTACATGCCGCCGCCCGCCATCAGCGGGACGATGGAGAGCATCTTGGCCGAGGTGCCCAGTTCCATGATGGGGAACAGGTCGGTCAGGTAGTCACGCAGGACGTTGCCGGTCACCGAGATGGTGTCCAGGCCGCGGATCATGCGTTCCATGGAGACGCGGATGGCTTCGTTGTAGCCCATCATGCGGATGTCCAGGCCGGTCAGGTCGTGGTCCTTGAGGTACAGCTCGACCTTCTTCTGCAGTTCGCGGTCGTGGGCGCGCTCCGGGTCCAGCCAGAAGATGGCCGGGGTGTTGGACTGGCGGGCACGGGTGACGGCCAGCTTGACCCAGTCGCGGATCGGGGCGTCCTTGGTCTGGCAGGCGCGCCAGATGTCGCCGGCTTCCACTTCGTGCTGCATCAGGACATTGCCGTCGGCGGCAACGACGCGCATGGTGCCGTCTGCGGTCATCTCGAAGGTCTTGTCGTGGGAGCCGTATTCCTCGGCCTTCTGCGCCATCAGGCCGACGTTCGGTACGCTGCCCATGGTGGTGGGGTCGAACGCGCCGTTGGTTTTGCAGAAGTTGATCATTTCCTGGTAGATGCGGGCGTAGGTGCTTTCCGGCATCACGGCCTTGGTGTCTTTCTGCTTGCCGTCCTTGCCCCACATCTGGCCGGAGTTGCGGATCATGGCCGGCATGGAGGCGTCGACGATCACGTCACTGGGGATGTGCAGGTTGGTGATGCCCTTGACGGAGTCGACCATCGCCATTTCGGGGCGGTGGCTGTAGACCTCGTGGATGTCGTGCAGGATCTCTTCCTGTTGGGAGGCGGGCAGGGCCTTGATCTTGTCGTAGACGCTGCTGATGCCGTTGTTCGGGTTGACGCCCAGTTCCTTGAACAGGTCGCCGTACTTGTCGAAGACGTCCTTGTAGTAAACGCTGACGGCGTGGCCGAACACGATGGGGTGGGAGACCTTCATCATGGTGGCCTTGACGTGCAGGGACCACATGACGCCGGTTTCCTTGCAGTCCTGCAGGGTCTGTTCGAAGAAGGCGCGCAGCTTCTTGCAGCTCATGAACATGCTGTCGAGCACTTCGCCATCCTGAAGGGCCAGCTTTTTCTTCAGCTCGACCTGGCCGTCCTTGCCGACGAATTCGATGCGAACGTCACCGGCCTTGGCCATGGTGATGGACTGCTCGCTGGAGAAGAAGTCGCCGCCACGCATGTAGTCGGCGTGGGAGCGGGAGGCCATGCTCCACTTGCCCATGGAGTGCGGGTGCTTGCGGGCGTACGCCTTGACGGCTGCCGGGGCGCGGCGGTCGGAGTTGCCTTCGCGCAGGACCGGGTTCACGGCGCTGCCCAGCACCTTGGTGTAGCGCGCGCGGATTTCCTTCTCTTCTTCGCTCTGCGGATCTTCAGGGAAGTTGGGGACGTTGTAGCCCAGTGCCTGGAGTTCTGCGATGGCGCCCTTCAGCTGCGGTACCGATGCGGAGATGTTCGGCAGCTTGATGATGTTGGCGTCGGCAGCGGTCGCAAGGGTCGCCAGGTAGGCCAGGTCATCCTCGATGCGCTTGTCGGCAGGGAGGGTGTCGGCGAATGTGGCGAGGATGCGTCCGGCGAGGGAGATGTCGCGGGTCTCCACGTCGATGCCGGCGGAGGCGGCGAATCCCTTGACGATGGGGAGGAGGGAGTAGGTGGCGAGCGCTGGGGCTTCGTCGGTGAAGGTGTAGGTAATCTTCGGACGGTTGGGCATTAACGTTTGACTCTCTTCTATGCTGGACGCGCACAGACTCTCGTAGCGCACCGGTAGATGCAGTCGCTCAAACGGATCCGATGTTGAGCAGTGCCGAGAATTGCCGCGGAGGGGTAATGGAGCGCCAGTAGAGCGTTGCTCGGCCCGATCATGATGGTGGTCTGGCCGCTTCAGGGTCAGTTGAGCCTGGTCCCAGACTGCTCGACCCAGGTGACCATGAGGTCACGGCGCGCAGTGTACCATTCCTTTCGGTTGGCTGGCTCTGGCACGATGTTTCGACTAAGGAAGATATGGTCGATGACCGCCCGTTTGGAGTAGGCTCACGGGCCGCAAGAGCATTCTCAAACCACAATATGGAGCTCAGCATGGGATACCAAAAGATCCAGGTTCCGGCAGTCGGTGACAAAATCACCGTTAACGCGGATATGTCCCTGAACGTACCGAATACCCCCATCATTCCCTTCATCGAGGGCGATGGTATTGGTGTCGACATCAGCCCTGTAATGATCAAGGTCGTGGACGCTGCCGTGTCCAAGGCCTATGGCGGTGAGCGCAAGATCGCTTGGATGGAGGTCTATGCCGGCGAGAAGGCCACCCAGGTCTACGATCAGGACACCTGGCTGCCCAAGGAAACCCTGGAGGCCGTGCGCGACTATGTCGTATCCATCAAGGGCCCGCTGACCACGCCGGTGGGCGGTGGCATCCGTTCCCTCAACGTGGCCCTGCGCCAGGAGCTGGATCTTTACGTTTGCCTGCGCCCCGTGCGCTGGTTCGAAGGCGTGCCGAGCCCGGTCAAGAAGCCCGGCGACGTGGACATGGTGATCTTCCGCGAGAACTCCGAAGACATCTATGCGGGTGTCGAATGGAAGGCGGGCAGCCCCGAGGCCGAGAAGGTCATCAAGTTCCTCACCGAGGAAATGGGCGTGAAGAAGATCCGCTTCACCGAGAACTGCGGTATCGGTATCAAGCCCGTTTCCGAGGAAGGCACCAAGCGCCTGGTTCGCAAGGCCCTGCAGTACGCGGTGGACAATGACCGCAGCTCCGTGACCCTTGTGCACAAGGGCAACATCATGAAATTCACCGAAGGCGCCTTCAAAGAGTGGGGCTACGAGATTGCGCGCCAGGAGTTCGGTGCCGAACTGCTGGATGGTGGGCCGTGGATGCAGTTCAAGAATCCGCGCACTGGCAAGAACATCGTGGTGAAGGACGTCATCGCCGACGCCATGCTGCAGCAGATCCTGCTGCGCCCGGCCGAGTACGACGTGATCGCGACCCTCAACCTCAACGGCGACTACCTGTCCGATGCCCTGGCGGCTGAGGTAGGGGGTATCGGTATCGCTCCGGGCGCCAACCTGTCCGACTCGGTGGCGATGTTCGAGGCGACCCACGGCACTGCGCCTAAATACGCAGGCCTGGACAAGGTGAACCCGGGGTCGGTGATTCTTTCCGCCGAAATGATGCTCCGCCACATGGGCTGGGGCGAGGCTGCGGACCTGATCATCAAGGGCGTGAACGGTGCCATTGCGGCGAAGACCGTCACCTACGACTTCGAGCGTCTGATGGACGGTGCCAAGCTGCAATCCTGCTCCGAGTTCGGCGACGCCATCATCACGCACATGTGATCGATAGGAGTGCAACAAAAAAAGGCCGGTCAACTTGACCGGCCTTTTCGTTTCCCCAGCTTTCAGGGTCAGGCTTCGACGGTGCTACCTTTGGCAGTGGCAACTGCAGTGGTGCCATGGGTGTCGCTGGTCGCCATGACAGGGCTGATGTTCACGGCATGCAGGCCCTTGGGGCCCTGGATAATGTCGAAGCTTACCGGCTGGCCAGCCTTGAGGGTCTTGTAGCCCTCCATCTGGATCGCCGAGTAATGGGCGAACAGGTCCTCATCTCGGCCTTCAGCGAGGATAAATCCATACCCCTTGGCGTTGTTGAACCACTTGACCTTACCGCTAACCATGCTGATATCCCTCTGCAAAGGACTCCATCACTGGAGTATCATCCACTACGACCCCGCGCCAGGCCCGACCGGGCGGACGAAGGTGCGGAACCCTTGATACCCGTAGGTGGGTATCCCTTGTTTGTAACACCCTTTTGCCTTTAGTCAAGGCGATGCGGCGACCGGCTGAGAAGCGGGTCAAACTCCATGGGGCGTTCCTTTCCATCGGCCAAGAAGCTTTTTCCAGCATGCATGCAAGCAGCCAGATTCGACTAACATTCAATCAGGATCACCCCGAGCACATCGGCGGTGATGATGCCGGCCTGGTGCTTCAGGAAGCCAAGCCTGCCCTGAAGGCACCATCCATGTACAAGGTGGTGATGTTCAATGATGACTACACGCCGATGGATTTCGTGGTCGAGGTGCTGGAAACCATCTTCAACCTGGACCGCGAAGTGGCGACGCGGGTCATGCTGACCGTCCATACCGAAGGGCGGGCCGTATGTGGTGTGTACACGCGCGATATTGCTGAAACCAAGGCTATGCAGGTGAATCAATACGCGAGAGAGAGCCAGCATCCGCTGCTCTGTGAGATCGAGAAGGACGGTTAATCCGGCCACTTGGGTATGAGGTGAAGCTATGTTGAACCGCGAGCTCGAAGTCACCCTCAATCTTGCCTTCAAGGAAGCACGCGCAAAACGTCATGAGTTCATGACGGTCGAGCACCTGCTGCTGGCCCTGTTGGACAATGATGCTGCTTCCGCCGTCCTCCGCGCCTGTGGCGCCAACCTGGATAAGCTCCGGCGTGACCTTCAGGAGTTCATCGACTCCACCACGCCGCTGATCCCTCAGCACGACGAGGATCGTGAAACCCAGCCGACGCTCGGCTTCCAGCGCGTCCTGCAGCGTGCAGTCTTCCACGTTCAGAGCTCCGGCAAGCGTGAAGTCACCGGTGCCAACGTGCTGGTCGCCATCTTCAGCGAGCAGGAGAGCCAGGCCGTCTTCCTGCTCAAGCAACAGAGTGTCGCCCGTATCGATGTGGTCAACTACATCGCCCATGGCATCTCCAAGGTTCCGGGTCATGGCGAGCAGCACGAAAGCGAGCAGGAAATGCAGGATGAGGAGGGCGGCGAGTCTTCTTCGGCAGGCCATCCGCTCGATGCCTATGCCAGCAACCTGAACGAGCTTGCTCGGCAAGGACGCATCGACCCGCTTGTGGGGCGCGAGAATGAGGTTGAGCGTGTAGCGCAGATCCTGGCGCGTCGTCGCAAGAACAATCCGTTGCTGGTCGGTGAGGCTGGCGTCGGCAAGACTGCCATCGCCGAGGGGCTGGCCAAGCGCATCGTGGACAACCAGGTGCCGGAGTTGCTGGCCGACAGTGTTGTCTACTCCCTGGATCTCGGTGCGTTGCTGGCCGGGACGAAATACCGTGGCGACTTCGAGAAGCGCTTCAAGGCCCTGCTGAACGAGCTGCGCAAGCGCCCCCATGCGATCCTGTTCATCGATGAGATTCACACCATCATCGGTGCGGGTGCGGCATCTGGAGGGGTGATGGATGCATCCAACCTTCTCAAGCCGCTCCTGTCCTCGGGTGAAATCCGTTGCATCGGCTCGACGACCTTCCAGGAATTCCGTGGCATTTTCGAGAAGGATCGGGCGCTGGCTCGGCGCTTCCAGAAAGTGGATGTGGTCGAGCCTTCCGTCGAGGACACCATCGGCATCCTGAAAGGGCTCAAGCCGCGCTTCGAGCAGCACCACCACATCGAGTACAGCGATGAAGCGCTGCGTGCTGCAGCAGAGCTGGCGGCTCGCTACATCAACGATCGCCACATGCCTGACAAGGCCATCGATGTGATCGATGAGGCGGGCGCCTATCAGCGCCTGCAGCCGGAAGAGAAGCGCGTGGCTCGGATCGAGGTGGCTCAGGTGGAAGATATTGTCGCGAAGATCGCGCGCATTCCGCCCAAGCACGTCACCAGTTCTGACAAGGAACTGCTGCGCAATCTCGAACGTGACCTCAAGCTCACCGTCTTCGGTCAGGATGCTGCCATCGATTCGCTGTCGACGGCCATCAAGCTCTCCCGTGCCGGTCTGAAGTCCCCGGACAAGCCAGTCGGTTCCTTCCTGTTCGCCGGCCCTACCGGCGTGGGCAAGACCGAGGTTGCACGCCAGCTGGCGAAAGCGCTGGGGATCGAGCTCGTGCGCTTCGACATGTCCGAGTACATGGAGCGGCACACCGTCTCGCGTCTCATTGGCGCGCCTCCTGGATACGTCGGGTTCGACCAGGGTGGATTGCTGACCGAGGCCATCACCAAGATGCCGCATTGCGTGCTCTTGCTGGATGAGATCGAGAAGGCGCATCCCGAGGTCTTCAACCTGCTGCTGCAGGTCATGGACCACGGCACCCTCACCGACAACAACGGGCGCAAGGCTGACTTCCGCAACGTGATCGTGATCATGACCACGAACGCCGGCGCCGAGACTGCTGCGCGAGCGTCTATTGGCTTCACCCAGCAGGACCACTCGTCCGATGCGATGGAAGTGATCAAGAAGAGCTTCACGCCCGAGTTCCGCAATCGCCTGGACACCATCATCCAGTTTGGTCGTCTGTCGATGGAGACCATCAAGAACGTGGTCGACAAGTTCCTCACCGAATTGCAGGCCCAGTTGGAGGACAAGCGTGTCCAGCTGGTTGTCAGTGACGAGGCGCGGGAATGGCTCGGTGAGCGCGGATACGATGTACAGATGGGGGCTCGCCCCATGGCTCGCCTGATCCAGGACAAGATCAAGCGCCCGTTGGCGGAGGAGATCCTCTTCGGTGAGCTGGCCGATCACGGCGGCGTGGTGCACGTCGATGTGAAGGGGGATGAGCTGGCTTTCGAGTTCGAGACGACGGCCGAGATGGCCTGATAGTCAGGCAAACGAAAAAGCCCGGCGATTGCCGGGCTTTTTTCTGGATCCGATCAGCGGGCGCGGTAGGTGATGCGGCCTTTGCTCAGATCATAGGGAGTCAGCTCGACGCGAACTTTGTCACCGGTCAGGATGCGGATGTAGTTCTTGCGCATCTTGCCGGAAATGTGCGCGGTGACGACGTGCCCGTTTTCCAACTCCACGCGGAACATGGTGTTGGGTAGGGTGTCGACGACAGTGCCTTCCATTTCGAAGCTGTCTTCTTTCGACATGCAGTAGAGCCCTCGGTATCAAAGAATGGCCGGGTGCAATCGGCGCCTGGCAAAAACGGCGTGCATTGTGCCCGAAAATGCCACCGCTCGCCAAGGGCTTCAGGTCAGAGTGACCCAGCGCTGGTTCACGAAGAGCTCGATTGGACGGTACTGGGTCTTGTAATTCATCTTGCGGCAGTTCTTGATCCAGTACCCGAGGTAGACGGCTTCAAGGCCCAGGCGCAGGGTTTCGCCGATCTGCCAGAGAATCGCAAAGCGGCCCAGGCTGCGCCGTTCTTCCGAAGGGTCGTAGAACGTGTAGACGGCGGAAAGACCGTTCGGCAGGACGTCGGTAACGGCTACTGCGACCAGGCGTCCTTGCAGGCGGAACTCGAAGAAGCGGCAGAACGAAAGATCGCGGACCAGGAAGGTCGAGAACTGGTCGCGGCTCGGGGGGTACATGTCGCCGTCGGCATGGCGTTCCTCGATGTAGCGCACGTAGAGCGCGTAGTACTCCTCGGTGAAGGAGGGTTTCACTCCGCGTACTTCGATATCCGCGTTCCGCTTGAGGATGCGGCGCTGCTGGCGGTCGGGGCTGAACGGAGCGGCGGGGATTCGGGCAGGAACGCAGGCGGTACAGCGTTGGCAGTGGGGGCGGTACAGGTGATCTCCGCTGCGGCGGAAACCCATTTCCGAGAGCTCGGCATAGACGTCCACGTCCATGGGCTGGCTGGGGTCGAGGAACAGCGTAGTGGCCTGTTCCCCGGGCAGATAGCTGCATGGGTGTGGCTGAGTGGCATAGAACTTCAAGCGGGCCAGCTCGGTCATGGCGGAACCTCGGAAAAGCCTTCCGCAAGTGTATGTCAGGGTTGGCGACTCGCCTAGGCGACGGTCCAGTCGGCGGTGTTCGGCTGGTCCAGATACAGCTGGAGGTAGCGGCCGTACTCGCTGCGGGGGATGGCGTAGGCGCCCAGGCTCTGGAGGTGCGAGGTGGGCATCTGGCAGTCGATCAATACGAATCCCCACTTGACGAGGTGGGTGGCCAGCGTGGCGAAGCCGACCTTCGAAGCATTGTCTGCCCGGCTGAACATGGATTCGCCAAAGAACAGCTTGCCGATGGCCAGGCCATAGAGGCCGCCCACCAGTTCACCGTTCAGCCTGACTTCCACCGAGTGGGCGAAGCCCCTCTGGTGCAGCTCGATATAGGCCTGTTGCATGGCGTCGGTGATCCAGGTTCCGTCTGCATAGCTGCGAGGGCCTGCGCAACCCTGGATCACGGCTGCGAAGTCCGTGTCGAAGCTCACGTCGAACCTGCCCTGGCGAAGGATTTTTGCCAGGCTGCGTGATACGTGGACTTCGTGGGGGGATAGGACGGTGCGTGGGTCGGGTGACCACCAGAGTGGCGGCTGCCCCTCCTGGAACCAAGGGAAGCAACCGTGGCGATAGGCGGCGAGGAGGCGCTCCGCGCTCAGATCGCCACCTGCCGCGAGCAAGCCGTTGGGCTCACGCAGTGCGCGCTCCAGTGGAGGGAAGTCGTAGGTTTCGCGATTGAGCCAGGTCAGCATGGAAGGGGAGGGCGGCATGGCCGCCCGGCCTCGTCGTCAGTGGCTGTCGTCGAGGAACTTCTCGGCGTCCAGGGCCGCCATGCAGCCTGCGCCTGCCGAGGTGATTGCCTGGCGATAGACGTGGTCGGCTACGTCGCCGGCGGCAAAGACACCCTCGATACTGGTCGCCGTGGCATTGCCCTCTGAGCCACCACGGATCACCAGGTAGCCGTCGCGCATTTCCAGTTGGCCCTGGAAAAGGTCGGTATTCGGTTTGTGCCCGATGGCGATGAACACGCCTGCCAGCTGCAGCTCCTGGGTGGAGCCGTCCTCGGTGCTCTTCAGGCGTACGCCGGTGACACCGGTTTTGTCGCCCAGCACCTCGTCCAGGGTCTGGTTCCAGTGCAGACGGACGTTGCCGTTGGCTGCCTTCTCGAAGAGCTTGTCCTGCAGGATCTTCTCCGAGCGCAGCTTGTCGCGGCGGTGGATCAGGTGCACTTCCTTGGCGATGTTGGACAGATAGAGCGCCTCTTCGACGGCGGTGTTGCCGCCGCCCACCACGCAGACAACCTGGTTGCGATAGAAGAAGCCGTCGCAGGTGGCGCAGGCCGAAACGCCCTTGCCGGCAAATGCCTCCTCGGATGGAAGGCCAAGGTACTGAGCGGAGGCGCCCGTGGCGATGATCAGCGCGTCACAGCTGTAGGTGCCGCTGTCGCCCTTGAGGATGAAGGGGCGTTGCTGCAACTCGGCGGTGTGGATGTGGTCGTAGAGGATCTCGGTGTCGAAGCGCTCGGCATGTTTCTGCATGCGCTCCATCAGCGCCGGGCCGGTCAGTCCCTCGACATCGCCGGGCCAGTTGTCCACCTCAGTGGTGGTGGTCAGTTGCCCGCCAGGCTGGATACCGGTGATGACGGTGGGCTTGAGGTTGGCGCGTGCAGCATACACGGCAGCGGTATAACCGGCTGGGCCGGAGCCCAGGATAATCAGGCGTGAATGCTTGACGTCGCTCATAAAAAGGCCTCATAAGTCTTTGTCACAAAAGAGAATGCGTGCTCCAATTGAGCACTGCGCAAGACGCTGCGGGCTATGCTACACCGAAGCAGGAAGCGTCAGCAAAACGCACCCGCAGCGCCGTGTGCGCTGTGGCGTCCGAGCGTTAAACCCGTACAATGGGCGTCTTTTTCGCCCCTGATCGAATCTTGGACGCGCCAATGGCGCAGGAAACCAGGCGTTTGAAGAATTCCACCCCCTCTGCCCAGATTCCAGTCTGGCGACAGCAATTGCACTCTCGCTTGAAAGAGGGAGCGCTGATTGCGCTGGGCGCCTTGTGCCTCTATCTCTGGATGGCGCTGCTTACCTACGATTCCACCGACCCGGGCTGGACCCACACCAGTAACGTCGAGCAGGTCCAGAATGCCGCTGGCCGTCTGGGCGCCTGGTCCGCCGACATCCTGTTCATGGCGCTGGGCTATTTCGCCTATGTCTTCCCGTTGCTGCTGGGAGTCAAGACGCTGCAGGTCTTCCGCCACCGTCACCAGCCCATCGACTGGAGCGGCTGGTTGTTCTCCTGGCGATTGATTGGTCTGGTCTTTCTGGTACTGGCCGGTGCCGCGCTGGCCGATATCCACTTTCAGGACAGCGTCGGCATGCCGGCTTCTGCCGGTGGCGCGTTGGGCGAGAGCCTCGCCCATCTCTCGGTCAATGCGTTGAACGTGCAGGGCAGTACGCTGCTGTTCTTTGCCCTGTTTCTGTTTGGCCTCACTGTGTTCACCGACCTGTCGTGGTTCAAGGTGATGGACCTGACCGGCAAGATCACCCTCGATCTGGTGGAGCTGATCCAGAGCCTGATCACCCGTTGGTGGAACGCCCGCATGGAGCGCAAGCAGCTGGTTGCCAAGCTCCGCGAGGTCGATTACCGCGTCACCGAGGTGGCAGCCCCGGTCGTCAAGGACACCCGCGAGCAGGCCAAGGTCAAGGAACGCCTGATCGAGCGCGAGGAATCCCTTGCCAAGCACATGACCGAGCGGGAAAGCCGTCCGGCGCCCACCATCGCACCGCCGCCACCACCCAAGCCCGCCGAGCCCAGCAAACGCGTCCAGAAGGAGAAACAGGTCCCGCTGTTCATCGACAGCGCAGTGGAAGGAACCTTGCCGCCCATCTCCCTGTTGGACGCTGCCGAGAAGAAGCAGAAGAGCTTCTCGCCGGAGTCGCTCGAGGCCATGTCGCGCCTGCTGGAGATCAAGCTGAAGGAGTTCGGCGTCGAGGTCATGGTGGAGTCCGTCCACCCGGGCCCGGTGATCACCCGCTTCGAAATCCAGCCGGCGGCTGGCGTCAAGGTCAGTCGCATCTCCAACCTGGCGAAGGACCTGGCCCGTTCCCTGGCGGTGATCAGCGTACGCGTGGTCGAGGTCATTCCCGGCAAGACCACCGTCGGTATCGAGATCCCCAACGAAGACCGGCAGATCGTGCGCTTCTCCGAAGTGCTGTCGTCCACCGAGTACGACGACGCCAAATCGCCGGTCACGCTGGCCCTGGGGCACGACATCGGCGGTCGGCCTGTCATCGCCGACCTCGCCAAGATGCCTCACCTGCTGGTGGCCGGTACCACCGGCTCCGGTAAGTCGGTGGGCGTGAACGCCATGATCCTGTCGATCCTCTTCAAGTCCACGCCGGAACAGGCGCGGATGATCATGATCGACCCCAAGATGCTCGAACTCTCCATCTATGAAGGCATCCCGCACCTGCTCTGTCCTGTGGTGACGGACATGAAGGAAGCGGCCAACGCCCTGCGCTGGAGCGTTGCCGAGATGGAGCGCCGCTACAAGCTGATGGCCGCGATGGGGGTGCGTAACCTGGCGGGCTTCAACCGCAAGGTGAAGGACGCCGAAGAGGCCGGCACGCCGCTGCCCGACCCGCTTTATCGTCGCGAGAGCATGGAAGATGAAGCACCCCTGCTGAAGCAGTTGCCCACCATCGTCGTGGTCGTCGACGAATTCGCCGACATGATGATGATCGTCGGCAAGAAGGTCGAAGAGCTCATCGCCCGTATCGCCCAGAAGGCGCGGGCAGCGGGCATCCACCTGATCCTCGCCACTCAGCGTCCGTCGGTGGATGTGATCACCGGCCTGATCAAGGCGAACATCCCCACCCGCATGGCGTTCCAGGTCTCCAGCAAGATCGACTCCCGCACCATCCTCGACCAGGGCGGCGCCGAGCAGCTGCTGGGCCACGGCGACATGCTCTACCTGCCGCCGGGCACCGGCCTGCCGATCCGTGTCCATGGCGCCTTCGTCTCCGACGACGAAGTGCACCGTGTGGTGGAAGCCTGGAAGCTGCGCGGCGCACCCGACTACATCGAAGACATCCTCGCCGGTGTGGAGGAGGGCGGTGGTGCCTCCGGGAGCTTCGAAGGTGGTGAGGGTGGTAGCGAGGGCAGCGAGGATGACCCGCTGTATGACGAAGCCGTACGTTTCGTCACCGAAAGTCGTCGTGCCTCCATCTCGGCAGTCCAGCGCAAGCTGAAGATCGGCTACAACCGCGCTGCCCGGATGATCGAAGCCATGGAGATGGCCGGCGTGGTCACTCCGATGAACTCCAACGGCTCGCGCGACGTGGTCGCTCCCGCGCCGATCCGCGATTAACCCTGAACGGTTCACTCAAGAGGATTCCCATGCGCCTGATCCGCATGCTGCTCGTCGCTGCCCTCGGCTTTGTCGCCTCCCAGGTGCAGGCAGACGACCAGGTAGCCATTTCCCGCCTGACCGAGATGCTCAACAAGGCCCAGACCATCACTGGCCGCTTTTCCCAATTGACCCTGGACGGCTCCGGCACCCAGCTGCAGGAAACCTCCGGCGAGCTGGCGCTCAAGCGACCCGGACTGTTCCGCTGGCACACCGACGAGCCCATGGAGCAGCTGCTCGTCTCCAATGGTGAGAAGGTCTGGCTGTATGACCCGGACCTGCAGCAGGTCACCATCCAGACCCTGGACCAGCGCCTGACCCACACCCCAGCCTTGCTGCTGTCCGGCGATGTTTCGAAGATCAGCGAGAACTTCGAGATCACCCACAAGGAAGGCGGTGACGTGGTCGACTTCATCCTCAAGCCGAAGGCCAAGGACACCCTGTTCGACACCCTGCGCCTGTCCTTCCGCAGCGGCGTGATCAACGACATGCAACTGATCGACAGCGTCGGCCAGCGCACCAACATCCTGTTCCTCGGGGTGAAGATGAACCAGAAACTCGATGCCGCGCAGTTCGACTTCAAGATCCCCGAAGGCGCCGACGTCATCCAGGAATAACGGAGCCCACCGCGTCCCATGGACCTGTTCCGCAACGAACCCCTCGCCCAGCCACTGGCCGCGCGCCTGCGCGCCACCACGCTGGACGAGTACGTCGGGCAGGAGCACCTCCTGGCGCCGGGCAAGCCCCTGCGGGAGGCCCTGGAGCAGGGCGCGCTTCACTCGATGATCTTCTGGGGGCCCCCCGGGGTGGGCAAGACCACCCTGGCCAAGCTCCTGGCCCAGGTCAGCGATGCGCATTTCGAGACCATCTCCGCCGTGCTCTCGGGCGTGAAGGAGATTCGCCAGTCCGTCGAGATGGCCCGCCAGCAGGCCGCCCAGTATGGTCGGCGCACCATCCTCTTCGTCGATGAAGTGCACCGCTTCAACAAGTCCCAGCAGGATGCGTTCCTCCCCTACGTGGAAGACGGCACGCTGATCTTCATCGGCGCCACCACCGAGAACCCCTCCTTCGAGCTGAACAATGCGCTGCTGTCCCGTGCTCGGGTCTACGTGCTCAAGAGCCTCGACGAGCCGGCGATGCGCCGCCTCGTCGGGCGGGCGCTCAATGAGGAGAAGGGGCTGGGCAAGCGCAAGCTGAGCCTCTCGGATGAAGCCTTCTCCATTCTCGTCGCAGCGGCGGATGGCGACGGTCGCCGGTTGCTCAACCTGCTGGAGAACGCCGCTGACCTCGCCGAAGATGGCAGCGAGATCGCTCCCGAACTGCTGCAGAACCTGCTGGGTGACAGCCGCCGGCGGTTCGACAAGGGGGGCGAGGCCTTCTACGACCAGATTTCCGCCTTGCACAAGTCCGTGCGCGGCTCCAGTCCCGACGGCGCGCTCTATTGGTACGCGCGGATGATCGATGGCGGTTGCGATCCGCTCTACATCGCCCGTCGCGTGGTACGCATGGCCAGCGAAGACATTGGTAACGCCGATCCACGGGCGCTCAGCCTGTGCCTCGCCGCCTGGGATGTGCAGGAGCGCCTCGGCAGCCCCGAGGGCGAGCTGGCCGTGGCCCAGGCCATCGTCTACCTGGCCTGCGCGCCCAAGAGCAACGCGGTCTACACGGCTTTCAAGGCCGCCATGCGCGACGTGGCCGAGAACGGCTCCCGCGAGGTGCCGCTGCACCTGCGCAACGCGCCGACCAAGCTGATGAAGCAGCTCGGCTACGGGGACGACTACCGCTACGCCCACGACGAGCCCGATGCCTATGCCGCCGGGGAGGACTACTTCCCCGAAGACCTCGAGCCGCGTCGTTACTACGAGCCGGTGCCCCGAGGCCTGGAACTCAAGATCCGCGACAAGCTCGAGCACCTCGCCACGCTCGATGCCCGTAGCCCGAGGAGGAGACGTCCATGACGCCGCTACCCTTGCTGCTCTCCGTCTCCCTGGGCGGCGTAGCTGGCACCCTGCTGCGCTTCGCCACGGCCAACTGGGTCTCGGCGCACTGGCCTCGGCACTTCTACCTCGGTACTCTTGCCGTCAATATCGTCGGCTGCCTGCTCATCGGCTTCCTTTATGGCCTGTTCCTGCAGCGGCCGGAGGTGCCGATCGAGCTTCGTGCAGGCTTGATCGTCGGATTTCTCGGCGGCCTGACGACGTTTTCTTCGTTTTCCCTCGACACGTTGCGCCTGCTGGAGAGCGGCCAGGTTCCCCTGGCCCTCGGCTATGCGGCAATCAGCGTGCTGGGTGGTCTGCTTGCGACCTGGGCAGGCCTGACTTTGACCAAATTCTGATAGACGGGAACCTCACATGCTCGACTCCAAACTGGTACGCACCCAGACCCAGGACGTGGCCCAGCGCCTCGCCGCCCGTGGCTTCCAACTGGACGTGGCGCGCCTCGAATCCCTGGAAAACCAGCGCAAGGCCGTGCAGACCCGCACCGAGCAGTTGCAGGCCGAGCGCAATGCCCGCTCCAAGTCCATCGGCCAGGCCAAGCAGCGCGGTGAGGACATTGCACCGCTGCTGGCCGATGTGGACCGCATGGGCAGCGAGCTGGAAGAGGGCAAGCGTGAACTCGACCGCATCCAGGCCGAGCTGGATGGCCTGCTGCTGACCATCCCCAACATCCCGCATGAGTCCGTTCCGGTGGGCGCGGATGAAGAGGGCAACGTCGAGGTTCGTCGCTGGGGCACCCCGCGCAGCTTCGATTTCGAGGTCAAGGACCACGTCGCCCTGGGCGAGCAGCATGGCTGGCTGGACTTCGAAACCGCCGCCAAGCTCTCCGGCGCCCGCTTCGCCCTGCTGCGCGGCCCTATCGCCCGTCTGCACCGTGCCCTGGCTCAGTTCATGATCAACCTGCACACCGGTGATCATGGCTACGAAGAGGCCTACACCCCCTATCTGGTCCAGGCGCCCGCGCTGCAGGGTACCGGCCAGCTGCCGAAGTTCGAGGAAGACCTGTTCAAGATCAGCCGCGAGAACGAGGCCGACTTCTACCTCATCCCCACTGCCGAAGTGTCCCTGACCAACATCGTGGCGGGCGAGATTCTCGACGCCAAGCAACTGCCGCTGAAGTTCGTCGCCCACACCCCGTGCTTCCGCAGCGAGGCGGGTGCATCCGGCCGTGACACCCGCGGCATGATCCGCCAGCACCAGTTCGACAAGGTCGAGATGGTGCAGGTCGTCGAGCCGTCCAAGTCCTTCGAAGCCCTGGAATCCATGACCGGCAATGCCGAGCGCGTGTTGCAACTGCTGGAGCTGCCGTACCGCGTGCTCGCCCTGTGCACCGGGGACATGGGCTTCTCCGCCACCAAGACCTACGACCTCGAAGTCTGGGTGCCGAGCCAGGACAAGTACCGCGAGATTTCCTCCTGCTCCAACTGCGGTGATTTCCAGGCCCGTCGCATGCAGGCGCGCTACCGCAACCCGGAAACCGGCAAGCCGGAGCTGGTCCACACCCTCAACGGCTCCGGCCTGGCCGTAGGCCGGACCCTGGTGGCGGTGCTGGAGAACTACCAGCAGGCGGACGGCAGCATTCGCGTGCCCGAGGTGCTCAAGCCCTACATGGGCGGCATCGACAGCATCGGCTGATTGCCCGCGCCCGCACCGGCGCCTGTCAGCCTGTCCAGCCCGCGTCTCGGCCTCTGCCGACGCGGGCTGTTTCTTCCCGATTCACCCAGGGCTTATCCATGGATTTCCTACCGCTGTTCCACAACCTCCAGGGTCGTCATGTGCTTGTCGTCGGGGGTGGGGAGATCGCCCTGCGCAAGGCGCGCCTGCTGGCAGACGCCGGCGCCTGCCTGCGGGTTGTGGCGCCGGAGATCGACAGCCAACTGGTGGCATTGGTCGAGCAGTCCCAGGGGCTGGTGCATCACCGTGGGTATGCCTCGGGTGACCTGGAGGGGGCGGTGCTGGTCATTGCCGCCACCGATGACGAGCCGCTCAACGCACAGATTTCCCGCGATGCCCAGGCGCGCGGTGTGCCGGTCAACGTGGTGGATGCGCCGGCCCTGTGCAGCGTGATCTTCCCTGCCATCGTCGACCGCTCGCCGTTGATCGTCGCGGTGTCCAGTGCGGGGGATGCGCCTGTCCTGGCCCGGCTGATCCGCGCCAAGATCGAGACCTGGATCCCATCCGCCTATGGCCAGTTGGCTGGCCTGGCCAAGCGCTTCCGCCAGCAGGTCAAGCAGCTGTTCCCCGACGTGCAGCAGCGCCGGGTGTTCTGGGAGGACGTCTTCCAGGGGCCTATCGCCGAACGCGTGCTGTCTGGGCAGCCCGCCGAAGCCGAGCGAATGCTCGCCGAGCGGGTCGCGGGCGGTGCGCCCAAGCCTCTGGGCGAGGTGTACCTGGTGGGGGCTGGCCCGGGCGATCCGGACCTGCTCACCTTCCGCGCCCTGCGGCTGATGCAACAGGCGGATGTGGTGCTCTACGACCGCCTGGTGGCCGAGCCCATCATCGAGATGTGCCGGCGTGACGCCGAGCGGATCTACGTGGGCAAGCGCCGCGCGGACCATGCCGTCCCCCAGGAGCAGATCAATCGCCTGCTCATCGACCTGGCCAAGCAGGGCAAGCGGGTGCTGCGGCTGAAAGGTGGTGACCCGTTCATCTTCGGCCGGGGTGGCGAGGAGATCGGCGAACTGGCCGCCCATGGCATCCCCTTCCAGGTGGTGCCGGGCATCACCGCTGCCTCCGGTTGCGCCGCTTACGCCGGCATCCCGCTGACTCACCGCGACCATGCGCAGTCGGTGCGCTTCGTCACCGGGCACCTGAAGGATGGCAGCAGCGACCTGCCCTGGGCTGACCTGACTTCGCCCGGCCAGACGCTGGTGTTCTACATGGGCTTGGTGGGCCTGCCGATCATCTGCGAGCAGTTGGTGCGCCATGGCCGCTCAGCGGACACGCCGGCGGCGCTTGTGCAGCAAGGCACCACCCGCAACCAGCGGGTGTTCACCGGTACCCTGGGCAACCTGCCGCAATTGGTGGCCGAGCACGAAGTCCACGCGCCGACGCTGGTGATCGTCGGCGAGGTGGTCAAGCTGCGTGACCAGCTCGCCTGGTTCGAAGGCGCTCAGGCGGACTGAGCAATGCCGCGCCCCGGCAGGTGATCGCGAGCGTGGGCGCTCAGCAGGTCGAGTTCGGGCCCGAGGGGGATGATCCCGGTCGGGTTGATGGTCCGGTGGCTGGCGTAGTAGTGGCCCTTGATATGGGTGAGGTCCACCGTCTCCGCAATCCCGGGCCATTGGTACAGCTCCCGTAACCAGCCTGAAAGATTGGGATAGTCCGCCAGGCGCTTGAGGTTGCACTTGAAGTGCCCGTGGTAGACCGCGTCGAATCGGATCAGGGTGGTGAACAGCCGCCAATCGGCCTCGGAGAGGTGCTGGCCCGCCAGGTAGCGGGACTCAGCCAGTCGCGCCTCCAGGGCATCCAGCTCCCCGAACAGCGTGGTCACCGCCTCTTCATAGGCCGCCTGGGTGGTGGCGAAGCCGGCCCGATAGACACCGTTGTTCACCGCCGGGTAGATGCGCTCGTTCAAGGCGTCGATATCGGCCCGCAGCGGGGCAGGGTAGAGATCGAGCGTGTTGCCGGTCAGCTCATCGAAGGCGCTGTTGAACATCCGGATGATCTCAGATGACTCGTTGCTGACGATCCGCTGCTGCTGTGTGTCCCAGAGTACCGGCACGGTCACCCGGCCGCTGTAGGTCGGGTCTTCCCGGGTATAGAGCTGGTGCAGGAAGTCCAGGCCGTGGAGCACGTCGCCGGTTGAGCCCTGTGCCTGGTCGAAGGTCCACCCGTTTTCCCGCATCAGCCAGCTCACCACTGAAACACCGATCAGCGATTCCAGCCCTTTCAGGCGACGCACGATCAGGGTGCGGTGAGCCCAGGGGCACGCCAGGGATACGTAGAGGTGATAGCGCCCGGCCTCTGCCTTGAAGCCGCCGACACCACTCGGACCTGGCTCGCCGTCACGGGTGATCCAGTTGCGGCGCCGGGCGTCCTCGCGCTTGAAGCGCCCATCCCCGGACGTGTCGTACCAGGTGTCGTGCCATGTGCCGTCGACCAGCAATCCCATTGTCCTGACCTCGTTGATATGCGAGGCGCCAGTCTAGAGGCGATGAGGCGGGCAGAGGGATGAAGAATCCGGGTTCAGGTTATCGACGGTATCGATGGATTGCGCTGTGCCCACAGCCGCTCGGCCTCGGCAAATGCCACGTCCCGGTCGTGGCCCAGGCCGCGCAGGGCGAGCGCCATGGTGGCCGTGACAGCCAACTGGCCGTAGCTGTCGTCCCGGCTTCCGTGCCATAGGCCCAGCAGTTGGTCGACGGCCAGGCGCTCAGGCTTCACATGACGCAGTGCGGACAGCGCCGGCCAGTCCTCGTCCCATACCTCGCCATCGCGGGTACCGAACAGGGTGCAGGCGCTGTCGGGGTTGACCTCGATCTCGCCGCCTTCGCCCTTGATCACCACCGAGGTGTCGCCCAGCAAGCGGCTCGCCTCGCGATGCACGGCCTGGTAGCCCGGGTGGAAGATGCTCTGCAGGCCGCAGCGGGCCTGGAGCGGGTTCAGCACGCGTGCGAGTGAGTGGATGGGCGAGCGCAGCCCGAGCACGTTGCGCAGGTCGATCATCCGTTGCAGACGCGGCGCCCAGGCCCCCAGGGAAATGAAGGCGATGTTGTGACGGGCCAGTGCGGCTTCGACAGCAGACCAGTCTGCGCAGTCGGGAATGCCCAGGCACTCCAGGTACTGTTCCGTATAGACCCGCCCTGCCGTGTGCAGGCCGCCACCGTGCAGCAGGATGCGGTACCCACCCTGGGCCAGGGCCTTGGCCGCCAGCAGGAACCAGGGGTGATGGCGCTTCTTGCCCGCATAGCTGGGCCAATCCAGGTCGATTGGCAGGCGAGGGGCGTCATTGCGTGCACGGAAGGCTTCGGTGAAACCCGCCAGCTCTTCGGCGCTTTCCTCCTTGTGCCGCAGCAGCATCAGGAAGGCGCCGAGCTGGGCCTCTTCCACTTCGCCGTCCAGCAGCATGCCCATGGCATCGCGAGCTTCTTCACGGGTCAGGCCACGGGCGCCGCGTTTGCCTTTGCCGAGGATGCGGACGAACTGGGCGAACGGGTGTTCAATCGGGGCTGCGGGCGTCATAGGCAATTCGTCGGTCGGGGCAGGCCGGCGAGCTTGGCGGCAAGCTTGGCAGGAGCGCCCTTGAAGAGGTGATTGAGGTGCAGGCTGTTGCCCTTTTCCGGGCCCAGCTTCTGGGCGACGTACTTGATCAGCGGGCGATTGGCCGGTGACAGCTGGAACTCGTCGTAGAAGGCGCGCAACAGTTCGAGGATTTCCCAATGGGCTGGTGTCAGTACCAGTTCCTCCCTGCGGGCCAGCGCTTCGGCGACGGCAGGGCTCCAGTCGGAGAGGTTTTCCAGGTAGCCGTCCTTGTCCAGTGCAAGGTTGCGGCCGTCATGCTCCAGG
The DNA here is from genome assembly GCF_032621675.1 of Pseudomonas sp. zfem003. Taxonomy (NCBI): domain Bacteria; kingdom Pseudomonadati; phylum Pseudomonadota; class Gammaproteobacteria; order Pseudomonadales; family Pseudomonadaceae; genus Pseudomonas; species Pseudomonas sp. zfem003. Next base: position 602,442 of record NZ_JAVYJG010000001.1, on the reverse strand, counting down.
GTGTTCATAGCCAGCTGTTCACCTTGTCGTAGTCCAGGCACAGCGCCACGAAGCGCGGGTAGTCCAAGGCGGTGCAATGGCAGGGGAGGTCGGTCAGGGCACGGGCCAGGATGTCTTCCTCCAGGGCGAACAGCGCCACCTGGGCAGAGAGCTGGTCCAGCTTCAGCCTGGGAGCGGAGCCTTGGCGCAGGGCCTGGACTGCCTCACCCGTCAGCAGCAGGGCATCGCCTTGGCCGAGCACGCGCAGGCAACTGGCAAAGCGGCTGTCGCCGAACGGTGAGTGGGAAAGGATATGCAGCGTACTCATCAGAGGGTCACCACCAGGTCATGGCGCGCGATGAGGGCGCGCAGCGCCTCGTCATCCAGTGGCTGGGCAGGCAGGGCCAGGTGCGAGGCATCCAGCCCGCGTTCCTGCAGGCTGTAGGCGCAGGCGAACAGTTCCTCAATCCCGAACAGTGGCAAGGCCTGCAGATTGGCACTGAGGTCTTTCTGCTGAATATGGTGGGGAGCTTGGTCAGGCGTCAGCTGGAAGACGCCGTCATCCATGAACAGCATGGCCAGCGGCAGATCGAAGGCACCACCGGCCAGCGCGATGTCCAGCGCCTCGCGGGCGCTGGGGCCAGAGCCTGGTGCGCGACGGCTGATGATGAGCATGGACTTGGCCATCAGTCCCCTCCGAAGCAGACCAGCCGGTCTGCCAGTTGAGCGGTCTCGTGCAACTGCCCGAGGCCGGAAAGTGTCCATCCACCCGCCAGGTTGGCCGCCTCTCGGCCGTACCGCGCCGCCTCCTCGGCATTCAGCACGCCCCGGCGCAACGCGGCGGCGATGCACACCACGCCGTCCAGTTGATGAGCCGCGACCAGCGTCTGCCACTCCCGCGCCGTATCGGTTTCATCCTGCGGTGCGACGATGTTGGCCGAGGCGCTGTGCACGCCGTCCTGGTAGAAGAAAAGCCGCACCACTTCATGGCCGGCCGCGAGCACGGCTTCGGTGAAGCGCAGCGCCCGGCGAGAAGCTGGCGAGTGGGGCGGGGAGAAGAGGGCGATGGCGAATTTCATGGAGCAGATCGTCTTGAATGCAGGGCGCCATGATAAGGCTTGGGCCGTCGTTTTGCAGGCAAGAAAAAGCCCGCCGAAGCGGGCTTTCCTTGAGGCTGCGGGTTCAGTCGTCGCCGCTCATCACACCGAAGATCTGCAGCAGGCTGACGAACAGGTTGTAGATCGACACGTACAGGCTGATGGTCGCCATGATGTAGTTGCGCTCGCCGCCGTGGATGATCGCACTGGTCTGGAACAGGATGCAGACCGAGGAGAACACCACGAAGCCAGCGCTGATCGCCAGTTGCAGGCCGCTGATGTCGAAGAAGAAGCTGGCCAGCATGGCGCCGATCAGGACGAAGAACCCGGCGGTGATGAAACCGCCCAGGAAACTCATGTCCTTGCGGGTGGTCAGCACATAGGCCGACAGGCCGAAGAACACTAGCGCCGTCATGGCGAACGCCGAGGCTACTACTTCACCGCCGTTGGGCATGCCCAGGTAGCGGTTGAGGATGGGGCCGAGGGTGTAGCCCATGAAGCCGGTCAGGGCGAAGGTGGACAGCAGGCCCCAGGCGGAATTGCGCAGTTTCACGGTCAGGAAGAACAGACCGTAGAAGCCCAGCAGCACCACGAAGATGCTCGGGTAGCCGACGCGCATCTGCTGCGCGACGTAGGCGACCAGGCCGCTGAAGGCCAGGGTCAGCGCCAGAAGGCCATAGGTGTTGCGCAGCACCCGGCTGACTTCGAGGTCGCCGGCCTGCGCCTGGCTGATTGCGTAATCGTGATCGCTCATTTGCATGACTCCTGCAAGTTTGTAAGGTCCGTGACCGCAGTCGGGCGAAATGATAACAGAGCGCACGAACGTCCCACGTGACAGAGTTTGACAGCGTGTTGCGTTCGGGTACTATTGCCGCCCGCAATTGCGGAAGTGTGGCCGAGTGGTTGAAGGCAGCGGTCTTGAAAACCGCCGATGGGAAACTATCCGTGAGTTCGAATCTCACCGCTTCCGCCATCTAAGTAGTTGTTTTCATTGAGGTTTTTAAATCGAAACCCGCAAAAGGGAACGATTTGGGAACATTTTGGGAACAGCGCATGAAAAAGGGGGCCTTTCGAGGCCCCCTTTTTTGTTGCTTTCAGATCAGTTTTAGCGCCTGGTTCAGCAGGCCGACGACGTCTGGCCCGTCCGTGCTGATCCACTTGGCGTAGTGCTTGAAGATCATCGCCGTGGACGTGTGGCCCATCTGGTCGGCGATCCACTCCGGTGTGGCGATTCCGCTGGACAGCATCTGGCTGGCGAAGGTGTGGCGGCACTGGTTCGGGCCGCGTTGGCGGACGCCGGCCTTCTTCAGGTGCCCATTCCACCATCCGTTGCGCAGCGTGTCCGACGTCGAGAAGGCTTCGCCGCTGGCCGTGTTGTGGAAGACGAAGCGCACCTTCTGCGCCTTCCTGGTGCGGTTGTCGCGGTCGATCACCTCGATCGGCACCGGCTTCAGGTTCCGGGTCAGCGGCGCCTGGCGCTGCAGCGCGCGCAGGGCAGGGGCGAGCAGCTGCACCTTTCGGGTTGAGCGGCGCGTCTTGGTCACCTTGTACTGGCTGCGCACCCTGGCGCGCCGGAAGGTCACCGTACCGGCCTCGAGGTCGACGTCCTCCCAGGCCAGCGCAAGCGCCTCGCTCACACGTGGGCCGCTCCACAGCATGAACTCGATGAGATTCAGCTCCGCCTGGCGATGAGTGGGCGTGCCGAGGATGCTCTCGATCTCCTCCCGGGTGAACGGATCCGGGTCCTCGGCGTCCGGCAGGGTGATCTCGATGCCATCGGTTGGGTCATGCGCAGATCGGTTGCGCGTGCGGTACAGACGGAAGATCTGCCGCAGGTTGCTCACCACCTCGCGCACCGTCTTGTTGTGCAGCTTGGGCATCAGCGTGTTCTGCACCCAGTCCTGCACGTCCAGGTGGTCGATGGTGTCCGCCTGGCAGTCGCCCCAGCGCGGGCGGATGTGGGTCTCCACCCGGCTGCAATAGCCGCGAAAGCCGCTGGGGGCCATCTTGTTGCGCTTGATGTCCAGCCACAGGTCGATGTAGTGGCCGAGGGTGTTGGTCTTGACCTTCGGAGAGTCTGGGAAGTGCCGGGCATAGCTGAAGGTGCCCGCCTTGATCTCGTAATTGATCATCCCCACCAGGCGCTCGGCCTGGGCGATGTTCTCCGGAGTGGCCTCCCCGGGAAAGGGCTCCCTGCACAGCTCGCCGTCATAGCGGAAATACACGCGCACGGTCCTGCCGCGCACCTCGACACCATCAGCCATCTGCGTCCCCACACAGAAGAAAGCGGCGCCAGTCTAGGGGCACCGTGAAGGCTCGGCCCCGCAAGGGGCCGAGAATTGCGCATCGTCGATTCTTGTTGGATGGCCCAGCGCCGAAGGGCGCCGGGCCTGGGGCATCACGCCTTGCGGCCGCAGTGGGTGAAGCGCGAGCAACCGTAGTCGAGGCCCTCGCGTGGGTGCTCCTGGAGCAGATCGGGTGCCAGGCCCAGCTTCCTGGCCAGCGCCTCGGCCGCCTGGGCCGCGCCGGAGGTGCAGCTCGCGGTGGGCTTGTAGCCGCGCGCCCTGGCGATGTAGGTCCCGGTGCTCTGGCGCACGTTGATGGTGATGGGCTCGGTACACACCGCAGTGGCCATGGTCTGGCGGTCGTCAGCAGTGGTAGCCTGTGTGCCACTGACTTCGGGGGCTTGTGCTTGCATGGTGCTTCTCCTTGGGGTTGGTCAGGCCCTGGTGAGTTGCCGCTCGCCGGGGCCTTCTTGTTTCTGGCGGTCAGCCGAGGCGGACTTTCGTCTCCCCGTCGAACACGAACAGATCGACATCCTCCATCCGGTACCGGCCGCCGTAGCCGCCCTTCACCGTGTAGCCGTCCTTGTCCGGAGCGATCCGCACCTTGAACGGATAGCCGTAGCCCTGGCTGCGGCACCACTCGGCCTGGTAGGCGTACTTGCTGGTGGGTTTGATCTCTGCATAGAGCTGCTGCATCGCGGGTCTCCTCAAGCGCGCCCAGGCGTTGCCGCGCCCGGGCGATCCGGTCAGGGCATCAGCGCCAGCAGCACGCCCGGCGCCTGGTAGGCGATGAAGCCCATGGCGAACAGCGCAACCGCGCTGCTGCCCAGGGTGTAGATCCACTCCGCACGGCTGTGCTGGCGTTCCTGTTGGTTATCGTGGGTTTGCATGGTGCTTCTCCTTGGGGTTGATGCCAGAGCGTTGCCGCGCCCTGGCGGGGGATCAGGCCTGGTCCTTGAACGTCCAGCACTTCACCGTCGTGCAGCGCTGGTTGCAGGCGTTGTTGCGGCTGTTGAAGGCCGCGCGCACCGCACTGTCCACGGCCTTGTTCTTGTCGATCAGCGGGCGGGACCGGCTGTTGACCAGCAGCGCGCGCAGCGTCGCCGCATCGGCCAGCTTCTGTTTGTGCTCCGCGGCCCGCTCGCAGAACTCGTTGAGGTTGATGGCGATCACCCCGGGCTTCTTGCTGTGGTTCACCAGCGGCTCGTCGTAGAGCGACTCCAGGTACTCGTACACCTCCCAGAACTCCGCCACCTCCTGCGGATCCGCGTTCACCGCGTACTGGCGGCCCACCGCCATCGCCGTCAGCTCGCGCAGCACCGCCTCGTGCTGGCGGTCACTCAGCGGCACCACCTCGCGCATCGCATCGGTCAGCGCCATCAACTGCGCGTGGTTCTTGATGATCCGCTCGATGCGGATCTCCTTCAGGCCGCGCAGCGCCTGCTCGTGCGCCTTCACCCGCTCGCGGAACACCTGCAGCACCTTCTGCTCCGCCCGCACCGCCATCAGCAGAAAGTGGCTCACCTCCATCGCCTGCAGGTGGTTGAGGTTGTCCGCCGCCGCCCGGCTCGCGCTGGTCACCTCCGGCCGCACGAAGTGCAAGCGCACGATCCGCGTCAGAATCGCCTCAGAGGCCTGCACCGTCGCGTTCTGGCTGATCACCAGCGCCCCACGGAAGGGCGGCTCATGGGTCTCGTTGCCGGCGGTCTTCACCCCCGTCACCCCCAGGCTGCCGCCGTTGAACATCGGCTTGAACTCGTCCCAGTCGAAGGCCTTGGCCGCATTGCCCGCACTGTCGCTGCGGTCGGCCTCCAGCATCACCAGCGGCATCCCCGACACCTGGCTGAGCCAGCGGCGCAGGCCCGCCTTGGACATCTTCGACGGATCCTTGCCTTCCTCATCTGGCCGGCCCAGCAGCTTCCAGAGGAACATCAGCAACGTCGACTTGCCCGCCCCGGCCTCGCCCGTCACCTCCAGGAACGGGAAGGACTGGAACTCCGCGCGGATCTGCTCCGCAAACAGCGAACCGAACCAGAACGCCAGCGCGATCAGCCCCTGGGTGTTGAAGCACAGCCACAGCCAGTCCAGCCACTCCCGGCGGTAGCCCTCATCGGTGCGCGCGATCTCCAGCTTGATGGACTTCTGCAGCGACTTCAGGCGCAGCCCCTTGAACTCGAAGTAGTCCTCCGCATTCGCCTGTTCCACCACCCCACCGCGCACCGCCAGGTCCCCGAACACATAGCAGCCGTGGTCCTTCGCATAGCCGATGAAATCGATGGTGCGCACCGTCTTCAGCCCGTACAGCTGCTCCTTCATGATCTTGTCCAGGTGCGCCCCGGTACCGGTGAACACCGCCCCCGCCGCCATGCCCAGCAAACGCTTCTTGAACTCGCTGGCCGCCGCCACCTGGCCCCCCGTGAAGGTGTTGCGCACCGAAGGCTCGTCGTGCGGGAAGTCCACCCGGAAGTAGTACCAGCTCTCGTCCGTGATCTCGTTGCGCTGGAAGTACAGCGCCTGCGGGTAGCAGTTGGCGATCTCCACCACACAGCCCGCCTGGCGCAGCGCCTTCTCGCGCTTCTGCTTGTGGTTCAGCACCTGCTCGTCCTGGTCCTCCGTATCCTCCAGCCCGCGCATCGCACTGTTGAACTTCTCGATGTCCAGCTTGAACCAGTACAGGCGGTTCTCATGCCCGAAGTGGAACTCCCCCTGCTCGCGCCAGTTGTACATCAGCAGCGCCTTCTCGCTCGCGTTCTCCGCCAGCAGCAGCGCCCCGTGGTAGCGGGCCGCCTTCAGGTCCCGGTCCATGGCCTCCGCACGCCGGGCCGGGTCATCGATGAACTGCCAGCGCTGGTGCAGATCGTTCCAGTCCGCCTTGCGCTCGCGCTGCGGGATCTGCGCCGCCTCACAAGGGAAGCCCAGCTCCCGGGCCATGGCCGCGTGCTTGCGCGTATAGCGGTGCGCACCGGGCTCGTTGTCCAGCGCCCACACCAGCCTCGGCAGCCGCTTGCCGGCCTCCGCACGGGCCTTGGCCAGCGCCTTGAGCGATTCGAAGGGGAAGTGCGCGCTGCTCATCGCCGACACCGCCGCAATCCCGTGGTGGAGCAGAGCGATGCAATCGAAGATGCCCTCCACCACCCACAGCTCGCCCGCCTCCAGCAGGTCCACACACGGCGGCACCCACCAATGGCCCCGGGGCGACTGCCCCGGCGCAAAGCGCGCCTTCATCTTGCCGAAGCGGTGCGGCCGGTCGATCAGCCGCTCCCAGTAGCCACCGTGCTCGAGCGCGAAGCGCACCGTCGCACTGCCGATGCCCAGGTCCCGGTTGTAGTAGTTCTCCTGGGTGTACCAGCCCTTGATCAGCCCCAGGTCAAAGCCCCGGGCGAACTGCAGATAGGCATCGGCCGAAGCGTGCGGCGCCAGCTCCGTCGCCGGGTGCTGCTTGCTGTAGTCATCGAACAGATCCTCAAACAGCTCCTTCACATGCCACTGCTCACCGCACTTGCTCTCCCGGCCGCACTTGATGAACCACGGCTCGTCATGGCGGCTGTACAGCTCCTTTCTCCCGCAGGCCGGGCAGGTGCCCTTGCGCAGGTACTGCGTATTGCTCGCGCGAACCAGCCCGTAGGTGTGCTCCAGGCGGCGCAGCACCTCCAGGCGGATCTCTCTCGGCATCGACTTCATCGTGTGGCCTTGGCAGAGGCGCGCAGCGCAGCAATCAGCGCACCGATGGTGCGCTTGTTGCCGGCCAGCGCCGGGTAATCATCGAGGATGCGGCGCGCCCGCAGCGCCGCCGGCACCGAGCGGTAGCGGTCGTCGTACCAGTGCTCGTTGATGGCCCGGTTCAGCTCCGCCCGCAGGCTCTTCAGCAGCGCCTCGGCCCAGGTCCGGGGCAGGTCCAGGTGGATCGCAACCGGCTTGTACATGGCATGACCCTCGAATTGCGGATGCAACAACCCCAAACCCGCAGCGCGGGCTGGGCGTATCAGTGATCAGGGAGTGGTGAAGCGCGCGAGAAAGGCAGAGGGCAGAATGCGCCGCTGCACGAAGATCTTCTGGCCGTTGCGGCAATCGATCAGGCAGATCGCATCCCGGTCCGGCGCCGCCGACAGGTCCACCTCCACCCAGTTCGCCTCCCGCAGCCGGGCAAAGGCCCGCTCCACCAGGCGCTGGGCCAGAAACAGCGGCACCTCCAGCGCCAGGGTCAGGTGCAGCGTCGCCCGCTGCAGCAGCTGCTCGTCGCCCAGGTGCTCATCGGCATGGCGCCGCAGATAGGCCAGCGCCGCACGCAGCATCTGTTCCTGGTAGTCCTGAGTGTCCACATCGTGGGGCAGGGCGCTCATCGGGGTACCTCCAGCAGGTCCAGTTGCTTGTCGCCCGCCTGGCGCATCGCCTCCCGCCGCAGCGCCACCGGAGCCACCGGCAACCGCACGGACGGGTTGGGCATGCCCGAAGGGCTCATCTCATGGGTCATCTCGAACTCCGCCCGCGCCGACCAGCCGCAGGCCTCGTTGGTGCATTGCAGGTACGCCACCCGCAGAAACACATGGGTCCCCTCACTGGTGCGGATGCGCATGCGCCCCGCGCAGTGCGGGCAAACCAGTTTGTAGGTGCTCATCGTTACAGGGGCTCCGCCACTTCCAGCGCAATGTTCAGCGGCACCAGCGCATCACCCAGCGCAAGGCGGATCTCGCTGCCGGCATCGCCCCCATCGACCTCCGCCACCACCTCCCTCAAGGTGTCCAGACGCTCCTGCGCGCGGTCCAGCAGGCGGATCAACTGTGCTCTGACGTCATCACTGAGGTGTGCCATGGGTGTTCTCCCGCAAATGGATGTGAAGGCTGGATCGGCCGCCACCAGGCGTGGCCGGCAACATGCGCAGGGCCCGCTCATGGCTCACCCGCCTGCAGGTGCAGGGTGATCACCGCCCCCACCTCCGCATGCCGCGCCGCAATGTGCGCACGGTGCGCCGCGATGATCTGCGCCAGCTCCGACTCGGTAATGCGCCCGTCGTCCAGGGCCTTGGCGATGATCTGGTCCACCTTGCCCTCCGCCACATCCGTGGCCAGGGCACGGGCGTAGAGGTCGATGTTGTCCAGCTCCGCCGCCTCCGGCATCGACACGAACACACCGCCGTACAGCCGGCAGAGGTAGTCCGGCAGAAAGCGCGTCCCGGCAATCAGCTCGATCTGCCGCACCTGCTCGTCCGAGAGCGGCCGGTGCCCCGGGTTCTCGTACACCTGGTTGTCCAGCCGCTTCAGCTCCAGCCCCAGGTGCGCCGCCGCACACTCGCGGCCCCCCGGAAAGGCCGCCACCGCACTCATCACCGCCTTGCGGCGGCTATCAAGAATCGCGTGCTTCATGTTCTCGTTTCCCCCAGCCAGGCCGACCGCTACGGTCAGCTCACCTTCGCGAAGGGATGCGTCAGCAAGCCCGGAATCAGCTCCGTCCCGAGCAACTGGGAGAGGTCCCGCATGATGGAGAAGGCAATGCGCCCGTTCGGCAGCTCCGCCGACTCTGCCCAGCGCTCTACGGTCTGCGTCACCGTGCGCGGCTCATAGCCCTTTTTGAGCGCGAACTGGCGGAAGCTGAGGCCCTGCTCGATGAGCCGGGCGTGAATCTGTCGTTTGTTCATGGAATGGCGTGCCCCGCTTGGCTAAGATGTTCCCAATGCGGTGCAAGTTAGATTCCCAATCGGGATTAGTCAAGAGGATATTTCCCATATGGGAATTGGCCAGAGAATACGGCAGGCCGTCGAGAGCCTTGGTCTCTCGCTCAAGCAGGCTGCCGCCAGGTGCGATATTTCCTACAGCTCAATGCAGAACTGGGCTGGTGGGCACCGTGATCCCAGACCGGAGGCGCTCATCACCATTGGGTCCCGTTTGGGAATCTCGATTGACTGGTTGCTGACAGGGGAGGGGCCCATGTTGCGTGCCGATCTCGGTCAGACAACACCCTCCGACTCCGCCAGCCCCCGGGAGCAAGCGCTGTTGAATCTGTGGCGTGAGCTGGACGAAGAAGCCCAGCGAGACGTCCAGCGGCATGCCGAAGAGAAGAAACGTCTGACAACCCTTGAGCAACGTGTCGCGGAGTTGGAGGCGGTTGTCGCTGCAAGTAAACGGCTGGCATGATCTGTTCCCACCGGGAACAGTCGGTGCGGCGTTGACCCACTGCCTACCACCCGTGGCTTGATCAGATAACCAGCGGAGAAACAAGGATGTCCAAGGGAATGCCCCTGGCGCTGCTCGCGGCAGCGCTCCTGTCTTTGGCCGGCTGTGATGGCGGCACCCCACCCACCGAACAGTCCCAGGCCAGCGCCCCGGCGCCGACCCAGGCCGCCAGCACACTCAAGGCCTCCCAGTACCCTGACGTGGCCGCCATGATTGACGACATGGGCGACTTCAGTGCCGAGATCGACACCTTCGCCGTGCTGTCCACCGAGCCGCTGCACATCCGCCTCGCGCCGCAGATCGTCCAGGGCGACATCGCCGAGAACCTGCCGCGCGACATGAACCGTGCAGCCCTGTACGGCATCTACCGCACCCTGATCCACACCCCGGCCCAGGCGGTCACCGTCACCGTGGTGCCCATGCGCCTGACCCTCAACCCGGCCAAGCGCGAGCTGCAGAGCAGCCCGCAACTGGTGGTCAGCGCCACCCGCGAGCAGGCCCTAGCGGCTGTGCGCAGCCTGATACCAGCCGAGCAGCTCAGCGACCTGGTGGTGCCCGAGCAGGCAGGCGAGATCCAATTCGACAACTGGCGGAAGGACTTCGAGAAAGTGTACTTCGGCGATAAAGGGCAAAACGATCTGCTTGAGGCGTTGAAGGCGTCTGGCGCAAACGTTGCCTACAAGCAGGGTTAAAGGATGAGGCTGGGAATTATTATTGGAATAATTCTTGGGGCTGTCTCGACGATATTTATATTTCTGGCATTTTTCTCGTTCTACGATGTCGGGAAAAAGCTGATGTCTGCGGATAATATAGCTTTTTTTAAAGATATCATTGGTCCGTTAGCTGCAGGTCTTGGCGGTGCAGCGGCTGGTGCGGTAATGAGTGTATATGCGCAGAAGATAAATGAGAAAGACAAAGAGCTTGATAAGTTGGTTTTGGATTATAACTCTGGGGTGACAAATCTTCTTTCGCAGTTGAATGAGATGTACACCTTTAGAGAGATTGCAATAGTCCCGTTTCAGAACGATTTTATGAGATTTATATCAATTCCCGCTTTGCCGTTGGGGGCTGAGTCAAGAGCTAACTCTCAGGCCATGCTCAATCCCGTATTGTTGGAACTAGACTGCGCGGATCTTTTGAATGAGGTCGCGATGTGCGAAGCGCGCTATCTGGCCTGTCTGCAAAATTTGAAACAGCGTGACAGGCTTTACGAAGAGTGTCGGCAGAAAATCGCTGATGATGAGAGTCTTTTTGTGTCGCTGTTCGATTTGAAAAATCAGCTTGGTCCAAAAAGGCTAAAGAATTTGTATGTCGCGACAGAAGGCTATATTAAAGTATTGGAAGAGTCTATTTTTAAGCATCAAGAGCTTCTAAAGAAGTTGAGTGGTGAAGCGATTCCACGGTTGAAAGCGAAAAGGCCGGATAGGCCATTAATTAAAACTGATATTATGGAGGGCGCAAATTTAGACCCTCTTAGCCCCCCAGTTTTTGCTTCTGCTGCTGAGCTAATGGCTGCTGTAGATGCTGCGGATTCGCCTCGTGCTCTGGCGGTAAGAACTTGGCAACCCAAACCCTACGGACACTGAGGCCTGATGCTGTACTTACTATGCTCAGCTCTGTGCCATTCTCTACAGACGCCGGCTACATGCCGGCGTTTTCTTTGGGGACTCCGTTGCTGGTGGCTAGATGATGGCGGTATTGTGATGTCACCAAACTACAACAATATCGACAATGCTGTTCTTGCCGTTAAGTTGAAATCAATTGCAGTTTAAGTTGTCTGTCGACAAGGAAATAAGAAATGTTGAGAAATTATTCGGATCTTAAAGGTGCTTGGGAGAAAGTACGTCTTAATTCGGAGGAGATGCAAGGTATTACGCTTGAGACTCTTAAGTATCTGATTGCTATGTACGCAGGGCGGGAAATACCTCAAATATTCTCGGGGTCTTTAATGGGCGGCTTGAGAGAGTTGCTTGATAAGTTTGGCTCTCTTGGTGAGTTAGGTCAGGATGATCAGGAGAAACTGTATTGCCTAGTGTTTTCTCTTAATTTGGCTTCGGGCTTTACTTATGATAATGGTGCGACTGTTCCGATCGTCTTTCTAAATTTGCGCGAAAAGCTTTCACCGCAGGGCAGTCTGATGCTGGTGAATTCTGAGATGAGGCTTGTAGCTTCGCTGCTTGATTTTGCGAGAAGCAAAATTGATATTGATCTTGTTAAGAAGTATCTCGAAGAAATTGATAAATATAATACAAGGGTGGAGGGCCTGAAAAAACTTTCTTCGGAAGTTGAAAAAATGGATGAGGAACTTAGAAAGCGCGAGGTGGCCTATAATTTTGTAGGTCTGTATGAGGGGTTTAACTCAATGCGCGAGGCAAAGCAGGGTGAGTTAGATAAGCAAAATACCCTTGTGAAATGGCTTGGAATAGCGGTTGTTGCACCGTTGCTGGTAAAGCTATTAGGCGCATTGCTTCCCGGTGGGGATGAATTAAATGTACCGCTGCTCATTACTATCGGTGGTCTTGAACTGATCTTGATTTATTTCTTTCGGATCGCCTTGCATAGTGCCAATTCGATAAAGGCACAATTGCTCCAGATTGATTTACGCCGCACGCTCTGCTCATTCATTCAGAGTTACGCGGACTACTCGAAGAAAATCAAGGAAGGCAATCCCGCCGCACTTGATAAATTCGAGACACTCATCTTCAGCGGCCTGGTCATGCAGGATGACAAACTGCCTTCGACTTTTGACGGCTTGGAGCCGATCCAAAAGATCCTTGAGCGGCGCAACTGATTACTCATCCCCCACCAACACCGCCTCCCCGGCATCCACCTCGCACCCGGCCGATCCCTTCCAGTTCAGCTTCCCGCTGCGGTCGGCCGGGTACAGGGCGAGGGTCCATTCGCTGCAGTCATCCTTCCCGGGCCCGGCCTTGGCCTCCAGCCGCTGGGCCGTCCATTCGCTGATGGTGAACAGGTGGGCCTGGGCTTCCACGTCCTGGCCTTCGTTGTGGTTCAGCACCAGGGCGGTGGCGCTGATGCACTGGCCCTGGGCCTTGTAGCAGCGGATCTCCACTGCGCGCACGTCGTAGGCGCTGTCGCCCTTCACCAGCTCCCAGGCGCCCCACACCCTCAGCTCGCCGTCCTGCTCCTGGAACTGCAGCGGCGGCCGGGTGATCGGCTGCGGGCGAGCGGGGCGCTCGATGAGGGCGAGGGTGGCGTAGGTGGCCACCAGGGCGGCAGCGAGAATGAGGCAGGCGGTACGCAGGGCGTGCATGGAGTCCTTTCCTGTGCGGGGTAGAGGGTTGGCAGGCTAGTGCGGGGCAGGGCGCCAGGCAACGCCGTGGGCCGCGAAGGTGGCGTTTGTCTGGTCAAGTTGCGAGCTTTCCTACAGCCTGCTATCTGTATATTCATCCAGTAGTATCGGAATGCCCCCATGCCCCTGACCTTGCTTGGCCGCTACAAAAGCGGCCACGTGCGCTTGCCCCTGTTCTCCTGCCTGGTGTCCGCCGGCTTCCCCTCGCCGGCGGATGACCACATCGAGGCCGAGCTGGATGTGCTCGACCTGTTCGTGCGTCACCCCGCGGCGACGTACTACCTGCGCGTAGGCGGGGACAGCATGACCGGCGCCGGCATCTACCGGGGCGATACCCTGGTGGTGGACCGCTCCCTTACTCCGCGCCCGGGCCAGGTGGTGGTGGCCATCGTGCGCGGGGACTTCACCTGCAAGCGCCTGGAGCTGGAGAACGGCCTGCCCGTGCTGCGCTCGGCCAACCCCGCCTACCCGGACATCCGCCTCGCCGCCGAGGACGAGCTGGAGGTGTTCGGCGTGGTCACCCACAACATCCACGCCCTCGCCAGCGCCTGACATGCCCCGCGTCTTCGCCCTGGTGGACTGCAACAACTTCTACGTCAGTTGCGAGCGGCTGTTCCGCCCCGATCTGCGCGGCCTGCCGGTGGTGGTGCTGTCCAACAACGACGGCTGCGTGATCAGCCGCAGCAACGAGGCCAAGGCGCTGGGCATCGCCATGGGCGAGCCTTACTTCAAGCTGCGCGAGCGCATCGCCCTGCACGGCATCGAAGTGTTCAGCTCCAACTACGCCCTGTACGGCAACATCTCCGCGCGGGTGGTGTACGTGCTGCGCGGCCTGGCGCCGCGCGTGGAGGTGTACAGCATCGATGAGGCCTTCCTGGACCTCACCGGCCTCAACCAGCCCCTGGCCGCCTACGGCCGCCACATCAAGGCCGAGGTGGCGCGCCTGGTGGGCATGCCCGTGGGCATCGGCATCTCCACCACCAAGACTCTCGCCAAGTTGGCCAACTGGGCCGCGAAGAGGCGGTCGCGCAGCGGCGTGGTGGTGGCCACCCGGCCGGAGCAGCGCGAGGCCCTGCTGCGCGATGCGCCGGTGAGCGAGGTGTGGGGCGTGGGGCGCAAGCTGCTCGGGCACTTCGAGGCCATGGGCATCCGCACCGCCTGGGACCTGGCCCAGCAGGACGCCACTACCATGCGCAAGCTGTTCAGCGTGGTGGTGGAGAAGACCATCCGCGAGCTGCGCGGGGAGGCCTGCTACGCCCTGGACGACGGCCCTGAGCCGAAACAGATGATCGCCTGCAGCAGGTCCTTCTCCGAACGCCTCACCGCCCTGGAGCCGCTGCGCGAGGCGGTGGCCACCTACGCCAGCCGCGCCGGCGAGAAGCTGCGCAGCCAGGGCGACTACTGCCAGCGCCTGCAGGTGTACATCCGCACCGGGGTGTTCAACCCCACCGAACGCCAGTACGCACGCACCGCCAGCGTGCCGCTGCCGTACCCCACCCACGACACCCGCGACCTGGTGCGCGCCGCCCTGGCCGGGCTGGAGGCGATCTACCAGCCTGGCTACCGGTACCAGAAGGCGGGGGTGCTGCTGATGGACTTCGTGCGGCCTGGGCAGATCCAGGCCGACCTGTTCGCTCCCAGCCCCCGGCCGCGCAGCGCGGAGCTGATGGCAACGCTGGACCGGATCAACCAGCGCATGGGGCGCGGCACCGTGCGCTTGGCAGCGGTGCCCTACGAGGCGGGGTGGGCGATGAAACAGGCGCTCAAGTCGCCGGGGTATGTGAGTCGGTGGAGTGAGATACGGGTGATTGCCTAATGCGTCTTAGACGATCTGGTGATTTCGAGTTGGTGTGAACTATACAAATAAGAAATCAATTCAATCAAAAGCTCAATTAAGGCAGGCCAATTTTCGTTTTTCAGATCAAGGGGCGTCCTGTCTTCGTAATCTGCTTGATGAACAAGTTGATTTCGGATTTTGTAAATCCTTGTCGCAATGTTGATGTGTGTAGGGCTGGCTTCCAGTTCCTTGAAGCTTTTAATATTTCGATTAGATATGCTGCTTATAATGTTCTGATCAATCAGCTCGAAAAGGGCAATGATGCTGTCTTTTTCCTTTTCTTTAAAATTTTTGGTTACTTCGCTTATAAGTAAGTGTGCATCAAGAGCTGTATTGAGCTTTAGTGCGGTCTTTGCTCTGAGCCCGAAAGGGAGAAAAAATAGAGCCTCTATACATTTGTACATCTCGAAGAAGGTGTATTTCCAATGCAAAGATGTGAGGGCGGTGTATATATTCTCAGAAAGTTGTGGTGAGTCCATTTGGATTTTGTTGAGTTTTAATGCCAGCCCATCATCGATATGAGGTGCTCTTAGTGTTGCGGAGCTTGCTGTGAGGTTAGATGCAATGCTCCATAGGCTTGACTTGGTATAAATGCTATTTTTTGATATTTCATATACTGCGATGTCTGCATGGTATGAGATGAGATCTGAGATGTCATGGCCTGCATAATCAGGGAATTCGCAAATAGAAAGTACGTTGTCGGCGAATTCCTTTGAGCTAAATTCAGGCTTTAGATGGTATATGCCTTCCAAGTGGTATCTTAGGTATAAGAAAAAGCACTCTTCTATCTCGTATTCGCAAATGCCTAGCTCAAGGAAGTGGTCGCTAACTATTTCTTTTTCGTGCTTGGCTAGATTGTTGAGGTTTATTGCGAGATATACATTGTTCTCGCAAGTGAATCTCGTAATAAAGCTTCTGCCGTGTAATGGAAGAACTTCCGGGGCGGAACGCATTACGGATTTCAGGCGTGGAAATTGCGTCTCTTGTCTTTCTTTGGTGAGTTCAATTGTCTTAAGCTTGACTTTAGGAGGTACACCTGCAAAGCGAACTAGTTCGCTGAAAATCTTGGTATAAATTTCCTCAATTTTTGGCATCAGTGCGCCATCCAGCACGGCCCGAGATCAGTGAGGCGTTCGTGATTACGAATTAGAGAGGCAAAAGCTTTCTTAAAGAACTCTCTCTCAAAACGGCCAACCTGAGTACTGCGTTGCAGTAGTTTCTGATTAAGGAGCTCAATTTCAAGGAATTTCCTAAGCTCTTCAAGTGAAAGTTTTTCCAATTTCAAGCAAAAATTAGAAATGGCACTGTCAAGCTCAACCTGTTTCGCTTTAGCTTCCATGGAAGTTCTTTGGAAGCCAGGCTCGTCAAGTATGAAAATAGCGCAAGCAGCGCAGAATCCTGCCATTGCTGGAAAGCTTTTGAAAATATCTTTGCCATTGCTAATTCTGTCAGAGTCTACATCGTTGGACTGTGCGGATGTGGACAGACGGGAAAAGCTCTTATCAAGCTTTATCATTAAGGAAAGCGTGGTTATGAAATAATCAAGGGAGTCATTTGAGGCGCTTGCTTCAATGGCGTCAAGACGAACAAAGTCCTCAGATATCTTGTCCTTGATTTCAATTTCGCTCTTGCGTGAGGAAAACAGAAGGAAAAGTTCGACAATGATTTTGCTTTGATACTGCCCAGGTTGGGCGCGCCTTTTTTTACTGTCCGCTAAGAAAATCTTGATTTCATCGCCTAGTTTATTTTTTATCTGAATCAAAAGCTGGTAGTAAATTGTTTCAAGTTGGCGACCGATATCCCAGGGAACTTGCCCGGTGTTGAGAACTAGCATGCGGTAGATCAATGAATTTACATTTTCTGCAATCCAGAATTCAACTCTCGTTTGTGAGAGATTTGGTAGATTTCCAGATTTAAATGCGTCGAGGATTGCAGTGGTTCTCTGCATGCCATCAATGATGGATATTCTGTCTATGTCTACTTCATCTAAAAATCTGA
This sequence comes from Pseudomonas sp. zfem003, assembly GCF_032621675.1. Taxonomy (NCBI): domain Bacteria; kingdom Pseudomonadati; phylum Pseudomonadota; class Gammaproteobacteria; order Pseudomonadales; family Pseudomonadaceae; genus Pseudomonas; species Pseudomonas sp. zfem003. The sequence goes on along the minus strand of NZ_JAVYJG010000001.1, from coordinate 585,766 downwards.
AAAACTCACTATAGTCGCTGAATTGGCGGATTTTCTCGATCTCCGATGGCTCTGTGAGTATTCCAAGAACAATCGGCGGTAAAATCGCTCCGTTCTGAATGTCTTCAACCATTCTGTTCCGAATAGTGATTGCGGTTTTTGTTTTTAGAGCGCTTCTTTGTCCATCAATCCTTCCTTTCTCTTTATACACATCCTGAATACGACTCAGGTATTCAACTGTTGGCATGCATGTGAGGACAGAGATGCAGTTGACCCGCGAGTCTTCCATTATATGAAGAAACATAGAGGTACCTATTAGGTTCAGTTTGCGGTGAGCTTACACATCGAGACTCCGAAATCAAACACTCTGGGATGTGGCTTTTCTCCACTCCCTCTCCACCGCCCGCTTCGCATTCGCCTTGCTCGCATACAGGTGCCGCAGGCGCTTGGGCTTGCTCTGGTCGCCAGCGGTGACGCTGGCTTCCTTCCCCGTCTTCTTGTCCCGGTAGTAGGCGATCACGCCGGTGTAGTCGCCGGGCACGTCCTCGTACAGCGCGTCCACCAGGTCTTCGGGCAGTTTGCTCTCCAGCTCCAGGCTGGTGGTGTAGCCGCCGTCGGCGGTGAGGCTGTGCTGCACGTTGCCGCCGTGCCAGACGATGGCGTCGATCTCGTCCTTCACGCCCTGCAGGGTGTAGGTGAGTTCGGGGATGAGGTCCGGGCGGCCCTTGGCCAGGCTGTAGCTGAGGGTGGCGCTGCCGCGCTGCAGGCGGTTCCACTCGCTGCGGGCGGCGCGCAGGGCGCTGGCCTGGTCGCTGTAGGTGTGGCGCAGGTCCTTGAGGTTGTCGCCGCCGCCGGCGATGGCCTCCTCCTTCCTGGCGCTGTTGACGTTGTAGTAGTAGGCGCGCACGCCGTCGTAGGCCTCGCGGTCGGCCACCAGGTAGCGGTGCTGGTCGCCGTCGGCGCGAGTGAGGGTGATGCGGGGCAGCTCGGCGCCGCTGGCGGTCTTGCCGCCGTTGCCGCCGAGGAACAGCAGGCGGCCGGCCTTCACCGTGGCCACGGCGTCGTAGTCCTCGCCAAGGCGGGTGAGGAGGTTGGCGTCGGACTCGTTGGCCTGGTCCAGCTGCAGCACCGGCTGGGCGTCCAGGGCCTCGGCCACCACGGGCACCAGGCCCTGGCGCTGGGCGATCTGGCGGATCACCTCGCCCAGGGTGGTGCCGCTGTAGCTCAGCTCGCGCTTGACCTTGAGCTGCTTGCGCAGATCCGCGCTGCGGCCGCGGATGTTGAGCACGTCGGGCATGCCGCTGTGCTCGGTCTCGTCCACGGTGAAGGTGCCTTTGTCCACCAGGCCGGTATCGGTCCAGCCCAGCCACAGGCGCAGCACGGCGCCCTTGGGCGGGATGGCCAGCAGGCCGTCGTGGTCGCTGAGGCTGATGTCCAGCTGGTCCGCCTCCAGGCCCCGGTTGTCGGTGAGGCTGAGGCTGATCAGGCGCGGGCTCACCTGTTGGGCGATGTCGAGGCCGTCCACGCTCAGGCGGAAGATGGGCGCGGGGTAGTCGTTGTCGCCCAGGGCGCTGCGGGCCGCGTCGCGCAGGATGCCCAGGGCGGCATCCACCAGGCCCTCGATCACAGCAGGATCCTGCGCAGGATGTTCACGCCGGTGGCGCTGGCGGCGCCGAGCAGGTCGGTGCGGCCGTCGTCCACCCGCGTCAGGCCCAGGCTGAACTCGATGCGGCGCGGGGTGCCGTCGGGGAAAAAGAGGCTGCGCGTCTCGCTCACCCGCTCGATCACCCACAGCCCGAGGATCCGCCCGCTGCCCTCCACCATGGGGTAGGCGCGGCCGGTGTTGGCCATCTCCCGCAGGGCGTCGAGGCTGAGCAGGCTGCCGGCCAGCTCGGGCAGGAGGATGCCTGGCAGGGTGAGGGTGTCGTCGCCCCGGCCGGCGAACTGCCGGGCCGGGTTGGTGCCCACCCGGCTGCTGCTGGGGTGGCGCCATTCTGTCTGCCGCTGCAGCTCCTGGTAGGCGAGGGTGGGCAGGCCGAACACGAACATGCCGAGGGCCATCATCATGGCGGTTACTCCGAATCGGTGAGGCGCGAGCGGGTGCGGGCAGCGCCGGCGGCCTTCTGCCGGGCCAGTTCGGCGCGCACCTCGCGGGCGATGGCGTGCGGGTCCATGCCCGGCGCGGCGTGGATGGTGATGCTGTAGGTGTCGCCGCCACGGGCCAGGGCGCCGCCGCCGGCGCTGGCCACGGGCGGGCGGCTGTCGAAGCTGAAGCCGCCGCTGAGCACGCTGGCACCGGCCTCGGTGAGGCGCCGGGCGGTGCTGCTGATCTGCCCCAGCACGTCGCCCTCGCCACCGGCCAGGCCCTGCACCAGGCCGGCCATGGTGAAGCCGCCCAGGCTGGCGAAGACCCGCGAGGGGCTGTGAATGCCGAGCTTCTCCTTGAACCAGGTGATGGTGCTGTCGGCGGCGCCGGTGATGGCGCCTTTCACGGCGGCCAGGCCGTTGGTGATGCCGTTGACCATGCCCTGCATGAGCATGCTGCCGAACTCGGTGAATTTGCCCGGCATCTCCACGCCGAAGTAGTTCATCACGCCGGCGAAGGCGCGGTAGAACAGGCCCAGGGGGCTGAAGTTGATGATGAGCTGGGTGATGCCACCGATGCCGCCGTCGAAGCCGGCCTTGATCTCGGCCCACAGGCTCATCACGTAGGCCTTGATCGGGTCCCAGTACTTGTAGATCAGCAGCGCCGCCACGGCGATGGCGGTGATGGCCAGGCCGATGGGGTTCATCATCAGCGTGCGGCCGATCCAGAGGATGGCCTGGCCGACGATGGGCAGCACGGTGCGGCCCAGCTTGAGCAGCACGCTGGCCAGGCCGCCGCCCTTGATGCCCACCAGCATCATGGCGTAGCGGAACATGGCGAACGGCCCCAGCAGGGAGGCGATGCCCAGGGTGAGGGTGCCGAACACCGTGGCCAGGCCCGCCAGGCCCGCCACCACCTTGAGGATGGTGAAGGCCAGCTCGGGGTTGGCCTCCACCCATTTGGTGACGCGCTCGAGGATGCGGTTGAAGCCTTCGATCAGGCGGATGATCGAAGGCCGCAGCGTTTCGCCCAGGGTGGCGGCGAGGTTGAAGGCGCGGTTCTGCGCCATCTGCAGGCGGGCCGAGATGGATTCGGCGCGGATGTCCGCCTCGCGCTGCATAGAGCCCTTGGCCTTCTCCGAGTTGGCCAGGGCGAGCTGGCGGCGGTACTCGCCGACGTTTGCGGCGAGCTTGGCGGCGTCCTTGCCGTGCTCCTTGAGGAAGAGCTGGGTGGTGACGGTGCTCTGCTGTTCCTTGGGCAGTTTGTTGAGGGCATCGAGCACCTTGAGGATGGTGCCGGTGGCATCGCGGGACATGTCCGCCTGCACCTGCTTGGCCTCCAGGCCCAGGGCCTTGAGGCCGTCCTTGAAGCGCTTGGGCTGGATGCTGGCGTTGGAAAGCTCGCGGATCATGGCGTTGGTGGCGGTACCGGCCGTTTCAGCCGTGGCGCCCAGGCTGAGGAAGGTGCTGCCCAGGGCGGCCGCGTCCTTGAAGCTCATGCCCGCCGTGGCGGTGGCGCCTGCGGCGCGCTGCAGCACGTCGATGATGTCGCCGCCCTTCGACTGGGCGTTGTCGTCCAGGTAGTTGATGGCGTCGCCCAGCTGGTCGATGTTCTTGATCGGCAGCTTGTAGAGGTTGGCGATGCGCGCCAGGTCTTCGCCGATCTGGTCCGCCGGCAGCTCGAAAGCGGTGGCAGCGTTGGCGGCCACACCAGCGAACTTCAGCAGCTCATCCTTGCCCTGGATGCCCATGCGCGCCCCGCCTTCCACCAGGGCGGCCAGCTCCGTCGATGCCATGGGGATGCGCTCGGACATCGCCTTCAGCGCATCGCCCATCTCGTAGTAGGTCCTGGTGAGCTGGCCGGAGTCGTCCCGCGCGCCGTCCACCTGCTTGGCGACGCCGAGCATGGCGTCCTCGAAGGCGATGTACGTCTTGGCCACCCCCAGCACCGGCGCGCCCAGGGCGGCGCCTGCAGCGGCGGATCCGGCACCCACGCCGGCCATGCTGCCGGCCAGGGCTTGGGAGGCGTCGTACTGGCCACGTGCGGCGGCCAGGCGCTTCTGCTGGGTGGTGATGCGCTTGAGCCGCTCCTCCTGCTGGCCGATGGCGCGGGTGGTGGCGCTGATCTGCCCGCGCAGGTCGCGCTCGGCGCTGCCCAGCTTGCGGGTGTCGATGCCGGCGGCGGCCAGCTTGCTGCGCAGGCCCTGGAGCTGCACCTGGTTCTCGCCGTGCTGGCGTTTGAGGGCCGTGGCCTCGCGGATGGCGCTGCGCAGGTCGCGGGTCATCTGCCGGGTGGGCACGGTGCTGTTGGCCATCTCCCGGCTCAGGGCCTGCACCCGGGCGCGGGCGGCGCCCAGGGCGCGCTCGGTGTCCTGGGCGGCGCTGAACTGGGCGCGCCAGGCGGAGACGTCGCGCTGCTGGGCGTTGAGTTCCTTGAGGCGGTCGCGGGCGGCCTTCAGCTCGCGGGCGACGCCGACGGAGCCGCCCTGGATGCGCTTGAGCGGTGCGGTGACGCGGTCCAGCGCGGAGAGAATGACCTGGAGTTGCAACTGGTCAGCGGCCATCTGGCTGGCTCCGTAGCCGGGCGCGCTCGCGCCATTCGGTCAGTTCGGTGAGGGTGAGCCCGTCCATGTCGGCCGGGGCCCAGTGGAACACCACGGCGATGTCCGCCATGGCGTCCTCTACGCGGCGGGGGAGCTGTCCATCGCCGCCTTCGGCAGCAAAAAAGCCACCACCTTGGCGCCCAGGGCGAGCAGGTCGGCCGGGTCCAGGCCGCGCACCTCCAGGTCGGTGAGGGTGGGCACGCTGACGCGCGGGATGACCTTGATCAGGCTGTCCACGTCGAGCTGGACCAGTTCGGCCAGGTGCACGCCGCGCAGCTCGCCGGCGGTGGGCTTGCGCAGCTCGATGGTGGAGAAGGTGTGCTCGCCGCGCTTGAGGGGGGTTTCCAGCTCGACGCTGTTGGGGTTGGTGCTCATGGGGGGATTCCTCGGGGTAGGGGCGCCCCGCGCGGGGCGCGGGGGTTACAGGCCCAGGGCCTGGCGCTGGGCTTCGAGCAGGTCCTTGCCGTCCACCTTCTCGATGAAGTTGAGCAGGTCGATCTCGATCACTTCGGCGTTGTCGATGGTGAGCTTGTAGTAGCTGAGGGCGCTGGTGATCTTCACCTCGGTGTCTTCGCCCGGGGTGGCTTCGCCGCTGTCGATGGTCTCGTGCCGGCCGCGCACCTGGATCTCCACCGCCATGACCTGGCCGGTGTCGTCGCGCTGATAGGCGCCGGCCCAGCGCAGGGGGATCGCGGCGGCGCCCACGGCGCCGTATTGCTTCAGCACCGCTACGTCGAGGCCGCCGAGGGTCCATTCGATCTGCAGGCCGTCGTCGCTGAAGCCGAGGTCCACCTTGACCGGGCCGTTCATGCCGCCGCCCCTGAAGGCCTCCATCTTGCGGGCGAGCACCGGCACGGTGACGGACTTGCAGACGCCGCCGTACGAGTTGCCGTCGACGAATAGCATCATGTTCTTGAGTTTGCTGGGCAGGGCCATGGGGGCGCTCTCCTACGGCGCGGCCAGATCCGCGCCGGACGTGGGTCAGGCGTTGATCTGGGCGGCGTAGTCGACCAGGTAGCGGTCGGTGATGCGCTGCTTGAAGGTCAGGTCCTCCAGCGGCGGCACGGGGGTGTAGTCGTAGTCGATGAACAGCTTGCCGGCCTTGAGGGTGTCCTTGTCGTTGGCCTCGGAGTCGTACCAGGCCTGGCCGTCGATGATGTAGCCGGCGGCCTTCAGCTCGCGGAACTTGGCGTTGATGCCGGCGATGATGTCCTTGACCAGGCCCGGGGTCATGGGCTTGTCCACGGCCCAGAAGTGTGCCTCGGCCATGGTGTCGGCCAGCACCTGGGCGGTACGGGTATAGTTCTCGAAACAGAAGAGTGGGTCTTCGGAGCAGGTGCGCGAGCCCCAGAAGCGGAAGCCGGCCTCCTGGATGAGGGTGGTGACCTCGTTGCTGTTGAGGTAGTTGGCGTCGGTGGCGGGGTTCTGCAGGTCCCACCAGACGTCGGCGCTGATGCCGGTGACGCCGTCCACGGCGACGTTGGAGAGCGTCTTGTGCCAGCCGATCTCCTGGTCGATCTTGGCCCGCAAACCCAGGGCGATGGCCACCGCCGGGGCGGTGACGGTGGCACTCTCGGTGGTGCTCCAGCGCTGGAAGTCGGGCCAGATCACCATGCATTCGCGGGCGCCGAAGTTGTTGCGGTAGGCGACGGCTTCTTCCTTGGTCTTGCAGCCGTGGGCGCTGAGGTAGGCGAAGGCGCGCAGGTCCTTGGCGATGCTCACCAGGGCGGCGGCCACCTCCTGGCTGTCCAGCCCCGGCACGCCGAGGATGCGCGGCACCACCCCCAGGCGGCCCTTGGCGGCCAGCAGGGCCTTCATGCCGGTGTACTTGCCGTCGGCGGTGGTGGTGCCGATGAGGTGGGACTTGAGCGAGGCGGCCTTCTGCGCCTCGGTCTCGCCGGTGCCGTCCGCCACGCGCACCACGATGGTCAGCGGCTTGGTCTGGTCGGCGATGGCCTGCAGGCTGGCGGCCAGGGTGCCCTGGGTGCCGGCCTTGCCGACGGCGGTCTGCACGTTGGTGATGAGCACCGGGGTGTCGAGGGGGAAGGTCGCGTTGTCGGCGTCCGCGCCGGTGCAGACCAGGCCGATGACGGCGGTGGGGATGGTGCGGATCGGGCGCGTGCCCTCGTTGATTTCGAGGACGCGCACACCGTGGAGGTAGTCGGCCATGGTCGGTGCCTGCATTGTGGAATGACAGGGCACAGGCTGCCGCGCGCGCGACGGCGCGGCGAGCGGCGGGGGTTGTAGGGGAGGGGGTTACAGAGTGGGAACGCCCCGGCGGGCCGGGGCGTATCGGTCAGTGGGTGGCCAGCGCTGTCACCGGCTCGGAGGTGGTTTCGTGCAGGCGCTTGAGGAACCAGATGCCCAGCTCCGAAATGCAATAGACCAGCCGGCCCGGCGTCATTGAGGCGAAGCGCTCGGCGGTGCTCATCGCCTCGTTATCGACGAATGAGTCGTTGATCAGCCCCTTGGCGATCAGGTCGGATACGCAGAGCTCCAGCAGCTCAGTGCTCACGTTGGGCAGCCGGAGATCAATCGGGGTGCTGCGCGGGTAGCGCTTGCTGACGGTGAACGTCGCCTGCGGGCCGAGGGTGTTGTGGACCTTCAGCGCCTCTCTGAGCAGCATGATGTGGACGTCTTCCAGCTCGCGAATCAGTTTCAGCGTCTGGGACACCTCGGTCCAGCTGGCGTTGGCGCTGTTCCAGGTGTCCGCCAGTACCACGGCAAAGAGTTTGGCTTTCTCGGTGCTGGTGGTTTCCATCAGCGCGTTGATGCTCTGGTGCAGCGCGGCGACGAATTCTTCTGAGCCTGGTTGGAGCAGGTTGCTGTCGATTTTTCGCTGCAGCTCTTCGATCAGCCGTTCCAGGCGCTCAAGGGCGTAGTCGTTGGCGTGCTTGGAGATCAGGCGATCCACCCCGCCCATGCCGAAGGCATTCAAGAACCACACGAAGTAGGGCAGCAGCACAAAGTCTTCGTACTTCTTGCAGAACACCTGCATGCGGGTAGGTTGCTTCTGCTTGCTGGGCAGCCTGGTGCGGCTCTTGGGCTTGCGTGAACTCATAACGGCTCCTTGTTGTTGAGAGGCGGCGCCGATGCTAATAGCCGTAACTGATTGACTGCAAATGGCTATCACGTTGCCTCGGCACCTTTGCCCACCCCCTGCACGGCGGCCTCCATGGCAGCAACGGTCTCGGCGGCAATGTCCTCGGCCCGGGCGCTGTCGCCTTCCGCCATGGCCTGGCGGATCAGCTCCTTGGCCTGCAGGCGTGTTTCGCGGATCTGGTAGAGCGCCTCGGTGTAGGCGGCGGCCTCGGCCAGGATGCTGTCGGCGGCCTGGCGGGCGGTGCGCCCGTTGAGGGCCCAGGCGGCGACCATGCGGGGCACTTCGCCCTGGTAGTCGGCGGCGGCGAACTGCTCGGCCTCAAGGCGGGCTCGGTCGTATTCAACGGCGCGCAGCGGATCACCGGCGACCGCTTCACGGGCCTGGTCGGCAGCTCGGTCCACGCTCTCCAAGATCTGCTGCAGGGTGATGGCCACCGCCTGCTGAGGCTCCGGCAGACCATCGGCGCCCAGGACGATTGGGCGCCCGCTGTTGATCAGCAGGGTGCGGCGCTCTTCGGTGATCTCGACGGAACCGTCCGGGATGTCGAGGCGGTCATCGGAGTAAAAGCCGCCGCTGGCGGGGTCGTAGAAAGGCATGGTGTTCAGCTCCTATTTGCCGACGAAGAACCAAGCGAATTCCTTGCCGTTCATGCCGCCCGACGTGACGTGCTCGACCATGATGACGGCATTGGTCTTGGTCATGGACTTGCGCAGGTACATGGACTCGGCGTTCGCGGTGCCGCTGGTGTTGACCGGCATCGCGCCGCCCCACAGGCAACTGCTCGGGAATGCATCGGGGAAGGTGATGGTGATGAGTTCGCCCTCGCTGAAGACGGTCGCCCTGGAGAACGTCCCGAACTTCAGAATCAGCCCGCCGGGCAGGGTCACGCTGTAACTCTCCGCCGTGCCGTGGATCGACACCGGCGAAATGGCGGCAGGCGGGATCTCGGTCAGGCCCGTGCCTTTTCCATGGAACCCCCCGACGGTGAAGATGCCGGTCTGCCCCATCGCGCCCACGGCCGTGCCGTTCACGTACAGGTAGGCGCCCTCGCCATAGGCTCCAGAGCGGTACCACGCAATGCCGTACAGGCCGGCCGGGCTGAACGTCGTGCCAGCGGCGCCCCCCGAATACCCCGGACCCATCGCCCAGATAGGCGCCGCCCAGGCGTTACCGGTACCCGTGGTGGTGCCGTATCCCCCCGTGATGGATCGGTTGAAATTGACGAAGCCGGACACGTTGCCACCCACGAGTGGCAGCTTGGCGTTGATTTGCGGCATCAAGGTGTTGGTGGTGTCGGCAACGGCTTGCCCGATGGCGCTCACCAGGTCCGCTCTCAGTGCATCGACGGTGATCTGCACGTAGGCCCGGGTGGCCAGCACCACGCTGGGGTCGATCTTCAGCTCCACGGCGCTGGTACTGCTCACCACCAGCACCATGCGCAGCACCTGGGTGCGACCGCTGCCCTCGGCCAGTTGCGGCTTGTAGCTGGGCGGGCAGTTGGCCACGGCCACCAGGATGCCGGCGGCGTCGTACAGACCCAGCTCGCGGATCCACCAGCCGCCGACCGTCTCGGGGATGACCAGCTCGGCGATGACCTGGCTGGCGTTGGCCGGGTCCACCTGCAGGGTGTTGAGGTTGGCCCGGTAGGTTTCGCGCACCAGGGCCGTCTGGGTGCGGTCGGGCGTGGGCAGGCTGCCGTTGCCGTCGCCGACGGCCATCTTGCTGATCTGCAGGGGCTGGTCGAGAGCCGCGGCGTTGGCCAGCTTGGCCTCGCCGAGGGCGGTGAGGATGGCGTAGTAGGTCTGGCTCATGGGTAGACGCTCAGGGTGTCGATGAGGTGGGAGGTGCCGCTCGTTACCAGCGTGGGGCTGCTGACCTCGATGGGGCCGGGGGCGTAGGGGTACACGGTGAGGGTTTCGCCATCCAGCACGGCCGCGCCAAGGGCAACGGGGCCGCGCGCTTCCAGGCTGATGGCGAGGCCGGTGAGGGTGCGGCTCAGGGGCTTGGCGTCGTCGATCAGCAGCGTGAGGGATTCGTACATGGCCTCGGTGATGCCGGAATCCAGCACGCCGATGTCCAGCGCGAAGGTGCCTGGGACGCCCTTTGGCGTGGTCTGCCACCACTCGGTGACGCGGATCAGGTAGCCCAGCGGCTCCACCACCCGGCGCAGGGCACCGATGGTTCCCTTGTGGGCGTGCACGAACCACGCGGAGCGGATCACCTGGCGCTTGGTGGCTTCGCTCCAGCCGGCTTCCCAGCGGTCCACGGAGAACGCCCAGGCCAGGTAGGGCAGCAGGGCCACCGGGCAGCGCTCGGGGCTCACCAGGTCGCGGATGGGCACCGGTACCCGCTCGATCTCGGCCAGGGCCTGGGTGGCAAGGCGCTCCAGGGCGGTGGCGTTGCCGGGCAGCAGCGGGCGGGCCATCACAGCGACGCTAGGCTGAGGTGGATGCCGGTGCAGTACCCGGCCTGGTAGGCCGTGGGCACGATGTCGGCCCAGCCGTTGAGCTGCACCTTGCGCACTCCCTCCACGTGCAGCGCGGCATGCACCGCCGAGGCGGAAACCTCCACCCCCAGGCGCCGGCGGGCGTTGACCAGGGCCCTGCAACGGGCCTCCGCCGCCGCCAGGATGGGCTCGGCCTCGGGGCCGGTGCTGGCCAGGTACAGGGTGGCGGTGACGCTGTAGGGGAGGATCTGCGCGCCCTGCACGGTGACGCGGTCGGCCACCGGGCGCACGTCCTCGTCGGAGAGGGCGGCGAGCACTTTTGCCAGCAGGTCCGCCGGGGCGCTGCCGTCCCCGGCCAGGGCCTGCACGGTGACCACCACCTCGGCCGGCGCCGGGCTCACGGCGGTGGCATCGGCCACCCGGCCGTCGGCGCTGCGGGCGTGGTAGACGTAGGCGTTGCGCGGGCCGGCGGTGCTCAGGCCCTCGAAGGCCATCTGTGCGCGCTCGCGCAGGGCGTCGTCACCCTCCATCACCGCCGGGGCCTGGTCGGTGGCGGGCGTCACCACCAGGCGGCGCACGTTGTAGTTGGCGGCCACCTGGTCCAGGTCGGCGCCCCGGGCCTTGGCCAGCAGGGTGGCCAGGGCGGCCTCGTTGACCCGCTGCCGCCAGACCAGCTCGCGGTAGGCGTTCTCCTGCAGCAGCTTGTTGAGTGGGTCGGACTCCAGCGCCATGCGCGCGGCGATCTCCGCGCGCTCCGCCTCTGGCCACAGGGCCAGCAGCGCGGCCTTGCGCTGCTCCAGGATCTGCTCGTAGTCCAGCTGCTCCACCACCTTGGGGTCGGGCAACTGGGCCAGGTCGATGGGGGTAAAGGTCTTCATGCCACGGCCCCCAGGTTGAGCGGCACGCTCAGGCTGCCGGCGTCCAGGCTTTCCCGGTCGGTGATCTCCAGCTCCAGCACGTACTGTCCGGCCTGGCTGAGCTGGGTGAGCTGCACGCGGTCCACGCGCACGCGCGGCTCCCAGCGCATGAGCGCCATGGCGATGGCGGCGTAGCAGCGCAGCAGGGTGGCGGCGTTGCCGGGCTGGTCGATCAGGTCCACCAGCAGGCAGCCGTACTCCCGGCGCTGCACGCGGCTGCCGATACGGGTGGTGACGATGTCGCCGATGCTCTGGCGGATGTGCTCGCGCCGGCTGATGGCGGCCCCGGTGTGGCGGTTCATAGCGGCGGGCTCGTGGGCGCGCCCAGGTTGCCCAGGTGCACGTGGCTGACCAGGCTCACGCCGGCGGCGACCACGTCTGCGCTCACGGTGACGGTGCCGGCGACGTTCTGGCTGCCGGCCTGGGTGTAGTCCCCGGTCTGGGTGTAGTTGCCCTGGTGGGTGATGTCGCCGGTGATGCTGATGCCGCCGGTGCTCACCAGCTCGGTGCTGCCGCCGGCCGGCAGGGTGGCGCGCAGGTGGTGCGCGACGCTGTCGTACTCGATCACCGCGCCGTCACGGTAGGTGATGCGTTGCAGGGCGGGGCGGTCGCCATTGGCGGGCATGGCTGTGCTGAACAGGCCGCAGAGCACCACGCCCTGGGCCGTCTGCCCCGAGGGGCTGAGCACCAGGACCTGCTCGCCTGCAGTGGGCGGGTTCCACTCCCGGTCGGCCCCGGCGCGAGGGGCCAGCCAGGGCAGCCAGCCGGTGAGCAGTTGCCCGCTCTGCACCCGCACCCGCGCAGCGGCATGGTCCACCTCGGCGACGGTGCCGAGGCGGATGAGGTTTTCCAGCAGGCGGGCGAGGGTGGCGAGATCGTTCATGCCGCCGATGGTGGCGGGCTAGTGCGCGCGGTGCATCAAGAAGAGCTTGTTGGACCTCGGCCTACAGACTGTGGCTCAGCTGGCGAGCTTGTTTTTCTTCGCGTTTGCCGGGTAGCGGCGTTCATCTTCTGGTAAGGGCTCAAGATTTTTTATCGGCTCTTCATCAGAAGAGTAAAAGAAGTATTCGTCATAAATTGATTTGAACCATATTTTCAATATGACGTTTTCAGTGAGGAATTCATTGAATGGGGTGGATAAGTTGATTTCTTTGAAGTCTACTTCGATGAGCGAAATAGTGTCTCCAGGCTTTAAATGGGTTCCCAGCGCTACCTTGTGATGCCCCCACCCTTCGATGTACTCATTATGCTCCACTTCGATGAGCTGCATTGCTGATTCTACAGGGTCCTCGGACGTGACGAGCTCACCTTTATAGTAGATTTCCGCATGCATGATGATGGCCGGGCCAATGCCGTTGTTGGCAATTTCATAGCTGAATTTTTTGTTCTCATCGTCTATGCAAGATGTCCCATCCAGATGGGGGCGAACCATGAGTCTGTTGTACTTTCTCTGGCTGCTAACCTGCATTGAAGTAAGGCTAAGGACCTGAGCTGCAACGAGGAAGGATAAATATGCTATCAGAATGGTGATAATTTCTTTGTTTATTATTATTGCTTCGTAAGTGCATTCAATAATGTCGACTATGAATGTGTAAGAGTGTTCAAAGTATTGCATGCGGCCTCCTTGCGATTGAAAGGCTGGAAACTTTACACGAGCACAACCGTTAATGCAGGCTGCCTGGGCTTGCATCCTGGAACACTTTGGTTGGCATCAGTCGAGCTCGAACAGCTTGCGTGTGGCGTGCGGCCCGAATGGAGTAGCTACTTCCTCAACCCGGACTCTCAAACACCCAGCACCGCAGTGTCTTGCCCGTGAGCCGGCTGGCCAGGGGGTGGTTCTTGTGCAGGCAGCGGGGCGTTGGGCTGTGCCAGAGCGCGGTGCGCAGGGCGTTGTCCAGGCGCAGGGGCTGGCCGTGCTCGAGGAACAGGCGGGCCAGCTCGGGGAGGTTGACGGCCAGCAGGTCGGGCGCGCGGGCGTGGTTGTAGGCCACCCCTTTGGCGTCCAGGGCCGCGAGGGCGGCCCAGAAGGGGGCGAGCAGGTCGGGCACGGCCGGGGCGGCCTGGCCAATGCTGTCGATGGGCGGGGTGGGCAGCCCCATGGCGCGGGACACCTCGTCGAGCTGCTGGTGGATCATCTGCCGCATGCCGGCATCGCGGGTGCGCAGCAGTTCCTTGCCCAGGGCGAGGCGGTGGCGGGAGAGGGCGATGCGCTGGGTGGCCGGCTGTGCCCCTGGGCGGGTGGCGCTGCCCTTGGTCCAGTAGTCCCACAGGGCGTCGTCGCATTCGTTCTGGTAGCGGACGATTTTGTCGCGCAGTTCGGGCTTCACCTTGTTGGGGCTGATGGTCATCAGCCATGAGGCGAGCTTGCGCAGAGGCAAACAGGAAGAGACCTGTGGGCCACCTACGGAAGGTGTGGTGATTTCCACCATACCCCAGCGCTCAGAATTGGCTTTCAGCTTTACGTGCTGGCTTTTCCAATCCAGTCCCATGTTGGTAACGACCGTTTTCATTGCCACATAGGGGTGATCGTCCTGCCCTACCAGCACGACGGTGTCTTCATAGAACGGAACCGGGATCAGTTGCTGCGCGGTGCTCATGACGGTCTCCTTGTCAGGCGGCGGGGTGCTGGGCCAGGGCTGCCACGGCACGCAGGATGAAGCGGCGGTCAGCTTCGGCCAGATGGCGCAGGTGCTGCAACAGGGCGCGCTCGTCTCGGGGCAGCAGGCAGAGGGCGAGCAGGTGGCGGAGGCGGCTCATGCGCGTGCCCTCCCGGTCCGGTGCTCGCTGCTGGCGATCACCGCATCGAGCTGCTCAGCCAGCAGGCCATAGGCGCTGCCCAGCAGTTCGGGCTCAAGGGGGCCTTGCTTGTCGGCTTCGGAGAGGTACTGGAGGAGGCGCAGGACGTTGCGGGCGCGGTGGAGTTTGAACTGATCGTCTTCGGTGAGGCCGTAGGGGCGCTTCTCGGACATGGTGGAACTCCTTTGTCTGTTGGAGTTCGCCACCGCCTGCGGCCAAGCAGGCGAGGGTGACGAACCGTACGCGGGTTGGCCGACCGGGGACAAAGGAACCCGGCACACCCGAAGGTGTCCCGCGCACGGCCCGCCATAACGCGGGCACAAAAAAACGCCTATTCGGCGCCGTGCGCCTTTGTCGAAAACGAGCGGCCAAGCTCGTGTCGCTGGATTTACAACGACGGGCCGACGATAGCGCCGGGGCTGTGGACCGTCAAGGGACTGTGCCGGTGAGGTGGGCCAGCACCTGGTCACGCACCAGGTCCCGCTCGGCATCGGTGAGGCCGAGCAGCTCGCGCTTGGCGTACTGCACGTCGCGGGCGCCGGGGGCGGGGCGGTCGCGCAGGCCGAACTGGTGCACGCGGGCGATGCGGGCGATGCGGCCGGTGAAGCCGACCACGGCGCCGTCGGCGCGGCCCTGGGCTTTGAGGTAGCGGGCGGTGCGCAGCTTGGTGAACATCCTGGCCTTGCGCTTGATGCGCCCGGCCTTGGCGCGCAGCTCGCGGGGCTTGCGCGGGGCGTAGGCGCTGCCGTCCGGGTTGCGCTGGGTGACGATGCGTTGCTGCTGGCTGCGGCGCAGGCCCTGGGCGACCTGGCGGGCGAGGCGGGTGCGCTCGGTGGGTTGCAGGCGGGTGATGAGCGGGGTGAGCCAGTCGCTCAGGTCGTCCAGCTGGTCAGCCATGGGGCACGTACCACAGGTCCTGGTTGCCTTGGCCCGGGGCGGGCCAGTCGGGGTCCAGCAGGGCTTCGCTGGGCTGGGGTTCGCCGGGGTGGCTGAGCTGCACCTGGCCGTTGGCGTCGTGGCTCACCACCACGCGCTCGGTGAGGCGCAGGGTGCAGGCGACGTCGGCCTTGTCGTTGTCGAGGATGTCCACCTCGAAGCTGACGGCCTCGCGGGCGCGGTCGAGGTTGGCGAGCAGCTCGGGCTGGTTGACCCGCAGCCAGCCGAGCAGCGGCAGCATGATCAGGTCCGGGTCGCCGGCGTAGTCGGTGAGGATCACCTGCAGGTCGTAGTTGTACTCCCACGAGAGGGACCTGGCTGCGGTGCAGCGCAGGGTGCCGTTGTCGATGAACACCAGCAGGCGGTCGGGGTTGCGTTGCAGGTCGGGGACGCTGGCCAGCAGGTGCCGGCGCAGGCTGGAGGGTTTGTTCATGGCTGGCCCTGTTGGTGGCGGTAGAGCATGTCCACCTGGGCGGCGCAGTCGGCCCAGGCGGCTTCGAGGCGCTCGCTGTCGCTGAGCAGGTCGCCGTTAGCGCTCGGTGCCGTCGCCGGCAGCTGGCACGGCACCACTGCGGGACAGCCAGTCACGGTAAGCGTCCGCTCCGCTGAGGGCGGGGCGCTCGCGCAGCCGGCGAGCAGCAGTAGGCAGAGGCAGAGCGGACCAGGTCCGCAGGTCGGGGTCGGCATGGGTCAGTTCCTTGAGGGTGCGCTCGCGCTGGGCCAGGCCCTGGCGCAGTTGGGCCTGGAGGGTGCGCAGCTGTGCTTGGGCGGTGCGTTCGGCCTGCAGGGCCTGGTCGAGCTGGGTGATGGTCTGCGCCTGGCGCTCGATGCGCTCGCGGGCCTGCTGCAGGGCCTGGCCGTCGCGCTCGGCCCGGGCACTTTCGGCCTGGCTGCGCAGCTGCTGGGTCCACAGCAGCAGGGCCAGGGCGGCCAGCAGGGCGAGGCCGTAGAGGGCCTGGCGCAGGGGGCTCACGCGGCGGCCTCGTGCCGGGCGTAGGCGCGCTCCAGCTTCACGTCGTAGAGGTTGCGGGCGTAGGCGGGGCCGTTGTAGCGGCGGGCGAACTCGGGCCACTTCTTCCCCTTGAGGGCCTTGTGCAGGGCCGGGTCGGCTTCGATGAAGCGGACGAAGGCGTCGAGCTGCTCGGCCTCGCTGCGCTGCATGGCCTCGGCGAAGGCCTGGACGCTGGGGTAGCCGAGGCCGGTGGCGTGGTAGCCCATGATCTGGAACAGGCCCCAGCTGGCGGACTCCAGGGCGCAGGTGTCGTCGAGCTGGCGGGCGCTGGCCAGGCGCTGGTGTTCGGCGGTGCCGCCGGCGTAGCCACCGGGTGCGGCGTTGACCAGGTTGGGGAACTTGGCGGCCAGCTCCAGGGCGCGCTGCTCCCGCTGCTGTACGTCGTCGTCCGGGGCGCGGGTCAGCTTGAGGCGGGCGAGCATGACGTGGCGCTCGAAGAGGATCACCGGGCGGCCGTTGGCGAGGAAGCCCTGGCCTCGGCTCTCCACCTCGTTGACGGCGTAGAGCGCGGCCAGCTCGATGCCGAGGCGTTTGGCGGCGGCCACCAGGTCGGCGTGCCTGAGCAGGCGGCCGGTGTCCTGTCCGGCGAGGGCGGCGAGGGTCTTGTCGCCGGCGATGCCGTCGGTCACCAGGCCGATGCGGGCCTGGTAGGCGCGCACGGCCTGCTCGGTGGCGTCGCCGTAGTCGCCATCCACGGCGAGGGTGGCGCCTTGGGCAACGAGGGCTTTCTGCAGCTGGGCGACGGCCTGGGAGCGGTCGCCGTGTTTGAGCGGGGTCATAGGGAGTCCACCTTGCGGTTGAAGAAGCGGCGGGCGAGGGCGCGGACGCCTTCGACCCCCAGCAGGCCGATGGCGCCGCCGAAGAAGGGCGCGGATCCGGGCGGGATGCCCACCAGGCCCAGGCCGTGGCTCACGGACAGGGCCAGCAGGCCGCACAGCGGGGATTCCAGCAGCACCCGGCGCAGGGTGCCGCCGCCGTAGATGACGCGCAGGCCGGCGATGAGGGCGGCGAGCAGGCCGGCGTAGACACCGGGCCAGTTGTGTTCCAGCCAGGCGGCGAGCCAGGCCCAGGTTTCGGGACGGTCAGGCATGCGCGTCGTTCCAGTGGGTGGGGTGGGGGTGGGTTTCAGTCCCATAGGTTCACCGTTGGCCGTTGGGGTTGGGGTGCCTGGGCGGGGAGGGTGACCCGGTGGCCCTGGGGAATGACCGGGCCGAGGTCGGCCAGGCCGGGGTTGGCCTCCAGCACCGCTTCGGTGAGGCCGGCGGTGCGCCCGTAGACCCGCCAGCAGATGGCGTCGACGGTGTCGCCCTGGAGCGCGCGGACGCTGTTCATCAGATCAGCTCCACGGTGGTGCGGCCGATGCCCAGCAGGTCGCGGATGGCCCAGCGCTGGTCGCGGCGGTACTCGGCGATGCTGTCCACCTCTTCGGCGGCCTTCTGCTCGCCGCTGTTGGTGGCGTCGTAGCTGCGGTACCGCTCGGCGATCTCGGCGCTGGTGGCGCAGTACACGGCGCGCTGGTAGGCGTGGACCAGGGCGCTGACGCCGTTGATCCTCGGGCTGGGGACGTCGGCGAGGGTGGCGTGGCCCTTGGCAGTCCATTCGGCCCGGCGGGTGACCAGGTCGCTGTTGACGCTGAGCATGGCGTTGACGGTGGCCAGCTCCAGGCGGGCGTTGGTGATGGTGCCGGCGATGCGCTGGGCTTCGCGCAGGTGGTCGGCGTCGATGTCCGGCCAGAAGCCGTCATTGGCCAGGGTGAAGCTCGCGGGGGTGGTGTCGCCGCCGACGAAACCGCTCATGTGCTGCTCTCGCGTGGAGGGCGGTGGTCGGGGCGTCACAGCAAGGGAGGAGGTCCTGCTGATCGGCCCCGAGCCGCCCGGGTTGCGGGGGACCGCTCGGTTAGCCGCCCTGCTGGGCGGCGAGTTTGTTGAGCAGCTTGGTGGCTGCGTCGAAGGCTTGCTTGCCGCCGCACATGCTGTGCAGCTCGATGGCGCGCTTGAGCAGGTCGGCGCCGGCCTGGAGCTTGCCGGGCGGGCCTGGGTTGTCTTGGGTGAGCCCTTCGAGGGTGGCGCGGCCGGCGGCGAGGTAGAGCTTGGCGCGGGCCTCGTCGGGCATGTCCTGGTCGTCGGTGAGGGCGAGGGTGCGGTGCAGTACGTCGAGGTCGAAGCTGTCCTTGGTCTTCTGCGCCTTGAGGGCGGCTTCGGCAATCTCTTCGGCGACCAGGCAGCCGCTGGAGCGTTCGAAGCGATCCGGCAGGGCGAGTCCGTGCTGCAGGACGTACTCGGCGATGTCGAGGGCGCCCTGGTAGTCGCCGATGTCGATGCGCCAGACCATGAGGTAGCCGAGCACGTCGTCCTGGGCGCCTTGCCCTGCCTCCAGCACGCCTTCGATGTACGGGGCGTAGGCGGGGACCAGTTGGCGCTTGAGTTCGGCCTTGCGCTCGTTGCCCTGGACCTGGCTGAGGCGAAGGCGGTCCTGGTGCAGCTGGGCGAGCTGCTGTTCGTAGGCCTGCAGGCCTTCGACGGTGTCGCCGTGGGGGGTGGCCTCGGCCGCCATGGCGGCCGAGGTCTTGATGAAGTGGCGTTTGGCGGGGCTCAGGGCCATGGTGGTCAGGCCTCCAGCAGCTCGATGTTCTCGACCAGGCAGCCGAGGCCGTAGTCCTCGACGACATAGGCGTCGTTGCTCGATTCGAAGTTGTCGATGCGGTTCTTGGCCGGGTTCTCCTGGATGTAGCGGCGCCGGCCGCCGAGCTGCCAGTAGATGGCCAGGTTGGGCAGGGTGGTGATGAGCATGGCGCCGTCGGGCACGTAGGGCACCTCGATCGGCTGCTTACCGCCCATGCGCTTCTGCGAGAGGATCATGTCGGTGGCGAGCTTCTCGGAGGCGGGCTGCTCCTTGTTCACGAGGGGGAAGTACTTGTCGTGCACGAGGTTGCTGCCGAGGATCACCACCAGGCCGGGGTCCTTGCGGTGCCAGGGGTCTAGCAGGTTGGCCACGGCGTCGAACACCAGGGCGTCGAGGTTGTTGTAGTCGGCGGCGGCGCCGTTGCCGATGACGATCTTGCCGTCGGCCTTGCCATCCTTGAGGACGCGCTGCGGGGCGTTGTTGCGGTACTGCTGCAGCCAGCCGATGTTGACGTCCTGCAGGAGGGGGTTGGTGCTGCGGTTGGTGTTGGCGGCGGCGCTGGTTCCGTTGAAGCCGATCATGATGCGGTCCAGGGCCTGGCGCTTGATGATGGCGTCGCGCAGCAGGGCCTGGAACTCCGGGAATTTGGCCCAGGCGTCGAGCAGGGCGTAGCGGATGGCGGTGTCGAAATCCGTCTGCTTGGCCTCGTACTTCTGGTTGTCCAGGGCCTGCACTTCGCGCGGGGTACGCACGCCGTCGCCGGTGGTGTCGGTGCGGCTGGCGATGGTGCCGCTGACGCCGATGCCGACCTTTTCGCCGATCAGTTCGTCGACGCCGATCATGCCGATCTGGCCGAGGAACTCGCTGGATTCCTGCATGCGCTGCTCCAGCTTCTGCTGGACGCTGGGTTCGATGGCGAACTTGGTGGTGGCGCTGTCGACGCCGTTGAGTTTGGCCACCTGGTCCAGGTAGGCGTTGAAGGCTTTGCGGGTTTCGTTGCGCATGGGGCTCTCCGGTTGTTCCTTGGCTGCTGGCTGTCCGTGGGGGTCAGCAGTCGGTTACGACGCGCTGCTTGTCACCGGTGACCGGCGGGCGTTGCTTCTGGCTGAGGTCCTGGGTCTTGCCGAGCTGCTCCTTCAGGGCGGCGAAGTCGGTGGTGATGGTCTCTACCGCCTTCGTCAGGTTGGCGATGGCGGTGTCGGCCTTGACCGCGTGCTCCTGCTGCTGGGTGGCGAAGGTGACTAGGCCCTCCAGGGCCTCGCCCAGTTCCTTGAAGGAAGTGGCATCCCTGCCTTCCTTGTCCTTGCCCTTGCTGATGAGGTCGCTGATGGCGGTCTTGAGGCTGCCGAACAGCCCCACCTGGTCGGTGACTTCTTCGAATTCGAGATCGGCTTCGATGGCCTCGGAGAACATCGAGGTCTCGGAGTAGTGGCGGCCACTGAAGGGGCTGGCTTCGGGCTTCTGCGCGGAGAAGGTGAGGACGTCGGTCCCCAGGCTGGCCGGGGAGTCGGTGACGGCGAGGCCGACCATGTAGGCCTCGCCGCTGTCGGCGAAGTTCTCGTCGAGCTCGATGGAGGTGTAGATCTTCTGCTTGGCCTTGTTGAGGGCGAGCAGTTCGCTGGTGGGCTCCAGTTGGGCGTAGAGGGCGAGCTTCTTCTGGCCGGAGATCTCCACCTCTTCGGTCTTGAGGGCGACGACGTCGCCGTAGGCCTTGAAGGGGCCGTCGGGCAGCAGGCTGCGGAAGTGCTCCAGCCAGATGCGGGCGCCGTAGGTGTTCTGGCTGAAGTTCTTGGCGGCCTGCTCCAGCCAGCTGCGCTTGATCACGCGCTTGTCGGTAGTGGCGCCTTCCACGGCAACGCGGAGCCACTTCGAGCGGAATTTCTTCATGGGGTGTCCTCGGTTTCAGCTGCTTTGCCGCAGTCGGCGTTGAGGGGCATGGTCGGCAGACGGCTCTGGGCGGGCAACGCGCGAGCTTTGTAGGGGCAGGGGATACAAGGGGCGGTGCGGGTGTGCTTCGCGCGCGGGCGGCAGCATCGGCGCCATGAACGCTATCGCCAGCCTCCCGACCGACCCTCGACGCCACGCCAAGCACCTGTACTGGATGGGGTGGCGCGTCACCGACATCGCCGACCTGCTGGGCGAGAAGGAAAAGACCCTGCACAGCTGGAAGGCCCGGGATGAGTGGGACCGGGCGACTGCGCTGCAGCGGGTCCAGGCGGCGACGGAGGCGCGCCTGGTGCAGCTGATCCTCAAGGATCCGAAGACGGGGGCGGACTACAAGGAGATCGATCTGCTCCATCGGCAGATGGAGCGGCAGGCGCGGATTGAGCGCTACCAGGGCGGTGGCAGCGAAACGGACCTCAACCCGGAGCTGGCCAAGCGCAATGCGGGGCCGAAGGCGAAGCCCCGGCGCAACGAGTTCAGCGAGGACCAGATGGAGCGGCTGGTCGAGGCCTTCCTCGATGGTTGCTTCGACTACCAGAAGGATTGGTACCGGGCCGGCAACCAGCGCACCCGGGTGATCCTGAAGTCACGCCAGATCGGCGCGACCTACTACTTCGCCCGGGAGGCGTTGATCGATGCGCTTAGCACGGGCCGAAACCAGATCTTCCTGTCGGCCTCGAAGAATCAGGCGCACATCTTCAAGGCCTATATCCAGGCCTTTGCCCGCGAGGTGACGGGCGTTGATCTCACCGGCGACCCGATCATCCTGCCCAATGGCGCGGAGCTGCACTTCCTCGGTACCAACGCGCGCACGGTCCAGGGCTATCACGGGAATTTCTATTTCGACGAGTTCTTCTGGACCTTCAAGTTCCAAGAGCTGAACAAGGTCGCCAGCGGCATGGCGATGCACAAGAGGTGGCGCAAGACGTACTTCTCGACGCCGTCGAGCATGGCCCACGAGGCATACACGTTCTGGACCGGGGAGGTGTTCAACCTGGGCAAGCCGGCGGCGCAGCACCTGAAGGTGGACGTGAGCCACGGCGCGCTGCAGCAGGGGCGTCTGTGCGAGGACAAGAACTGGCGACAGATCGTCACCATCCTGGACGCGGCGGACCGGGGCTGCGACCTGTTCGATATCGATGAGCTGCGCTTCGAGTACTCGCCCGAGGCCTTCGCCAACCTGCTGATGTGCGAGTTCGTGGACGACGGGGCGTCGGTCTTCCCCCTGGCCATGCTGCAGCCTTGCATGGTGGACAGCTGGGTGAAGTGGGAAGGGGAATACAAGCCCTTCGCCAAGCGCCCCTACGCCAGCTGGCCGGTGTGGGTGGGCTACGACCCGGCCGAGACCGGGGACACCGCCGGCCTGGTGGTGGTGGCCCCGCCGCAGGTGCCGGGCGGGGCCTTCCGGGTGCTGGAGAAGCACCAGTTCAGGGGCATGGACTTCGCCGCCCAGGCCAAGGTGATCAAGGAGATCACCGAGCGCTTCTGGGTCACCTACATTGGCATCGATACCACGGGCATGGGCTCGGGCGTGGCCCAGCTGGTGAAGCAGTTCTTCCCCAACCTGGTGACCTTCAGCTACTCGCCCGAGGTGAAGACGCGCTTGGTGCTGAAGGCCTACGACGTGATCCACAAGGGGCGGCTGGAGTTCGACGCCGGCTGGACCGACTTCGCCCAGGCGCTGATGGCCATCCGCAAGACCATGACCGCCAGCGGTCGCCACATGACCTACACCGCCGGCCGCACCGAAACCACGGGCCATGCCGACCTGGCCTGGGCCCTGTTCCATGCCCTGCAGAACGAGCCACTCGAAGGGCAGACGACATCCAACACCGGCTTTATGGAGCTGCAATGATGACCACCCAAACCCCAGCCGGCGCGCCTGCAGGCGTCGAGGCCTTCACCTTCGGCGACCCGACGCCGGTCCTCAGCGGGCGCGAGATCTTCGATTACCTGGAATGCGCCTTCAACGGGCGCTGGTACGAGCCGCCGCTGTCGCTGGACGGTCTGTCCCGGTCGATCTCGGCGAGCGTGTACCTGCAGTCGGGGCTGACCTTCAAGCGCAACATGCTGGCCCGGGCGTTCGTCCCCCACCGGCTGCTGTCCCGGACGGCCTTCGAGCAGTTCGCCCTGGACTGGCTCTGGTCCGGCAATGCCTACCTGGAGCGCCGCCGGTCCATGCTCGGCACGTCCGTGGCCCTGCAGCCCTGCCTGGCGAAGTACATGCGGCGGGGCGAGGATCTCGACCGCTACTATCTGGTGCGCGGCTGGAAGGATGAGCACGAGTTCGAGAAGGGGACCATCTGCCACCTGCGCGAGGCGGACATCCACCAGGAGGTGTACGGCATGCCCGAGTGGCTGGCGGCCCTGCAGTCCGGCCTGCTCAACGAGTCGGCCACGCTGTTCCGCCGCAAGTACTACAACAACGGGTCGCACGCGGGCTTCATCCTCTACATGACCGACGCGGCGCAGAAGGAGGAGGACATCGATGCCCTGCGCAACGCGCTGAAGAACGCCAAGGGGCCAGGCAACTTCCGCAACCTGTTCGTCTACGCCCCGAACGGCAAGAAGGAGGGGCTGCAGCTGATCCCCGTCAGCGAGGTGGCGGCCAAGGATGAGTTCGGTTCGATAAAGAACATCACCCGCGACGACATGCTGGCCGGCCTGCGGATCCCTCCACAGCTGATGGGCATCGTCCCGCAGAACGCCGGCGGCTTCGGCTCGATCAAGGACGCGACGGAGGTATGGGTGCAGAACGAACTGGAGCCGCTACAGGCGCGACTCCAGGAGGTTAATGAGTGGGCGGGGGAGGAGGTGGTGAGGTTTGAGTGGGAACTAGGGTTTAGGGCAGAGGCCGCTGCCTCTCAATAGGCTGGTCACGGGCTGACTTGACGGACTAAGGGCCCCGATGGGGCCCTTAGTGGCTACCTGAGTTGGTTCGGGTTGCCATTGGTGTTGTAGCTTGCCCATTCGCCAACTTCGGAGACGATTATGCCGTCGTCCGCATCCATGAAGTTCCTGAAGTGGTCTCGCAGTCCCGTAGCACTCGCGTTTACACGCTGAAAGCACCAGAGGGACTCGAGGACGCGGATGGCACCGAATCGTGCCAGTTCTTCAGTAAGGGCTTTGTAGTCCCGCTTCCTGCGCAGATCGTACTCAATGAAGAAGATAGCCATTTTCTTCACCACTCATCGCTTCTTATCCGATTGCGAGAGCACCGAAGCCGCAAGGGTTTTGGTCTCATCGCTGTACTTCTCGGATTGCAGAACCTTGGAGGCTTTGGCTTCCATATCCTTGCCGGTCTCCTTGGTTGTGGAGGTTTGCGCCAAGGCAGAAGCCGCCAGGCTCTTAGCAGTGGCGGAGGCGTTGGGATTGCGGAGAGTTTCAGAGGCGAGCTTGGAAACGTCGCCGGAAGTTTGTTTGCGATTTGCCATTGGATTTCTCCGGGTGGGCAGAGGAAGGTGCTGGCCCGGAGGAGATGCCGTTCGGCAGTGGTGGATTGACGGAGTCGCCACCTACACGCTTAATTGACACCCCTATCTGAGCCAGCGTCGTTTCTGTCGTATGGGGTCAGGTGGTACGGACGGGGTCGCCAGGTTTTGGTCGACGGAAGCGCTCCCGTTCGTAGTCTTCCCGCTACGCAGTCGTAGTTCGAAAACACAACATGTAGTGGTGGTTTCGGCCTACGAACCCCATCTTATAGTTCCGATTTGCCTTTGCAAGGCGAGAAGAACTGAACAATCTGTGGATAACCATTCGGTTGTCGCAGAAAACCCTTACAGATTCAGTGGTTTCGCTGACATTGCCGTTCGTCGGGATGACGGCTTTCCGTCTTTCGCCTGGAATGCACATAAATTCGTCAAAATTTAGGCGCCTGAGTCCTTGCGGCGTAGTTGGCGCGCGCAGTCGTCCCCCCGCCACGCCTGCGGTCTAAATAGGTCGCTTTTTCTGCAGCCCTGCATACGGCGCCAGGCAGTCCAGTAACTGCGCTTCTTGCCTGTCGTAGCGCCAGAATCACCCTTCATTTCCCTGCGCTCCACGGACTTACTGGGTTAGTTCTCAAGCGACCTTTTTCAGGGGCGCCGCCAAAACTGGGTAATTTCGGTTAGGTGCTACGTCTGGCATGCCCGGAAGAGGTGTGGCTGCTGGGTTTCGGGCATAACCTCAGCGGGTAATGACAAGTAAGTAGAAAGGTTATTTTTCTCTAATCTATTGATTTTAAAGGATTTGTAAGAAGTTTCAGCTGACTGCCAGTACGGGTAATCAGCTAACCAATTGATTACCAAGAAATTACCTTTCTTCAAACTCTTGAAAGCCCCGCTCCAGAGGGGTTTAAGCATTGTTCAGGGGTGTCGCTAACCTTTATTACCCGATTCGGTTGGGTCAACCGAAATGAGCCGAATCCATGGGGAACGCGGTTCACGGTCCCGATGCATGGATGGCGCTTGGGAACAGTCTGGGAACAAAAAGATGGCACTTTCTGCGCCAGAGGCCACGATTCATGCGGGTTACAGCCATGCTAACGCCGCGCGTATGAGTTCGAATCTCACCGCTTCCGCCATACACATAGACGCCAAGGCCCCGATATTCGGGGTCTTGGCGTTTTTGCAGGCCGCAATTCCAGCGGATGTCGTCAGCGATCGTTTCCGCAACTGGATAGGCCGTTTCCGCAACTTCAGGTCAGTGGGTAGGGGCGATGACCCCGCCGACGCGGCGATATACGGTCATCCGTGATGCGCTTGTCGGTGTGCCTGACAGCTTCGGCGCGCGCCCAGGATCGTCGATTTCGCTGGCGGACTTCATGCGGCCAGGGTGGGTTCAGGCTTAGCTACAGTCGCCGCTCTGCTGCGAGTACGCGCGTGGTGCTCGAGGGTGAGACTGATCGACAGGGCTATGAGGTGCTCTGTTTGTTGGCGACAGGGGGTAGTTGCCACGTTACATCATGGTGAAAGTGTCGGGGCGAGTTGGCCAGGCCACGCAGGGTGTCTCCCACCTGTGCTAGGGCTCCGGCAAGCAGAAAGTCTCTGGCCGCCACGCTGCAGTCGGAGGGTACGGAATAGAAGTAGATTCGCCATTCGTCCCAGATGGACAGGTAGTTGATCGCGGCGAGCCGAACTAACCCGCGCTCCTGGATGCGCTTGCGCCAGCGTGAAGCGCGGAAGTCGTCCTTCCAGTTGAAGCACAGCTCGATCTTGCCGAACTGGGGCACGTCGCCGATCAGTTCGTTTATCACCTGGGCCCCCAGGGGATAGGTAAACCCCTGGGGCAGCCGCTCCTTGCTATGGGTTGGGATCATGGCGTTCCTTCGTTCCCTCGGGTGTAAAAAGCGAACCTACAGCGCCTGCTGATCAAGCTCCAGGGGCACAGAGATCTGCGGCTTCTTCTCCGGCGACTTGGCCGCGTCGCCGTTCGGACATTTGAGGGTCTTGAACAGGTAGCCCTTCTCCTCATCCGGAATCGCGATGGCCAGACGCTCGTAGCCGAGGGGGGCAAAGTAGCTGCCCTCGGGTTGGTTGTTGGTGCACTGGCTGTCTTTCAGGTGGAACGAGGCGTACACGATGAGGTTGCGCACGAACGGTTCGAAGGCCGGACTCCTGCTCGTGTAAATCACTTGGTTGAGCGGTGTGACGCCGGTAATTACCAGGCCCAAGAAAAGGATGCGCATCACTGCGCGTGGTTGGCGTGGCAGAGCATAGTGAGTGGGTGGATTCAGGCACAGCAGCGCCTTTCTAGGCGGTCTATCAGAGCTCAATACGTCTTGGAGAATTCCTACTACACAGTAGAGGATAGCTGCCGGAATACTGAGCAATGTGACCCACACAAGAGCTGTCACGATAATCTGTACACCTGCTTTAGCTGCTGGTAGGTCGGACGGAAGAATTCGGGTGTATTGGAGGAAGACGTTATCGGTATAAACATTGCAGAGCCACGCCACTATGAACATCACTAGTGCAAATCCCCTGACCAACAGGGGCTTCGAGTAAGTAAGAATTTGAGCTTTGAAGCAAAGATAGAACAAGCGAGCCGTACAGATGTAGATGGGGAAAGGGGCTAATATCATCAGCAAGAAAGGGGCATCGCCTCCACATATGATGTGCCCGTACAGAATCACCATTGCCCCTACGGAGACGATGATCCCTCTTGCCACCAACTCCCTCTCGCTCAGCGCCCGGATGGCAGAGCTCAGCACGACTCGACGCTTGTAGAGAGAGCGGCACAGCAGGCCGAGCAGAGCAGGTGTAACGACGCAGACCAGTGTCAGCCAGTAGAAAAAAACCATCATCATCCTTGGTGCTAGAACGCAGAGACGCCCGATTGTAGGGGGTGCTTCGGGCAAAGCCTCCGAGCTAGAGCTTTGTCAGGGCAGAGCATGGGGCGCGTTTGGCTGGGGACTCAGCTGCCGGCTGATCTCGACGGGGAGAAGGGACTACTTCAGGTTATCCGTAGCAGCCCCGAGGGGAACCTAGTCCTCCTCAGCCTCAAGAGCGATGTAAGCGTTGTAGGCCTCAATGATTTCAAGCGACAGATCACGAGCCCTTTTGAATTCGGCGTCAGTTACCTCTCGGCCGATTGTCGCTTCCCAATGTTTGAACTGAGCGGAGTCTTTCTCAACTACATTCGGGAAAGACTTGAGGACACACCACTCCAGCTCAAAGCCCGGTATGTTATCCGCAAGCTCGTACTCTTCGATAATTTCTGCGTAGCCCGTCTTGAGTGCTTCAATCGTTTCCTCGACGGCCTTGGCGAAATGTTCCTGAGTGATTTCGGTTTCCCCATGTAGAAGCACTTTAATGCTAAAGAATGCATCTTCATGCTGAGCTCTTATTTTATATTTGCCGCCCAGCAGGTTCCGCGCATAGCGCTGAATTTTTGCGGCGTGGTCACATTCTTCATTGGTGTAGTTTTTGTACTCCGCTTCTAATAAGCACGAGCAGCTAAACTCAAGCTCCATTAGCTGGTCCCGGCTTAGTTTGTCCAGTTCAGAAAGCTCTTTGAAATCCAGAGGGCCCAAATCACACATATATAAATCTCAGTGGCAGAAATTGATGGGGATGATGTTGCGCAACTGGTGGCTGATGGGGCAGCCGCCCGCAGCAAGGCTGGGTTTTCAAACCCTTAGTGCGTTGTCTGTTTGAGTCCGGCCGCTCAGCGGCGATACGAAGGCACACAGCCCTGTAAGGCGCACCTGGACTGCTGTGCCCACGTGCTGGAGAAATCCAGGCTGATGCGATTGCAGGAGAGGGAGTGTAAGAGGCCAGCCTTGAGGTTGTAACAGGCCGGAACATGTCGAGGCCAGATATGAATGGCCCTTGCTTGTGAATGGGTTGGTTGTGTCTTCCATGGTCCGCCTTTCCCTGGTGGATGCGCGAGGATCATACTCGCCACCCCGCTGCGGGTTAAGTCTGATTTTGCTGCGTTAACTCCCTCTCCACCGCCCGCTCCGCATTCGCCTTGCTCGCATACAGATGCCGTAAGCGCTTCGGCTTGTTCTGGTCGCCAGCGGTGACGCGAGCTTTCTTCCGGCCCCATTAGTAGGCGATCACGCTGCTGTAGTTGCTGGGCACTTCCTCGTACAGCGCGTCCACCAAGTCTTCGGGCAGTTTGCTCTCCAGCTCCAGGCTGGTGGTGTAGCCGCCGTCGGCAGTGAGGCTGTGCTGCATATTGCCGCCGTGCCAGGCGATGGTGTCGATCGCGTCTTTCACGTCCTGCAGGGTGTAGGTGAGTTCTGGGATGAGGCTGGCCAGTCCTTGGTCAGTCTGTAGCTGAGGCTGGCGCTGCCTCGATGCAGGTGGTTCCACTCGCTGCGGGCGGCGCGCAGTGCGTCGGTCTTTGAGGTTATCGCCACCGCCGGCCACCGGGTCGTGGTGCCGGTCGCCGTCGGCGCGGGTGCCAGATGAGGCTGACCTGGTCAGCCTGTCGGGTGATCTTTCGCCTCGTTCTGAGCGGCCTCGTAGAGCCGGGCGGCATCTTCGGCGAGGTACTCCAGGCAGGCGAATGCGCCGCCCAGCAGTTCGGGTGATGGCGTGCCGTGGTCGGGAATGTTGGACAGGAAGCCGAGCATGCCGAGCAACGCGCGTTGGCGCACGTAGGCCGCTTCGTAGAGGGTCAGGTGACGGAGATCGCTAGGAGCATGCAGGGATGAGGTGGGCATGGTGTCGTTATCTCTTGGGGGCAAGAAACCGCGCCCTGACGCCAATCAGGGAGGGCGGGCCGTGCAGGTTGGCGTACCGTCAAGAGAACCGGCGCATCCAAAGATGCCCTGCACGGCCCTCCCATAACTTGGGTGCGACCATGCCAGGAGCCTGGCCTTGGCCATGCTCCTTCCCTTGTGCGGGACGCCAATCCCGACTGCCCAGGTTGGGCAGCGCGGCAACGTTAGGGCGTGGGGAAGAGGGTGTCAATCGGCAGTGGCTTGGGTCTATCGGGGCGTTGCGGGTTTTCTTTCATGCGTCGATGACGTAGCTCTCGATGTGCTTCCAGCCCTTTCAGTTACTGCGTCCTGGCTTTTCGGTGGCGTTCTCCAGGCTGCGGCTCCATCAGTACCGTGCGGCGCTGACGCTTGCCGGCTGGGCACCGCTGGCTCTTTTGTGGCTGCGCTTCCAATGGCTTTGCTCTTGCTTTTTGACGGCCGTGATTTTGGGGGGCGTCGGTCTCTTTATTTCCTAAAGCGCGATGGCATTGCGATAGGCGATTTCTGTACCTGGCGCTTCGGCAGTTTCCGGTCTGCCCGTAGCCGGTCGTCAAGGCGCCTGACTCGCCCTGTCAGGGCGTCCTACGCTGAAGTTCCAGAGGCGATTTTCCCTTTGGTGAGGGCGCCCGCTGCGGCGGACTCCTCCGGTGGTGATAGGCGGACTCGATTGTCAGTCCTTGCTGCTTATGTTTTCCTGGCGCTTGTGATTTGACGGTGGCGGTCGCGCTAGGTCTGAGCGCTCCGACTTGCTAATGTATCGGCCTTTCCATGTGACGCTCCCCAGTTTGGCGGGCGGTGCACTGCGAGGTGTCGCTTGATTAGGGTACTGGTGGTCGATGACCACGATCTGGTTAGAACAGGCATCAGCCGCATGCTCTCGGACATCGATGGGCTGCAGGTGGTGGGGCAGGCCGAGAGCGGCGAGGAAGCGCTGAAGAAGGCGCGCGAGCTCAAGCCCGACGTGGTGCTGATGGATGTGAAGATGCCCGGCATTGGCGGTCTCGAAGCGACCCGCAAGCTGCTGCGCAGCTACCCCGATCTGAAGGTGGTGGCGGTGACGGTGTGCGAAGAGGATCCGTTTCCGACCCGGCTGCTGCAGGCCGGTGCGGCGGGCTACCTCACCAAGGGCGCTGCGCTTGAGGAGATGGTCCAGGCGATTCGCCAGGTCTTCGCCGGGCAGCGCTACATCTGTCCGCAGATTGCCCAGCAGTTGGCGCTGAAGTCCTTCCAACCGCAGACGAGTGGTTCGCCGTTCGACCTGTTGTCGGAGCGGGAAATCCAGATCGCGCTGATGATTGCCAACTGCCAGAAGGTCCAGACCATTTCCGACAAGCTGTGCCTGTCGCCGAAGACGGTGAACACGTACCGCTACCGGATCTTCGACAAGCTCTCCATCTCCAGCGATGTCGAGCTGGCTCTGCTGGCGGTTCGCCACGGCATGGTGGACGCCGTCAGCTGATGCAACCCACATTCGATGCAAGTGATTTTCTTGCCGCCTGCAGTGGGCGTCCGGGGGTTTACCGGATGTTCGACGAGGGCGGCAAGCTGCTTTATGTCGGCAAGGCCAAGAACCTCAAGAAGCGCCTCGCCAGCTACTTCCGCAAGACCGGTCTGGCGCCCAAGACGGCTGCCCTGGTGGCCCGCATCGCGCAGGTCGAGACCACCATCACTGCCAACGAGACGGAAGCGCTGCTGCTGGAGCAGACGCTCATCAAGGAATGGCGGCCGCCTTACAACATCCTGCTGCGGGACGATAAGTCCTATCCCTATGTGCACCTCTCCGATGGCGAGTTCCCGCGGCTGAGCATCCATCGTGGGGCGAAGAAGCAGAAGGGGCGCTACTTTGGGCCTTACCCCAGTGCGGGGGCCATCCGTGAAAGCCTGAACCTGCTGCAGAAGGCGTTTCTCGTGCGCCAGTGCGAGGACAGCTACTTCCGCAACCGCACCCGGCCATGCCTGCAATACCAGATCAAGCGCTGCAAAGGACCGTGTGTCGGCCTGGTGGAGGCGAACGAGTACGCCGAGGACGTGCGCCACTCCGTGATGTTCCTGGAAGGGCGGAGCAATGCCCTGGCAGCCGAGCTGACCAGCAGCATGGAGCAGGCGGCGATGAACCTGGAGTTCGAGCGGGCTGCCGAGTTGCGCGACCAGGTGTCGATGCTGCGGCGCGTGCAGGACCAGCAGAGCATCGAGGGGGGCACTGGCGACGTCGATGTGGTCGCCGCCATCGTCAACCCAGGCGGCGCCTGTGTGCACCTCATCAGCGTCCGGGGTGGGCGCGTGCTGGGCAGCAAGAACTTCTTCCCCCAGGTGGCGATCGAGGAAGAAGTGGGGGACGTGCTGGTGGCCTTCATTGCGCAGTACTACCTGGGCAGCCATGAGCGCGATCTGCCGCAGGAGCTGATCGTCAATACCGTCCACGAGGATTTCCCGACGCTGATCGAAGCCATCGCCGAATCGCGCGGGCGCGAACTCAGCATCAGCCACCGGGTGCGGACCAACCGCGCTCGCTGGCAGCAACTGGCGGTCACCAACGCCGAGCAGGCCCTTGCAGCGCGCTTGGCCAACCGCCAGCACATGGCGGACAAGTTCGAAGCGCTCGGCGAGGTGCTCGGCCTGGCCGAGCCGCCGCAGCGGCTGGAGTGCTACGACATCAGCCATTCCAGCGGCGAGGCGACCGTGGCGTCCTGCGTGGTGTTTGGCCCGGAAGGGGCGCTCAAGTCCGACTACCGCCGCTACAACATTGAGGGCGTGACCGCCGGCGACGACTATGCGGCGATGCACCAGGCGCTGACCCGACGCTTCAGCAAGTTGAAGGATGGAGAGGGCAAGCTGCCGGACGTGCTGCTGGTGGACGGCGGCAAAGGCCAGCTGGCCATGGCGCGGGAGGTGTTGCAGGAGCTGGCAGTGCCGGAACTCATCCTGCTCGGGGTGGCCAAGGGCGTGACCCGCAAGCCGGGCTTCGAGACGCTTTACCTCAACGGCCCGGAGAACGAGTTCACCCTGCCGGCCGACGCGCCTGCGCTGCACCTGATCCAGCAGATTCGCGACGAGGCACACCGCTTTGCCATCACCGGCCACCGTGCGCGACGCGGCAAGGCCCGTCGGACCTCCAGTCTGGAGGAGGTGGCGGGAGTAGGGCCGAAGCGTCGGCGCGAGCTGCTCAAGCATTTCGGTGGGTTGCAGGAATTGAGCCGCGCCAGTATCGAGGAGATCGCCAAGGCACCTGGCATCAGCAAAAAGCTCGCCGAGTCGATTTATGCGGCCCTGCACAGCGAGTAGAATGCCCCCTCTTTTTCGGTCTTGCTGTGACGATGAATATTCCAAACCTGCTCACCGTTCTGCGTGTTCTGCTGATCCCCGTCTTCATCCTGCTGTTCTATCTTCCGTTTTCGGGGAGCCACATGGCCGCAAGCGCGGTGTTCGCCATCGCGGCGGTCACCGACTGGTTCGATGGTTACCTGGCGCGTCGCTGGGAGCAGAGCACCCCGTTCGGGGCCTTCCTAGACCCGGTGGCGGACAAGCTGATGGTGGCGGTGGCGCTGGTGCTGCTGGTCGAGGAGCACCACACGCTGTGGCTGACCTTGCCGGCGGCCATCATCATCGGGCGGGAGATCGTGGTCTCGGCGCTGCGGGAATGGATGGCAGAGCTGGGCGCGCGTGCCCAGGTCGCAGTCTCCAACCTCGGCAAGTGGAAGACGGCGGCGCAGATGCTGGCGCTGGTCATTCTGCTGGCCAATCCGCCGGTGGTGAGCTTCTGGGTGGTGCTCGGCTTCCTGCTGCTGATCATCGCCGCCGCGCTGACGCTGTGGTCGATGCTGCATTACCTGCTGGCCGCCTGGCCGCACCTGAGCACCGAGCCGAAAGATAAATAAACTTTTTTGAATCAAGGGGTTGACGGCTGCTAACGATCCTATAGAATGGCGCCCGTCACCAAGACAAAGCGGGAATAGCTCAGTTGGTAGAGCACGACCTTGCCAAGGTCGGGGTCGCGAGTTCGAGTCTCGTTTCCCGCTCCAGATTGTCATGAAGACGCCGCCTCAAAGCGGCGTCTTCATTTAAGGCCGGATGGCAGAGTGGTCATGCAGCGGATTGCAAATCCGTGTACGCCGGTTCGATTCCGACTTCGGCCTCCATATGAGAAGCCCCGTAGATTCACGTCTACGGGGCTTTTTCATTTCCGCAGCGTGTTGGCGTTCTCATTGTGGCTGGGCTTTTTTGCTGTCCGGTCATGGACTTGCGAATGCTTGCGTGCGGGGGAGGGGGTGTATATATTCCTGCCCTCGCAAAAACGGGGCTTGGCTCCGTATCGCATTGAGCGCTACCGCCCGAATGGCGAAATCGGTAGACGCAAGGGACTTAAAATCCCTCGCTGGCAACAGCGTGCCGGTTCGACCCCGGCTTCGGGCACCATGTAAATCAAGGGCTTGCACGATTCTTTCGGGCAGGCCCTTGTTGTTTCTGGCTCCGCAATTTGGGGAGCGGTCCGCACGTCCTGATGCCCCTCTGATGTGAAAAGGCCCTGTGCTTATACTCCCGGACTTCCGATACACGACAGGGATGTGAGTCATGCGGGATTTCATCAAGGCACGAAGCCTGGATATCGCCATCGGCGTGATCTTTGTGGCCGTGTTCGCAGCGCTGATCGACATCAGGGGCGACGTACTGTTCATCGGCCTCTGGTATTACCTGGCGGTCATTGGGGGTGCGTTCGTCACGGCAGTGCTGGCCAATCCCAGGCCATTTTTCGCCGGCGGCGCCGTTCTGGCTGCAGGGCTCAGCCTTGCAGTCTATGTCTGGGTCAACTCGCATCCCGACGTCAGGAGTAGTGGCCTGTTGGGGATTGCTCACCTGCTGTCGCTGCCGGGTGCCGCCGCCGGAGTCGTGGCGCTCGGCGTCGTGAGTCGGCGGCGCAAGTGGCGTCGGGAGTCCAGGCTGTTCTCCGCCGGGTTCCTAGGCTTCTTCCTGGGGTTTGCCGTCAATCAGGTCGGCCTGTTCCTGGTTTGACGCGCAGTTCGCGCGCTCACTTCACTTCACCCAGGCTCTTAACATAGGCCGCGAACATGTCGCTCAACGCCCCGATCAGTTCAGCGCGGGTGAGCGGTGGGTGAGGGTGGCTCATGAAGCGGATGATGGTCATCAGCGCGCTGTTGATGACCACGTACAAGGCGGGCAGCGGGTTCTCGATGGGGATTTCCCGCAGGTGGCGCAATAGGTAGAGGCGGCAGAAATCGAACAGGTGCTGTTCCATCTCGTCGACCACCCTCAGCGTGCGCAGGTCCTGCCAGTGCCGTGCGAGTTCCAGGTGCAGGCTGGCGTTGCGGTCGAGGAATGCGAATACCGCCTGCAACAGCCGCTCCACCGCAGCGTGGACGTCGTGCGCCAGCAGGGCCGAGGCGTTGTCGCGGATGACGCCCACCAGGTCCTGGCTCATCCGGTCCAGTAGCGCCTCGACCAGCGCCTCCTTGCAGTCGAAGTACTGATAGAGCGAACCGACACTGACCCCGGCCTCGGCGGCGATGAGGTTGGTGCTCAGGCGTGGCAGGCCTTCGCGGGCGATGACTCGGGCGCAAGCCTCCACCAGGTCGGCGACCATCTGTTGCGAGCGTTGCTGGCGGGGCTGCTTGCGCATGACAGGCTCCGGACGCGAATTGAATGCGAGCGGATAGTCGCATTAGCGTGAAGGCGTTTCCAAGAACCTGCCGGAGCCGCCTTCATGCACGCACCTGACACCGTTCCACCCGCCCAGCCGAGCCCCTTGGGGCCGGATTCCCTGACCTGGCGCTACTTCGGTGACCTGCGTGGCCTGCTGCTGATCGGTCGCACCGGCATCCTGCAGAACATGCATCCGGGGCTGGCTGCCGGCGTGCTCCAGCATTCCGACCTGTTCGCCAACCCCTGGAACCGCTTGCTGCGCTCCATCCCGCCCATCCTCGGCGTGGTCTACGACGGTGAGCTGGCTGCCGGTACCGCGCGCCAGGTGCGCGCCTTCCACCGCGATATCAAGGGCCGGGACGGGCAGGAACGCCCCTATCACGCCCTTAGCCCCGAGCTGTTCTACTGGGCCCACGCCACCTTCTTCGAAGCGCAGATCGCCCTGCAGGAATGGCTCGGCACGCCCCTGGACGAACAGCAATGCGAGCGCCTCTACCAGGAGTCCGTCCACTGGTACGCCCTCTACGGCCTGCCGATGGGGGAGGTGCCGGCGAACTACGCGGCATTCCGGGTGTACTGGCAGCAGATGCTGGAGCAGCGCCTGCAGGCGACGGAGATCACCACCTGGTACTTCGGCTCGACCGGGCGCCTGCCCGCGCCCTATCCCTGGATGCGCGGTCCGCTGTGGTGGTGCCTGCAGCCTCTGCTGGTGGGCGGCGTGCGCTGGGTGGCGCGGGGCACCTTGCCGCCCGTGCTGCGGGTACGCCTGGGGCTGCGGTGGACGGAATGGGACCAACGCCGGTTGCGGTTGCTCGCCGGCATCCTGCGGCTGGCCTGGCGCGTGTTGCCCCGGGAGTGGGGCTATTTCCCACGGGCGCGGCGTGCGATGCGGCGTGCTCGCCGGGCTGCCACCGGAGGGCACCCGGCCACCCGGACTTGACGGCCACGGCGGGCAGCGGACAATTCGACCTCCCGTTTCGCGGCCAGGCAGTCCCGGCCGTCGCACTGAGCAGTGAGGTGCCCCCCATGCTTCCATCCCCGATCCCCCGTGGCAGCGCGCGACGCTTTCACTTGCGCAAGGTGCGTGGACGTGTCGGGCTGGGCCTGGTGGCCGGGCTTTCCGTACTGGCAGGGATGACCGACGCCATCGGCTTTCTCGCCACCGGCGACTTCGTCTCCTTCATGAGCGGCAATACCACGCGGATGGCCGTGTCCCTGAGCGAGGGGCACCTCGCCGCCTTCGGGCG
Organism: Pseudomonas sp. zfem003; assembly: GCF_032621675.1. Taxonomy (NCBI): domain Bacteria; kingdom Pseudomonadati; phylum Pseudomonadota; class Gammaproteobacteria; order Pseudomonadales; family Pseudomonadaceae; genus Pseudomonas; species Pseudomonas sp. zfem003. The sequence goes on along the minus strand of NZ_JAVYJG010000001.1, from coordinate 550,230 downwards.
CCTGGCCCTGGCGGTGCTCTGCTTCGTGCTGGGCAACGCGTTCGGGGTCGTGGTCGCGCGTTTTTCCGGTCGCCGCGCCGCGCCGCTGCTGGCGGTGATCGCCACGCTCCTGGCCATTGCAGCCCTCTGGCCCTTTGCCTGGCGAGTGCCGGCGGTGGTGCTGTCGATCCTGGCCATGGGCATGCTCAACGCCGTGGTCGAGCAGGTGAATGGCCTGCCCATCGGGCTCACCTACGTCACGGGCGCCTTGTCGCGTTTCGGTCGAGGACTCGGTCGCTGGCTGCTGGGCGAGCGGCGGGAAGGGTGGCGGGTCCAACTGGTGCCCTGGGCCGGGATGCTGGCAGGCGCCGTGCTGGGCGCATTCCTGGAGTTCCGCATGGGCCTGTTGGCGCTCACCTTCAGCGCCGGGCTCGCGGCGCTGCTGGCCATTGCCTCGCTGTGGGTGCCGCGTCCCTGGCAGCGGGGCTACATGCCCCGCTGAACGGTGCTCAGGCCGTCATCTTGCGCGGATGGGGCACGCCGGCCTGGATGCGCTCATACACCTCCTTGCGGTGCACGGCGACATTCTTGGGCGCGACGATGCCGAATTTCACCTGGTGGCCATGGATGCTGATCACCTCCAGGGTGATGCCGCCTTCGATGACGAAACGTTCGCCGACGGAACGGATGAGGAGCTGCATATCAGGCTCTCCTGACGGGAATCGGTTGCGAGGGTCGCTGCGGCAGTTCGCAGCGACAGCGGGCTTGAACACCTGACCTGCGCTGGCCCGATCAAGTTCCACCCGGTGAACCCCGCCAGGCGACGCACGGTCGAACGGTGCACGGCAGCGGATGGTCTAGCCTGAGACTGCCTGAAGGAACCAGGAGACGTGGAATGGACACCCGTGAACAGCATCTGATCCGCCTGCTCGGCCTCACCACCCGCAGCCTTACCCACCTGTCGGCCGCCATGACCGAAATGTCCTTCGAGCTGATGCGCAGCGAGGATGACGCAGCGCGCCAGGCCGGGCGCCGCATGATCGACCACCTCGCCGCCATCAGCGCCGGCCTCGACGAGCACTGGCAAGCCCTGGGCGACTTCGGCGGCGGCCCACCGGAAGAGCCGGTGGAAGGCCTGGTCGAAGTCGAGCTGCAGCCCGTCGACGAGGGCGGCTCCGGATAACCTCGCCGTCACCTCGCTGTCACGCCCCTGCCACCGGAGTCCGTTGCAATCCCTGCAACGACAGCGGAGGTGCAGCCATGCGGATATGCGTGATCGGGGCGGGCTATGTGGGGCTGGTGACGGCGGCGTGCTTTGCTGAAATGGGCAACCGGGTGCGCTGTGTCGAGCGCGACCCGTCGCGCCTGGCGCAATTGCGTCGGGGCGAGTCACCGATCCATGAACCGGGCCTGGCGCCCCTGCTGGCGCAGCACCTGGAGAGCGGGCAGCTGGACTTCACCGCGCGCCTGGCCGAGGGACTGGAGCAGGCAGACGTCGCCTTCATCGCCGTGGGCACCCCCAGCGGCGAGGACGGCTCCGCCGACCTGAGCCATGTGCTCGCGGTGGCGGACGAACTGGGGCGGGTGCTGCAGCGCCCGTGCCTGGTGGTGGACAAGTCCACCGTGCCCGTCGGCACCGCCGAGCGGGTCGCCGCGTGCATCAACGGGCGACTCGCCGCCCGGGGCAAGGCCTTTCGCATCCAGGTGGCGAGCAACCCCGAGTTCCTCAAGGAGGGGGCTGCCCTCGATGATTTCATGCGCCCCGATCGCATCGTCATCGGCACCGACGACCCGGCAGCTCGCGAACTGCTGCGGCGCCTCTACGCGCCGTTCTCGCGCAACCACGACCGCATCCTCTGCATGGGCACCCGCGCCGCGGAGTTCACCAAGTACGCCGCCAACGCCTTCCTCGCCACGCGCATCTCCTTCATGAACGAGATGGCCGGGCTCTGCGCCCGCCTGGGCGTCGACATCGAGGAGGTGCGGCGCGGCGTGGGCAGTGACCGGCGCATCGGCACGCACTTCCTCTATGCCGGCTGCGGCTACGGCGGCTCGTGCTTCCCCAAGGACGTGCGGGCGCTGATCCGCTGCGCCGAACAGGAGGGGATCGACCCCGGCATCCTGCGGGCCGTGGAGGCGCGCAATGCCGAGCAGAAGGCCCTGCTGTTCCAGGCGCTAGTGGCGCATTTCGAGGGGCGTCTGCACGGACGGGTGGTGGCGGTGTGGGGGCTGTCCTTCAAGCCGGGCACCGATGACATCCGCGAAGCGCCCAGCCTGGTGCTGATCGACGCCCTGCTGGCCGCTGGCGCCCTCGTGCGCGGCTGCGACCCAGCGTCGCGGGAGGCCGTGGCAGCCCGCTACCCGGACGCCCTCGCCAGCGGCCGGCTGTGGCTGGGCGAGTCCCCCTACCAGGCGGTGGAACAGGCTGAAGCCCTGGTGCTGGTGACCGAATGGAAGCAGTTCCGCCAACCGAACTTCGAGCGGATTCGCGGTCTGATGAAGGTGCCGGTCATCTTCGATGGCAGGAATCTCTACGACCCGTTGCAACTGGCCGACCTGGGATTCCTCTATCGCGGCGTCGGACGCCCACCTGCGGGGCATTGTAAGGCGACAGCGGCGTGATTAGACTTCGCCGCATTCAGCCCACACCCACCTTATTCAAGGTTCAACATGATCAAGAAATGCCTGTTCCCGGCCGCTGGTTACGGTACCCGTTTTCTGCCCGCCACCAAGGCCATGCCCAAGGAAATGCTGCCGGTGGTGAACAAGCCGCTGATCCAGTACGGGGTTGAAGAGGCGCTGGACGCCGGTCTCAGCGAGATCTCCATCGTCACCGGCCGTGGCAAGCGCGCCCTGGAAGACCACTTCGACATCAGCTACGAGCTGGAACACCAGATCAAGGGCACCGACAAGGAGAAGTACCTGGTCGGCATCCGCCGCCTGATCGACCAGTGCAGCTTCTCCTACACCCGCCAGGTGGAAATGAAGGGGCTGGGCCACGCCATCCTCAGCGGCCGTCCGCTGATCGGCGACGAGCCTTTCGCCGTGGTGCTGGCGGACGACCTCTGCCTGAACCTCGACGGCGATGGCGTGCTGACCCAGATGGTCAAGCTGTACAACCAGTTCCGCTGCTCCATCGTCGCCATCCAGGAAGTGCCGCCGGAGGAAACTTCCAAGTACGGCGTGATCGCCGGCGAGATGATCCGCGACGACATCTACCGCGTGAACAGCATGGTCGAGAAGCCCAAGCCGGAAGACGCCCCGTCCAACCTGGCGATCATCGGCCGCTACATCCTGACCCCGGACATCTTCAAGCTGATCGAAGAGACCGAGCCGGGCAAAGGCGGCGAAATTCAGATCACCGACGCCCTGATGAAGCAGGCTCAGGACGGCTGCGTGCTGGCGTACAAGTTCAAGGGCAAGCGTTTCGACTGCGGCGGTGCCGAAGGCTACATCGACGCGACCAACTACTGCTTCGAGAACCTCTACAAGACCGGCAAGGCCTACTGATAGGCTCCACCGCGTCACCCAAGGCCGCCTCCGGGCGGCCTTGTCGTATCCGCACTCCACGTGGCCCGGGCTTCAGCCCGGGAAGCCTGCCTCAGGGAATCACCATCCCCTCCGAGCCTGGCCCCAGTGGCTGCCCGTAGCTGAACTCCACATAGTTGCCCGCCGGGTCCCGCAGGCCGCAGTAGTAGCCCACCGGGAAGGGCTCGTCCCGGGGTGCCCACACCAGGCAGCCTTCGGCCGCCGCGCGGGCGGCCAGGGCATCCACCGCCTCGCGGCTTTCCAGGGCGAAGCCGAAGTGGCTGTAGTCGTCGGCGGCCAGGTCACGCGGGCGCCCGCCGGGCATGATCACGAAGATGAAACGGTGCTCCTGGCCCGGCTCCGCCATCCAGACGATGCGCGAGCCCTTGCCGGCGCGCGAGTGGATCACCCGCATGCCGCAATAACGTTCATAGAAGGCGATGCACGGCTCCAGCTCGGGCACGTGCAGGGCGAGATGGGTGAGGGTAGGGCGCATGGTGCTCCTCCTTCGGCGTACCAGGCTCAAGGATAGGCGCGGCAACTGGTCAGGGGCACGGGTTCAGGTATGCTGGCCGCCTGTTTCTGGAGACCCCCTGCCATGGCCTACGATTTCGACCTCTTCGTCATAGGCGCCGGTTCCGCCGGCGTACGTGCCTCTCGCTTCGCAGCCGGTTTCGGTGCCCGCGTCGCGGTAGCGGAAAGCCGCTACCTGGGCGGCACCTGCGTCAATGTCGGCTGCGTGCCGAAGAAGATGCTGGTGTACGGCGCCCACTACGCCGAAGACTTCGAGCAGGCGCGCGGCTACGGCTGGTCCGTCGGCGAGCCCGGGTTCGACTGGGCGACCCTGATCGCCAACAAGGACAAGGAAATCCACCGCCTCAACGGCATCTACCGCAACCTCCTGGTCAACGCCGGCGTCACCCTGCTGGAAGGCCATGCACGCATCCTCGACGCCCACACCGTGGCGGTCGGCGAGCAGCGCTTCACGGCCGAGCACCTGCTCATCGCCACCGGTGGCTGGCCCCAGGTGCCGGACATTCCCGGCCGCGAGCATGCCGTCACCTCCAACGAAGCCTTCCACCTGCGCGAGCTGCCCAAGCGCGTGCTGGTGGTGGGCGGCGGCTACATCGCCGTCGAATTCGCCTCGATCTTCCACGGCCTGGGCGCCAAGACCTCGCTGCTCTATCGCCAGGACCTGTTCCTGCGCGGCTTCGACGGCGCCGTGCGCACCCACCTGCGTGACGAGCTGACCCGCAAGGGCCTCGACCTGCAGTTCAACGCCGACATCACCCGCATCGAGAAGCAGGCCGATGGCAGCCTGCTCGCCACCCTCAAGGATGGCCGCAGCCTGGAGACCGACTGCGTGTTCTACGCCACCGGTCGCCGACCGATGCTGGACAACCTCGGCCTGGAGAACACCGGCGTCGAGCTGGACGAGCGCGGCTTCATCAAGGTGGACGACGAGTACCGCACCACCGAACCCTCGATCCTCGCCCTTGGCGACGTCATCGGTCGCGTGCAGCTCACCCCGGTGGCCCTGGCCGAGGGTATGGCCGTTGCCCGCCGCCTGTTCCGCCCGGCCGAGTACCAGCCGGTGGACTACGACAACATCCCCACCGCCGTCTTCAGCCTGCCCAACATCGGCACCGTCGGCCTGACCGAAGAGCAGGCACGGGGGCGCGGGCACAAGGTCAAGGTGTTCGAGAGCCGCTTCCGCGCCATGAAACTGACCCTCACCGACAACCAGGAGCGCACCCTGATGAAGCTGGTGGTGGACGCCGAGAGCGACCGCGTACTCGGCTGCCACATGGTCGGCCCCGAGGCGGGCGAGATCATCCAGGGCCTGGCCGTGGCGCTCAAGGCCGGCGCCACCAAGCGCATCTTCGACGAGACCATCGGCGTGCACCCGACCGCCGCCGAGGAATTCGTCACCATGCGCACCCCGGTGGGGAACTGATCGGTCCATGGAGCAGCTCTTCTACCTGTCCGACCTCTTCGGCGTCGCCGTCTTCGCCATCACCGGCGCACTCATGGCCGGGCGCAAGTCCATGGACCTGTTCGGCGTGCTGGTGATCGCCATCATCACCGCCCTGGGCGGCGGCACCCTGCGCGACGTCATCCTCGGCAACCACCCGGTCAGCTGGATCCGTGACGACACCTACATCCTCGTCGCCTCCCTGGCCGCCGTGGGCACCGTGCTCTGGGTCCGCCTCACCCGGCCCATCCACGAGACCGGGCTGCTGGTGGCCGATGCCTTCGGCCTGGCCGTGTTCACCGTCTACGGCACCGAGGTCGCCCTGCAGCACCAGGTGCCCCTGAGTACGGCGGTGATCATGGGCGTCATCACTGGCGTCGCCGGGGGCGTGATGCGCGACGTGATCTGCAACGAGATCCCGCTGATCTTCCAGAAGGAGATCTACGCCATCGCCTGCATCGCCGGCTCCCTGGTGTTCATCGGGCTGCTGGCCGTCGGGCTGCCGCGCTGGCTCGACACCGGCATCGCCATGGCCGTGGTGCTCGGCACCCGCCTGGCCGCCATCCGCTGGGGGCTCTCGCTGCCCCGTTTCCACCTCCTCGACAGGCACTGACCCATGCTGGAACGCATCGATCACCTGGTCCTCACCGTCGCCGACATCCCCCGCACCGTGGATTTCTACCAGCGCGTGCTGGGCATGCGTCACGAGGTGTTCGGCGAGGGGCGCAGCGCCCTGGCCTTCGGCCAGCAGAAGCTCAACCTGCACCAGGCCGGACGGGAGTTCGAGCCCAAGGCCGCGCACCCGCTGCCGGGGGCCATCGACCTGTGCCTGGTCACCACCTGGCCCCTGGAGCGCCTGCTGGCCCACCTGGCCGCCGAAGGCGTGGCGGTGGAGGAGGGGCCGGTGCGCCGCACCGGCGCCCTCGGGCCCATCGAGTCGGTGTACGTTCGCGACCCGGACGGCAACCTGATCGAGATCGGCCGCTACCTCGCCTGAGCCGTCACTGCGCCGTCGCCTCCACGCGCACCTCGCCGGCTTTCTCGAAGCGCAGGACGAGCGGGATGCGCTGGCCGGGCGTCACCGGCTGGCGCAGCCCCACCAGTGTCAGGTGGCTGCCGTCCGGCTTGAGCGCCAGCGTGCCCCCGGCGGGGATGCCGAACGACACCAGGGTCATCACCCGGCGGGCCTCGCCGATGCGCACGGTGGTCTGCAGGTCCACCCGCCAGGCCAGGGGCGAGCTGGCGCCGCTCAGCCGGTCGCCATCGCCGCCCCGGTCGTGGATGTCCAGGTAGACCTCCCGCGCCGTGGCGTCCCAGGTCGAGGCCCGGCTCCAGGCTGGCCCCAGTTCCAGGTTCCCCGCCCGTGGCCCATCGGCCAGGGCCCAGGGGCAGGCGAGGGCGAACAGCAGAAGGAACGACGAACGACGCATGGCAACCTCGGCAAGGCATGGGGGAGCGCTATTTCACCTGGCAATGGCGGTTGGCGAAAGCCCGGAAAAACCGCGACACTTGCACGCTGCCCAGCTTCGCTGAACCCGGAGAGGAATCGAAATGCCCAGATTGTCGTTGTTGTTCGCTCTGTTGGCCTTCGCGGGCATCGCCCAGGCCGAGGTCAAGACCAAGGAGCTCCACTACAAGGCCGCCGACGGGACCGCCCTGGTGGGCTACTACGCCTACGACGACGCCATCGAGGGCAAGCGCCCGGGCGTGGTGGTGGTGCATGAGTGGTGGGGCCTGAACGACTACGCCAAGCGTCGTGCCCGCGACCTCGCCGAACTGGGCTATAGCGCCTTGGCCATCGACATGTACGGCGAAGGCAAGAACACCGAGCACCCGGCCGACGCCGCCGCCTTCATGCAGGCGGCCCTCAAGGACGCCCCTGCCGCCAAGGCGCGCTTCCTTGCCGGCCTCGACCTGCTCAAGCAGCAGCCCCTGACCGACAGCAGCCGCCTGGCCGCCATCGGCTACTGCTTCGGCGGCAAGGTGGTGCTGGACATGGCCCGCCAGGGCGTCCCGCTGGCCGGCGTGGTGAGCTTCCACGGCGCCCTCGCCACCGCCACCCCCGCCACCAAGGGCAGCGTCAAGGCGCGCATCCTGGTGGAGCACGGCGGGCAGGACAGCATGGTTACCAAGGCCGACGTCGCCGCCTTCAAGGACGAGATGGACGCCGCCGAGGCCAACTACCGCTTCGTCCTCCAGCCCAAGGCCAAGCACGGCTTCACCAACCCCGATGCCGACCGCCTCAGCCACGCCGGCCACGGCAGCGAGAAAGGCCCGGACCTGGCCTACAGCAAGGTGGCCGACGAGAACTCCTGGGCCGACATGCAAGGCTTCTTCAAGGAAATCTTCCCCCGCTGAAACGCCGCGCCAGGGCTCGTCCCTGGCGCCGCTCCATCCGCTCTGCAGGGGCGCGCGGCCCGGATCGCGCGTCCGTCGCCAGACCGGCACCTCGGCCGGGGTGTGCGGTCAGACCAGAACGACAGGCTGAAGCTGAAAAATGTTGTTCGAATAACAAAATATCCATGTGCATGTGGTGATATTTTGTTTTCCTGCGTTATCTTGATGCAATTAAAACAAGATATCCCCCTGGAGCCCCTGACATGCATCCTCGCATCCTGGAAGTCACCGAGCGGGTCATCGCCCGCAGCCGACCGACCCGCGAACGCTACCTGGCGATGATCCAGGAAGCGGCCAGCAAGGGCCCGCAGCGGGGCAGCCTGCAGTGCGCCAACTTCGCCCACGGCGTGGCGGGTTGCGGCGGTATCGACAAGCAGCGCCTGCGGCTGATGGACTCGGCCAACGTCGCCATCGTCACCGCCTACAACGACATGCTCTCCGCCCACCAGCCCTACGAGACCTACCCCGAGGTGCTGCGCCAGGCCCTGCGCGAGATCGGCTCCGTGGGCCAGGTCGCCGGAGGCGTGCCGGCCATGTGCGACGGCGTCACCCAGGGCGAGCCGGGCATGGAGCTGGGCATCGCCAGCCGCGAAGTGATCGCGATGTCCACCGCCATCGCCCTGTCCCACAACATGTTCGACGCCGCGCTGTTCCTCGGCGTGTGCGACAAGATCGTCCCCGGCTTGATGATGGGCGCCCTGCGCTTCGGTCACCTGCCGTCGCTGTTCGTGCCCGCCGGCCCCATGCCCTCGGGCCTCTCCAACAAGGAGAAGGCCGAGGTCCGCCAGCGCTACGCGGAAGGCAAGGCCACCCGCGACGAGCTGCTGGAGGCGGAGATGCAGGCCTATCACAGCCCCGGCACCTGCACCTTCTACGGCACCGCCAACACCAACCAGATGCTCGTGGAGATCATGGGCCTGCACCTGCCGGGCGCCTCCTTCGTCAACCCCGGCACGCCCCTGCGCGAGGCCCTGACCGCCGAAGCCGCGCGCCAGGTGACCCGCCTGACCCGCCAGGCCGGCCAGTTCGTGCCGCTGGGGCACATCGTCGACGAGCGCGTGCTGATCAACGCCGTGGTCGCCCTGCACGCCACCGGCGGCTCCACCAACCACACCCTGCACCTGCCGGCCATCGCCCGCGCTGCCGGTGTCCAGCTGGACTGGCAGGACATGGCCGAGCTGTCCGAAGTGGTGCCGACCCTCGCCCACGTCTATCCGAACGGCAAGGCCGACATCAATCACTTCCAGGCCGCCGGCGGCGTCGCCTTCCTGGTGCGCGAACTGCTGGATGCCGGCCTGCTCCATGAAGATGTCGAGACCGTCGCCGGCCGTGGCCTGCGGCGCTACACCCAGGAGCCCTTCCTGGAGGACGGCCGCCTGGTCTGGCGCGAAGGCGCCGCTGCGAGCCTGGACGAGAACATCCTGCGGCCCGCCGCGCGGCCGTTCTCCCCGGAGGGCGGCCTGCGGGTGATGACGGGCAACCTCGGCCGCGGGGTGATGAAGGTCTCCGCCGTCGCCCCCGAACACCGTGTGGTGGAGGCCCCGGCGCGGGTCTTCCACGACCAGCAGGCCCTGGCCGATGCCTTCAAGGCCGGCGAGCTGGACCGCGACCTGGTGGCGGTCATGCGCTTCCAGGGGCCGCGCTGCAACGGCATGCCCGAGCTGCACAAGATGACTCCCTTCCTCGGCGTCCTGCAGGACCGTGGCTTCAAGGTCGCACTGGTCACCGACGGGCGCATGTCCGGCGCCTCCGGCAAGATCCCCGCCGCCATCCACGTCACCCCCGAAGCCTTTGACGGCGGCCCCCTGGCCCGTGTGCGCGACGGCGATATCGTTCGCGTCGATGGCGTGGCCGGCACCCTGGAACTGAAGGTGGACGCCGCCGAGTTCGCCGCCCGCGAGCCCGCGCCGCCCATGCACCAGGCCGAAGTCGGCTGTGGCCGTGAGCTGTTCGCCTTCATGCGGGCCGCCTTCAGCTCCGCCGAAGAGGGCGCCAGTGCCTTCACCCACAGCCTGGAGGGCCTCAAGTGAGCCTGGCGCTGGTCGGTGACATCGGCGGGACCAACGCCCGCTTCGCCCTGTGGCGGGAACAGCGCCTCGACGCCGTGAAGGTGCTGGCCACCGCTGATTTCCCGGACCCCGAGTCGGCCATCCAGCACTACCTGGCCGGGCTCGACCTGCCCCTCGCCGAGCTGGAGGCCGTCTGCCTGGCCTGTGCCGGCCCCGTGGGCGGGGAAGACTTTCGCTTCACCAACAACCATTGGCGGCTCAACCGGACCGCCTTCTGCCAGCGCCTGGGCATCCAGCGCCTGCTGCTGGTCAACGACTTCACCGCCATGGCCCTGGGCATGACCCGTCTGCGCCCCGAGGAGCGCCAGGAGGTGTGCCCCGGCACCCCCGAAGCGGATCGCCCCGCCGTGGTGATCGGGCCCGGTACCGGGCTTGGCGTCGGCACCCTGCTGCCCCTGGGTGAGGGCCGCTGGACGGCCTTGCCGGGGGAGGGCGGGCACGTCGACCTGCCGGTGGGCAGCGTCCGCGAGGCCGCCCTGTGGCAGCACCTGCACCAGCGCCTCGGCCATGTCAGCGCCGAGAACGTCCTCAGCGGCAACGGCCTGCTGCAGCTCTACCGCGCCAGCTGCGCCCTGGATGGCAGCGCGCCGCACCTGGACAGCCCGGCGGCCATCACCTCGGCGGCCCTGGCCGACGACCCCGAGGCGAGGGCGGTGCTGGAGCAGTTCTGCACCTGGCTCGGCCGCGTCGCGGGCAACAACGTCCTCACCCTCGGCGCCCGGGGCGGGGTCTATGTGGTGGGCGGCGTGGTGCCGCGCTTCGCCGAGTTCTTCAAGGCCAGCGGCTTCGCCCGCGCCTTCGCCAGCAAGGGCTGCATGAGCGGTTACCTGGAGGGCATCCCCGTGTGGCTGGTGACGGCCGAGTACCCGGGCCTGGAAGGTGCCGGCGTGGCGCTGCAGCAGGCGATGCAGGCGTGAGGCGCAGTCACGGGAAGCGGACGCGAGGCACGTTCCCGGCAGGCGACCTGTTGTAGGGTGGACCGCGCTTCATCGGTCCACCGATGGCGATGCGCCGCCGCCGACAGCGGGATGAAAGATCGCGGCCTCAGCGCCTCGCATCCAAACGGACATGACCGATAACAACAAAGGACGGCCGACATGAGCCCTTCCGGAAAGCACATCCTCCTGGTGGATGACGACCAGGAAATTCGCGAACTGCTGCAGGCCTTCCTCAGCCGCGCCGGCTTCCAGGTGCGCACCGTCGCCGATGGCGCGGGCTTTCGTGCCGCCATGGACGAGGCCGGCGCCGACCTGGCGATCCTCGACGTGATGCTGCCCGACGAGGACGGCTTCAGCCTCTGCCGCTGGGTGCGCGAACACCCGCGCCTGGCCCAGGTGCCGATTATCATGCTCACCGCCAGCTCCGACGAGGCCGACCGGGTCATCGGCCTGGAGCTGGGCGCCGACGACTACATCGGCAAGCCCTTCAGCCCCCGCGAGCTGCAGGCCCGGGTCAAGGCCCTGCTGCGCCGGGTCGGCTTCGGCCAGGAGCGCGAGGCCCAGGTGGTCAGCTTCGACGCCTGGCGCCTGGACATGGTCAGCCACCGCCTGTTCCACCGCGACGGCGAGGAGGTGATCCTCTCCGGCGCCGACTTCGCCCTGCTCAAGCTGTTCCTCGACCACCCGCAGCAGATCCTCGACCGCGACACCATCGCCAACGCCACCCGTGGTCGCGAGGTGATGCCCCTGGAGCGCATCGTCGACATGGCCGTGAGCCGGTTGCGCCAGCGCCTGCGCGACACCGGCAAGGCGCCCCGGCTGATCCGCACCGTGCGGGGTGCCGGCTACCTGCTCGCCGCCCAGGTTTCCTCCCGCCGTGCTTAGGGCCGTGCCGCGTTCGCTGCTGGCCCGCATGCTGCTGCTCACCCTGCTGGTGGTGGTGCTGGCCCAGGCCCTGTCGAGCCTGATCTGGGTCTCCCAGCTGCGTGCCAGCCAGCTGGAGGGCCTGCTGATCAGTGCCCGCAGCCTCGGCCAGTCCATGGCCGCCAGCGTCAGCTACATCCGCTCGCTGCCCCTGGGCTACCGGCCCATGGTGCTGGACCAGCTGCGCAGCATGGGCGGCACGCGCTTCTTCGTCTCCCTCAACGACAAGCCGCTGGCCATGCGTGTGCTGCCGGAAACCCCGCGCAAGCAGGCGGTGCTCGCCGAGGTGGAGGCGGTGCTGCGCGAGCGCCTGGGCAAGCCGGTGGAGATGTCGCTGCACTTCGTCGACCCGGAGGACCTGCGGCTCTTCAACAGCGGCCTCAAGCTGGACGAGTTGCCGCGCTCCTGGGCCCACTACGCCCTGACCCTGGAGCCCCTCGACCCGCCGGTGCTGGTGACGCAGATCCGCATCAGCCCCAACGAGTGGCTGTACCTCGCCTCGCTGCTGCCCGAGCCCTACGCCGGGCTGGAAGACCAGGGCCTGCCAGCCCAGCAATGGGGTTTCATCCTCATCACCAGCGCCTTCCTGCTGCTATTCATCGGCCTGCTGGTGCGCTGGCAGAGCCGCCCCCTCAAGCGCCTGGCGGCGGCTGCGCGGGAAATGAACCTGGGCGCCGAGGTGCGCCCGCTGCCCGAGGCCGGTGGCAGCGAAGTGGTGGAGGTGAGTCGCGCCTTCAACGCCATGCGCGAGCGCATCAGCCGTTACCTGAGCGAGCGCAGCCAGCTGTTCAGTGCCATCTCCCACGACCTGCGCACCCCCATCACCCGCCTGCGCCTGCGGGTCGAGCTGCTGGAGGACGAGGCCCAGCAGGCCAAGTTCAACCGCGACCTGGACGAGCTGGAGCTGCTGGTGAAGGGCGCACTGCAGTGCGTGAAGGACACCGACATCCACGAGAACATCGAACAGGTGGACCTCAACCACCTGCTCCACGGCCTGGTGGAGCCCTACCTGGCCAACGGCCGGGTCACCCTCGACGGCGCCGCCCTCGAGCGCTACCCCGGCAAGCCGCTGGCGCTGCGGCGCTGTATCGGCAACCTGCTGGACAACGCCCTGAAGTACGGCGAGCGCGCCCACCTGCGGGTGGAGGACGGCCCCGAGGCCTTTGTCCTGCACGTGGACGACGAGGGGCCGGGGGTGCCGGAGCAGAAGCTGGAACAGGTGTTCGAACCGCATTTCCGCCTGGCCGGCCAGCAGCAGGGCTACGGCCTGGGCCTCGGCATCGCCCGCAGCCTGGCCCATAGCCACGGCGGCGAGCTGAGCCTGCGCAACCTGCGCGAGGGCGGCCTGCGGGTCACCCTGCGCCTGCCGCGCACAGGCGCTGACGCGCCCTAGGCGCCGGCGGCGAAGCCGCTGAGCGCCTCGCCATCCAGGCGGTAGCGCACCCACTCGTCCTGGGGTTTGGCGCCGATGGCCTGGTAGAAGTCGATGGCCGGTTGGTTCCAGTCCAGCACGCTCCACTCCAGGCGACCGCAGCCATTGGCCACCGCCTCCCGGGCCAGGGCGCGCAGCAGGTCGCGGCCGGCACCCACGCCGCGCTTGGCCGGGGTGATGTAGAGGTCTTCCAGGTAGATGCCGTTGCGCCCGAGCCAGGTGGAGTAGCTGTAGAAGTACACCGCGTAGCCGATGGGCTGGCCGTCGCACAGGCACATCAGCGCCTTGGCCGGCGCGCCCTCGCTGAACAGCGTGTGCTGGATGTCCTCGACGCTGGCGATCACCTCGTGGCGGGCACGCTCGTAGTCGGCCAGTTCGATGATGAAATCCAGGATCTGCTGGGCGTCGCCGGGTTGGGCGGGGCGAATCTCGATGTTCATGGGGCTCTCCAGTAAAGGGACGCCCATGCTAGCGGTGCTGGTAAGCTGCATGAAGTGCATTTATGTCATCAGGAGCTGAATGCTGTGCATCACCTGCTGCGCCGCCTCGACCTCAACCTGCTGCTGGCCTTCGACGCCCTGCATCGCCACCGCAACGTCAGCACCGCCGCCAGCGAACTGGCCATCAGCGCCTCGGCCTTCAGCCATGCCCTGGCCCGCTTGCGCCAGGCCCTGGACGACGAACTCTTCCTGCGCCAGGGCAACCGCATGCAGCCGACCCAGCGGGCCGAGCAACTCGCCGGCCCGGTGGCGGCCGCGTTGCGCACCCTCGGCGAGGGGCTGGAACAGTGGGATCCGTTCGACCCCGCGCGCAGCCAGCGCACTTTCGTCTTCGCCGTCACCGACTACACCGCCTTCGCCCTCATGCCGGCCCTGGTGGAGCGACTGCAGCGCCTCGCCCCGGGCATCCAGCTGCGCCTGGTGCACGCCGAGCGCAAGGTCTCCATCGACGACCTGGCCAGCGGCCGCATCGACTTCGCCCTGGGCTACGGCGAAGAGCAGGACCAGTTGCCGGCCGGCATCCAGGCGCTGGACTGGTTCAGCGACGCCTACCAGGTCATCGCCCGGCGCGACCACCCCCGCGTGCAGGGCGCGCCCGGCCTGGACGCCTACCTGGCCGAACGCCATGCGGTGGTGACGCCATGGAACGAACCGAGCGGGGTGATCGACCAGGTGCTGGCTCGCATGGGGCTGCGCCGCGACGTGGCGCTGTGGCTGCCGTCGGTACTCGCCGCGCCCTTCATCATCGGTGCCAGCGACCTGCTGATGACCGCCCCCGGCCACGCCGCCGAGACCCTGCGGGACGTGGCCGGCATCGCCCTCTACCCGGCGCCCTTCGCCATCCCGTGCTACACCCTGCGGCTCTACAGCCACGCCCGCTACGCCGGCCGCGACGCCCATGCGTGGATGCTGGAGCAGCTTCAGGCGCTGCCGATCCGCTCGCGTTCGCCGGACTGAAACGCCGCTGTCATCGGCCCGTCATCGCGGGGCGCGATCATGCCCCTGCACCCAACGGGCAGTGGGTGCGTGCATATCGTGGTTTCCACATCGATCGTGCCCTTGCTGGGCAGGAACCGACCTTCAAAGGTCGGTTTTTTTTCGCCTGCGCATCCTGCCGCGGTTTCCCGACCTGAAAGCGCATTGTGAAATTCCGACAGGCCGCTCCTGACATCAGATCGCAACATCCCTCCGGCAGGATGCGCGCAGTTTTCCCCTCGGACCCCCGCCGTGACCCGTGCCGTACGTGATTGCCGCAAGCTCCTGGACACCATCGCCATGAACAACGAAGACGCCGCCATCGCCGTGATGAAGGCCGCCGAACGCATCGGTGATGCCCACCTCAAACAGCAACTGCTGGAGATCATCCAGCGCATGCACCAGGACGCCGCCGACCTGCGCACCCTGCGCGAGCGCATCGACCAGCGCGCCTGAGCTAGAGCATCGGCGCGTTGGTGGCGATGCGCAGGGCGCGCCCCTCGTAGGCCTCCAGCTCGATCAGCAGCTCCCCCCGTTCCGACAGGTCGCCCTCCAGGCGCTCATCCAGGATGTTCACCACCGGCCCCGGCGGCACGTCCGCCAGGGTCAGCACTTCGCTGAGCGGTTCGCCGCTGAAGTTCAGTGCGGTGATCTGGGTGCCGCGCCCGGCCGGCAGGTCATGGACCATCACCAGCAGCCCCGGATGGCGGGTTTCCGGCAACGGGCGCTGGTGGCTGGAGGCGATGCCGTAGGCGCGGCGCACGGCTAGCAAACGGCGGGCCTGGGCGGCGAAGGAGTCCGGGTCGCGCAGCTGCGTCACCAGGCTGCCGTAGAGACTGCGCGCCCGGGGCAGGCCTTCGGTGGAGCGGTCCACGTCCGGCGCCAGGTCGGCCAGGTCGTAGGCACCGCGATGGATCCAGCGGGTGTCGCCATCGGCCATCAGCGGCGCGACCTGCTCGGCGGCCAGGGGCAGGGCGCCTACCAGGTCCCAGCCGGACAGCGCGACGATCCCCGGCTGCAGCGCGTTGAACATCAACAGCAGCAGGTGCAGCCGGCGGATGCGGGCGATGTCGTCCGCCGTCAGCGCCTCCAGGTCACGCAGGCCCAGGGCGGCGGTGATCAGGCTGACGGTGGTGCAGGCCACGCCGTTGGTCACGAACTTGAGGTTGTAGGGGGCCTCCGGCCCCGCCAGGCGCTCGTACATCTCGCCGCGTACCTGCTCGCGCAGCAGCGCCCCGGAAAGGCTCTGGCCCTTGTACTGGTAGGTGTCGGTGGCGTGCAGGGTCCAGAAGTGCACCAGCTCCAGGGTCAGCTCGTCGTGGTTCTGCAGGGCGTGGATCAGCGAGGCCGGGTCGATCTGGTAGGCGTGCATCTGCTGCAGCATCAGCCGCAGGAACTCGGTGTCGCCGGTCAGCAGCGCGTGCTGGGCCGCCGGGCGGGTGATGAAGTCGTAGGAGAGGTCGGCGCCGCCCCGTGACATGGCGGCGATGTCGTCCAGGGTCAGGTTCAGCTCCTGGAAGCTGAAGGCCCCGGCCTTGCGGATCATCCCGCCGAGCAGCTGGTTGGCGGTGATCGACAGCGGGTGGCTCTCCGACCAGGCGGTGCCCTGGGCGCGGCGCTCCACGCCGAGGAAGCCGTTGGCGTCGAGGCGCAGCACCCGCGCGCCGAGCACGTCGATGGAGTGCAGGGCGTCGCCGATGATCAGCTGCTGGGCCGCGAAGCTCGGGTCCAGCCAGTTCAGCGAGGGCTGGCCGGCCTTGAAGTAGTGCAGGTAGACCCAGCGCCGACGCTTGCCGTCCGCGCCCTCCACCGGTGGCGTGGCGCTCCAGTCGGTTTCCTTGACCCCGGGTTCGAAGAAGATCACCCGCTGCAGCTGGCCGACGATGTAGTTGCGCTCGCGCAGGGCGTCCACCGCGTCCGGCGGGAGGTTGACCGCGTCACGGCCTTCCGGCACGTCCGGCAGCAGGGTCCAGTCCTGCTCGGGGATCTCCACCATGTGGTAGAGGCCGGGGTAGTCGCCCACGGCGCGCTCTGCCAGGCGGAAGTCGGCACCCTTGCCGGTGTGGGCGGGGATGCAGTCGTCGATGGTCACGGCGTTGTGCGCGGCGGCCACCCGGCTGAGGTGCACCTGCTGCTCGTCGTTGCCGTAGCGCGGGTCGATGTCCAGGCCGATGCGGTCGAAGTTGCCGTCCACCGTCAGGGTGTAGTCGCGGCCCGAGAGGCCGCCGGCACGCTTCAACGGGCCGGTGTGGATGCCCTGCACCCCCAGTTCCGAGAGGGCGCTCCACAGACGTTCGTCCGCCAGGGCCTGGAGCACGCTCATGCCATCGGGGGCGATGATCGAGGCGGGGTAGGCGGTGAACCACACCGAAGCCACGGCGGTGACGCTGCGGGGGCGGGTGAGGGCGTAGGGCTGCTGCCACAGGCGTGGCTGGCCGGCGTAGAGACGGGCTCGCTGGCGCGCGCTTTCCAGCATCGAGCGCTGGCTCAGCCAGTCGAGGTACTCGGGGTCGTGCATGGCGCTCCTCCGGACCGGTGCGCCGC
Source organism: Pseudomonas sp. zfem003 (assembly GCF_032621675.1). Taxonomy (NCBI): domain Bacteria; kingdom Pseudomonadati; phylum Pseudomonadota; class Gammaproteobacteria; order Pseudomonadales; family Pseudomonadaceae; genus Pseudomonas; species Pseudomonas sp. zfem003. The sequence goes on along the minus strand of NZ_JAVYJG010000001.1, from coordinate 532,969 downwards.
GCCGATCGCGGCGTCCTCCAGTTCAGAGCGCAGGGAGTGGAGCTTCGTTCACCTTGCGACGCGTCAGCCGGCTCCGCCCAGCACGCCTTCGCGGCGCAGCAGGTCGAGCACCGCGTGCAGGTCGGGCAGCACGGCCAGGCAACGGCGCCGGGTGTCTTCGGGGGGCTGGGTCATGTCCGGCACCATCAGCGTCGGTACGCCGGCAGCATGGGCGGCGGCCACCCCGGGGATGGAGTCCTCCACCGCCAGGCAGTCCGCCGGGGCCAGGCCCACGCGCTGGGCCGCCAGCAGGTACAGCGCCGGGTCGGGCTTGCCCAGGTCGACGTCGTCGCGGGTCACCACCACGTCGAAGAAGCCGTCGATGCCGCCCAGGGCCAGGTGCTCGTGGGCCGAGCGGCGGTGGGAGGAGGTGGCGATGGCCATCGGCCGGCCGCTCTCGCGCATGGCGCTGAGCAGGGGGACGACGCCGGGCTTGAGCGGCAGGCCGTCCTGCAGCATGAGGGTCTTGTGGCGCAGGTAGGCGGCGCCGAAATCGTTCAGCGGGAAGTCGGCGCCGTAGTGGTCGAACAGGCGCTGGCGGTAGGCCGGCCAGTCGATGCCCACCAGGCCTTCGCACAGCTGTGCGGCGTCCGGCAGGCCCAGGGATTCGAGGGCGTGCAGGGAACAGGCGAGGTTGATGGTCTCGGTGTCCACCAGGGTGCCGTCGAGGTCCAGCAGGAAGCCGGCGATGCGGGTCGGGTCCATCGGCGAGTCTCCTGTGTCGGTGCCGTGGAGGGAGCCCGCATGCTGAACGATCCGCGTGGTGCTGTCGCCTGGTTTCGCGCGGCTAGGTGCCGCTGGCCCAGGCCAGGTCGGCCTTGGCGATGCGGTAGCGGTCGCGCCCCTCTTGCTTGGCCTGGTACATCGCCGCGTCGGCGTCCTTGATCAGCTGGGCGTGGCTGCGCCCGTCGCCGGGGCGGAACAGTGCCACGCCGATGCTCACCTGCACCTCGGCGCTCCGTCCTTCCAGCTGGTAGGGCGTACGGATGGCGGCCAGCACCTTCTCCGCCACGGCATGCACCGCCGGGCGGTCGCCCAGGGGATGGACCAGCAAGGTGAACTCGTCGCCCGCCAGGCGGTAGACCTGGTCGGCGCTGCGCAGGCTGGCGCGCAGGCGACGGGCCACTTCGCGCAGCAGCGCATCGCCAGCGTCGTGGCCGAGGGCATCGTTGACCTGCTTGAAGCCATCCAGGTCGAGGAACATCAGGGCGAAGGCCTCGCCGTGGCGATCGGCACGCGCCATCAGCGCCGGCAGGTGGTCGTACAGCGCGCGGCGGTTGGGCAGGCCGGTGAGCGGGTCCTGCAGGGCCTCGCGGCGCAGGCGGGCTTCGCGCTGCTTGCGCTGGCTGATCTCGTGGAGGAAGGCGTTGAACAGCACCTTGCCGCCGGCCCGCAGGGCGTCGATGTGCACCTCCAGGGGCATCAGGCGGCCGTCCTTGTGCAGGGCGTCCAATTCGATGCGCCGGCCCAGCACCTGGTGCTCGCCGGTGCGCAGGTAATGGCGCAGGCCGTCGAGGTGCGCCTGGCGCATGGGCTCGGGAATGAGCAGGTCGTGCAAGGCCTGGCCGATGGCTTCGTCCCGGGTCCAGCCGAACAGCGCCTCGGCGGCGCGGTTCCAGGCGCTGATGCAGCCCTCGCTGTCCATCGCCACGTAGGCGTCCTGGGTGTGCTCCAGCACCGCGCGCAGCTCCATCTCGCGCTCCGCCAGGGCCTGGGTGCGTTCGTGGACGCGCTGTTCCAGGGTGCGTTGCAGCTCCGCCAGGTGGGCTTCGGTGTGCTTGCGTGCATCGATGTCGTTGATCACCGCGAGGAAGTGCTCCAGGGCGCCACGGCGGTCGAGCTGCTTGGTCACGGTGATGCTCACCCAGATGGGGCGGCCGTCCTTGCGCACGTAGCGCTTCTCCAGCTCGTAGCGGTCGATCTCGCCCCGGATCAGCCGCTCCACCTGGACCAGGTCGGCATCCAGGTCTTCGGGCACGGTGACATCCGCGAAGTTCATGCCGGCCAGCTCCTCGCGGCTGTAGCCGAGCAGCTTGATCAGCGCCTGGTTGACCCGCAGCCAGCGCCCTTCGGGGCTGACCACGGCGAGGCCGGAGCCGACACGCTCGAACAGCATCTCGAAGCGGCCTTCGGCCTCACGGGCCAGGCGCCGCGAGTCGAGGGCCGCCTCGCGCAGGTGGAACTCGCGGGCGACCAGGGCGGCCAGGTCTTCCAGCACCCGGCGCTGTTCGTCGGTGAGCTGCCGGGGGCGGTCGTCGATGGCACACAGGGTGCCCAGGGCGAAGCCCTCGCGGGTGCGGATCGGCGTGCCGGCGTAGAAGCGGATGTGAGGGGCGCCGACAACCAGGGGGTTGTCGCGGAAGCGCACGTCGGTGCGGGCGTCCTCCACCACCAGCGTGCCGCTGCCGCCGATGGCGTGGACGCAGAAGGCGGCGTCGCGCGGCGTCTCCTGCACGTCCAGCCCCACTCGGGACTTGAACCACTGGCGGTGTTCATCCACCAGCGACACCAGGGCGATGGGTACCCCCAGGGTGCTGGCCAGCACGCGGGTGATGCGGTCGAACACCTGCTCAGGCGGTGTGTCGAGGATTTCCAGGCTGCGCAGCAGCTGGAGGCGTTCGGCTTCGTGTTGAACGTTGCTCATGGGTGTCCGGGTTCGCTTGGCCTTGCTACAGCCTAGTAGAGCGTCACCCGGCACCTGTTCATGAAGCCCGGGCCGTGCCCTGGAGGAAGAACTGCTCGACGGCCAGGGCCGACTGGGCCGGCGCGGCGCGCCCCCGGCGCTCGGCGTCGGCGATGCCGTAGATCAGCGAGATGAACAGTTCCGTCATCACCGGCGCGGGGGTATCGATGCGCAGCAGGCCGTCCTGCTGACCGCGCAGGAAGAAGGCATCCAGCGCATCCACATAGGGCTGCCAGCGGCTCGCCTCGAGCTCCGAATGCAGGGTCTCTGGGCGGTACTGGAACATCAGGAACACCAGCATCTCGCGGTTCGCCAGGTGCTCGCGGATCAGCGTGCGCAGGCCGGTCAGCGGGTCTCCCTGCTGCAGGGCCGGCTCGGAAATGATCTGGTGCAGCACCTCGGCGCCGTAGCTCATCAGCATCTCTTCCAGGTTGTCCCGGGTGCCGCAGAAGCGGTGCAGGGTGGCCTTGCTGACCCCGGCGGCCTCGGCCAGGTCCTTGAGGGTGGCGCGTGGTCGGTCCACGAAGGCCACGGCGAGGGCCTTGAGCAGGCGTTCGTCTTGGTGGGGCTGCGGCATGGCATGTCCTCGGGCTCGATTCAACGGACAGGGAGGGCGCCATTGTGCAGGAAAAGTCCCAATCCTCAATGGCACTGTGCAATTTTGTTTAACAAAGTCTCCTGTGAGACAAAATTGACTCATATGGTTTTTCATAGGATTATTCGCGCCCTTCAAGGTTCAAGGCCAAGGTGCAGGTGAAGCATGGGCAGGTGGCGCGGTACGGGAATCCTTTCCCTGGTGGTGGCGGGCGTGATGCTCGCCGGGTGTGAACAGGCGGGCGAGGCCGCGGTGGGCGAGATGCCGCCGCGCGAGGTGCAGACCGTGGTGGTACGGGCCGAGCCCCTGGCCCGGGTCGCCGAGCTGCCCGGGCGCGTCGAGCCGGTGCGGGTGGCCGAGGTGCGGGCGCGGGTGGCCGGCATCGTGGTGCAGAAGCGCTTCGAGGAAGGCGCCGACGTCAAGGCCGGCGACCTGCTGTTCCAGATCGACCCGGCCCCGCTGAAGGCTGCCCTGGCACGTGCCGAAGGCGAGTTGGCCCGGGCCGAGGCGACGCTGCACGAAGCCCGTGCGCGGGTTCGCCGCTACGAGCCGCTGGTGAAGATCGAGGCGGTCAGCCGGCAGGACTACGACAGCGCCACCGCCGACCTGCGCAGTGCCGAGGCGGCGACCCGTTCGGCCCGCGCCGACGTCGAGACCGCGCGGCTGAACCTGGGCTACGCCTCGGTGACGGCGCCCATCTCCGGGCGTATCGGCCGTGCGCTGGTCACCGAAGGCGCGCTGGTGGGGCAGGGCGACGCCACCCTGATGGCGCGCATCCAGCAACTGGACCCGGTCTACGTCGACTTCACCCAGCCCGCCGCCGAGGTGCTGCGCCTGCGCGAGTCGCTCAAGGCCGGCGGCCTCGACGGCAGCGGCGACCTGCCCCTGAGCCTGCGGGTTGAGGGCACCGACCACGAGGCCACCGGCGAGTGGCTGTTCACCGATGTGTCGGTGGACCCCGGCACCGGCCAGGTGGCCCTGCGCGGGCGCTTCGCCAACCCCGGCAAGCTGTTGCTGCCGGGCATGTACGTGCGCGTGCTGGCCCCTCAGGGCATCGACCGCAAGGCGCTGCTGGTGCCGCAGCGTGCGGTGCAGCGTGGCGCGGACGGCGTCGCCCAGGTGCTGGTCGTCGGCAGCGACGGCCGTGCCGAAGCCCGCGCGGTGGAAACCGGCGTGATGCAGGGCGCCCGCTGGCAGGTGCTGCACGGCCTGCAGCCGGGGGACCAGGTCATCGTCAGCGGGCTGGCCGGCCTGCAACCGGGGGCCGGCGTGGTGGTGCGCCCGGCCGCGGACCAACAGGCGGCGCGCCAGTGAGCGCCGGCCGTCGCGAGGATCATTGAATGTCGCAGTTCTTCATCAATCGGCCCAAGTTCGCCTGGGTGGTGGCGCTGTTCATCTCCCTGGCCGGCCTGCTGGCCATCCCGGCCCTGCCGGTGGCGCAGTACCCCAGCGTCGCGCCGCCGCAGATCTCCATCGGCGCCACCTACCCGGGGGCTTCCGCCCAGGTGCTGGTGGACTCGGTCACCAGCGTGATCGAAGAGGAGCTCAATGGTGCAAGGGACCTGCTGTACTTCGAGTCCACCAGCAACTCCAACGGCAGCGCCGAGGTGACGGTGACCTTCCAGCCGGGCACCGACCCGCAGCTGGCCCAGGTGGATGTGCAGAACCGCCTGAAGAAGGCCGAGGCGCGCTTGCCCCAGGCGGTGCTCACCCAGGGTGTGCAGGTGGAACAGGCCAGTGCCGGCTTCCTGCTGATCTACGCGCTGAACTACAAGCCCGGTGCCGAGCATGCCGACACCACGGCGCTGGGCGACTATGCCGCGCGCCACATCAACAACGAACTGCGCCGGGTGCCCGGGGTGGGCAAGCTGCAGTTCTTCTCCTCCGAGGCCGCCATGCGGGTCTGGGTCGACCCGCAGAAGCTGGTGGGCTACGGGCTCTCCATCGACGACGTCGGCAGCGCCATCCGTGGGCAGAACGTGCAGGTGCCGGCAGGCGCCTTCGGCAGTTCCCCGGGCAGCACCGAGCAGGAGCTGACCGCCACCCTGGCGGTGAAGGGCACCCTGGACGATCCCCAGGCCTTCGGGCGCATCATGCTGCGGGCCAATGCCGACGGCTCCCGCGTCACCCTGGCGGACGTCGCACGGATCGAGGTGGGCAGCGAGAACTACAACTTCGCCGCGCGCCTGAACGGCAAGCCGGCGGTGGCCGGCGCCATCCAGTTGGCCCCGGGTGCCAACGCCATCCAGACCGCCGAGGCCGTCAGGCAGCGGCTGGCCGAGCTCTCGGCGAACTTCCCCGATGACGTCGAGTATTCGGTGCCCTACGACACCTCGCGCTTCGTCGACGTGGCCATCGAGAAGGTGATCCACACCCTGCTGGAAGCCATGGTGCTGGTGTTCCTGGTGATGTTCCTGTTCTTGCAGAACGTGCGCTACACGCTGATCCCGTCCATCGTGGTGCCGGTGTGCCTGCTGGGCACCCTGGCGATCATGTACGGGCTGGGGTTCTCGGTGAACATGATGACCATGTTCGGCATGGTGCTGGCCATCGGCATCCTGGTGGACGACGCCATCGTGGTGGTGGAGAACGTCGAGCGGATCATGGCCGAGGAAGGCCTGCCCCCGGTGGCGGCCACGGTGAAGGCGATGCAGCAGGTGTCCGGCGCCATCGTCGGCATCACCCTGGTGCTGGCGGCGGTGTTCCTGCCCCTGGCCTTCATGGGGGGCTCGGTGGGGGTGATCTACCAGCAGTTCTCCCTCTCGCTGGCGGTGTCGATCCTCTTCTCCGGCTTCCTGGCGCTGACCTTCACTCCGGCGTTGTGCGCCACGCTGCTCAAGCCCATCGAAGGTGGTCACCACCAGAAGCGCGGTTTCTTCGGCGCCTTCAACCGCTTCTTCACCGCGCTCACCGAGCGCTACACGCTGCTCAACCACAGGCTGGTGCGCCGTGCGGGCCGCTTCATGCTGGTCTACCTCGGCCTCGTCGCCGTGCTCGGCTACAGCTATGTGCGCCTGCCGGAGGCCTTCGTGCCGGCGGAGGACCTGGGCTACAACATCGTCGACGTGCAGCTCCCTCCGGGGGCCACCCGCGCCCGTACCGACGCCACCGCCCAGCAGCTGGAGGCCTTCCTGCAGTCCCGCGAGGCGATTGCCAACAGCTTCCTGGTGATGGGCTTCAGCTTCTCCGGCCAGGGGGAGAACGCCGCGCTGGCATTCCCCACCTTCAAGGACTGGTCCCAGCGCGGGCCCGAGCAGTCCGCCGAGGCGGAGACCGCCGCCGTCAACGCCCGTTTCGCCGCCCCCGAGGACGGCAGCGTGATGGCGGTGATGCCGCCACCCATCGACGGCCTGGGCAACTCCGGCGGTTTCGCCCTGCGCCTGCAGGACCGCGCCGGCCTCGGCCGCGAGGCCCTGCTGGCCGCCCGTGACCAGTTGCTCGGCGAGGCCAACGGCAACCCCAAGATCCTCTACGCGATGATGGAAGGCCTGGCCGAGGCGCCCCAGCTGCGCCTGGACATCGACCGCGAGAAGGCCCGCGCCCACGGGGTCAGCTTCGAGGCGATCAACAGCACCCTGTCCACCGCCTTCGGTTCGGCGGTGATCAACGACTTCTCCAACAGCGGTCGCCAGCAACGCGTGGTGGTGCAGGCGGAGCAGGGCGCGCGGATGACCCCGGAAAGCGTGCTGCGCCTGTTCGTCCCCAACGACCGGGGCGAGCAGGTGCCGCTGGCCACCTTCGTCACCCCGCGCTGGGAAGAGGGGCCGGTGCAGATCGTGCGCTACAACGGCTACCCCAGCATCCGCATCGCTGGCGACGCCAGGTACGGCGTCAGCTCCGGCGAGGCCATGGCCGAGATGGAGCGCCTGGCTTCGCGCCTGCCCGAGGGCATCGGCTACCAGTGGACCGGGCTCTCCTACCAGGAGCAGGTCGCCAGCGGCCAGGCGACCCAGCTGTTCGCCCTTGCCATCCTGGTGGTGTTCCTGCTGCTGGTGGCGCTGTACGAGAGCTGGTCGATCCCCTTCACGGTGATGCTCATCGTGCCCATCGGCGCCCTGGGCGCGGTGCTGGCGGTGATCGTCGCCGGCCTGGCCAACGATGTGTATTTCAAGGTGGGGCTGATCACCATCATCGGCCTCGCGGCGAAGAACGCGATCCTCATCGTCGAGTTCGCCAAGGAACTGTGGGAGCAGGGCCGCAGCCTGGGCGAGGCGGCCATCGAAGCCGCGCGCCTGCGCTTCCGGCCCATCGTCATGACCTCCCTGGCGTTCATCCTCGGCGTGGTGCCGCTGACCCTGGCCACCGGCGCCGGGGCAGCGAGCCAGCGCGCCATCGGTACCGGCGTGATCGGCGGCATGCTCGGCGCCACGCTGCTGGGGGTGGTGTTCGTGCCCGTCTGCTTCGTCTGGGTGCTGTCGCTGCTGCGCAGCCGGCCGGCCCCCGTTGCCCAACCCGTCCCGGCCCAGGAGTGATTGCCGTGCGTACCCCTGTTTTCATCGCATCGACCCTGCTGGCCCTCGCCCTGGGCGGCTGCTCCCTCGCACCCAGCTACCAGCGCCCCGAGGCGCCGGTGGCGGGCGCCTGGAGCGGTGCCACGGCGTCCCCGTCCACCGTGGAGCGGGTGGACGGCCAGGGCTTCATCACCGACCCCGAACTGCGTCGCCTGGTGGGCATCGCCCTGCACAACAACCGCTCGCTGCGCCAGACCCTGCTGGACATCGAGCAGGCCCGCGCCCAGTACCGCATCCAGCGCGCCGACCGGGTGCCCGGCCTGGGCGCCACGGCCTCGGGCAATCGCCAGCGGGTGCCGGGGGATCTTTCCAGCAGTGGTACCTCATCGGTCAGCCACAGCTACCAGGTGGGCCTGGCGGTGCCGGAGTACGAGCTGGACCTGTTCGGCCGGGTCGCCAGCCTCAGCGAATCGGCGCTGGAGCAGTACCTCGCCACCGAAGCCGCCGGCCGCGCTGCACGGGTGGCGCTGGTGGCCGAGGTGTCCCAGGCCTACCTCACCTATGACGGTGCGGTGCGCCGGCTGGAGCTGACCCGGCGGACCCTGGCCAGCCGCGAGGCCTCCTTCGCCCTGACCGAGCGGCGGCGCCAGGCCGGCACCGCCACCGCCCTGGACTTTCAGGAGGCCCGGGGCCTGGTGGAGCAGTCCAATGCCGAGCTGGAGCGCATCGAGCGCGAACGGCGCCAGGCCTTCAATGCCCTGGTGCTGCTGCTGGGCACCGCCGAGGCCGTCCGGGACGTCCCCGAGCCGCTGCCGGAGGCCGCCCGGGTGCTGCAGGACATCGCCCCCGGCACGCCGTCGGCGCTGATCGAGCGCCGCCCCGACATCCTCGCTGCCGAGCACCGCCTCAAGGCGCGCAATGCCGACATCGGTGCCGCGCGGGCGGCGTTCTTCCCGCGCATCAGCCTCACCGGCAGCCTCGGCACCTCCAGCGCCGAGCTGTCCGGCCTGTTCGACGGCGGCTCGCGTAGCTGGAGCTTCGTGCCGACCCTGACGCTGCCGCTGTTCGACGCCGGCCGCAACCGCGCCAACCTCGACCTGGCCGAGGTGCGCAAGGAGTCAGCCGTGGCTGCCTACGAGGCCAGCGTGCAGGTGGCATTCCGCGAAGTGGCCGACGCCCTGGTCGCCAACGATACCCTGCGCCGCGAAGAGGCCGCCCGCAGCGCCCTGGCCGACACCAGCCGGGAAACCCTCAAGCTGGCCCGTGCGCGCTACGAGGGTGGGGTGGACAGCCACCTGCGCTACCTGGACGCTGAGCGCACCAGCTTCGGCAACGAACTGGCCCTGATCGAAACCCGCACCCAGCGGCAACTGGCCCTGGTGGACCTGTTCCGTGCCCTGGGGGGTAGCTGGTCGGAGGAAACGCCGGTGGTGCGATGAACCCTTGCCGAACCTGCCCACGCCCTCCCGGGGTGGGTTCGACGACCCCACCGGCGAGGCTCCTTTCGCCGTGTGGCCTTCCAGCGCCCTACGGGGCGCTTTTTTTGCGCAGGGGGTCAGGCCGCCGGCCACCTCACCTCCGGCAACTGCTCGAACGCTGGTCGGGCGAACAGGAAGCCCTGGTAGAGGTGAACACCCAACGCCCGGAGCTTGGCCAGCTCCTCGTCGGTCTCCACCCCCTCGGCGATGACCTCGATGGATAGTGCCTGGCAGACGCCGAGAATGCCCCGGACGATGGCCTCGCGTACCGGGTCCTGGTCGATGTTGCGGATCAGCGCCATGTCCAGCTTGATGATGTCCGGCTGGAACTCGGCCAGCAGGTTGAGGCCGGAATAGCCGGCGCCGAAGTCGTCGATGGCGGTCTTGAAGCCCTGCTTGCGGTACTCGGCGATGATGCTTTTCAGGTGGGCCTTGTCCACCAGCTCCTCGCCCTCGGTGATCTCGAAGATCAGCCGGCTGGTGGGGAAGCCGAAGCGGCGTGCGGCCTCAAGGGTGGCGCGGATGCAGGTGGCAGCCTGGTAAACAGCATTGGGCAGGAAGTTGATGCTGACGAAGCAGGGCACGTCCAGGCGCGCGGCCAGCTCCACCGCCTTCACCCGGCAGGCCTGGTCGAAGGCGTAGCGATTGGCGTCGGTGACCCGCTCCAGCACGCTGCCCGCGCCCTGGCCGTCGAGCCCGCGCACCAGGGCTTCGTAGGCGAACAGGCTGCCGTCGCGCAGGTCCACGATGGGCTGGAACGCCATGCTGAAGTCGAAGTCGAGTGCGTTGCCGTCACGGCAGTGGGCGCAGGGGCTTGGGCGGTCGGTCGGGGTGTCCATGCAGGCTCTCCAGAAGGGAAGCGAAGTGTGAATCCCATCACGTCTGAATGCTAGACGTCCCTGGCCCTGCGTGGCGTGACAGCCGGTCGGCCGACGGGAACCCGGGAGTGTTGCAGCCACCGAACCTGTATCGAACCCAGGAGAATGCCCATGGAAACACCACGCGAAGCCTGTCTTGAAGCCTGCCGGGCCTGCATCGAGGCCTGTTCCCGGCTGGTCAGCGAAAGCCGCCTGGACGAAAGCGGCGAGGACCTCGAACGCTGCGTCGAACTGGGCCGCGAATGCGCGGACACCTGCCTGGTGATGACCGAGCTGGTGTCGGCGGAGAGCCCCCAGGCGGCGCCGTTCGGCCACTTCTGCGCGACGCTGTGCCGGCTCTGCGCCCAGGAGTGCCAGCGCCATGACCCGGATTGGTGCCTGGCCTGTGCCGATGCCTGCGAGGCCTGTGCCCGGCTGTGCGGCAGCGTGGCCCGCGCCGCCTGATCAGGGCAGGAAGCGCAAGGTGGCCGGCGCCGGTGTCTGCAGTTCCTGCACCACATCCTGCAGGCGGCCGCTGGCCGGGTCGCGGCGCAGGACGGTGATGCGGTCGCTGCGCTGGTTGGCCACCAGCAGGAAGTGTCCGTCGGGGGAGAGGGTGAACTCCCTCGGCTCTTCGCCGCCGCTGTCGTGGCGCTGGAGCTCGTCCAGGCCGCCATCCTCGCGCACCCGGTAGGTCACGATCTGGTTGTGTAGCCCGCGCCGGGCCACGTAGAGGAAGCGCCCATCCTGCGACAGGTGCAGGGCCCCCAGGCGGTTGTCGCCTGCAGCCGGTGCGGGGTCGAGGTCCACCTGCCCACGGTAGGTGAGCCGTGTGCCCTGGCGCTCCAGCAGGGCGACCTGGTTGCCGAGTTCCAGGCTGAGGTAGCCGTGCCGGCCACGGGCGTCGAACACCAGGTGGCGCGGGCCGCTGCCTGTCGGTACGGCCAGGTAGGGGGGATCGGCAGGCGTCAGCGTCGGGCCCTTCGCGGTGCTTCGGTAGTCGAAGGCATACACCCGGTCCGCCCCCAGGTCGGTGACCAGCAGCTGCCGGTCGATGGCCACGGCGGCATGCAGGTGGGAGGAACCCTGGCGCAGCGAGCCCGGTTGCTCGAAGGGCTGGTGCCAGCGCTGTCGCACCGGGCCCAGGCGGCCGGTATCCGATACCGGCAGCAACGACAGGCTGCCGCCGGGCCGGGGTTCGGTGGCGTAGTGGGCGACGAACAGGGCACGGCCATCCTCGCTGAGGCTGGCGTAGGTGGGCTCGGCGCCGCCACTGTCGACGCTGTCGAGCACCGTCAGCTCGCTCCGGGCGCCGATGCCCAGGCTGCTCACGCGCCCCTGGGGTTGCTCGTCGACGGCGAACAGCAGGGGCCGGCCAGGGTCGACCACCAGCCAGGTGGCATTGGCCAGGGGCAGGCGCTGCGCCGGGCTCGCCTCCAGACGGCCCGACTGGGGATCGAAGGCATAGCGCAGCAGGCCCGGGCAGGTGGGGCCGCTGCAGCCCACCACGAGTTGCAGCGGGGCGGGCGGCCGTAGCGTGCAGCCCGTGAGCAAGGCCAGGGCCGCGAGGCCGAGCAGGCGCCCCATGGTCAACGCCGGGGCAGGGCGAAGGCCAGCACGTAGTCGCCCTGGCGGGTGTGCAGCGAGCCGTGGCCGCCGGCCACCACCAGCACGTACTGGCGTCCGTCCTTGCCGGTGTAGGTCATGGGGGTGGCCTGGCCGCCGGCGGGCAGGCGGCCTTGCCACAGCTGCTCCCCGGTGCGCAGGTCGTAGGCCCGCAGGTACTGGTCGAGGGTGCCGGCAAGGAAGGCGACACCCCCGGCGGTGACGATGGGCCCGCCCAGGCTGGGCACGCCCATGGGCAAGGGCAACGGCAGCGGGGAGCTGTCGCGCACGGTGCCGTTCTTGTGCTTCCAGGCGATCTCCAGGGTGGTCAGGTCCAGCCCGGCCACGTAGCCCCAGGGCGGGCTCTGGCAGGGCAGGCCGAGGGGCGAGAGCAGGGGCGCCAGCACGGCGCCGAAGGGCGCGCCGGTGTTGGGTTGCACGCCTTCGATCTCGCTCTTGCGCGCCGGCTCGTCCCGGGCGTGCTCGGCGGGGATCAGCCGGGAGGTGAAGGCCATGTAGTTGGGGTTAAGGAAGGCGACCTGGCGCACCGGGTCGACGGCGATCCCGCCCCAGTCGAGCACGCCGAAATTGCCCGGATAGACCAGGCTGCCCTGCTCGGAGGGCGGGGTGTAGATGCCCTCGTAGCGCAGGGAGCGGAACTGGATGCGGCAGAGCATCTGGTCGAACGGTGTGCCGCCCCACATGTCCCGCTCGCGCAGGGGCGGCGGCATCAGGTTGAGGGCCGACATGGGCTGGGTGGGGGCAGTGAAGTCGCCCTTGGCGGCGCCCTGGGGCACCGGGGTTTCCTTCACCGGGACGATGGGCTGGCCGGTGCGCCGGTCGAGCACGTAGAGGCTGCCCTGCTTGGTGGAGGCGATCAGCGCTGGGCGCGGGGCGTCACCGGGCTTTTGCCCCGGCAGGTCCACCAGGGTCGGTTGGCCGCCGACGTCCATGTCCCAGAGGTCGTGGTGGGTCATCTGGAAGGTCCAGCGCACTTTGCCGGTGGCGATCTCCAGGGCGGTGACGCCGGCGCTGTAGGTCTCGGAGGCCGGGGTGCGGCGGCCGCCCCACTGGTCCGGCGTCTGGTTGCCCATGGGCAGGTAGAGCAGGCCCAGTTCCTCGTCCAGGCTCATGACCGACCACATGTTCGGCGAGTTGCGGGTGTAGGTGCGGCCCTCGGCCAGCGGCGCGGTGTCGTCGGGGCGGCCCGGGTCCCAGTTCCACACCAGGTGGCCGTCGCGCACGTCGTAGGCGCGGATCACGCCAGAGGGTTCGTCCTCGGAGACGTTGTCGGTCACGTGCCCGCCGATGATCACCAGGTCGCGGCTGACGCCGGGCGGCGAGGTGGAGTAGTAGCCGCCGGGCGTGAAGCTGCCGATGCCTCGGGTGAGGTCGATGGAGCCCTTGTCGCCGAAGTCCTCGCAGGGCTTGCCGTCGTCGGCGTCCAGGGCCATCAGGCGGGTGTCGGCGGTGGGCAGGAACAGCCGGCGTTCGCAGCGCTGGCCGCTGCCGGGCGTGTCCTGCTGGTGGTAGGCGACGCCGCGACAGGTCATGTGGGCCCAGCCCTTGAAGCTGTCGGCGTCCTGGGTGCTGATCTTCGGATCGAAGCGCCAGATCTCCCGGCCGCTGTCCGGGTCGAGGGCGATCACCTGGCTGTGGGGCGTGCACACGTAGAGCAGGCCGTTGGCCTTTAGCGGGGTGTTCTCGGCGGTGGTCTCCTGCGGGTCGTCGGGGCCGGGCAGGTCTCCGGTGCGGTAGCTCCAGGCCAGCTCCAGCTGGTCGACGTTCTCCGGGGTGATCTGGTCCAGGGGCGAATATCGGTCGCCGGCGTTGCTGCGCCCGTAGGCCTGCCAGTCTCCGGCGGGCTGGGCAGGTGGCGTCGTCGGGGCGCTGGCCGGCGCCGCGCGGTCGATCATGCCGGGGAAGCGATGCGGCTCGGTGAATTGCGCGGCCAGCGCCGTGCCCCCGGCCAGCACCAGGGCCACCAGCAGGGCGTTGGCCGGCAGGCGCCCGGCATCCGCCAGGCTGTTGCGCACCCAGGGCAACCAGAGCACCAGGCCGACGACGAACCACAGCGCCAGGCGCGGCACCAGTTGCCACCAGTCAAGGTGCACTTCCCACCAGGCCCATACAGTGGAGCCCGCCAGCACAGCGGCGAATACCAGCAGCGCCTGGCCACGATGGGTGAGCAGCAGCAGGGCGCTGGCGCCCACGCCGAGCCCGGCCAGCAGGTAGTACCAGGAGCCGCCGAGGCCGATGAGCTGGCCGCCACCCACCACCAGCGCAATGGCCATGGCCAGCAGGGCGACGCCCAGAATACGAGGGAGCAGGGCATTGCGAGCGTGGGGGGTGTGCATGGGGCCTCCGTTTCATCGACGGGGCCCGGCCGGGCTGCCGGGCGGTGATGAAAGATCGAACCCCGGAGGCGGGATTGGTTCAGGCCGGTTGAGCAGAAGGGGCCCGCAAGCGGGCGGCACATATATTTACTGAACCGGGGAGGGCGCTGCGCCTCTCACCCAGGTAGGGACCTCACGAGGGGCACATCATGGACACGATCTTCGCATTCCTGCTGGGGCTGTTCGGCGCGGGCGACAACGCCGCCGAGGCCCAGGCAACCCCGAGCCTGCCGGCGCCCATCAGCGAGCAGCAATGGCGGGCCGACTACAACCGCGCGCTGACCCTGCCGGCGATCCGTTATTCCTCGTCGAACCAGGTGACCATCATCAAGAACGAGCGCGACGGCACCGTGTACCTGTTCACCACCCAGCGCCACCCGGCACACCCGGCGGTGATCGAGCGGCGCCTGGTGGACGGCCTGCGCTACCGCAGCAGCGGTCGCTACGCCGGCGATGGCGAGGCCTATGCGGCGTGGCTGGAGAAGTACCGGCGTTTCGACGACCGCCCCTACACCTCGATGTCGCTCAACACCGAACTGTCAGCGGTGGAGTAGGGCTCAACCCTGGCGGAAGGCGACGCCACGGCGGGTGAGTGTGATGGCCCGGGCGTCGGCCAGCAGAAGACCCTGGGCATCGCAGGACTCGGACCAGTCGAGCTGGGCGCAGATCAGGCCGAGTTCGTTGAGATCGCGCAGGCCGATCAGCACCCGCTGGGGGTCGCCGTCGAGGTGGCGGGCATCGCGAGGGTGTTCCTCGCTGAGTTGGTCGATCAGGGCACGCAGGAGCTGGGTACGGCTTTGTATATCCATGGACTGATAGGGCGCAGTCGGATTTATGCGTAGGGATTCTAGACCAGCCACCCCCCTCCGTGGCACCCATCGGTCCGCAGGTGGGTCAACGTTTTTTTCACGATCTTTTGATGGGCGCTTTACGGCCCATTGGCCAGTCTGTGGGCGACCTGAACGAGGAAGCGCCCATGTCCCGAGGCCCCCACTTCTCCCTCACCTTCGCCGCCGTGGCAGCGCTCCTGCTGCTCTGCGTCACCGCCGCCCAGGCCCGTACGCTATCCCTGGAGACCCCCGGCAGCCCGATCCCCGGCCCCACCTGGGCCACCCCGGTGAACCCGGCGATCAACCTCTACCGCATGACCCCGACCCTCTACCGCAGCGCGTTGCCGAGCCGTGGCGACCTGCCCCAGCTCAACGGCCTGGGGGTGCGCACGGTGATCAGCTTCATCAAGGACGACGACCGCGAATGGCTGGGCGACAGCCCGGTGGAGCGGGTGAGCATCCCGCTGCACGCCGACCGGGTCAGCGATGACGATGTGCTGCAGGTGATGCGCGTGGTGCAGCAGGCCGAAGGCCGTGGCCCGGTGCTGATGCACTGCAAGCACGGGCGTGACCGCACCGGGCTGATGGCGGCCATGTACCGCATCCTGCTGCAGGGCTGGAGCCGCGACCAGGCGCTGGAAGAGATGCGTGCCGGCGGCTTCGGCGACCCGATGGACATGGAGGATGCGATTGCCTACGTGAACCGCGCCGACATCGACGGCCTGCGCCAGGCGCTCTCCAGCGGTGCCTGCAGCACCCGCGCCCTGGCCACCTGCCAGGTGGGGCAGTGGTGGCGGCAGACCTTCGGGCTCGCCCGGGAAGACGCCACCACCGTTCAGTGATCCTCAGTCGTCCGGGCGGATGATGCCCTTGCGCACCGCGTAGAGGACCAGCCCGGGCACGTCGTGGATGTCCAGGCGCTTCATGATCTGCGCCCGGTGCGCCTCCACCGTCTTCACGCTCAGGCCCAGCCCGTCGGCGATGGCCCGGGTCGAGGCGCCCCGGCAGATCAGCCGGAGGATCTCCACCTGGCGCTGTGTCAGCTCGGCGTCCACTTCGTCGTGGGTCGCCAGGGCCTGTTCGATCACCGGTTGCGCCACGGCGGAACTCAGGTAGCACTGGCCCCGGTCCACGGCCTTCAGGGCCATGTGCAGTTCGGACATGGCCGCATCCTTGAGCAGGTAACCGCAGGCGCCCTTCTTCAGGGCGGACAGCACCAGCTCCGCCTCGGCGTGCATCGAGAGCATCAACACGCGGGATTCCGGCACCTGGTGGCCCAGGCGCTGCAGGGCTTCGAGGCCGTCGAGGCCCTGCATGGAGATGTCCAGGAGGATGATGTCGGGTCGCAGCCGCTCGGCCATGGCGACGGCCTGTTCGCCATCCTCCGCTTCGCCGACGACTTCGTAGCCTTCCAGTTCGTTGACCATGGCGCGGACACCCACGCGGATCAGGGCGTGGTCGTCGGCCAATAGCAGTCGACAGGTCATGGGCGCTCCTTGCTCATTGCGAGACTCGGGTACTCCAGACGTGCGGCGTGCCCTGAAAAAGGGCAGACCGTACAGCTACGGAGTAGCACCGTTCGCAAAAGTTCGCCTCTTTGGTCCGGACGAACGGTAGCAACCGGCCATCATCGATGGCCGGGGAGCGGAAGGCCCTAGCGTGCGCTTTCGTGAGCGCGGGCGCTGGGCTGGCCGCGGGCGTACTGCACGATCACTTCCGACAGACGGCCGAGCGGCTCCGTCACCTGGGCCGCGCCCATGCGCAGCGCCTCCTTGGGCATGCCGAACACCACGCAACTGGCCTCGTCCTGGGCCACGGTGCGGGCGCCGGCTTCGCGCATGGCCAGCAGGCCACGAGCGCCGTCGTCGCCCATGCCGGTCATGATCACGCCCATGGCGTTGTGCCCGGCGTGGCGCGCCACCGAGCGGAACAGCACGTCCACCGAAGGTCGGTGGCGGTTCACCGGCGGGCCGTCGAGCACCTCCACCAGGTACTGGGCACCGCTGCGCTTGAGCTGCATGTGCTTGCCCCCGGGGGCCACCAGCGCCAGCCCCGGGCGCACCCGATCCATGTGTTTTGCCTCCCGCACGTCGATGGCGCAGATGCTGTCCAGACGCTGGGCGAAGGCGGCGGTGAATTTCTCCGGCATGTGCTGGACGATGACGATCCCCGGGCAGTCCACCGGCAGTTGGCGCAGCACCACTTCCAGGGCCTGGGTGCCTCCGGTGGAGGTGCCCAGTGCCACCACCCGGTCGGTGGTGGACAGGGCGGTGGGGCGGGGAGCGGGCGCCTCCCTGGGAGGGGCGGCGGCCGGCACGGCGGTGCTGGGCATGGCATGCGGGCGGCTGCGGGCGGCGGCCTCGATCTGCCGGATCAACTCGCCGGACATCTGCTGCAGGCTGTCCTTCAGCCCCTGCCGGGCCTTGGTGAACACCCCCACGGCACCGGCGGCGAGGGCGTCCAGGGTCACCGCCGCGCCTTTCTCGGTCAGGGTCGAGCAGATGATCGCCGGGGTCGGGCGCTCGGCCATGATCTTGCGCAGGAAGGTGATGCCGTCCATGCGCGGCATCTCCACGTCCAGCACCAGCACGTCGGGCCATTGCTTGCGCATCTTGTCCAGGGCGAACAACGGGTCGGCGGCCTGGCCGATCACCTGGATGCCAGGGTGGCTGTCGAGGCAAGCGGTGAGCACCTGGCGCACCAGGGCCGAGTCATCGACGATGAAAACCTTGATCATGGCGGCGTTCCCCCTGGCCGGATTCATGTGCGTTGGTAGACCGAGGGGCGGACCGCCCGCAGCGGCAGCTTGAAGCCGTGCAGGCTTTCGGCGTGGCCGATGAAGAACAGGCCCTCCGGACGCAAGCGCTCCACCAGCCGCTCGACGATGCCGCGCTTCTCGTCCTGGCCGAAGTAGATCAGCACGTTGCGCAGGAAGATCACGTCGAAGGGGCCGATCTCCCGGGGGATCGGCCGGGTCAGGTTGAGCTCGGCGAACATCACCCGATGACGCAGCGCCTGGCTGATGCGGAACAGCCCGGCGCTTTCCTCCACGCCGCGCAGGCAGTGGCGCTGCAGCCAGCCGGGGGGGAAGTGCTCGGCCTGCTCCATGGGGTAGGTGGCGCTGCGGGCCTTTTCCAGCATGCGCAGGCTGAGGTCGCTGGCGAAGATGGACCAGTCCTTGGTCCGGGCATGTTCGGCGAGGGTCATCGCCATGCTGAAGGCCTCCTGGCCGGATGAGCTGGCCGCACTCCACAGGTGCAGCGGCTTGCGCTGGTGGGCGGCCCATTCGCCGAGCATCTTGAAGTGCTGCGGCTCGCGGAAGAAATAGGTCTCGTTGGTGGTCAGCAGGTCCACCACCAGGCGTCGCTCGTCCTGGTTGGCGGGGTCGCCGAGCAGGCGCAGGTAATCGGTGAAGGTGCCCGCGCCCACCGCCCGCAGCCGGCCCATCAGGCGGCCGGCCATGAGGATGCGCTTCTGGTCGGTCATGTGGATGCCCGAAGCCTCCAGCATCAGCTGTTGCAACTGCCGGAAGTCGGCGTCGCTGAGCTTGGGCAGGTGCTGGTGGGGCATCAGCCGGCCTGCTGGGCGAGGCTCAACTGGCGGATGTCCTCCAGCGACAGCACGCGCCGCACGTCGAGAATGATGGTGAAGCCGCGCTCGTCCCGCGCCATCCCGGCGATGAAGTCGGTGCGTATGCCAGCGCCGAAGGGGGGCGCCTGCTCCACCTGGTCGGGCTCGATGTCCAGCACCGCGTCCACCGCGTCCACCACCAGGCCGATGCGCTGGTGCTGTTCGTCCAGGTCCAGCTCGATGATGACGATGCAGGTGCGCTTGTTCGGCACGCTCAGGTTCTGGCCGAAGCGCGCTGCCAGGTCCATCACCGGCACCACGTTGCCGCGCAGGTTGATCACCCCGTGGATGAAGACCGGCATCATCGGCACGGTGGTGACCTGGCCGTATTCGATGATCTCCCGCACCAGGTCGATGGGCAGCGCGTAGCGCGCGTCACGCACCCGGAACGACAGGTGCTGCACGCTTTCCTCCGCCTCGCTGGCCAGGACTGCCTGGAGTTCGCTCATGCCGTCCCCCTTAGTTGAAGTTCACGAAGTGGCCTTCGTCGGCCACCGGCTGGGGCTTGCGGGCCACGGCAGTGGTCGGCCGGCGCAATTCGCGCACGGCGGCGGCAGGGCGCTCGGCCCGTGTCGGCGCCGCGGACCGTGCAGCGTTGGCTTCGAGGCGGAAGTAGTTGATCAGCTCCAGCAACTGCCCGGCCTGGGCGTTCATCTCTTCGGCGGTGGCGGCCAGCTCCTCGGAGGCGGAGGCGTTCTGCTGGGTGATCTGGTTCATCTGGCCCATGGCGATGTTGATCTGCGACGCGCCGGTGCTCTGCTCGCGGGAGGCGGCGGTGATCTCCTGCACCAGGTCGGAGGTCTTCTGGATGTTCGGCACGATCTCGTCCAGCAGGTGCCCGGCCTGCTCGGCCAGTTGCACGCTGTTGCTGGCCACGCCGCCGATCTCCTGGGCGGCCACCTGGCTGCGTTCGGCGAGCTTGCGCACTTCGGCGGCGACCACCGCGAAGCCCTTGCCGTGGTCGCCGGCGCGGGCGGCCTCGATGGCGGCATTGAGGGCCAGCAGATTGGTCTGGTAGGCGATGTCGTCGATGATGCCGATCTTGTTGGCGATCTGTTTCATCGCCTGAACCATCTCGCCCACCGCCTGGCCACCCTGCACGGCGTCGTTGGCGGCCTTGCCGGCGATGCCGTCGGTGATCTGCGCGCTCTCGGTGTTCTGCGCGATGGAGGCGGACATCTGCTCCACCGAGGCCGTGGTTTCCTCGACGCTGGCGGCCTGTTCGGTGGCGGCCTGGCTGAGGGACTGGGAGGTGGCACTGACTTCCTCGGAGGCCGAGGACAGCGAGTCGGCGGCGCTGCGCACGTCGCTGATGACGGTGCGCAGGCGCTCGGTCATGTGCTGCATGGAGGCCAGCAGGCGGCCGGTCTCGTCGCGGCTGTCCACCTCGATCTCGGTGGACAGGTCACCCTCGGCCAGGTTGTCGGCCACCGCCACCGCGCGGTTCAGCGGGCGGGTGATGGAGCGGGTGACGAAGATGCCGATGGCGAAGCCGATCACGGCGGCGATGACCATCAGGACGATCAGCTGGGTGCGCGAACCGAGGTAGATCTCGGTGATGGTGTCGTTGGCCTCCTTGGCGCGGGCGTCCTTTTGGTCGACCAGGTCAGTGAGCAGCTTGTCCGCCGTATTGCCGTGCTGGCGCAGCTCGGGCATCAGCGCGGTCAGCTCGGTGGCCTCCGCCAACGGCGCATTGCGGTTCAGGGCCAGCATGCGCCGCACCACATCCTCGTACTCGTTCAGGCTTGCCTCCATCTGCGCCAGCTTGGCGATGGACTGCTCGCTCTTGAAGCTGTCGCGGGCCTTGTCGAGGTTCTGGTGCAGGCTTTTCAGCGAGCTTTCCACCTGGTCAGCGGTGCGCTGGCGGTCGTCCTGGGTGGTGGCCAGCAGGTTGCTGCGCAAGTGACGGCCTGTGTAGATGAGGTCCATGTTGGCTTTCATCATGGTCTTCAGCGCGCCGACCTCGCCGAGGTACATCTTGTCAGTGAGGTCGTTGACCTTGGACAGGTTGACGATACCCAGCCCACCCACCGCGGCGGTGAGCAGCACCACCAGGGAGAAGCCGGCGATCAGCCGGACCCCGATTTTCATGTTGCGGACGAATTGCATGGTGAGGCTCTCCTACTGGCCCGCGAGATCGGGCCGTGCTGGTACGGGATGGGCGAGGGTGCGCGGTTCTGCGTCCGCGTTCTGTTGCAGGTGCTGGAGCAGGCTGGCGATGTCGAGGATCAGCGCCACCTGGCCGGAGCCGAGGATGGTGGAGCCGCTGATACCGCGAAGGTGTTCGAAGAGCAGGCCGAGGGGCTTGATCACCGTCTGCAACTCGCCGTGCAGCTCGTCGACGATCAGCCCGGCCTGGCGCCGCCCGAGGCTGACCACCACGATGTTGCGGCGACCGTGGGGGCTGCTGGGCAGGTCGAAGTGGGCGGCCAGGTCGATACAGGGCAGCGGGCGGCCGCGCAGTTCGATGTGGCCGTAGGCACGGCGGCCGAGGCGCGTCTCGTCCAGCTCCAGGCATTCGGTGACCAGGTTCAGCGGCACCACGAAATGCTCGCCGCCCAGGCTAACGAGGAAGCCGTCGATGATGGCCAGGGTCAGCGGCAGGCGGATGCGGAAGACGCAGCCCTGGCCGGGGCGTGAGTCGATCTCGATGCTGCCGCGCAGGGCCTCGATGGCGCTGCGCACCACGTCCATGCCGACCCCCCGGCCGGAGAGGTCGGAGACGTTGTCGGCGGTGGAGAAGCCGGCGGCGAAGATCAGCCGCTGCACCTCGTGTTCCGGCGGGTTGGCTTGCGGCTCCAGCAGGCCGCGCTCGATGGCCTTCTCGCGGATGCGCGCGGTGTTCAGTCCGCGCCCGTCGTCACTGACCTCGATGACGATCATCCCGGACTCGTGGAAGGCGTTCAGGCCCAGGTGACCCTCGGCGCTCTTGCCGGCGGCCAGGCGCTGTTCGGCGGGTTCGATGCCGTGGTCGATGGCGTTGCGCACCAGGTGGGTGAGGGGGTCGGCGAGCTTGTCGATCACCGTCTTGTCCAGCTCGGTATCGGCGCCGCGGATCTCCAGGCGGATGTCCTTGCCCAGTTGCTGGCTGACGTCGCGCACCACCCGATGGAAACGGTTGAAGGTGTCGCCGATCTCGATCATGCGCAGCTTCAGGGCCGCCTCGCGGATCTGCTCCACGCGCTGGTTCACCGTCTGGGCGCTCTCCTGGCACTGCGGGTTGCCATGTTCCTGGGCCTGCATGCGGGCGGCGGCGGCGCTGATCACCAGCTCGCCCACCAGGTTGATCAGTTCGTCGAGCTTGTGGGCTGCCACCTTCACCAGGGTGCTTTCGGTATTCGGCGCGCGGCGCTCGCCGTCGCGGCGGGTCTTCTGCTGGCGGGCGAGGGCGGCGTCCACCGCCTGGGGCGCCACCAGGCCCTGTTCCACCAGCACCGCGCCCAGGGGCGGTTTCTCCGCCGGGGCGCTGGCCTGGACGGCGAGGCCCTGCTGCAGTTCGTGTTCGGTGAGCAGGCCGGCGGCGACGAGGATGCCGCCGATGCGCTCGTCGGCTTCCGGCAGGGCCTGGATCAGCCGCAGGCAATCGTCCAGGGTGCTGGCCGGCGGCAGCATGCGCAGGGTGCAGAAGTCGCGGATGAACTCGAAGACGTCCTCGATCTCGGCCTTGCTCGCCGGGGTGTCCAGGTCGATCTCCAGGCCCAGGTAGCAGGTTTCCGGGTCCATCTCGGCGAAGGGCGGCAGGTTGTCGTCGAGCACTTCCAGGCTGGTGACCGTGCCCAGGCGCCCCAGGTACTGGATGAACGACATGGGGTCGAAGCCGTTGCGCAGCAGGTCGCCGTCGAAGCGCAGCGACAGGTGCCAGGCGCCGCTGCCGCGCTCTTCCTGGGCGGCTGCCGGCGCTTCGTGCGTCTCGGGTGCGGTGGCCAGGGGCTCGCCCAGGTGCGCCGCCAGGGCGGCCAGCAGCTCGGCCTGGTGCGCTTCGTCCACCGGCAACTCGCCGGTCTCCGCGTCGATCAGGGCGATCATCGAGACGATCTCGTCGAGGCAGCGCAGCATCAGCGAGACCAGCGACGGCTCCAGGCGGCGCTGGCCGTCGCGCACCGCCATCAGCAGGTTTTCCAGGTGGTGGGTGAAGCTGGCCAGCGGGGTCAGGGAGAACAGTCCGGCCGAGCCCTTGAGGGTGTGCATGGCGCGGAACAGGCCGTTGATGGCTTCGGCGTCGTCGGGCTGCTGGTCCAGCTGCAGCAGGTATTCCTCGGCCTGCTGGCTGAGGTCGCGGGCTTCCTCGATGAACCCCTGCAGCAGCTGGCTCCACTGGTCTCCGTTGAGCATGGCGGTCTCCGCTCAGGCCGTGGGTGCGGCGGCGGCCGGGAGCAGGTGCTCCAGGCGCAGCAGGGTGATGAGTTCCAGGGGGCCGCCCTGGATGCCTTCCATGACCAGCATGGCGCCATTGCCGAGCACCTGCCGGCGCAGCGCCAGGAGCAGTTGCAGGCCGGCGCTGTCGAGGTCTTCCAGGGCATGCAGGTCCAGCCGCCAGGGCTGGTCGGCCGCCTGCTCGGCCAGCCGCGCGGTCAGCTCGGCGTGGGCGTCGGCCACCTCGTAGATGGTCAGCCTGCCCTCCAGCTCGAGGTGCCCCGGGGCTTTCACATGGACCGTGAGCATCTCAACCCACCAGCTTCTCGACGGCGGCCAGCAGCTGTTGCGGCTGGAACGGCTTGACGATCCAGGCACGGGCGCCGGCGGCCTGGCCTTCGGCTTTCTTCGCCTGCTCGCTCTCGGTGGTGAGCATGACGATGGGGGTGAAGCGGTAGTCCTTGCTGTTCTTGATCTCCTTCACCAGGCTGATGCCGTCCAGGTTGGGCATGTTCACGTCGCTGATGATGAGGTTGATCTTCTGCCCGTTGAGCTTGGTCAGGGCGTCGCGGCCGTCGACGGCTTCGATGACCTGGTGGCCGGCGCCGCCCAGGGTCATCTTCACCAGCTGTCGCATCGAGGATGAGTCGTCGACGATGAGGATGGTCTTGCTCATGTGTGGCTCCCGGATCAGAAAAAGGTGACTTCGTTGTCGGCCGGCTTGGCGCGCCGGCCGGTGCGTTCTTCGTCGGTGGTGAACTGCCGGCGCAGCTCGGCCAGCCAGCGATGGGGCTCGCCGAGGATCGGGTCCTGGCTCTGCACGGCGTGGCGCAGGCGCTCGATGTCGTGCTGCAGGTGGTCGAGCATCTGGTCGGTGCGGTCCTGGAACTGCATGCCGACGATGATCTGCTGGATGTCGCCCTGGGTGGTGCGGGCGTCCTGTTGTAGGGCGATGGCGCTCTCGGCCAGTTCGTCGAGGTTGGCGCCCAGGTCCTTCATGATTTCCCCGGCCACCTGGTCCAGGTAGCGCAGGTTGTTTTCCTCGCTGCTGGACAGCTCGGCGGCGGCGTTGACCGTGCCGCGGATGGCCTGGTTGATCTCGCCGACCTTCTCCACCATGCGCTGGCCGGTCTCGGCGGAGAGGCTGGAGAGCTTGCGCACCTCGTCGGCCACCACCGAGAAGCCACGCCCGTAGTCACCGGCGCGAGCGGCCTCGATGGCGGCGTTGAGGGCCAGCAGGTTGGTCTGGCTGGCGATGTCCTGGACGTGCTTGGACATGCTCTGCAGCTCGGTGGCGTAGCTGTCCAGGTGGCCGATGGTGTTAAGCAGTTCGGTCTTGCGATCGGCGGATTTGTGGAAGGCGGTGGTGACCTCGTCCAGGCGCTGCTGGGCATGGCGCAGGTTGTCGGCGACGCCGGAGCCGCCCACCACGTTCTCCGAGCGCTGCAGCGTCTGGTCCAGGCGCTGGGCGAGGCTGGAGAAGTGCTGGAACAGCTGGCCGATGTTGCTGGACACCAGTTCGCGCACCTGGCTGAGGTTCTGCCCCCAGGCCGGCAGCACGCTGGTCAGCAGCGGCACGCAATCGGCCTGCACCGGCGTGCTCGGCAGGTCATCCAGCTGAGGGGCGCGAGTCGGCGGCGCACTGCGTGGACGCAAGGCAACGGCGGCGCCCGCCGCCAGGGCCAGGCCGGCTCCGGTGACCCAGGGCTGGCCGAGTCCGAGGCCGGCGAAGCCGAGGAGGAGGGCGAGGCAGAGGAGGGAGTAGGCCAGCACGGGACACGTCCTGTGAGATGCGGATTGAGCGCAAAGATAGGTCGCGCCTGGGGGGCTCGATATAGGGATTCCCCCTAGGGCCCCTAGGGGTGCTGGCAGGGGGCGGGGCACCCGGTCGCGTACCGACGGGCGCCGGGGGAGGGACCGTGGAGGTGCGGCGCTTCTGTGTCGGGTTGCGGATTTTGCCAAGCCGGTCAGGCGTTTGCGTTCACACGGCGCTTTGTAACGGCCCCGTGACCATCGACAATCCCTTTGTTACCCAGGGCCTTTCGGGGCGTGTTTAGACTGCTGGTCAGCGCAAGCAGCGACTTGCATGACCAATAAGAACAACAAGGTATTGCCCATGAATGCTCTGTCTCGCCTGACTGCTGTCATCTCCCTCGCTTCGTTGTTCCCCCTGTCCGCCCTCGCCGGCGAAGTGGAAGTCCTGCACTGGTGGACCTCCGGCGGCGAAAAGCGCGCGGCCGACACCCTGAAGAAACTCGTCGAAGAGAAAGGCCACACCTGGAAGGACTTCGCCGTCGCCGGTGGCGGTGGCGAGGCGGCCATGACCGTGCTGAAGACCCGCGCCGTGTCCGGCAACCCGCCTTCGGCGGCGCAGATCAAGGGCCCCGACATCCAGGAATGGGGCGAGCTGGGCCTGCTCACCGAGATGGACGAGGTGGCCGAGGAGGGCCAGTGGGACACGCTGCTGCCCAAGCAGGTGGCCAGCATCATGAAGTACGACGGCCACTACGTGGCGGTGCCGGTGAACGTGCACCGGGTCAACTGGCTGTGGATCAACCCCGAGGTGTTCAAGAAGGCCGGCGCCACGCCGCCCACCACCCTCGACGAGTTCTTCGCCGCCGCGGACAAGCTCAAGGCCGCCGGCTTCATCCCCGTCGCCCACGGCGGCCAGCCCTGGCAGGACGGCACCGTGTTCGAGGACCTGGTGTTCGCCATCCTCGGCCCCGAGGGCTACCACAAGGCCTTCGTCGAGCAGGACAAGGCGACCCTCACCGGCGAGCCCATGGTCCAGGCCTTCGCCGCGCTGAAGAAGCTGCGCGGCTACATCGACGCCGACGCCGCCGGCCGTGACTGGAACAGCGCCACTGGTCTGGTGATCAACGGCAAGGCCGGCATGCAGATCATGGGCGACTGGGCCAAGAGCGAGTGGACCGCCGCCGGCAAGGTGGCGGGCAAGGACTACCAGTGCCTGCCGTTCCCCGGCACCCAGGGCAGCTTCGCCTACAACATCGACTCCCTGGCCATGTTCAAGCTGAGCGATGCGGAGAACCGCAAGGCCCAGAACGACCTGGCGCGGACGGTGATGGAGCCGCAGTTCCAGCAGTTCTTCAACCAGGAGAAGGGCTCGATCCCGGTGCGCCTGGACCAGGACATGTCCAGCTTCGACGCCTGCGCCCAGCAGTCCATGAAGGACTTCAAGGCCGCCGCTGCCGGCAACGGCCTGCAGCCCAGCCTGTCCCACGGCATGGCCGCCTCCAGCTACGTGCAGGGCGCGGTGTTCGACGTGGTGACCAACTTCTTCAACGACCCCGCCGCCGATCCGAAGAAGGCCGCCCAGCAACTGGCTGCCGCGATCCAGGCCGTCCAGTAACCGCCGACTGACCCGCCCACGGCGCAGGCCCCGCTGCCTGCGCTGCGGGCCCGGCCGTGCCGAATTTCCCGCGCCTCAGCGCGCCACCTGCCAACCCGGAGCGACCCATGAGTTCGACCGCCGTCTTCGCCAAGGCCTCACCGCTGGATGCGCTGCAGCGCTGGCTGCCCAAGCTGGTGCTGGCGCCGAGCATGCTCATCGTGCTGGTGGGCTTCTACGGCTACATCCTCTGGACCTTCGTCCTGTCCTTCACCAACTCGCGCTTCATGCCCAGCTACAGCTGGGTGGGCCTGCAGCAGTACCAGCGCCTGTGGGAGAACGACCGCTGGTGGGTGGCCAGCCAGAACCTGCTGGTGTACGGCGGGCTGTTCATCGCCATCAGTCTGGTGATCGGCGTTTTCCTCGCCGTGCTGCTGGACCAGCGCATCCGCCGCGAAGGCTTCATCCGCACCGTCTACCTGTACCCCATGGCGCTGTCGATGATCGTCACCGGCACCGCCTGGAAGTGGCTGCTCAACCCCGGCCTGGGCCTGGACAAGCTGCTGCGCGACTGGGGCTGGGAAGGCTTCCGCCTCGACTGGCTGGTGGACCCGGAGCGGGTCGTCTACTGCCTGGTGATCGCCGCCGTGTGGCAATCCTCCGGCTTCGTCATGGCGCTGTTCCTCGCCGGCCTGCGCGGGGTCGACCAGTCGATCATCCGTGCCGCCCAGGTGGACGGCGCCAGCCTGCCGACCATCTACCTGCGCATCGTCCTGCCGAGCCTGCGCCCGGTGTTCTTCAGCGCGCTGATGATCCTCGCCCACATCGCCATCAAGAGCTTCGACCTGGTGGCGGCGATGACCGCCGGCGGCCCCGGCTACGCCTCCGACCTGCCGGCGATGTTCATGTACGCCCACACCTTCACCCGTGGGCAGATGGGCCTCGGTGCCGCCAGCGCCATGCTCATGCTCGGCGCCGTGCTGGCGATCATCGTGCCCTACCTGTATTCCGAACTGAGGAACAAGCGCCATGACTAGCCTGGCCGGAAAGTCCCCGCTCAGCGTCAGCCGCCTGGCCATCCACGCCACCCTGATCGTCGCCTGCGCCCTCTACCTGGTGCCGCTGGTGGTGATGCTGCTGACCAGCTTCAAGACCCCCGACGACATCCGCGCCGGCAACCTGCTGTCCCTGCCGGATGCCTTCACCCTGGTCGGCTGGGCCAAGGCCTGGGCCAGCGTCGGCGGCTACTTCTGGAACTCGGTGATGATCACCGTGCCGGCTGTGCTGATCTCCACGCTGCTCGGCGCGCTCAACGGCTACGTGCTGTCCATGTGGCGCTTCCGCGGCTCGCAGCTGTTCTTCGGTGCGCTGCTGTTCGGCTGCTTCCTGCCGTTCCAGGTGGTGCTGCTGCCGGCCTCCTTCACCCTCGGCAAGCTGGGGCTGGCCAACACCACCGGTGGCCTGGTGCTGGTGCACGTGGTGTACGGCCTGGCCTTCACCACGCTGTTCTTCCGCAACTTCTACGTGAGCATTCCCGATGCCCTGGTGCGGGCGGCGCGGCTCGACGGCGCGGGGTTCTTCACCATCTTCGGGCGCATCCTGCTGCCCATGTCGGTGCCGACCATCATGGTCTGCCTGATCTGGCAGTTCACCCAGATCTGGAACGACTTCCTCTTCGGTGTGGTGTTCGCCAGCGGCGACAGCCAGCCCATCACCGTGGCCCTCAACAACCTGGTGAACACCAGCACCGGGGCCAAGGAATACAACGTCGACATGGCCGCCGCGATGATCGCCGGCCTGCCGACCCTGCTCGTCTACGTATTCGCCGGCAAGTACTTCCTGCGCGGCCTCACGGCCGGTGCGGTGAAGGGCTGAAAAGCGGCTGCGCCCGTTCGCGGCGCTTCTGATTAGTGGAGATCGACATGGCAACCCTCGAACTGCGCAACGTGAACAAACGCTACGGCAGCGGCCTGGCGGACACCCTCCGGGACATCGAACTGTCCATCGACTCGGGGGAGTTCCTGATCCTCGTCGGGCCTTCGGGCTGCGGCAAATCCACCCTGATGAACTGCATCGCCGGGCTTGAAGCCATCAGCGGCGGCGCCATCCTCGTGGACGGCCAGGACATCAGCGGCATGAGCCCCAAGGACCGGGACATCGCCATGGTGTTCCAGTCCTACGCCCTGTACCCGACCATGAGCGTGCGCGAGAACATCGCCTTCGGCCTGAAGATCCGCAAGCTGCCGCCCGCCGAGATCGAGGCGGAGGTGAGCCGCGTGGCCAAGCTGCTGCAGATCGAGCACCTGCTGGAGCGCAAGCCCGGCCAGCTTTCCGGCGGGCAGCAGCAGCGCGTCGCCATGGGCCGGGCCCTGGCGCGGCGGCCGAAGATCTACCTGTTCGACGAGCCGCTCTCCAACCTCGACGCCAAGCTGCGGGTGGAGATGCGCACCGAGATCAAGCTGATGCACCAGCGGCTGAAGACCACCACCGTCTACGTCACCCACGACCAGATCGAGGCCATGACCCTGGGCGACAAGGTGGCGGTGATGAAGGACGGTGTCATCCAGCAGTTCGGCACCCCGCAGCAGATCTACAACGACCCGGCCAACCTCTTCGTCGCCGGCTTCATGGGCTCGCCGCCGATGAACTTCATCCCCCTGCGCCTGCAGCGCCGCGACGGCCAGCTGTGGGCGCTGCTGGACAGCGGCCAGGACCGCTGCGAGCTGCCCTTGGGCGAGCGCGGGGCGGGGTTCGAGGAGCGCGACGTGATCCTCGGGATACGCCCTGAGCAGATCCTCGGCGCCGCGCCGGACAGCCGTGGCGCCCCGGGCGTGCGGGTCGAGGTGGAGGTGGTCGAGCCCACCGGCCCGGACACCCTGGTGTTCACCAGTCTCAACCGCACCAAGGTCTGCTGCCGCCTCGGTCCGGATACCGTTCCTCGGCCAGGTGAAACCCTCACGCTGCATATCGATCCGAGCAAGGTGCTGCTGTTCGACGCCAACAGCGGCGAGCGGCTGCGCCCGGCAGGCCCTTCCAGCAGCCCCGGGCTGCCCGCCAACGTGGCGCAGCTGAAGGGGCGTTGAACCATGGCCCGGCAACGCCGGGCCACGGCAGGCAGGGCGCTTCGTCTCAGCCCTGCCGATCGCCCCGTGGTGGGCTGATGCCCACCCTGCGAGGGCACCAAGGGAACGTTCCATCGCAACACAACAATAAGAATGGAGTGGACATGAACACGAAGATCCGAGGTTTGTGGGTACTGCCCTGCACGCTGTTCGCCGCCTCCGGGCTGGCCCAGGCGGTCGAGTTCAGCGGGTACGTGCGCAGCGGCGCCGGCGGTTCCAGCGAAGGGGGCACGCAGTCCTGCTTCCAGTTGCCGGGGGCGCAGTCGAAGTACCGCCTGGGCAACGAGTGCGAGCAGTACATGGAGCTGGACCTGCGCCAGGACCTGCTCAAGCTGGACGACGGCTCGGTGGTCAGCATCGAGGGCATGGCGCAGCTGTACAACCAGTACGGGCACACGCCGAAGTTCACCGGTGACTACGGTTTCGCGCGGATGAACCAGATGTACGCCGAGTGGAGCAACATGCCCGCGCTCAACGGCGGTTCGTTCTGGGCGGGGCGCCGTTTCTACAAGCGCAACGACATCCACATCTCCGACTTCTACTACTGGAACCAGAGCGCCACGGGCTTCGGCTTCGACGAAGTGGCCATCGGCGACCTGAAGTACAGCTACGTGTTCTCGCGCAAGGACAACTACGAGCAGAAGCCCTACATCAACCGCCACGACTTCAACGTCGGCGGCTTCCAGACCAACCCCGGCGGCGAAGTGGAACTGGGCGTCAGCTACATCGACAAGCCCGACAGCACCGGCGCCCACAGCGGCTGGTCGGTCTCGGCGCAGCACAAGCAGCAGGCCTTCCTCGGCGGGGTCAACACCGTGGCCCTGCAATACGGGCGCGGCCCCGGCACGGCGCTGGGCTACACCGGCGACCCGACCCTGGACAACGCCAACAAGAGCTGGCGCCTGGTGGAGTTCTTCGACTGGCAGGTGACGCCGCATTTCGGCGGGCAGTTCGAGGTGGTCTACCAGAAGGACACCCGCCCGGACGGCGACGACCAGAACTGGCTGTCCATCGGCGTGCGCCCGGTCTACGCCTTCACCGACCAGTTCAAGCTGGTGACCGAACTGGGCCGCGACCAGGTGGAGGCCCCCGGCGGCACCCGCAAGCTCACCAAGTTCACCGTGGCGCCCACCTGGTCGCCGTCCGGGCCGGGGTTCTCCCAGCGTCCGGAGTTCCGCCTCTACTACACCTACGCCAGCTGGAACGAGGCCGCCCAGCGCGCTGCCAGCGAGCTGGCCGCCGGCTCGGCGCTGTCCGACACCGGGGCTTTCGGCGATGCGCTGCACGGCTCCAACTTCGGCGTGCAGGTGGAGTACTGGTGGAAGTGACGGGAGCGGCCCGTGGCGGCTGCTGAGCGCGACGGGGCGCGCCGTGCAGGGCAGGCGGGGGAGGGCGGCGCGCATCCCCTCGACGCCCTGCTGCGACCGGCGAGCGGGCAGCTGTTCCGCTGGTGTGAACACCAGGGGCGCGAGCTGCTGCTGGTGGAGCATCCCCGCTGCTCGGCGGTCTTCAGCCGCCAGGGTGGGCAGTTGCTGCATTACCAGCCGCGCGGCGAGCGTCCGGTGCTCTGGTGCGCCCGTCACTGGCCGCGCGTGGGCGCCATTCGCGGTGGCGTGCCGGTGTGCTGGCCCTGGTTCGGGCGCCATCCGGTGGAAAGCGGCTGGCCCCACCACGGCTGGGCGCGGCTCTCCGACTGGCGGCTGGTCGGCAAGGACGCCGACGCCCAGGGTGTGCGCCTGGAGTGGCGCCTGCAGTTGCACGACTGGCAGGTGGCGCTGCGGGCCTGCCTGGGGGATGCCCTGAGCCTGGAACTGGTGACGACCCACCGTGACAGCGAGCCGTGCGTCCTCAGCCAGGCCCTGCACGCCTACTGGCGGGTGTCGGATGTGGCGCGGGTGGCGCTGCTCGGCCTGGATGGCGCCGACGGGCACGACCTGCTGGCCCGAGAGCCCTGTCGGCAAGCCGGCGAACTGCGGGTCACCGAGGGCGTGCACAGGCGCTTCCAGCAGGGCGGGACGCTGACCCTGCAGGACCCGGGCTGGCAACGACGGCTGCGCATCGACGGTGGCGACAACCCCCACACCGTGGTCTGGCACCCCGGCAGCAGGCCGCTGCCCGAGGTGAGCTGGTCGGAGAGCCTGGGGTTCCTGTCGGTGCAGGCCGCCGCCTGCGGCGACCCGGGGCGGGTCCTGGCACCGGGGGACGAGGCCAGGTTGGCGCTGAAGGCCTGGATTGCGGGGTAGCCCGGGCATTGCATGAGGTAATGGAAGGCACGCCGTAGGATGCGGGTGAGCGGTGCGAACCCCATCAGCATCCCGAGGCACGGGGTTACAGCCCAGGCCACCGTGCCACGCCCGTGATGGGCTTCGCACAGCTCAGCCCATGCTACGAGGGCGGTGCTACCGCCCGACCATTGGCTCGAATCAATCGACGGGGTAGCCCGGGAACGGTTGGCGCGGATTTCCCGGACTGAAGTCCGGGCTACGTTCCTGATCGGGGGCGTCGCCCGAGGCACGGGGTACAACCCAGGCCACCGTGCCACGCCCGTGCTGCTACCGCCCGATCATCGGACCCGAATCAATCCCGCCCAGGCGGGTCTGCCCAACAAGAGGGTGGCACACGATGTAGCCCGGGCTTCAGCCCGGGACGAGGCGGTGGTGGTCCGTCGTACCCTCTGGGGCGGGGCTCAGGCCGGCTCTTCGTCCGCCGGGTAGCGGCTGGCGTTAAGGCTTTCCTTGATCTTGCGCAGGTGCGGCTGGAAGTCGATGCCCCGGCGCAGGGTCACGCCGGTGGCGAGCACGTCGAGCACGGTGAGCTGGATGATCCGCGAGGTCATCGGCATGTAGATGTCGGTGTCCTCCGGCAACGGGATGTTGAGGCTGATGGTGCTGGCCTTGGCTAGCGGCGAGCCGGCGGCGGTGAGGCCGAGCACCGAGGCGCCGTTCTGCCGGGCCAGGCGCGCCACCTCCACCAGCTCGCGGGTGCGCCCGGTGTAGGAAATGATCACGAACAGGTCCCCGGTGTGGGCCACCGAGGCGAGCATGCGCTGCATCAGCACGTCGGAGTGGGCCGAGACGGCCAGGTTGAAGCGGAAGAACTTGTGCTGGGCATCCAGCGCCACCGAGGCCGAGGCGCCGAGGCCGAAGAAGTGGATCTGCCGGGCCTGGATCATCAGGTCCACCGCACGGCTGATCAGCTGCGGGTCGAGGCTCTGGCAGGCGCTGTCCAGGGAGGCGATGGCGCTGCCGAAGATCTTCCGCGTGTAGGCCTCGGGGCCGTCGTCGGCCGAAACCGACTGGCTGACGTAGGCCGCACCGCTGGCCAGGCTCTGGGCCAGCTGCATCTTCAGCTCCGGGTAGCCGTTGACGCCGAAGGAGCGGCAGAAGCGGTTCACCGTGGGCTCGCTGACCTGGGCGGCCTGGGCGAGGGCGGCGATGCTGAAGCGGGTGGCCTGCTGCGGGTCCTGCAGGATCACCTCGGCGACCTTGCGTTCGGCCTTGTTGAGTTCGTCGAGACGGCCCTGGATCTGCTCCAGGAGATTGCGCATGCGGTCCATGGGGTTCCTTAGCAGGGCCTGCGGAAACGGTGGCCTATCGTACTGAGGGCCACAGTCGCCAGCCAGAGGTAACAGGGGTGTGACTAAATGTTGTGTTTATTACTACATTTTTTCTTGTGTTGCGAATTCTGGCGGTGTAAATCTCTCTCAACCTTGTAGAAGAACAAAACATCATGGCTGCCATCACTGTAGAACCCTGCACCTTTGCCCTGTTCGGCGCCCTTGGCGACCTGGCCCTGCGCAAGCTGTTCCCGGCGCTCTACCAGCTGGACCGCGCGGGACTGTTGCACCCGCGCACCCGCATCCTCGCCCTGGCCCGTGAAAGCGACGAGAACGGCGCCCGCCAGGCCGCCATCGCCGAGCACCTGGAGCGCCACGTGCCCGAGCGCGAGATCGACCCCGACCAGGTGGCACGCTTCATGGCGCGGCTGGAGTACCTGTCGATGGACTTCTTCCTCCACGCCGAGGGCTACCGCGAGCTGGCCGAGCGGGTGGGGGCGGACGAGCCGCTGATCGCCTACTTCGCCACCCCGGCCTCGGTGTACGGCGCCATCTGCGAAGGCCTGGCCCAGGTGGGCCTGGTGCAGAACACCCGGGTGGTGCTGGAGAAACCCATCGGCCATGACCTGGAGTCCTCCCGGCGGATCAACGACGCCGTGGCGGTGCACTTCCCGGAGAGCCGCATCTACCGGATCGACCACTACCTGGGCAAGGAGACGGTGCAGAACCTGATCGCCCTGCGCTTCGCCAACAGCCTGTTCGAGACCCAGTGGAACCAGCACCACATCTCCCACGTGGAGATCACCGTGGCCGAGCAGGTGGGCATCGAAGGGCGCTGGGGCTATTTCGACGAGGCCGGCCAGCTGCGTGACATGGTGCAGAACCACCTGCTGCAGCTGCTCTGCCTGATCGCCATGGACCCGCCCAGCAACCTCTCCGCCGACAGCATCCGCGACGAGAAGGTCAAGGTGCTCAAGGCCCTGGCGCCCATCACCGCCGCCCAGGTGGCGCAGCAGGTGGTGCGCGGCCAGTACATCGCCGGCAGCAGCCAGGGCCGCGCGGTGCCGGGCTACCTGGAGGAAGAGAACGCCAACACCCACAGCGACACCGAGACCTTCGTCGCCCTGCGGGCCGACATCCGCAACTGGCGCTGGAGCGGCGTGCCCTTCTACCTGCGCACCGGCAAGCGCATGCCGCAGAAGCTGTCGCAGATCGTCATCCACTTCAAGGAACCACCGCACTACATCTTCGCCCCCGAGCAGCGGCCGCTGATCAGCAACCGGCTGATCATCCGCCTGCAACCGGACGAAGGCATCTCCCTGCAGGTGATGACCAAGGAGCAGGGCCTGGACAAGGGCATGCAGCTGCGCAGCGGCCCGCTGCAACTGAATTTCTCCGACACCTACCGCAGCGCGCGCATCCCCGATGCCTACGAGCGCCTGTTGCTGGAGGTGATGCAGGGCAACCAGAACCTCTTCGTGCGCAAGGACGAAATCGAATACGCCTGGCAGTGGTGCGACCAGCTCATCGAAGGCTGGAAGCAGCTGGGCGATGCCCCCAAACCCTATGCCGCCGGCACCTGGGGCCCGGTGGCTTCCATCGCATTGATCACCCGAGACGGAAGGAGTTGGTATGGCGATCTCTGATCTCCGATTCCCCCCGGCCGTGGAGCCGATAGCCCTGGCGGATGCCGCCGAGCTGGCCGGGCACCTGGCCCAGCGCGTGGCCGAGGCCCTGCGCGAGGCCCTGGCCGCACGCGGCAGCGCCACCCTGGTGGTGTCCGGCGGGCGCAGTCCGGTGGCTTTCCTCGAGCGCCTGGCGCAAGCGCGGCTGGACTGGTCCGCCGTGACCGTCGGCCTGGCCGACGAGCGCTGGGTGCCGGTGAGCCACCCGGACAGCAACGAAGGGCTGGTGCAGCGCCACCTGCTCCAGGGCGAAGCCGCCAAGGCCCGCTTCGTCGGCCTCTACCAGGCCGCCGCCACCCTGGAGGAGGCCGCGCGCCTGGCCGACCAGGCCCTGGAAGCGCTGCCGCAGCCCATCGACGTGCTGGTGCTGGGCATGGGCGAAGACGGCCACACCGCCTCGCTGTTCCCTGGCAGCCCGAACCTGGCCGAGGCCCTGGACCCGGCCTGCCGCGCCCGGTGCCTGGCGACCCGCGCACCCAGCGTGCCCCACCAGCGCCTGACGCTGCCCCTGGCCCTGCTGCAAGGCAGCCGCCTGACCCTGCTGGCCCTGCAAGGGCGCGGCAAGCTGGACACCCTGGCCGCCGCGCTGCAGGGCGAGGACGTGGAGGCCATGCCGATCCGCGCCTTCCTGCGCCGGCCGCTGTCGATCTACTGGTGCCCCTGAGGCTCCATCCGTCTCAAGGGCTCACGCAACGGGAGTAATGCCATGACCACCATCCACAAGCCGCGAACCGCCGTTCGCCGCGTGCCGAGCATGGCCGAGAAGGTGGAGATGATCGACCGGCTCTGCGCCGAGGCGCGCATCCTGCCTGTCATCACCATCGAAGACGAAGCCCACATCCTGCCGCTGGCCGACGCCCTGGCCGCCGGTGGCCTCAAGGTGCTGGAAGTGACCCTGCGCTCGGCCCATGGCCTGGGCGCCATCCGCTTGCTGCGGGCGCAACGCCCGGACCTGCTGGTGGGCGCCGGCACCGTGCTGGACGAAGCGATGCTGGCCGAGGCCGAGGCCGCTGGCGCCCAGTTCCTCGTCAGCCCCGGTTGCACCGCCGAACTGCTCGATGCCGCGTTGCACAGTCCACTGCCGCTGTTGCCGGGCGTGGGCAGCGCCTCCGAGATCATGCTCGGCCACGCCCGTGGCTACCGGCGCTTCAAGCTGTTCCCGGCGGAGATCTGCGGCGGTGCCGCCGCGCTCAAGGCCTTCGGCGGCCCGTTCCCGGCGGTGCGTTTCTGCCCCACCGGCGGCGTGCGGCCGGACAACCTGGTGCAGTACATGGCCCAACCCAACGTCATGTGCGTGGGCGGTAGCTGGATGCTGGACAGCGCCTGGCAGCGTGCCGGCGACTGGGACCGCATCACCCGCACCACCGCCGAAGCCCTGGCCCTGCTGGCCTGAACCCCTACCCGGAGCGCGCCATGTCCCTGTTCACCGCCGAGACCCTGTTCCCCCACGCCGACCAGATTCCCGAGGCCTGGCGCCTGGGCGAGCCCGTCGAACAACGCGACTACCTGGTGGATGGCGAACTGCGCCACTGGGCCGGCCCCCTGGCCCCGGTGCGCAGCCCGGTCTACCTCAAGGGGCCGCAGGGCGAGGAGCAGGTGGTGCTCGGCAGCACCCCGCTGCTGGATGCCGAGGCCGCCCTGCAGGCGCTGGACGCCGCCGTGCGTGCCTACGACAAGGGGCAGGGCGCCTGGCCGACCCTGCGGGTGGCCGAGCGCATCGCCCACGTGGAACGCTTCCTGGCGCGCATGCGCCAGCAGCGCCAGGCGGTGGTGAAGCTGCTGATGTGGGAGATCGGCAAGAACCTCAAGGACTCCGAGAAGGAGTTCGACCGCACCTGCGACTACATCGTCGACACCATCGAGGCGCTCAAGGAGCTGGACCGCCGCTCCAGCCGCTTCGAGCTGGTGCAGGGCACCCTCGGGCAGATCCGCCGCGTCCCCCTGGGCGTGGCGCTGTGCATGGGGCCGTACAACTACCCGCTGAATGAAACCTTCACCACGCTGATCCCGGCGCTGATCATGGGCAACACCGTGGTCTTCAAGCCGGCCAAGTTCGGCGTGCTGCTGATGCGCCCGCTGCTGGAGGCGTTCCGCGACAGCTTCCCGCCCGGCGTCATCAACATCATCTACGGCAAGGGCCGCGAGACCGTCAGCGCCATCATGGCCAGCGGCAAGGTGGACGTGTTCGCCTTCATCGGCACCCACTCCGGCGCCGCCGACCTGAAGAAGCTGCACCCGCGCCCGCACCGCCTGCGCGCCGCCCTCGGGCTGGACGCGAAGAACCCCGGCATCGTGCTGCCCCAGGTGGACCTGGACAACGCCGTGGAAGAGGCCGTCACCGGCGCGCTGTCGTTCAACGGCCAGCGCTGCACCGCACTGAAGATCCTCTTCGTCCACGAGGATGTGCTGGAACCCTTCCTGACCCGGTTCAGCGCGCGCCTGGCGCGCCTGCGCCCCGGCATGCCCTGGGACGACGGCGTGGCCCTGACCCCGCTGCCGGAACCGGGCAAGGTGGACTACCTCGACGGCCTGCTGCGCGATGCCCTGGAGCAGGGCGCGCAGGTGGTCAACGAGGGCGGCGGCCGGCGTCACCAGAGCTTCTTCTACCCCGCGCTGCTGTGCCCGGTGACCCCGGCCATGCGGGTCTACCACGAGGAGCAGTTCGGCCCGCTGGTGCCGGTGGTGCCCTACCGCGACCTGCAGACGGTGATCGACTACGTGCTGGATTCCGACTACGGCCAGCAACTGTCGATCTTCGGCAACGACCCCGCCGAAGTGGGGCGGCTGGTGGACACCTTCGCCAACCAGGTGGGGCGCATCAACATCAACGCCCAGTGCCAGCGCGGCCCGGACAGCTTCCCCTTCAACGGCCGCAAGAACTCCGCCGAAGGCACCCTGTCGGTGCATGACGCCCTGCGTACCTTCTCCATCCGCACCCTGGTGGCGACCCGCTTCAACGCGGACAACAAGGCGCTGGTCAGCCGCATCCTCGGCAACCGCGAATCCAGCTTCATCAGCACGGACTACATCTTCTGATGCGTCGCGGCGTGCTGCTGGCGGTGGCGTTGCTGCCGCTGCTGGCCTGGGGCGAGGAGCCGGGGTGCGGCGACTACCTGGCGGCCCTCGGCGTCAGCGCGCCCGGGTTGCAGTTCGACGGCTGCCGCCTGGAGGAGGGCGGCCAGCTGCGCCAGCGGGTGGCCGAGTACAGCATCCCCGGGCGCGACGCCCGAGCGCTCGAAGCCCGGCTGGAACAGCGCTTCGGCCTGCAGCCGCTGCGCTTCGTCTGCTGCGGCTGGGAGGCCCCGTCTGTCTACGCCCCCCATCCCGCCGGCCGGCCCTACGGCTACGAGATCGGCATGGGCTCCGGCGAAACCCTGGAAAAGGACTGGACCCGCATCGACCGCTTCCACGTCCGCGTCACCCTCTTCCTCGAAGAACCCTGACCGCCCGTAGCCTGGCTTCAGCCCAGGGTGCGGAGGTCGGGCGTTCCCCGGACTGAAGTCCGGGCTACCCCGTGCTCGAACCCGCAGTCGTTTACCGGCACCCGTAGCCTGGGCTTCAGCCCAGGAAGCGGAGGTTGTGGCACTCCCCGGACTGAAGTCCGGGCTACCCCGTGCTTGAACCCGCAGTCGTTTACCGGCACCCGTAGCCTGGCTTCAGCCCAGGGAGCAGAGGTTGCGGCATTCCCCGGACTGAAGTCCGGGCTACCCAGCGCTTGAGCCCGCAGTCGTTTACAGGCACCCGTAGCCTGGGCTTCAGCCCAGGAAGCGGAGGTTGGGGCATGCCCCGAACTGAAGTCCGGGCTACTCAACTGCGGCCTGCTTGGCGACTGAAGTCGCCCCTACAGAGTTATGCCAGCCGGTATTTCTTGCGACAGAGAATGCATTGGCGATGGACATCTGGCCCGTCCCGTAGCCTGGGCTTCAGCCCAGGGCGTGGAGGTTGGGGCATTCCCCGAACTGAAGTCCGTGCGACCTGTCAGCCGTTACGCCGCACATGCAATTGCCGTGGGACGGCCGTGACGCCGGGCTGGTAGTCCCCGGCGATGGCTCGCAGGGCCTGGGCCAGGACGGCATCGGCGATCAGTTCGTGCTGCTGGCGCATGGCGTTCACCGGCAGGGGGAGGAAGTCCAGCAACTGGGTGTCGCCGAAGGTGCCGACACGCAACGCCCGGGGCCAGGCGCCGCGTTCGCGCAGCACATCCAGCACCCCGGCCAGCAGCACATAGGCGGTGGTCACCAGGGCGTCCGGCAGGTGGGCCTGTTCGTCCAGCAGGGACTCCATCATCTGGCGCCCGCATTCGCGGCTGAACTGGGCGCCCTGCATCACCCGCACCTCACCCGCGAACCCCTCCAGCGCCAGGCGGAAGCCTGCCTCCCGCTCGCGGCTGATGTTCAGCTCCGGACGGGCGCC
This sequence comes from Pseudomonas sp. zfem003, assembly GCF_032621675.1. NCBI lineage: Bacteria > Pseudomonadati > Pseudomonadota > Gammaproteobacteria > Pseudomonadales > Pseudomonadaceae > Pseudomonas > Pseudomonas sp. zfem003. The sequence goes on along the minus strand of NZ_JAVYJG010000001.1, from coordinate 493,927 downwards.
CAGCAGCGCCACCTGGCGCAGGCCGGGCGCCAGCAGGCTGTGGGTGAGCTGCTGGCTGGCCGGGCGGTCGTCGCTGACCACCGAGCCGAAGCGCGTCGGGTCCAGCACCCGGTCGACGCCGATCACCGGCAGCCCTTCGGCCAGCAGGTCGGCCAGGGTCGGGTCCTCGGGCGGCAGGCAACTGGCGACCACCAGTGCGTCGCAGCGGCGGGCGGCGAACAGCTCCAGCAACTGGCGCTCGCTGGCCGGGTCGTCGTCCGAGCTGGCGATCAGCACCTGGTAGCCCTGGGCACGCGCCCGCTGCTCCAGCAGCTTGGCCAGGCGCGCATAGCTGGGGTTCTCCAGGTCCGGGAGGATGAACCCGAGGGTGCGTGTCTGCCCCCGGCGCAAACCGGCGGCCTGGGGGTCGGGGCGGAAGCCGTGGGCCTCCACCACCGCCTGCACTCGCGCCACCGTGGCGGGGGAGATGCGCTTCTGCTCGGCCTTGCCGTTGACCACATAGCTGGCGGTGGTGAGGGAGACGCCGGCCAGGCGGGCGATGTCGCTGAGTTTCACGTTCGGGGTCCTCACTGGGGTGCGGCGGGCGGATGCACATTTCGTCCGCCGGGCACTTCAAGCGGCGAAGGATATCGGTTACCGTGCCGCCCACGCTTAGTGAAACGATTCAGCAAGGCCCTTGTCCAGATGTTTCCACGTCCTGCCTGGCGTGGTCACGGACCGCACGCACCTGCCCGGCGTGACGGAAGGCAGCACCTAAGCTGATGCAGATGGCACAACGACAAGAGGGCCCCGAGGCCCGTTTGGAGGCACGCATGCTCGAACTGACCCCCGGACAGGTGTCCATGGGCCTGGCCGCGACGGACAAGGCCGACGCCCTGCGCCAGGTGGCGCAGCGGCTGGTGGCGGACGGCCTGGCCGCCGACGGCTACCTGGCTGCGCTGGAGGCCCGCGAAGCGCAGGGCTCCACCTGCCTCGGCCAGGGCATCGCGATTCCCCACGGCACCCCCGAGACCCGCCACCTGGTGCACGCCACCGGCGTACGCCTGCTGCATTTCCCCGGCGGCGTGGAGTGGGGCGATGGCCAGCGCGTGTACCTGGCCATCGGCATCGCCGCCAAGTCCGATGAGCACCTGCGCCTGCTGCAACTGCTGACCCGTGCTCTCGGCGAAGGCGAGCTGGGCGAGGCCCTGCGCGCGGCCGAGAGCCCCGAGGCCATCCTCCAGCTGCTGCAGGGCGCTCCCCGTGACCTGGCGCTGGACGACCAGTTGATCGCCCTCGGCAGCGAGGCCGAAGACCTCGACGAACTGGCCCTGCAAGGCGCCCGCCTGCTGCGCCGCGCCGGGTGCGTCGACAAGGGCTTTGCGGCGGCCCTGCTGCAGCGTGAGCCGCTGCCCCTGGGCGACGGCCTCTGGTGGCTGGACACCGACCAGGCCGTCGAGCGGCCGGGCCTGGCCTTCGTCGCCCCGGCGGGGGGCCTGCAGTACCAGGGCCAGCCCCTGGCCGGCCTGTTCTGCCTGGCGAGCCTGGGGGATGCCCACCAGGCGCTGCTGGAGCGCCTGTGCAGCCTGCTGGTGGAAGGGCGCGGCGGCGAGATCGTGCACGCCGTATCCAGCCGTGCACTGCTGGAAACCCTCGGCGGTGACTCCATCGCCGACTGGCCGAGCCTGCGCGTGCCCCTGGCCAACGCCCACGGCCTGCATGCCCGCCCCGCCAAGGAGCTGGCCCAGGCGGCCAAGGCCTTTGCCGGGGAGATCCGCATCCGTGTCGCCGACAGCGGCCAGCCCGCCGTCAGCGCCCGCAGCCTGAGCAAACTGCTGGCGCTGGGCGTGCGCCGTGGGCAGGTGCTGGAGCTGTTGGCCGAACCGGCGATCGCCGACGAGGCCCTGCCGGCCCTGCGCGACGCCATCCTGGCCGGCCTCGGCGAAACCGTGGAGCCGCTGGACGCAGCGCGACCCGAGGCACCCTCGGAAGCGCCCGAGGCGCCCGCTGCCGAGGCCGTTGCACCGCAGCCCGGCGAGGTGCTGGCGGCCGTGTCGGCGTCCCCCGGCATCGCCATCGGCCCGGCCCATGTCCGTGTGGCGCGGGCCTTCGACTACCCGGCCCGGGGCGAGTCCCCGGCGCAGGAGCGCCAGCGCCTGGAGCAGGCCCTGGCCCAGGTGCGGGGCGAGATCGAGGCGCTGGTGGCGCGCAGCGAGGTCAAGGCCATCCGCGAGATCTTCGTCACCCATCTGGAAATGCTCGCCGACCCCTCCCTGGTGGAGGACGTGGACGCGCGCCTGGCCCGTGGCGAGAGTGCCGCTGCCGCCTGGAATGCGGTCATCGGCGAGGCGGCCCGCCAGCAGGAGGCCCTGCAGGATGCCTTGCTGGCCGAGCGCGCCGCCGACCTGCGCGACGTCGGCCGGCGCGTGCTGGCCCAGTTGTGCGGCGTGGAGGAGGTGCCCGAGCCCCGCGAGCCCTACGTGCTGGTGCTGGACGAAATGGCCCCCTCGGACGTGGCCCGCCTGGACCGCGAGCGGGTCGCCGGCATCCTCACCGCCCGGGGTGGCGCCACCTCCCACAGCGCCATCGTCGCGCGGGCGCTGGGCATCCCGGCGCTGGTGGGCGCGGGCGCGCGGGTCCTGGCCCTGGCGCCGGGCGCCATGCTGCTGCTGGACGGCGGGCGAGGGCGCCTGGTGGTGGAACCCGAGGCAGCGCTGCTGGAGCGTGCCCGCCAGGAGCGCAGCGAACGCGAGCGCCTGCTGCGCGAGGCCGAGGCCCACAAGCTGGAGCCGGCGGTGACCCGCGACGGCCATGCAGTGGAGGTCTGCGCCAACCTGGGTGACGCCCAGGGCGCCGCGGCGGCCGTGGCCCAGGGGGCCGAGGGCATCGGCCTGCTGCGCACCGAGTTCATCTTCATGGCCCACGCCCAGGCCCCCGACCTGGCCACCCAGGAGGCCGACTACCGCCGCGTGTTCGACGCTCTGGACGGGCGCCCGCTGGTGGCGCGGACCCTCGACGTGGGCGGCGACAAGCCGTTGCCCTATTGGCCCATCCCCACCGAGGAGAACCCCTTCCTAGGTCTGCGCGGCGTGCGCCTGACCCTGCAGCGCCCGCAGGTGATGCGCACCCAGCTGCGCGCGCTGCTGCAGGCCGCCGAGGGCCGACCGCTGCGCATCATGTTCCCCATGGTCGGCAGCGTCGGCGAGTGGCGCCAGGCGCGGGACATGGCCCGTGAGCTGCTGGGCGAGCTGCCCCATGCCGACGTGCAGCTGGGGATCATGGTGGAAGTGCCGTCCGCCGCCCTGCTGGCGCCGGTACTGGCCCGCGAGGTGGACTTCTTCAGCATCGGCACCAACGACCTGACCCAGTACGCCCTGGCCATCGACCGTGGCCACCCGACCCTGTCCGCCCAGGCCGATGGGCTGCACCCGGCGGTGCTGCAGCTGATCGACATGACCGTGCGCGCCGCCCATGCCCACGGCAAGTGGGCCGGCGTGTGCGGCGAACTGGCCTCCGACCCGCTGGCGGTGCCGCTGCTGGTGGGGCTGGGGGTGGACGAGCTGAGCGTGTCCGCACGCAGCATTGCGGAAATCAAGGCGCGCATCCGCGCCATGAGCCAGGCGGCCGCCCAGGAGCTGGCCGCCGTGGCCCTGCAGGCCGAAAGCGCCGAAGCCGTGCGCGAACTGGCGGAGCGATTCTGATGGCACGCATCCTCACCCTGACCCTCAACCCCGCGCTGGACCTCACCCTGCGCCTGCGCCAGCTGGTGCCGGGCGCAGTGAACCGGGGCGATGCCCTGGTGGCCCACGCCGCCGGCAAGGGCCTCAACGTGGCCCAGGTGCTGGCCGACCTCGGCCACAGCCTGTCGGTGGCCGGCTTCCTCGGTGCCGACAACGCCCAGCCGTTCGAGGCGCTGTTCGCCCGGCGCGGCTTCCACGATGCCTTCGTCCGCGTCGACGGGGAGACCCGCAGCAACCTCAAGCTGGCCGAGGACGACGGCCGCATCACCGACATCAACGGCCCCGGCCCCGAAGTCGACGCGGCCGCCAGGGCCGCGCTGCTGGAGCGGCTGGACAGCCTGGTGCCGGGCCACGACCTGGTGGTGGTGGCCGGCAGCCTGCCCCGGGGCGTGGACCCGGACTGGCTGCGGACGCTGCTGCAGCGCCTGCGCGGGCTGGGTGCCCGGGTGGCGCTGGACACCAGCGGCGCGGCACTGCGTGCCGGGCTCGACTGCGCGCCCTGGCTGGTGAAGCCGAACCAGGAGGAACTGGCGGACGCCTGCGGCCACCCTCTGGATGACGCCGCCGCCCAGGCCCTGGAGGCCCAGCGCCTGCACGCGATGGGCATCGAGCACCTGGTGCTGTCCCTTGGCGCCGACGGGGTGCGCTGGTTCAACCCGGGCGGGGTGCTGGCAGCCCGTCCGCCCAGGGTGCAGGTGGCGAGCACCGTCGGCGCCGGGGATTCGCTGCTGGCCGGCATGCTGCACGGCCTGCTCAGCGGCTGGTCGCCGCAGCAGACCCTGCGCCACGCCACCGCCATTGCCGCCCAGGCCGTCACCCAGATCGGTTTCGGCATTCACGACCGGGCCCAGCTGGCCGCGCTGGAAGGCGCCGTCACCCTGGTCGATGCCCCCGCACAGCACGAGGTCTCCCGATGAAACTCGCCCTAGTCACGGCGTGCCCCAACGGGGCCGTCACCAGCCTGATCAGCGCCCGCCTGCTGGACGCCGCCGCCCGCCGCCTGGGCTGGAGCACCTGCGTGGAGATGCCCGGCGGAGCACCGCTGTCCGCCACCGACCTGGCCGCCGCCGACTGGGTGCTGGTGGTGGCCACCGGCGAGGTGGACCTGTCGCGCTTCAGCGGCAAGCGGGTGTTCCTCTCCAGCCCGGTGGAGGCGCTGCAGGCACCCGAGCATTTCCTGCGTCGCGCCGAGGCCCGCGCGGCCCTGCGCGAGCCCTCCGAGGTCGGCGCCCGCGTCCAGCGCCCGCGCCTGGTGGCGGTGACCGCCTGCCCGACCGGGGTGGCGCACACCTTCATGGCCGCCGAGGCCCTCAAGCAGGCCGCCCAGCGCCTGGGCTACGACCTGCTGGTGGAAACCCAGGGATCGGTGGGCGCCCGTGATCCGCTGCCGGCGGACGCCATCGCCCGCGCCGACGTGGTGCTGCTGGCCACCGACATCGAGGTGGATCTGGCGCGCTTCGCCGGCAAGCGGGTCTACCGCTGCGGCACCGGCGTGGCCCTCAAACAGGCCGAGGCGACCCTGGAGCGCGCCCTGGCCGAAGCCCGCGAGCTGCAGGCGGAGGCCTCCTCCGGCCCCGCACCGCGTGCGGCGGAGAAGGGCGGCGAGGCCAAGGGCCTGTACAAGCACCTGCTCACCGGTGTGTCCTTCATGCTGCCGATGGTGGTGGCGGGGGGCCTGCTGATCGCCCTGTCCTTCGTCTTCGGCATCGAGGCGTTCAAGGAGCAGGGCACCCTGGCCGCTGCGCTGATGCAGATCGGCGGCGACACCGCCTTCAAGCTGATGGTGCCGCTGCTGGCCGGCTACATCGCCTATTCCATCGCCGACCGGCCGGGCCTGGCACCGGGGATGATCGGCGGGCTGCTGGCCGGCACCCTGGGGGCGGGCTTCATCGGCGGCATCGTCGCCGGCTTCATCGCCGGCTACTGCGCCCGCGCCATCAACCGCTGGCTGCACCTGCCGCAGAGCCTGGAGGCGCTGAAGCCGATCCTGATCATCCCGCTGCTGGCGAGCCTGGTGACCGGGCTGGTGATGATCTACGTGGTGGGCACGCCGGTGGCCGGCATGCTCGCCGCGCTGACCCGCTTCCTCGACGGCATGGGCGCCACCAACGCCATCCTCCTCGGCGTGCTGCTGGGCGGGATGATGTGCGTGGACCTGGGCGGGCCGATCAACAAGGCCGCCTACGCCTTCTCGGTGGGCCTGCTGGCCTCCCAGAGCTACGCGCCGATGGCCGCCACCATGGCCGCCGGCATGGTGCCGCCCATCGGCCTGGGCCTGGCCTGCCTGCTGGCGCGGCGCAAGTTCGCCCAGAGCGAGCGGGAGGCGGGCAAGGCGGCGCTGGTGCTGGGGCTGTGCTTCATCTCCGAGGGGGCGATTCCCTTCGCGGCCAAGGACCCGCTGCGGGTCATCCCGGCCAGCATCGCCGGCGGTGCGCTCACCGGGGCGCTGTCCATGTACTTCGGCTGCAAGCTGATGGCACCCCACGGCGGGCTGTTCGTGCTGCTCATCCCCAACGCCATCAACCACGTGCTGCCGTACCTGCTGGCCATCGTCGCCGGCAGCCTGCTCACCGCCGTGCTCTACGCCCTGCTCAAGCCCGCCGCCGCGCCGGACCTGGTAATGGAGAAGGCGGGCGCCTGAGCCCGTCGCCCGCGCCGCTCAACCGGCGCGGGCGCGAATGCCGGCCAGCTCCACCTCGTCGGCCTGCAGCGCGTCGGGTAGGGTCTCGCGCAGGTAGGTCACCCAGGTCTTGATCTTCGCGTCCAGGTACTGGCGCGAGGGGTAGAGCGCGTAGATGTTCAGGCACTGCAGGCGGTAGTGGGGCAGCACCGGCACCAGAGAGCCGTCGCGTAGCCCGTCCATGGCCGAGTACAGCGGCAGGACGCCGATGCCCATGCCGGAGCGGATGGCCTCGGTCATGGCATCGCCCACGTTCACCTGGAAGCTGGGGTTGCCGAGGGTGATCATCTGTTCGCCGTCGGGGCCGACGAAGTGCCAGCGGTCGAAGGGCATCACCGGGCTGATCAGCAGCAGGCACTCGTGCTGGGCCAGGTCCGCCGGGGTGCGCGGGGCGCCACGCTCGGCGATGTAGCCGGGGGAGGCGCAGAGGATGCTGTAGGTGGCGCCGATGCGCTGGGACACCAGCCCCGAGTCGGGCAGCTCGGTGGCGACCACGATGGCCACGTCCAGCCCTTCATCCAGCAGGTCCGGCACCCGGTTGGCCAGGGTCAGGTCGAAGCTCACGTCGGGGTATTGCTGGCGGTAGCCGGCCATGGCGCGGATCACGTAGTGCTGGCCGATGCCGGTCATGGAATGCACCCGCAGCCGCCCGGCCGGGCGCGCATGGGCGTCGCCGGCCTCCGCTTCGGCTTCTTCCACATAGGCGAGGATCTGCTGGCAGCGCAGCAGGTAGCGCTGGCCGGCCTCGGTCAGGGCAATGCGCCGGGTGGTGCGGTTGAGCAGGCGCGCCTTCAGGTGGCCTTCCAGGTGGGCCACGGCGCGGGAGATGTTGGCGGTGGTGGTGCCCAGCTGCTGGGCGGCGGCGGTGAAGCTGCCGGTGTCGGCGACGCAGCTGAAGGCGCGCATGGTCTGCAGGGTGTCCATGGGGCGGCTCGGGGTGAGGGCTGGGGGCGCCATTATCACGCGGCCGGGCCGGCGGATTGTTACTGATCCGGTAATAGTCATTCACCGAATGCCCCGCTTATGCCGGTGCGGGCCGATCCCTAGAATCTGCTCCACCGGGCACCCGTCGGTGCCTGCTCTCCGCTCCAATCCAGCCACACCATCCCAGGACACCCCACCGTGCCGCGTCGTCTCGCCAGAGGACTGAGGTCCGCCAGCGCCGTTGTCATTTTTTCAACAATGGCCGGTTGCCTTTCCACCCAGGGCATCGCCCCCTCCGAACAACGCCTGGCCCCCGACCACCTGCAGCTGGATGCTGCCATCGCCCAGGCCGGGCAGGATGCCGGCTGGCCCCGGCAGCGCTGGTGGCAGGCCTTCGGCGACCCGCAGCTGGACGCCTGGATCGACCAGGCCCTGGCCGGCAGCCCGAGCCTGGCCGAGGCCCGCGCGCGGGTGCGCATGGCCGCCTCCCTGGCCGGCGCCGCCGAGGCGGTGGAGTCGCCCCAGGTCGACGCCAAGGCGTCCCTCAGCCGCCACCGCTGGCCCACGGACTATTTCTACGGCCCCGGCGAGCTGGCCCGCACCACCACCTGGAACAACGAGGCCGCCCTGGGGCTGAGCTACGCCTTCGACTTCTGGGGGCGCGAGTCCAGCATCGCCGAGCACTACCAGGACCTCGCCCGCATGAGCGCTGCCCAGGCGCGCATGGCCCAGCTGGAGCTGGAGGGCAACGTGGTGCGCGCCTACGTGCAGCTGTCCCTGCAATACGCCGAGCGGGACATCGCCCAGGCGCTGCTGGACCAGCAGCAGGCCATTCTCGACCTGGCCCGGCGGCGCCTGGGCGGGGGGCTCGGCACCCAGTTCGAGGTGAGCCAGGCCGAGGTGCCGCTGCCGGAGACCCGCCGCCGCCTGGAAGCGGTGGAGGAGGCCATCGCCCTCAGCCGCAACCAGCTGGCCGCCCTAGCCGGCAAGGGGCCCGGCGCGGCGGCCGAGCTGCGCCGCCCGAGCCTGTCCCTGGCGGCCGAGCCGGGCCTGCCGGCGCGCCTGCCGGTGGAGCTCCTGGGGCACCGCCCGGACCTGGTGGCCAGCCGCTGGCAGGTGGCTGCCGAAGCCCGTGGGGTGGACGCGGCGGAGGCCGACTTCTACCCCAACGTCGACCTGGTGGCGAGCGTCGGCTACAACGCCGTGGGCGGCGGCATGCTGGAGTTCCTCCGGGGGCAGAAATTCAACTACGGCATCGGCCCGGCGCTGTCCTTGCCGGTCTTCGACGGTGGCCGGCGCCGGGCCCTGCTGGGCGAAGCCTCGGCGTCCTACGACGCGGCTGTGGCGCGCTACAACGGCACCCTGGTGCAGGCCCTGCAGGACGTGTCCGACCAACTGATCCGCGTGCGCAGCCTGGCCCGCCAGCAGCAGCTGGCCGATGACTCGGTGGCCGCCGCGCAGCACACCTACGAACTGGCCACCCAGGCCTACCAGGGCGGGCTGACCGACTACCTCAACGTGCTCAACGCCCAGACCCGCCTGTTCCAGCAGCAGGAGGTGGCGCAGCAGGTCCATGCCGGTCGCCTGGCGGCCCACGCCGGCCTGGTGATCGCCCTCGGTGGCGGCCTGGGCGAGCCGGACCAGGCGCCGGACGACGCCCACCTGCTGCCTGAGCGGGTGCCGCTGCGCACCCCGGAGGCACGCTGATGGCCGCTTCCCACGGCGGCCTGCGCCTGCCGGATGCCGAGGCCTGGCGCCGGGCCTTCTTCGAGTGGGCGCGCAGCGACGGCGTCACCTGGGTCTACATCGGCAAGGTGCTGCTGGCGGCGCTGGTCACCCTGTGGCTGGCCATGCGCCTGGAGCTGCCGCAGCCGAGCACGGCGACCATCACGGTGTTCATCGTCATGCAGCCGCAGAGCGGCCAGGTGTTGGCGAAGGGCTTCTACCGCATCCTCGGCAGCCTGGTGGGGCTGACGGTGATGGTGGCGTTGATCGCGCTGTTCGCCCAGGAGCGGGTGCTGTTCCTGCTGGTGTCCTCCCTGTGGATAGGCCTGTGCACCGTGGGCGCCACCCGCTACCGCGACTTCCGCTCCTACGCCTGCGTGCTGGCCGGCTACACCGCCACCCTCATCGGCCTGCCCGCCACCACCCACCCGGAGGCGGCATTCATGCAGGCGCTGTGGCGCATCCTGGAGATCGCCCTGGGCATCGGCTGCGCCAGCCTGGTGAGCGCGCTGATCCTCCCGCAGACCTCCAGCGCGGCCATGCGCAACGCCCTCTACCAGCGCTTCGGCGCCTTCGCCGCGTTCGTCCTGGAGCACCTGGACGGCGGCGACCGCCAGCGTTTCGAGGCCTCCAACGTGGCCTTCGCCAGCCAGGCGGTGGGGCTGGAGGCGCTGCGCAGCGCCACCGGCTTCGAGGACCCGCACATGCGCCTGCGCAGCGGCCGGCTGTCACGCCTGAACAGCGAGTTCATGGCCCTGACCACCCGCTATCACGCCCTGCATCAGCTGCTCGCACGGCTGCGGGCCCAGGGCGACGGCACGGTGCTGCAGGCCCTGGAGCCGTGCCTGGCCGGCGTGCGCGAGGTGCTCGGGCCCTGGCGCGAGCGCCCGCTCACCGACCAGGACGCCCTGGCCCTGGCCGAGCGCCTGGAAGACCGCCGCCAGCAGCTCAAGCAGCGCATCCGCGATGCCCGTGCCCGGCTGCTCGCCGCCGGTGCCGACGAGGCCCAGCGGCTGGACTTCGACACCGCCGCCGAACTGCTCTACCGCTTCGCCGATGAGCTGCAGGGCTACACCCGCACCCATGCGTCCCTGGCGTCCCACCGCCACGAGCGGGAGAACTGGAAACCGTCCTTCGCCGCCAAGGCCAGCTCCCTGGCGGCGCTGGTGGCCGGGGCGCGCACCGCGCTGATGGTGCTGGTGTTCGGCCTGTTCTGGATCGAGACCGCCTGGCCCAGCGGCAGCAGCTTCGTGCTCAACGCCGCCGCCGTGGCGGCACTGGTGTCGGCGGCGCCCAATCCGGCGCGGATGGCGATGCAGATGGCCATGGGCACGGTGCTGGCGGCCATCCTCGGCTTCACCGTGACCTTCTTCGTGCTGCCGCACCTGGACGGCTTCCCGCTGCTGGCCCTGGCGGTGGCGCCGGTGTTCGCCTTCGGCGCCTTCCTCTCGGTGCGCCCGCAGTGGGCAGGCTACGGCCTGGGGCTGCTGGTGTTCTTCAGCTTCGGCGCGATCCCGGCCAACCTCACGGTCTACGACCCGGGGCGCATGCTCAACGAGTACCTGGCGCTGATCCTCGCCCAGGCCCTGGCGGCGGTGGTCACGGCGGTGATCCTGCCGCCCACCAGTGCCTGGCTCTGGCGGCGCCTGGAGCGCGACCTGCGCCAGCGCGTGGTGCTGGCCACCAGCGAGCGCGGCGAGCTGCTGCCGGCGGCGTTCGACAGCGGCACGCGGGACCTGCTCAACCAGGCCTACGGCGTCGCCAGCGGGCGGCCCGAGGTGCAGCGCGGCCTGCTGCGCTGGACCTTCCAGGTGCTGGAGGTGGGCCACGCGGTGCTGGAGCTGCGCCGCGAGCAGGCGTTGCTGCCGGCGGCGCCGTGCTACGCCGAGGACCAGCCCTGGCGCCAGGCCGTGCGGGCCATGGGCCGGGCCCTGGCGCGGCTGTTCATGAAACCGGGGGCGGGCAACCTGGAACGGGCCCGGCTGGCGGTGGAACAGGCCATCGACGCCGTGCGCGCCACCGAGGAGCCCGGCGGCGCCGACTTCGAGCAGTCCCGCCTGCGCCGTGTGCTCAGCTACCTGCACTTCATCCGTACCTCCCTGCTGGACCCGCAGTCGCCCCTGCGCGGGTCCGCCCCTGCCGGAGCGCCTGCCCATGCTGCCTGACAGCCTGCCCCGCGAGATCGCCTTCCACGGCGTCTACATGCCGACCCTGACCCTGCTGTTCATCGCCACCGCGCTGGCCTGCTGGGCTCTGGACCGGGTGCTGGCCGCCGCCGGCCTGTACCGCTTCGCCTGGCACCCGGTGCTGTTCCGGGTGAGCCTGTTCGCCTGCCTGTTCGGCGGGCTTTCGTTGTTCGTCTACCGTTGATCGAGCCCACCATGACCCTCAAATCCGTCTTCAGCCTGCTGGCGACCCTTCTCGTCCTGCTCCTGGCCGTGTTCATCGGCCGCACCCTCTGGGTGAACTACATGGACAGCCCCTGGACCCGCGACGGCCGCGTGCGCGCCGACATCATCAACGTCGCGGCGGATGTGTCCGGTGTGGTGGTGGAGGTGCCGGTGGCCGACAACCAGCGGGTGAAGAAGGGCGACCTGCTGATGCGCATCGACCCCGAGCACTACCGCCTGGCGGTGAAGCAGGCCGAAGCCCAGGTGAACGCCCGCAAGGCGGTGCTGGACATGCGCCGGCTCAGCGCCCACCGCCGCGCGGCGATGGACGAGCAGGTGGTCTCCCGCGAGAGCCTGGACGACGCCAGCAACACCGCGCTGGCCGCCGAGGCGGACTACCAGCAGGCCCAGGCCAACCTGGAGGCGGCCCGGCTGAACCTGGCCCGTACCGACGTGCGCGCGCCGGTGGACGGCTACGTGACCAACCTGACCGTGCACGCCGGCGACTACGCGCGCATCGGCGAGGCCAAGCTGGCGGTGGTGGACGAGGCGTCCTACTGGGTCTACGGCTACTTCGAGGAAACCAAGCTGCCGCACATCGCCGTGGGCGACCCGGCGGAGCTGCAGCTGATGAGCGGCGAGCGCCTGGAAGGCCATGTGCAGAGCATCGCCCGCGCCATCTACGACCGCGACAACCCCCAGAGCCGCGAGCTGGTGGCCGACGTGAACCCCACTTTCAACTGGGTGCGCCTGGCCCAGCGGGTACCGGTGCGCATCCACATCGACAAGGTGCCCGAGGGCGTGCTCCTCGCCGCCGGCATCACCGCCACGGTGATCGTGCACCCGGCCAATGGCGCAAACCCGTAGGGGCGAATTCATCCGCCCAGCGACGCGGAGCGTGATCGGCCGTAGCCCGGGCTTCAGCCCGGGGAGGGCGGGAGCCGGTGCATCACTTGGGCATTTCACCGGGAATGCCGGCGTGGCCCTGGGCTGAAGCCCAGGCTACGGGTGCTTCCGGGTGATCGTGTGCCCGGCGAATGGGGCAACCCTGTAGGGGCGAATTCATTCGCCCAGTGACGCGGGCGTGGCGGGCCGTAGCCCGGGCTTCAGCCCGGGGAGGGCGGGAGCCGGTGCGTCACTTGGGCATTTCACCGGGGATGCCGGCGTGGCCCTGGGCTGAAGCCCAGGCTACGGGTGCTTCCGGGTGATCGTGCGCACGGAGAATGGGGCAACCCTGTAGGGGCGAATTCATTCGCCCAGTGACGCGGGCGTGGTCGGCCGTAGCCCGGGCTTCAGCCCGGGAAGAGGTGAGCCGATGCTTCAATTGGGCATTTCACCGGGGATGCCGGCGTGGCCCTGGGCTGAAGCCCAGGCTACGGGTGCTTCCGGGGGATCGTGTGCCCGGCGAATGGGGCAAGCCTGCAGGGGCGAATTCATTCGCCCAGCGACGGGGCGTGATCGGCCGTAGCCCGGGCTTCAGCCCGGGGAAAGGTGGTCGAGCCGGCGCATCACTCGTCCTCGTCTTCCACCAGCAGTTCCCTGGGCACTTCGCTGCGCAGCATCAGCTGGCATTGCTGGCTGTCGGGGTCGAAGAGGATGACCGCCTGCTTCTTCTCCAGGGCCTTGCGCACGCGGGCGACGCGGGTGTCGAGCGGGGTCTCGTCGCCGTTGTCGGTGCCGTCGCGGGTGACGAAGTCCTCGATCAGCCGGGTCAGGGTCTCGGGTTCCAGCAGGTGGTGGGGGATGAGCATGGGTGGGCCTCGTGGAGCGGGGGCGCGATCGTAGCACCTGCGGGCGTTCAGCTCTCGTCTTCCACGCGCTGGCGCGCCAGATGGCGGTCCAGGGTGGTGTAGAGCTGGTGGGCGTCGAGGGGCTTGCCGAGGAAGTCGTCCATGCCGGCGGCGGCGCCGGCTTCGCGGTGTTCGTCGAAGATGTGCGCGGTGAGGGCGACGATGGGCACCGGGGCCAGGTGGCGGTTGCGTTCCAGCACGCGGATGCGGCGGGTGGCCTCGAAGCCGTCCATCTCCGGCATTTCGCAGTCCATCAGGATCAGCGAGATGCCCTGCGGGTCGCGCTCGTACTCGGCCACGGCGGCCACGCCGTTGGCCACGGTGCGCACCCGGTAGCCCTGGCGCTTGAGGAAGCCCTGGACCACCAGCTGGTTCACCGGGTTGTCCTCGGCCACCATCACGCAGGGCGCGCGGTCCGCCTCGGGGTGCTGAGGTGCCGGTGCGGGCGCCGGCGTGGCCGGTTGTTCGCGGTACAGGTCGAGCAGGGCCTGGCGCAGCGGCAGCACCGCCAGCGGCTGGGCCATGGCCAGCAGCTGCAGGCCCTCGCTGGGGGGCAGGTTCTGGCACTGTTCGGGCGGGCACAGCAGCAGCACGCGCTGGCCCTTGGCGAGGCTGGGTCGCAGGCTGTCGAGCCAATGGGTGACGCTGCCTGGCCAGGGCGCCATGAGCACCAGCAGCGGCGGCACGGCGAAGTCTTCCAGGTAGTCCCGCAGGCGCTCCGGGTCCTGGCAGCGCTCGGTGCGCATGCCCCAGCGGCCCAGCAGGCGGCCGAGGGTGTCCAGGCCGAGGCCGTCGAGGGAGGTGAGCAGGGCGGTGCGGCCGTTCAGCAGGGCCGGCAGTTCGTCGGTTTCCTCCACGGCCTGCAGAGGCAGGTCGAAGGAGAACCGGGTGCCCTGGCCGGGGGTGCTCTGCACTTCGATGCGGCCGCCCATCATCTCCACCAGCTCCTTGCTGATGGCCAGGCCCAGGCCGCTGCCGCCGTAGCGGCGGGTGGTGCTGGAGTCGCCCTGGGCGAAGGAGTCGAACAGCTGGGAGAGGGATTCGGTGCGGATGCCGATGCCGCTGTCGCTGATGGCGAACACCAGGCGCGGTTCGCCCAGGCTGTTGTTGCGGCGGCTGACGTTGAGGGCGACGTGGCCTTCGGCGGTGAACTTGAGGGCGTTGCTCAGCAGGTTCATGAGGATCTGCTTGAGCCGCGTGGGGTCGCCCTGGACCCGCCGGGGTACGCCGTTCTCCAGGCTGACATAAAGGCGCAGGCGCTTGTCCAGGGCCTGGGCGGTGAACAGGCTGAGGGCGTCGGAGACCAGTTGCTCCAGGTCGAACTCGATGTGCTCCAGGGTCAGCTTGCCGGACTCGATGCGGGCGTAGTCGAGGATGTCGTTGATCACGGCCATGAGCGCGGTCCCCGAGCTGGAGATGGTGTCGACGTAGAAGCGCTGGGTGCGGTCCAGCGAGGTTTCCTTCAGCAGGTGCAACATGCCCAGCACGCCGTTGAGCGGGGTGCGGATCTCGTGGCTCATCTTGGCCAGGAAGCGGCTCTTGGCGCGGCTCTCGACGTGGGCCTGCTCGGCGGCCTGGCGCGAGCGGTAGCCTTCTTCCTTGAGGGTGTTGATGCGGTCGGCGAGGCCGATGGAGAGGGTGATCAGTTCGATGGTGACGCCGATCTTCACCGCCGTGGCGCCGAAGATGCCCAGCACCTCCACGCCCAGGGAGCCGGTGGTGGCCTGGATGAAGGCGAACAGCATGATCCCCCAGGCCAGGGTGTAGTAGGAGCCGTAGCGCACACCGCGCCGCCAGACGTAGACGCCGGTGGCCAGCAGCAGCAGGGACACCGCCGAGACGGTGAGGCTGGCGAGGATGTTCCAGGCCGCCAGGCCCACCAGCGGGGCGGAGGCGAAGGCCAGCAGGGTGAGCAGCATGGCGCCGCGCAGGCAGTTGTCCAGGCGCGGGAAGTAGGCGCGTGCGTGGAGGAAGTGGCGGCTGAACTGCACGGCCGTGAGGCAGTGCAGGTACATGAGGATGTAGATGCTCACCGACTGCAGCGCGACGTGTTCGGGCAGCAGCTTGAACAGCATGCCGTCGAAGCAGGCGGCGAGCAGGCCGACGTTGAGGTTGTAGGCCAGGTACCAGAGGTAGGCGGACTCGCGCAGCGAAAGGTAGAGGAACAGGTTGTAGAAGAACATGGCGAACAGCACGCCGTAGAAGGCGCCGTTGAACCCCATGAAGTTCTCCTGGGCGGCGGCGCTGGCGCCGTAGGTGCTGAAGAACAGCGGCAGGAACAGCGTGCTGGTGCTCTCCACCCGCAGCAGCACGGTGCTGACCCCCGGCTGCACCTCCAGGGGGAACCAGAAGTTGCGCACCTGCACCGGGCGCTGGGCGAAGGCGAAGCTGTCGCCGGTTTCCTGCTCGCTGACGCGGCCGTCGGGGCCGTAGGCGTAGAGGCGGATGTGGTCCAGCAGCGGGTAGTTGACTTCCAGGTAGCCGGCCACCGGGTGGGGGCGGCTGTTGACCAGGCGGACCCTGAACCACCACACCGAGGCGTTCTTGCCCAGGTTGGCGTGCTCGCCGTGGACGGGAGTGAAGGCCTCGTCGGGCAGCTGGCGCACCCGCTCGGCGCCGAGGCTGCCGTCGGGGTCTTCGACATAGGCGGCGAAGGGGCTCAGGGACAGGCGTAGTTCATCACGGTCGAGGGGGGCGCCCTGCAGCGCCCAGACCGGTCCGATGACGCACAGGAGCAGAAGCGCCAGACAGAGGCGAGGCATCCGTTGACCTCGTAGTTGTTATCGCCTGTGGCCTGGCACTTTGCCCGTATGCGCGATGGCCTTCAAGCGTCGTTTTCGCCCTTGCCGAGGAGGCTGCCGACCGTCGGTACGCGGGTGTCGTTCTCCATCTGCGCGCTGTGCTCCAGCTGGTGGCTGAACGGCTCCAGGGAGTGCTGGGCGGTGTTGGCGTCGCTGGCGAACACCGGCGGGCTCATGAGGTAGGCGCCGAGCAGGCGGGCCATGGCCTCCAGGCTGTCGATGTGGGTGCGCTCGTAGCCGTGGGTGGCGTCGCAGCCGAAGGCCAGGAGGGCGGCGCGGGTGTCGTGGCCGGCGGCGATCGCCGACTGCGCGTCGCTGTGGTAGTAGCGGAACAGGTCGCGACGAACTGCCACGGCGTTCTGCTCGGCCAGCTTCAGCAGGTGCCGGGAGAGGTGGTAGTCGTAGGGGCCGGAGGAGTCCTGCATGGCGACGCTGACGGCGTGTTCGCTGGAGTGCTGGCCGGGTGCGACGGGGGCGATGTCGATGCCGACGAACTCGCTGACGTCCCACGGCAGGGCACCGGCGGACCCGGAGCCGATCTCCTCGGTGATGGTGAACAGCGGGTGGCAGTCGATGGGCGGCACCAGCCGCGCCTCGCGGATGCCCTTGAGGGCGGTGAGCAGGGCGGCGACGCCGGCCTTGTCGTCCAGGTGGCGGGCGCTGATGTGGCCGCTCTCGGTGAACTCCGGCAGTGGGTCGAAGGCGACGAAATCACCAATGGACACCCCCAGGGACTCGCAGTCGGCGCGGGTCGAGCTGTAGGCGTCCAGGCGCAGCTCCACGTGGTCCCAGCTGATGGGCATGCTGTCCACCTCGGTGTTGAAGGCGTGGCCGGAAGCGAGCAGCGGCAGCACGCTGCCACGGATCACCCCGGTTTCGGTGAATACGCTGACCCGGCTGCCCTCGGCGAAGCGGCTGGACCAGCAGCCCACCGGGGCCAGGGCCAGACGGCCGTTGTCCTTCACCTGGCGGACGATGGCGCCGATGGTGTCCAGGTGCGCGGCCACGGCGCGGTCGGGGCTGTTCTGGCGGCCGGCGAGGGTGGCGCGGATGGTGCCCCGGCGGGTCAGTTCGAAGGGGATGCCCAGCTCATCCAGGCGTTCGGCGACGTAGCGCACGATGGTGTCGGTGAAGCCGGTGGGGCTGGGGATGGCGAGCATCTCCAGCAGCACCTTCTGCAGGTAGGCGAGGTCGGGATCGGGAAGGGTCTGGCTCATGGTGGCTCCTCTGTGGGGCATGCGGGCCGGGGCGCCGGTTGGGGGCCGGCGCCCGGCACGATCAGGGGGTGCCCGGTTGGCGGCTGAGCGGGAACAGCAGGTCGACGAAGCGTTCGGCGGTGGGTTGCGGCTGGTGGTTGGCCAGGCCGACCCGTTCGTTGGCTTCGATGAAGACGTAGTCGGGCTGGTCGGCGGCGGGTACCAGCAGGTCCAGCCCCACCACGGGGATGTCCAGCGCGCGGGCGGCGCGCAGGGCGGCATCGGCCAGGGTCGGGTGGAGTACGCCGGTGACGTCCTCCAGGGTGCCGCCGGTGTGCAGGTTGGCTGTACGGCGCACGGCCAGGCGCTGGCCGGCGGGCAGCACGTCGTCGTAGCCGTGCCCGGCGTCGCGCAGGGTGCGCTCGGTCTCCGCGTCCAGCGGGATGCGGCTCTCGCCACCGGTGGCGGCCTGGCGTCGGCGGCTCTGGGCCTGGATCAGGGCGCGGATGCTGCGCTGGCCGTCGCCGACCACTTCGGCTGGGCGGCGCAGGGCGGCGGCCACCACCTCGAAGCCGATCACCACGATGCGCAGGTCCATCCCTTCGTGGCAGCTTTCCAACAGCACGCGGCCGTCGTAGCGACGGGCTTCGGCGATGGCGGCTTCGACGTCCTCGATGCGGCGCAGGCCGACGGCGACGCCCTGGCCCTGTTCGCCATCCACCGGCTTGACCACCAGGGTGCCGTGCTCGGCGAGGAACGCGGCGTTCTCCTCGCGGCTGCCGGCCAGGCGCTGGGCGGGGAGGTTGAGGCCGGCGCGGGCGAGGGCGCGGTGGGTGAGGGTCTTGTCCTGGCAGAGCGTCATGCTCACGGCGCTGGTCAGGTCCGACAGCGACTCGCGGCAACGCACGCTGCGGCCACCCTGGCTGAGGGTGAAGAGGCCGGCGGCGGCATCGTCCACGCGCACTTCGATGCCGCGCCGGTGGGCCTCGTCGACGATGATGCGGGCGTAGGGGTTGAGGGTCTGCTCCGGGCCGGGGCCGAGGAACAGTGGCTGGTTGATGCCGTTCTTGCGCTTGATGGCGAAGGTGGGCAGGTCACGGAAGCCGAGCTTGGCGTAGAGCGCCTTGGCCTGGCGGTTGTCGTGCAGCACCGAGAGATCCAGGTAGGCCAGGCCGCGGCTCATGAAGTGCTCCACCAGGTGGCGCACCAGCGCTTCGCCCACGCCGGGGCGGGCGCATTGCGGGTCCACGGCCAGGCACCAGAGGCTGGAGCCGCCTTCCGGGTCGTGGAAGGCCTTGCGGTGGTTGAGGCCCATCACGCTGCCCACCACCTGGCCGCTGGCGGAGTCCTCCGCCAGCCAGTAGACCGGACCGCCCAGGTGGCGCGGGGTGATGGCCGC
Organism: Pseudomonas sp. zfem003; assembly: GCF_032621675.1. NCBI lineage: Bacteria > Pseudomonadati > Pseudomonadota > Gammaproteobacteria > Pseudomonadales > Pseudomonadaceae > Pseudomonas > Pseudomonas sp. zfem003. The sequence continues at coordinate 475,303 of NZ_JAVYJG010000001.1, read as the reverse complement.
CGGGTCCACGGGCAGCATGCCGCGGCTGCGGTAGAGCTGGTTGATGGCCTGCCAGTCCTCGTCGCTGTGGGCCCGGCGGATGCGGAAGCCACGGAAGGCGCGGCGCGCCGGGCGGTAGTCGGTGAACCACAGGCGCAGGGTGTCGGAGGGGTCGAGGAACAGCTGCTGTGGTGCCTGGGCCAGCACCTGCTGGGGCGCGGCGACGTAGAGGGCGATGTCGCGCTCGCCGGGGCTTTCGGCCAGCAGCTCCCGGGCCAGGCTGGCCGGGTCGGCATAGGTGTGGCCGAGCAGCAGGCGGCCCCAGCCGCAGTGCAGCATCTGCACCGGGTCTTCCGGGGGCGTCTGGTGTTCTTCCGCCAGGCGTGCCTGCAGGCGCTCGTAGGAGGGGGCCTGGCCGCGCATCAGGCGCTGGCTGTGCAGGTAGGGCTGGCCGGTGTGGGCTTTCATGTCGTTCAGATTCCCTGTTCGTTGAGCCAGAGGTTGAGGGCCGCCAGCTGCCACAGGCGCGAGCCGCGCAGCGGGGTGAGGTCCTCCTCGGGGTGGGCCAGCAGCCGTTCCAGGCTGGCGCGGTTGAACAGCCCGCGATCGTTGCCGCCTTCCAGCAGCAGTTCGCGCACCCAGTCGCGGGTGCGGCCCTGCAGGTGCTTGAGGCCGGGCACCGGGAAGTAGCCCTTGGGCCGGTCGATCACGGCGTGGGGGATGACCTGGCGTGCCACCTCCTTGAGCACCTGCTTGCCGCCGTCGCCCAGCTTGAAGCGCGACGGGATGCGCGCCGACAGCTCGGCCACGCGGTAGTCGAGGAACGGCACGCGGGCTTCCAGGCCCCAGGCCATGGTCATGTTGTCGACCCGCTTCACCGGGTCGTCCACCAGCATCACGGTGCTGTCCAGGCGCAGGGCCTTGTCCACCGGGTCGTCGGCGCCGGGGCGGGCGAAGTGCTCGCGGACGAAGTCGCCGGCCAGGTCGCCGGTCTGCCAGGCGGGCATCACCGTGTCGCGGTACTCGGCGTGGCTGCGGTCGAAGAAGGCGTTGCGGTAGGTGGCGAACGGATCGCGGCTGTCCACCAGCGGCGGGTACCAGTGGTAGCCGCCGAACAGTTCATCCGCGCCCTGGCCGCTCTGCACCACCTTGCAGTGCCGGGACACCTCGCGGGAAAGCAGGTAGAAGGCGATGCAGTCGTGGCTGACCATGGGCTCGCTCATGGCGTGGAAGGCAGCCGGCAATTGCTCGATGATCTCGTGCTCGCCGATGCGCAACTGGTGGTGGCGGGTGCCGTAGTGGCGGGCGATGAGGTCGGAGTATTCGAACTCGTCACCACGCTCGCCCCCGGCGTCCTGGAAGCCGATGGAGAAGGTCAGCAGGTCCTTCACGCCGGCTTCGGCCAGCAGGCCCACCAGCAGGCTGGAATCCACCCCGCCGGAGAGCAGCACGCCGACGTCGCGGGCGGCGCGTTGGCGGATGGACACGGCCTCGCGCAGGCTCGCCAGCAGGCGGTCGCGCCAGTCCGCCAGTTCCAGCCCGGCTTCGTCGGCATCGTGGCCGTAGGCGAGGCTCCACCAGGTGGCCTGGTCGCGGTTGCCCTGGGCGTCGACCATCAGCCAGGTGGCGGGCGGCAGCTTCTCGATGCCCTTGACCAGGGTGCGCGGCGCCGGCACCACGGCGTGGAAGCTGAGGTAGTGGTTCAGCGCCTCGGGGTCGAGGCTGCCGTCGATGTCGCCGCCCTTGAGCAGGGCCGGGAGGCTGGAGGCGAAGCGCAGGCGCTCGCCGGTGCAGGACAGGTACAGCGGCTTGATGCCGAGGCGGTCGCGGGCGAGGAACAGGCGCTGGCTGCCGGGCTCCCAGATCGCCAGGGCGAACATGCCGTTGAGGCGCGGCAGCATGTCCTTGCCCCAGGCATGCCAGGCCTTGGCCAGCACCTCGGTGTCGCCGCTGGAGCGGAAGTGGTAGCCCAGCGCCTGCAGCTCTTCGCGCAGCTCGGGGAAGTTATAGATCGCGCCGTTGAAGCTGATGGCCAGCCCCAGGTCGGGCTCGACCATGGGTTGGGCGGAGCCGTCGGACAGGTCCATGATCTTCAGCCGACGGTGGCCGAGGGCGACCGGTCCCTGGCTGTGGAAGCCCCAGGCATCCGGCCCGCGCGGGGCCATGTGGTGGGTGATGCGTTCGACCGCAGCCAGGTCGGCGGGTCGGTTATCGAAACGTAGTTCTCCAGAAATGCCGCACATAGTTCCTTACCGGTGTGTCCGTTGGGGAGGGTGCACCGCGAGGGTGCATAGAGGTCCGACAGGGGTATGTGCGATCGGTTCAGATCGATTGGTTATGAGCGGGCAGGCACGAACCCTCGCGCCGATGGCCGGGGCGGCGCATCGGGGCGAACGCGGAACGGGACGGGCGGGAAAGCGGGGGCGTTACTGCCCCCTGATCAACCGGCGCAACAGGAAGCGGTTGGGGTGGCAGGCTTCGGCGACGTCGCGGGGGAGCGGCAGGGGTTCGTCGTCGAGCCAGGCGGCCAGTAGCTCGCCGGCCAGGGGGGCGGTGATCAGGCCGCGGGAGCCGTGGCCGCTGTTGAGGTAGAGCCCGTCGAGCCAGGGGGCGGGGGTGTCCGGCACCTGGCGGGCGTCGCGGGCGAGGACGGCGTAGGCCTCGGCGAAGGCGTCGGCGTCGCACAGCGGGCCCACCAGGGGCAGGTAGTCCGGGGTGGTGCAGCGGAAGGCGGCGCGGCCCTGGAGCTGCTCCGGGTCCAGTTGGTCGACGTGCAGGCGGGTGCCGAGGTCGGTGGAGATTTCCCGCAGCAGGTCGAGGTTGCCGGCGTGTTCGGTGGCGGTGGGGGCCAGGTCCTGGCTGTGGAAGTCGAAGCTGGCGCCGAGGGTGTGCTCGCCGTGGCGCACCGGGGCGACATAGCCCTCGGCGCAGACCACCGTGGCCAGCGCGGCGCTGGCGGGGGTGGCGGGCAGGCGGGTGATCTGCCCGCGGATGCGCTTGAGCGGCATGCCGGTGGTCTGCGGGAAGCGCAGCACCTCGGCGGCGCCGGCCAGCACCACCACGGGCGCCTCGGCCAGCACGGCGTCGCCGGCGCGGGCCTGCCAGGTGCCGTCCTGGCGCACCAGCTCCAGGGCTTCCCGGTGCAGGGCGTGTTCGATGCCCGGCTGGGCGGCGAGCCAGCGGCACAGGGCTGGCGGGTGGACCCAGCCGGCCTCGGGGTAGAACAGGCCGCCAGCGGGGAGGGCGATGCCGGCCAGGGCTTGTGCCTCGACCTGGTCCAGCGCGCGCAGCAGCCCGCTGGGGAACGCCCGGGCGAGGGCGGCCTGGCGTTCGCGTTCCTTGTCTTCGAAGGCCAGCTGCAGCACGCCGCAGGCTTGCCAGTCCTCATTGGCCTGCAGGTGTTCCAGCAGGCGCCGGGTATGGCCGAAACCGCTGACGATGAGCCGCGACAGGGCTGTGCCGTGGGCCGACAGCTTGAGGTAGAGCACGCCTTGGGGGTTGCCGGAGGCTTCCTCGGCCAGGCCGGCGTGGCGCTCCAGCAGGGTGACCTGCCAGCCGCGCGCGGCCAGGCTGGCCGCACTGGCGCAGCCGGCCAGCCCGCCGCCGATCACCAGCGCCCGACGCGGCCCCTGGTGGGCCGGCGGGCGGGCGTACCAGGGGCGTTCGGCAGCGACCGGTACGGCGTTGTAGCGGCCCCGGGTCATGTGCCACTTCTTGCCGAAGCCGGGGGTGCGCTTGATGTCGAAACCCACCGCCTGGAGGCCGCGACGGACGAAGCCGGCGCTGGTGAAGGTGGCCAGGGTGGCGCCGGGTGCGCTGAGGCGGGCGAGCTGGGTGAACAGGTCGGGCGACCACATCTGCGGGTTCTTGGCTGGTGCGAAGCCGTCGAGGAACCAGGCGTCGATGCGCGCGTCCAGCTGCGGCAGGCAATCCAGGGCGTCGCCCACCAGCAGGGTCAGCACCACGCGACCGCCGTCCAGCAGCAGGCGCTGGAAGCCGGGGTTGATGGCGCGGTACTGCTGCAGCAGTTCATCGCCGAGGGGGGCGAGGGACGGCCACAGCGCCAGGGCGCGGGCCAGGTCGGCATGGGCGAGGGGGAATTTTTCCACGCTGACGAAATGCAGGCGGGCGCTGGCCGGGGCCTGCTCGCGGAACAACTGCCAGGCGCAGAGGAAGTTCAGGCCGGTGCCGAAGCCGGTCTCGCCGATGACCAGGCGACCGCCTTCGGGCAGTGCGGCGAAGCGCTCCGGCAGCTGGTTGCCGTCGAGGAAGACGTGGCGGGTCTCGGCCATGCCGGATTCGGGGGAGAAGTAGACGTCGCCGAACTCGCGGGACAGTGGCTGACCCTGCTCGTCCCAGTCGAGCAGGGCGTGATGGAAGTCGGACATGGGGCGCCCCGGTTGTAACGAAGCGCGCATGGTAGCCGATCGCATCGGCGCGGTGCGCTGCGGCAGGTCGACGCCTGCCTCGATATCACTCCGGGGCGAACAGCTGCTGCACCACGGAGAAGTCCTGGCGGCCCTTGCCCTGCTTGAGCAGCAGGCGGTAGAGCTGCAGCGCCAGGGCGCCCATGGGGGTGCTGCTGGCGCTGCGGCCGGCGGCCTCCTGGGCCAGGCCGAGGTCCTTGGCCATCAGTTCGGCCATGAAGCCGCCCTGGTAGCCGTTGCTGGCGGGGGCGTTGGGCATCACCCCCGGCCAGGGGTTGTAGCGTTCCAGCACCCAGTTGCCGCCGGAGCTCTGGCGCATGATCTCGGCCAGCACGGCGGGGTCGAGCTGGTTGGCGACGCCGAGGGCCATGGCTTCGGCGGTGGCGATCATCTGCACGGCGAGCACCTGGTTGTTGCACACCTTGGCTACCTGGCCGGMGCMKCTGCACGGCGAGCACCTGGTTGTTGCACACCTTGGCTACCTGGCCGGCGCCGGCCGGGCCGGCGTGGAACAGGTTGCGCCCCATCAGCGCCAGCAGCGGGCGGGCCCGCTCCAGGGCCTCGGCCTCGCCGCCGATCATGAAGGTGAGGGTGCCGGCGGCGGCGCCGGCGGTGCCGCCGGAGACCGGCGCATCGAGCAGGGCGATGCCCCGTTCGCGGGCGGCGGCATGCACGCGCCGGGCTGCCTCGGGGGCGATGGTGGAGCACTCCAGCACCAGGGTGCCGGCGGGCAGCCCGGCCAGCAGGCCGTCGTCGCCCAGGTAGAGGCCTTCGACGTGGTGGCTGGCGGGCAGCATGCTGACCACCACCTCGGCGCCCTGGACGGCGTCCCGGGCATCGACGGCGGCCTTGGCCCCTTCGGCCACCAGTTGATCCATGGCGGCGCGGACCAGGTCGAAGACCTGCAGCGCATGGCCGCCCTTGATGAGGTTGCGGGCCATGGGCAGGCCCATGTTGCCGAGACCGATGAAGGCGATTGTTGTCATTGTCGTGCTCCTTGGGTCGCGTGGGAGGGGGTTAGAGGTCCGCCAGGGGGTGATCGCCCTCCCAGGTGGGCTCGAAGTGGGCTTCGATCACGTTGCGCGGCACGCTGTCCACGCTCGGCCAGTGCCAGCGCGGAGCGTTGTCCTTGTCGATCAGGCGGGCGCGCACGCCTTCGGGGAATTCCGGGTGGCGGCAGCAGTTCAGGCTCATGGCGTATTCCATGCGGAACACCTCGGCCAGGGAGCGGTGGCGGGCGCGGCGGATCTGCTCCCAGACCAGGTGCCCGGTGAGCGGGCAGCCGGCGACCAGGGTGCGGGCGGCGCGGGCCAGCAGGGCGTCTTCGTCGTGCTGCAGGGCGGCGATGGCGTGCCAGGCGGCGGGCAGTTCGGCCACGTCCAGCAGGTCATCGAGGCGGGCCCGGCGCGGCAGCCACTGGGCCTCGGGCAGCTGCGGGCGGGCGCTGGCTTCCAGGGCTCGCAGCAGGCTGGTGAGCTGGGCGCCGCTGTGCTCGCGCCAGTTGAGCTGGGCGAGGCCGTCCAGCAGGGCCTCCTGCTGGTCGTCCAGCAGGAAGCGGTCGGCCAGGCCCAGGTCCAGCGCGTCACGGGCGTTGATGCCGCTGGCGGTGAGGCCGAGGAACAGGCCCAGGCGCCCGGGCAGGCGGGCGAGGAACCAGCTGCCGCCGACGTCGGGGTAGAGGCCGATGTTGACCTCCGGCATGCCCAGCCGGCTGGAGGGGGTGACGATGCGGATCGCCGCGCCCTGCATCAGGCCCATGCCGCCGCCCAGCACGTGGCCGTGGGCCCAGCAGATGAGCGGCTTGGGGTAGGTGTGCAGGCGGTGGTCGAGGCGGTACTCGTCGGCGAAGAAGCGCGCCGCCAGCGGCGGCACTTCGCCGGGGTGCTCGCGGCAGGCTTCCGCCAGCCGGCGCACGTCGCCGCCGGCGCAGAAGGCCTTGGGCCCGCTGCCGCGCAGCAGCACGCAGACCAGGTCCGGGTCGTTGGCCCAGGCATCGAGGCGGGCCTCCAGCGCTTCGATCATCGGCAGGCTGAGGGCGTTGAGGCTGGCCTCGGCGTCCAGGGTGGCGATGCCGATGCGCGCGCCGTCGCGGCCGTGGCGCTCTTCGAATTTCACGTTCATGGCATCGCTCTCACTGGTTGCGCCACTTGGGTTCGCGCTTTTCGAGGAAGGCGTTGACGCCTTCGCGGGTGTCCTCGGCGTCGAACAGGTCGACGAAGCGCTCGCGCTCCTCGGGCAGCCAGGTGTTCGGGGCGCGTTCGCGGGCGCCCTGGATCAGCGGCTTGATGGTGCGCACCGCCACCGGGCTCTGGCGGGCGACCTTGGCCGCCAGCAGCAGGGCGGTGCCACGGGCTTCGCCGCTGTCCACCACCTGCTCCACCAGGCCGATGCGCTGGGCGGTGTCGGCGTCGATGCGCTCGCCGCAGAGGATCATGCGCTTGGCCCAGCCTTCGCCCACCAGCCAGGACAGCGCCTGGGTGCCGCCGGCGCAGGGCAGCAGGCCGACGGTGGCCTCGGGCAGGGCCATCTGCGCATGGCGCTCGGCGATGCGGATGTCGCAGGCCAGGGCGCACTCCAGGCCGCCGCCCATGGCGTAGCCGTTGATGGCGGCGATGGACACGCCACGGAAGTCGCGCAGGGCTTCGAAGGCTTCGCCGAAGCGCCGGGCCATTTCCCGGGCGCGGGCCTTGTCGCCGTCGGCGAACATGTTGAGGTCGGCGCCGGCGCTGAAGAACTTGGGCCCCTGGCCGGTCACCACCAGGGCGTAGATGGCGTCGTCGCGGTTGAGGTGCTCCACCAGTTGCTTGAGGCCGATGAGGGATTCGCGGTCCCAGGTGTTGGCCGGCGGGTTGTTGATGGTGAGCAGGGCGGTGTGGCCGTGCTTCTCCACGGTGAGCTTGTGGGTGAGGTCGAAGACGCCGGTCTTGTAGGGTTCGACTGCGGTGCTCATGTGCATCTCCTTAACGCATTCGTCATAGCAGGCGGTCGAGTGTGCCGCCCTGTTCCAGTAAACGGCGCGCCGTGATGACGCGCATGATCTCGTTGGTGCCTTCGAGGATCTGGTGCACGCGGGTGTCGCGCACCCAGCGCTCCAGAGGGTAGTCGTTCAGATAGCCGTAGCCGCCATGAAGTTGCAGGGCCTGGTTGCACACTTCGAAGCACTGGTCGGTGGCGAAGCGCTTGGCCATGGCGCAGTAGAGGCTGGCCTCGGGGTGGCGCTGGTCCAGGCGGTGGGCGGCCAGGCGCACCATCTGCCGGCTGGCGGTGAGGTCGGTGAGCATGTCGGCGAGCTTGAACTGCAGGGCCTGGAAGCTGGCCAGGGGCTTGCCGAACTGCCGGCGCTCCTCGACGTAGCGCAGGCTCTGTTCCAGCGCGGCCTGGGCGGCGCCGAGGGAGCAGCTGGCGATGTTCAGGCGGCCGCCGTCGAGGCCCTTCATGGCGTAGACGAACCCTTCGCCCTCGGGGCCGATGCGGTGGCTGGCGGGGATGCGCACGCCGTCGAAGGCGATGGTGCGGGTGGGCTGGGCGCGCCAGCCCATCTTGTCTTCGTTGCGGCCGTAGCGGATGCCTTCGGCGTCGGCCGGCACCAGGAAGCAGGAGATGCCCTTGGCGCCGTCTTCGCCGGTACGCGCCATGACGATCAGCACCTGGGTGCTGCCGGCGCCGGAGATGAAGCACTTGCTGCCGTCCAGCACGTAGTGCTCGCCGTCGCGCCGGGCGCGGGTGCGCAGGTGGGCGGCGTCGGAGCCGGCGTCGGGCTCGGTGAGGCAGTAGGAGGCCAGCAGCCGGCCGTCCAGCAGGCCCGGCAGCCACTGGGCCTTGAGCGCGGCGTCGCCGAAGGAGGCGAGCATCCAGGTGGCCATATTGTGGATGGTGAGGTAGGCGGTGGTGGCCACGCAGCCGGCGGCCAGCTGCTCGAAGATCAGCGCGGCGGAGAGCCGCGAGAGCCCGAGGCCGCCGTCGTCCTCCGCGATGTACAGCCCCAGGTAGCCCTGTTCGGCGGCCCGGCGGATGACCTCCACCGGGAAGTGGTGCTCGCGGTCCCAGTCGGCGGCGTGGGGGGCCAGCTCCCGCGCGGCGAAGGCGCGGGCGCTGTCGGTCAGCAGGCGTTGTTCATCGCTGAGGTCGAAATCCATGGCGTCTCACTGCAGGGTCAGGGGTTTGCCGGCGGCCCGCCGTTCGGCCTGCCAGTCGGCTTCGCTGGGAAGCGCGGTGCTGGCGTCGAGGCGGTCGACGATCTCGAAATAGTCCTGCTTGAGCGGGTCCTTGAACACCTCGTCGCGGTGCTTGACCCGGACGGCGTACACCGTCTGCAGGTTCTGGTGGTCGAAGGCGCGCCACTGCTGCTCGCCCTTGAGGAGGCTGTAGCGATGGCCTTCGAGGGCCTTGATCAGGGCTTCGCTGTCGAGGCTGTTGCTGCGGCGCGCGGCATCGGCCCATTGCTGGACGATGCTGTAGGCCGAGGCGGCGGAGCTGGAGGGGTACATGCCGTAGCGGGTCTTGAACGCTTCGACGAAGGCCTGGCCGCGTTCGGACTTCTCAAGGGCGGGGACGCGCCAGGTCCAGGGTTCGGTGCCGATCACGCCCTGCATGAGGTCGGGGCCGGCCTGCTCGACGATGCTCTGGGTGAGGTTGGGCGCGACGATCTGCATGCGCTCGGTCAGGCCCAGGTCGCGGGCGATGCGCATGGCGCGCACCAGGTCTTCGCCGAACAGCACCAGGGCCAGCACCTGGGCGTCGCTGGCGGCGGCCTGGGCGAGGGCGTCGCGGTAGTCACTGAGGCGGGCGCCGGGGAAGGGCACGCGCACGCCGGGGTGGCCGGCGCTGTCCTGGCTGCCGGTGGCCTTGCGCAGCGAGGCTTCGGTGGTCTGCCCCCAGGTGTAGTCGGCGGTGACGTAGAAGTAGCGTTTGCCGGGCAGGGTCTTGCTCAGGTACTGGCCCAGCACGCCGGCGCTCATCCAGGCGTTGTTGCACTCGCGGAACAGGTAGCGGTGGCCGTTCTTGCCGGTGGTGTCGTTGGAGTAGGTGAGGGTGCCGAAGTACAGCAGGCCGCGCTCGCGGGCCCGTTCGCCGGAGGCGATGGCCACCGCGCTGGAGGCGCCGCCGAAGAGCATGGCGGCGCCTTCGTCGGCGAGCTTGTCGACGTTCTTCACGGCCTTTTCCGGGCGCGAGGCGGTGTCCTTGGCGGACAGCCGCAGGGTGCGGCCGAGCACGCCGCCCGCTGCGTTGATCTCGTCGATGGCCAGCAACGCGCCTCGCATCTGGGCCAGTCCCTCTTCCTTGTACGAGCCGGTGCGCGGGTAGTTGAGGCCGAGGGTGATGGGCTCGGCAGCCTGCGCACAGGCGGTGATCCCGGCCCAGAGGGCCAGGGTGGCAGTCAAACGGCGCATGGGGGTTCCTCCTTGTTGTTGTGGAGGAACCTTTTACGCCGGTCCCGGATGGGTTGAGATTCTCTTTTCGTCTAACAGGCTGTCGGATACCCGCTTGCTACTTGAGCTGGATGGTCATGTTCGGGCCGCTCACCGGGCTGTCGTCGAACCAGCGGGTGGTGACGGTCTTGGTCTCGGTGTAGAAGCGCACCGCCTGCTTGCCGTAGGCGTGCAGGTCGCCATAGAAGGAGCCCTTCCAGCCGGTGAAGGAGAAGAACGGCAGCGGCACCGGGATGGGGACGTTGATGCCCACCTGGCCCACTTCCACGGCGTGCTGGAAGTGCCGCGCGGCGCCGCCGGAGCGGGTGAACAGGCTGGTGCCGTTGCCGTAGGGGCTGGCGTTGACCAGGGCGATGGCCTCGTCGAGGGTGTCCACCTCCACGCAGGCCAGCACCGGGCCGAAGATTTCCTCGCGGTACAGGCCCATGCGCGGGGTGACGCCGCGGAACAGGGTGGGGCCGAGCCAGTTGCCATCGGGGTAGCCGGGCACTTCGCAGTGGGAGCCGTCGAGCAGGCATTCGGCGCCTTCGGCCTTGCCCTCGGCGATCAGTCGCAGCACGCGCTGGCGGGCCTGCTGGCTGATCAGCGGGCCGTAGGCGGCCTGGGGGTCGCTCCAGTGGCCGGGTCGCAGCTGGGCCATCTGCTCGGCCAGTTCGCCGATCCACTCCCGCGCCTGGCCGACGAAGACGGCGACGCTGATGGCCATGCAGCGCTGGCCGGCGGCGCCGCAGCTGGCGCCGATGAGGTTGCTCAGGGTCTGTTCCTTGTTGGCGTCGGGGAGGATCACCATGTGGTTCTTGGCCCCGGCGAAGGCCTGCACGCGCTTCATGTGCGCGGTGCCGGTGCGGTACACGTGCTGGCCGACCGGCACCGAGCCGACGAAGGAGATGGCGCGCACTTCGGGGTGGGTGAGCAGGGCATCCACCTGTTCGCGGCCGCCATGCAGCACCTGCAGCACGCCCTTGGGCGCGCCGGCTTCGAGGAACAGCTCGGCGAGGCGGTTGGGGGTCAGCGGGTCCTGCTCGGAGGGCTTGAGGATGAAGGTGTTGCCGCAGGCGATGGCCAGGGGAAACATCCACAGCGGGATCATCGCCGGGAAGTTGAAGGGGGTGATGCCGACGCACACGCCCAGGGGCTGGATCCAGCTGGCGGTGTCGATCTCGCGGGCGACGTTCTCCACCGTCTCGCCCATCATCAGGCTGGCCACGTTGGCCGCGTGCTCGGCCACCTCGATGCCGCGCCAGACGTCGCCCTTGGCGTCGGCGAAGGTCTTGCCGGTCTCGCTGGCCAGCAGCTCGGCCAGTTCGTCGTGGTGCTCCTTGAGCAGGTGCTGGTAGCGCAGCATCAGGCGGGCGCGTTCCGGGATGGGGACTTCGCGCCAGGTGAGGAAGGCGTCGCGGGCACTGGCCACGGCGGCTTCGATCTCCTCGGCGGTGGCGCGGGGCGCCAGGGCCAGCACGGCCTGGGTGGCGGGATCGGTGACTTCGATCAGCTCGCGGGCGCGGCTCTCGCGCCATTGGCCATCGATCAGCTGGGGAATCGTCCTGCTCATGCGTGCCTCCGCCCGTCCTCGGGCCCTTTGTTGTTCTGTGTGCCGTTTATAGCGGGGCGCCGGGCGCTTGTGGATTGACGATCTTGGCGCCGGGATGGACGATCTTGGCATTGCTGGCCACCACAAGAACAACCATGAGCCGCTCCGTGGAAACCTCCAACTGGCCGCTGCCGGCCGATGGCATCCGCCTGATCACACCGCCCCGCCTGCGTCGCCTGCTGGCCCGCCACCCCTTGGCAGCCGGCTGCTACCCGCTGGCGCTGGGCTATTACCCGGACGCCGCGGGGCACCGCATGCTGCGCCTGGCCCCGGACGACCACCTGCTGATCTACTGTCGTGCCGGGCAAGGCTGGCTGGAGACCGGGGATGGACGATTCGACGTGGCAGGCGGGGACCTGCTGGTGCTGCCCAAGGGCCGCATGCACGCCTATGGCGCCGACCTGCAGCGCCCGTGGAGCATCTACTGGGTGCACTTCAAGGGGGAGCTGGCGGCGGATTTCCTGCGCTTTCTCGGCGAGCCGGGCCTGCGTCGCATCGGCGCCCAGCCGCGCCTGCTGGCGGACTTCGACGGGTTGCTGGGGCTGCGCAAGCAGGGCCTGAACCCCAGGCACCATGTGCATGCGGCCCACCAGTTGCAGGCGCTGCTGACGTCGCTGGCGGTGCTGCCGGCGCGGGGTTTTCTCAAGTCCGGGCGGGTGCTGGACGTGGACGCGGTGCAGGCGGTGATGCGTGCGCACCTGCACGAGCAGCTGAACCTCGACCAGTTGGCCGCGCAGTTCAAGCTCTCGCGCTTCCACTTCGCCAAGACCTACCGTGCCCTGACCGGCCACGCGCCGATCCAGGATTTCATCCAGCTGAAGATGGCCCACGCCTGCCGCCTGCTGGACGAGGGCAGCCTGGGGGTGCGGCAGATCGCCGAGCAGCTGGGCTACGAGGACGCCTATTACTTCTCCCGCCTGTTCCGCAAGGTGGTGGGCATGGCGCCCAGCCATTACCGGGCGCTGCACCTGGGGTGACGGGCCTTGGGTGTGGCCCGGTGCCTGAAACCGGGCAGGCGGCGCGGCATAATGCGCGCCCCGGCCCCGGACCCTTCCCATGCGCAAACCGCTTTCCCTCTATCACCCCTGGCTCTACGCGTTGCGCGTCTGGCAGCGGCGCCTGGCGCGTGCGCTCTACTGGCGCCTGTCGTCCCGGCGCTTGGGGCGGGTGGCGGATGCGCACCTGCCGTACCGCTACATCCGCCACACGTCCAAGCTGATCCGCCGGCTGGGCGACAGCGACCTGGCGCTGCAGCACAACAAGGTGATCAACCTGCGCCTGGCGGTGGCGTGCATGGACGGGGTGGTGATCGGCCCGGGGGAGTACTTCTCCTTCTGCCAGTTGCTCGGCCGGCCCACGGCGCGGCGCGGGTTCGTCGAGGGCATGGAGCTGTCGTTCGGCGAGGCGCGTTCCGGCATTGGCGGCGGGGTGTGCCAGTTGAGCAACCTGATCCACTGGATGGCGCTGCACTCGCCGCTGCGGGTGGTGGAGCGGGCCAACCACAGTTTCGACCCCTTCCCGGACGAGGGGCGGGTGCTGCCGTTCGGCTCCGGGGCGGCGATCTTCTACAACTACATCGACCTGGTGCTGCACAACCCCACCGACCAGGCCTTCCAGCTGTCGCTGAAGGTGGCCGAGCACCAGTTGGAGGGGCTGCTGCTGTGCTCGGCGCCCCGGCCGTTCCGCTACCACGTCTACCAGCGCGGGCACCGCTTCATCCGCGAAGGGGGCGAGGTGCTGCGCCTCAACGAGATCTGGCGGGACGTGCGCGAGAAGGGCCAGGAGGGACGGCTGGTGGCCAGCGAGTGCCTCTATCGCAACCGCGTACGGGTGAAGTACGCGGTGGACGAGGCACTGCTGGAGCCCGGCTAGGGGCGGGCGCCCAGGGTTTCGGCGCGGCGCAGCCAGGCCTGGCGCTGCTCCTCGGTGGAGGTGCGCACCGGGGCGAACTCTGCCAGGTGGCGGGTGCGGATGCCGCAGAAGCCGAGGATGGTGCGCTTCATCTGCCGGTGCCCGGGGGCGCCGTAGACCCAGCGGAAATACCAGGGCGGCGTGTCGAGGGTCACCAGCAGGTCGGCGGTGCGGCCCTGCAGCAGCTTGTCCCAGCTGCGCGGGCCCCGGTAGCGAAAGGCGAAGCCGGGCAGCAGCACGCGGTCGAGGAAGCCCTTGAGCAGGGCCGGCACGCCGCCCCACCAGACTGGGTAGACGAACACCAGGTGCTGGGCCCAGTGGATCTGCCGCTGGGCTTCGAGCAGGTCCGGCTCCAGGGGCTGGTTCTGGTCGTAGCCCTGGCGCAGCACCGGGTCGAAGGCCATCTCGCTGAGCTTCAGCACCCGCACCACATGGCCTTCGCCACGGGCACCCTGGGCATAGGCGTCGCCCAGGGCGCCGCACAGGCTGTTGTCCTTGGGCGAGCCGAGGATCATCAGGATGCGCTTGCCATCGCCTTCCAGCGGGGTGGCACCGTGCTTGGAGGAGTCAACCATGCTGGCCGGCCTCCAGCATGGTTTCCGGGCGTACCCAGGCGTCGAAGTCGGCTTCGCTCACCAGTCCGAGGGCCAGCGCCGCTTCACGCAGGGTGGTGCCTTCGGCGTAGGCCTTCTTGGCGATCTGCGCGGCCTTGTCGTAGCCGATGTGCGGGTTGAGGGCGGTCACCAGCATCAGGCCGCGCTCCAGGTGCTCGGCCATGCGCGCGGCGTCGGGCTCCATGCCGGCCACGCAGTGGCGCTGGAAGTTGCGTGAGCCATCGGCCAGCAGGCGGATGGACTGCAGGATGTTGTGGGCGATCACCGGCTTGAACACGTTGAGCTGCAGGTGCCCGTGGCTGGCGGCGAGGCTGATGGTGGTGTCGTTGCCGATCACCTGGCAGGCGAGCATGGAAAGCGCTTCGCACTGGGTCGGGTTGACCTTGCCGGGCATGATCGAGCTGCCCGGCTCGTTGGCCGGCAGCCTGACTTCCGCCAGGCCGCCCCGGGGGCCGGAGCCCAGCAGGCGCAGGTCGTTGGCGATCTTCATCAGGGCCACGGCGAGGGTCTTGAGCGCGCCGGAGAGGGCCACCAGCGGCTCGTGCCCGGCGAGGGCAGCGAACTTGTTGGGCGCGGAGACGAAGGGCAGCCCGGCCAGCGCCGCCAGTTCCGCCGCCATGGCTTCGGCGAAACCGTGGGGGGCATTGAGCCCGGTGCCGACGGCGGTGCCGCCCTGGGCCAGTTGGTAGACCGCCGGCAGGGCATTGCGGATGGCGCGCTCGGCGTAGTCCAGCTGGGCGACGAAGGCGGAGAGCTCCTGGCCGAAGGTGATGGGCGTGGCGTCCATCAGGTGGGTGCGCCCGGTCTTCACCAGGCGGGCATGGCGCGCAGCCTGCTCGGCCAGGCCACCGGTCAGCTCGGCCAGCGCTGGCAGCAGGTCGCGGTGGATGGCCTGGGCCACGGCGATGTGCATGGCGGTGGGGAAGCTGTCGTTGGAGCTCTGGGCGTGGTTGACGTGGTCGTTGGGGTGCACCGGGCTCTTGCCGCCCCGTGGGCCGCCGGCCAGTTCGTTGGCGCGGCCGGCGATCACTTCGTTGACGTTCATGTTGCTCTGGGTGCCGCTGCCGGTCTGCCAGACCACCAGGGGGAACTGGTCGTCGTGCTGGTGGGCGAGGACTTCATCGGCGGCCTGTTCGATCAGGCGGGCGATGTCCGGGCTGATACCGCCATTGCGGCCGTTGACCCGGGCGGCGGCCTTCTTCACCAGGGCCAGGGCATGCACCACGGGGAGGGGCATGCGTTCCTCGCCGATGGCGAAGTTTTCCAGCGAGCGCTGGGTCTGGGCGCCCCAGTAGGCGTCTTCGGCGACGCTGACGGGGCCCAGGCTGTCGGTTTCGGTTCGGCTCATTGCGCGGCTCCAGGTTCGGTTTTTCCGCAGTTTAGGCCGCGCCGGAGCCCTTGGGTTCAACGCCTGGGGGATGGATTACCAGCGCGCGCGGGTATGGCCTACCCAGCCCAGGGCGTTGTCCACGGGGACGCGCTCGCCCGTGGGGCTGAGCAGGACCCCGTCGAAGCGCCCGAACCACTGGCGTGTGTCGGCGTAGAGCGGGCCCAGGCGCGGGTTGGCCTGGTGCAGCTGGCGCGGGGTGAAGGTGAGGCGCACGCGCTCGCAGTCGCTGCTCAGCTGCCAGGGGGACAGGCCGTTCTCCGGGCCTTGCCTGAGGTGCACCGGGCCGTTGAGGCGCGACAGTTCGCCACCGAACCACAGGGCGTTCTCCGTCTCGCCGCTGGCGTCTGTCCAGCCCGCACCGAAGTTGCCGGCGATACCGCCGACGGTGGCGAAGGCGGCGCGGGTCCAGTGGCTGTTCAGCGGCCAGACGCCCCGGCCGAAGTCGAGGGCGGCGAAGCTCTGCCCCGGCATGCACGGGTACTGCCGGCGACCCAGGCGCAGGCTGCCGGTGACCGGCAGGCCGAGTTGGCGGGTGCTGGCGTGGAAGCCACCGTTGGCGAAGGGCGCGACCAGGTTGACCGAGTCCAGGTGCGCCGGGCGCTGCACGTCGAGGGTCGCCTGCAGTGGCTGGCCGCCGATGTCCGGCACGGCGACGCTGATGCGGGCGCGGCCGGGGAGTTCGTCCACCTGCAGGTGCAGGCGCGGGTGCTCGAAGCCGTGGCTGGCCACCGGCACATCGGGCAGGTGGCAGCCGAGGGCGAGGGCGCGCAGCTGGGAGTGGGTCACGGCGCGGCCGGTTTCCAGGTCGAGGAAGTAGGCGGCGCAGTAGCCGATGTAGTCGAGGTCGGCGAGGGTGACGGAGAGCATCCAGCCGGGGGTGGTGATGCACCAGTGGTTCCAGCGCTTGCGCCGGCCGAAGTGCCCGGGGATGGCGCAATCCAGCTGCGGTCGCTCGGACCAGCCGATGGCCGATGGCTCCAGGCGGCCACGGGCGTCGCACAGGGGCTGTCGTTCGGCGGGGGCCGGGATGGGGCGGGTCATTCAGGGTCCCTGTGGGCAGCTGTCTTCCGTGGGGCGGGGAACATTACGCGCACACGGCGGCCCAAGCTGGGGTGCCGTTCACGGTGTTGTCATCGGTGGGGCGCAAGGATGCCCAGCGCACTGGCAGCCGGCAAGTGCCCGCGCCGGACCCTGGACGGACGGCACCCCCAACCCGCGTTTGGCCGTGATGCACGGCCGCATCCATGGCTTGAGCCCCCACCGGGCTTGAGCGCAGAATGGCCCGCCCACGGGCACGGCCCGTACCGCTCATACCAAGGAACCCCAATGACCAAGCTCCGTCTCGTTTGCTCCGCCATCGTGCTGGCCTGTGCCAGTGGCCAGGTGTTCGCCGATGCCGCCAGCCATGCCGCCAACGCCGAGCGCTTCCTCAAGCTCGCCCATGCCGACAAGCTGACCGTGCCGGTGTACGCCCAGGTGCAGCAGATGTTTGCCCAGAACTTCCAGAAGGCCAACGCGCCGGCCGACAAGAAGGCCACCCTGGAGCGCTACCAGGCCAAGGCCAACGCCGCCCTGGACAAGGCCGTGGGCTGGGACAAGCTGAAGCCGGAGCTGGTGAAGATCTACACCACCAACTTCAGCGAATCCGAGCTGAAGGACCTGATCGCCTTCTACGAATCGCCCCTGGGCAAGAAGGTGCTGGAGAAGATGCCGTCCCTGACCGCGCAATCCGCCGAGCTGACCCAGTCCCGCCTGGAATCCGCCGTGCCGGAAGTGAACAAGCTGCTGTCGGACATGAACGACGAGCTGGCACCCAAGGATCAGAAGAAGAAGTGATCGGAGCCCGCCATGAGCATGCGTGACCGTATCCTGGCCGCCTTCGCGGCCCTCGAGCCCCAGCACCTCGACGTGCTGGACGAGAGCCACATGCACAGCCGTGGCCAGGAAACCCACTACAAGGCGGTGATCGTCAGCCCGGTGTTCGCCGGGTTGAATGCGGTGCGCCGCCACCAGAAGGCCTACGCGGCCCTGGGCGAGCTGATGGGGCAGTTCCACGCCCTGGCCCTGCACACCTACACCCCCGAGGAGTGGGCGCAGCAGGGTGCGGCCCCGGATTCGCCGACCTGCCGTGGCGGCAGCAAGCACGACCACTGACGGTCGTCGCAACGAGGCCGGAGGTTTCCCGGAGCGATCCGCGGGGCTTCCGGCCTTTTCATTTGGGCGTCGCCCCTGCCCCTCAGGGGCGGTGCTTCAGGGCGTGGCGCCCTGGCTTCACTCGAAACAGGAGGCTTCATGGCCCGAATCCTCAGCAAGGACACCCGGTTGTGCATGTCGTTGTCCGGCCGCCCTGGCAACTTCGGCACGCGCTTCCACAACGCGCTCTACGACCTGCTGGAGCTGGACTACGTCTACAAGGCCTTCACCACCACGGACCTGCCGGCGGCCATCGGCGGCGTGCGGGCGCTGGGCATCCGGGGCTGCGCGGTGTCGATGCCCTTCAAGGAGGCCTGCATCCCCCATCTGGATGCCCTGGACCCATCGGCGGCGGTCATCGGCTCGGTAAACACCATCGTCAACGACGAGGGCCACCTGACGGGCTACAACACCGACTACCTGGCCGTGGCCAGCCTGGTGCGCAGCCATGCCGTGGACCCCACCTCGACGCTGCTGCTGCGGGGCAGTGGTGGGATGGGCAAGGCCGTGGCCGTCGCCCTGCGCGACAGCGGCTTCGCCCGGGGCACCCTGGCGGCTCGCAACGCGTTGGCCGGGCAGGGATTGGCACAGGCCTGTGGCTACGACTGGGTGCCCTCGGCGGAGGGCCATGTGGCGCAGGTATTGGTGAACGTCACGCCGCTGGGCATGGACGGCGGCCCGGAGGCCGGCCAGTTGGCGTTCAGCGCCGAGCAGGTGGCGGCGGCCGAAGTGGTCTTCGATGTGGTAGCGATCCCGGTGGAGACGCCGCTGATCCGCCTGGCCCGTTCCCTGGGCAAGCGGGTGATCACCGGGGGCGAGGTCATCGTGCTGCAGGCGGTGGAGCAGTTCGTGCTCTACACCGGCGTGCGGCCCACGCCGGAGCAGGTCCGCCAGGCGGAAGCGGTGGCCCGCGCCTGAGCGCGGGCCGTTGGGTCAGAAGGCGAGGGCGGCGGTGAGGCCGGCGCTGTTCCACTGGGCGTCGCTGCGCTGGGTGCGGCTAAAGCCGGCACCGAGGGTCAGGTCGCCCAGGTCGTAGCGCACGCCGAGGCGGGCTTCGAGGGTGTCGCGGCCCTGGCGGACGCCTGGGGTGGTGAAGGTTTCGCCACCCACCAGGAAGCGCGCCTGGGTATCGCTGCGGTCACCGATGCCGTCGTGCCAGGCCATCAGCGAGGCCTCCGGGGTGACGCGGCCGCTGGCCAGGGGGAACAAGCCGGCCACCCGCAGGCCGGCGCCGACTTCGCCGCTTTCATAGCGCGAGCTTTCCACCTTCAGCGCGGCGGAGGAGCCGTGCTCGCGGTAGCCGTCCAACTCCACGCGGGTGTAACGCATGCCGAGGCGGGGCTCCACCAGCAGGCTGTCCAGCTCCAGGCGGTAGCCGCCGATCAGGCTGGCGCCGTACTGCTGGCCGTCCTGGTCGCCGGAGGCGCGGGTGCCGGTGATGTAGCGACGGCTGTCGTGCTCGAACCAGCCCATGGACAGGCTGCCATCCACGAAGTAGGGGCCCCAGCCCTGGTGGGCGTAGAGGCTGACCAGGTGGCCCTTGGTGTCCAGCTTGTTGCCGGTGTGGCTGTCGCTGTTGCCCTGGTAGTGGCTGTAGGCGATGCCTGCCAGGCCTTGGTCACCGAAGGCCTGTTCCAGGCCGAGGGCGATGCCCTGGGTGTCCTGGTCGAAGCCACGGGCACCGTCGCGCTCGCCGGTGTGCCCACGGTTGTCCAGCAGGCTGACCCAGGCGCGGGGGCCGCGTGCCGGGTCGCCGGCCGGCTCGTGGCGCTGCTGGGTGGCGCTCTCCAGCAGGCGCAGGCCGGCGATGGGGGCGAGGGCATTGGCACCGTTGGATTCGGGTGCCAGTTGCTCGGCGATCTCGGCGGTGCGGGCTGCATCGGCAGCGGCCAGGCTGAGGAACACCGGATCATCGGCGGTCAGGGCCGGCATCTGCGCGGAGAAGCTCGCCAGGGCGCGCTGGGCGCGGCGCGAGGCGCCCTGGTTGGCCACCAGGCTGGCGGCGGAAACACCGCTGAGGGTTTCCACCTCGGCACTGAGCACCTGGCCATCGAAGCTGTGGCTGAGGACGCGCAGCAGGCCGGAGGTGCTTTCTGGGGCGTTGGGGGTGTCGGTCCAGGTGTTGGCGCTTATCAGTTGGTAGGTGTGCGGGCCGCTCAGGCTGAAGTCGTTGGGTTTGGGGGTGAGGAGGATGCGGCTCTCTTTGCCATGCGTACGGTCGACCTCGACAAGGCCTTGGACGGTGAGAAACGGAGTGTTGGGGTCGGTGGCGTTGCTCAGCATCAGATTGAGGTCTGCACCCAGCAACTCAAGATCGCCGGTCAGGATAGAACCGGCACGCGTCAAGGTCAGGCGGCCATCGCTCATTTCCAGATAGCGTGCGTTGATCAGCGCACTATCCAAGGTGACGTCACCACTGAGCATCTCGATGACGCCGATGCCGGTGATGTTGCCGCGGATCTCTCCGCCTTCCAGCCACAGGTTGCTGTCACCCTGGCCCTTGACCGCCACCACACCGCTTGTGAGGCCACTCACCTGGAGGTAGGTGCTCTCGCGGACGGTGCTGATGTCCACGGCTACGTCATCCGAGAGCACGGTGCCGTAGTTGGTCAGCATGTGGTCGTCGACGATGCGTGCGGCGGTTGCGCCGGCGCCACGTGCCTCGAGGGTGCCGTGATTGAGCAGATTGTTTTGGCCAAGGGTCATGCCAGTGCCGAGCGACAACGCGGTTACGTTGGTGCCCTCGGCGAAGATCGTGCCCTGATTATCCACCAGGCTTATGGTGCTGCCTTCCATTTCGAGGGCAATCGCGCGGTCGCCGGTGGCACGCAGGGTGCCTGTGTTGATCAGGTCTCCGGTAATCACTGCGCCGCTCAGGGAAAGGTTGGGAGTGCCGGGGACACGGTCACCGGTCTTTTCGATCAGGCCGTTGTTGATGAAGCTGCCATTGATCCTTCCGGCCAGTGAAACGTTGTAGTCAGCGATATCGTGGCTGACCAGTTGGCCGTTGTTGACCATGTTCCCGGTTACGCGCCCATTTTCCAGGTACAGCGTGCCGTTGATGCCGGTTACACCCAGCCCATTGATGGTCATGTCCGCGTTGTTGACCAGATCACCATTGACCTGGCCTGTCACGTCGATCAGCGACTCCCGGTTGGCATTGACACTGCCAGTCAGGGTCAGTCCGTTGTACGTCCCGGAAAGAGTCGCCGGTGCCGCATTGGTGATGTCGAAGGTATCGGCCTTTGCCACCTGAGACAGGGTGGCAAGGGTGATGGCGAGAGCGAGGTGATGGCGACGGGCGAGCAGGTGCATCGTGTCAGGCATCCTTGTCTGAGTGGGTGGGTATGCGAAAGGGCGGCGAGCCTAAGGTGACCTGTCGAGAGGGTCAAGAACCGTACAGGCACAGTGATGGCATTTCGTGAGTAGGGTCGCAAAAGCGCTTGGCCCCGGCCCGCTGGGTGCCGAGGTCGTTGCTTTCAACGTGACTCTGCGCTTTGCGTTCTGCAGCGGGTATCGACTGGGTACTTGTGCGGAACTGGCGCCTTCATCCAGGCGGCAGGATCGGACATCCCTGAGCAAGCCCGCCGCAGGAAGACGCCGCTGGACAGGGCTCGTTCAGCTTCGTTCAGGCAGGCTGTCGGGCCTTTACCTGACCCGAGGTCCTGAACGCCGTGATCCGTCGCGGACTCCTGTCTTCGCTCTGCCTGTCGCTGCTGCTGGCCTTGCCGGTGGCGGCCGAGGAGGCCTGGTACCTGCAGACCAGCGTCTACACCCGCCACTTCCATCCGGACCCCGAGCACAACAACCACCAGAACCTCATCGGCCTGGAGTACCAGGCCGATGACGGTATGGTGGCGGGTGGGGCGACCTTCCGTAACTCGTTTCGCCAGCGCAGCCAGTACGCCTACGTGGGCAAGCGTTTCGACAGTGACGTGGCGCCGGTCTACCTGAAGGTGACCGGCGGGCTGCTGCAGGGTTACCGCGGCGAGTACCGCGACAAGATCCCGCTCAACCGCTTCGGCGTGGCGCCGGTGCTGATCCCGTCCCTCGGGGCCCGCCTGGGCCCGGTGGGCGGTGAGCTGGTACTGCTGGGTAACTCGGCGATGATGGTGAACCTCGGGGTCTACCTCTAGCGGCTCAGGTGCTGCTGTCGAGGAATTTCTCCAGGTACAGCCGGGTCTGGCCCAGTGCGTTGGACTCCAGCCAGCCCTTGACCGCGTCGACCATGGGCGGTGGCCCGCACACATAGAGGTCACAGGCCTGTTCCCGCAGCGCATCGGCGTCCAGGTGTTCGGGCACGTAGCCCCGCGCGCCGCTCCAGTCGGCATCGCCGGGTTCGCTGACCACCGGGGTGAAGCGAAAGCCCGGCAGCCGCTCGGCATACCCTTCGATCCGCGCCTGTTCGCAGAGATCCGCCGCCTGGCGGACGCCGTGCAGCAGGTGGATGGGCTGCTGGCAGCCCTGTTCGGCCAGGGTGTCGAGCATGCCGAGGAAGGCCGACAGCCCCGTCCCACCAGCGGCCATGACTATCGGACGCTCCACCTGGCGCAGGTAGAAAGCCCCCAGCGGCGCTTCCAGTTGCAGGGTGTCGCCCACCTGGCAGCGTTCGCGCAGGTAGTTGCTCATCACCCCCTGGGGCAGCAGGCGGATGAGGAACTGCAGGCGATTGCCCGGGTTGGGGCGGTTGGCGAAGGAGTAGGCGCGGTGAGCCTCGGTGCCGGGCACCTGGAGCCGGGCGTACTGCCCGGGGAGATAGTCCAGCGGTGCACCGTCCGCCTCGACTTCCAGGATCGCCGCTGCGGACGAGACCTGCTGCAGGGCGATGACCCGGGCGTTGCGGTGCACCAGCGGTGCGGCGTTGCACAGGCTGGAGTCGAAATCGAAGCGGAAGGTGGCGTCGGACTGCACCCGCGTCTGGCAGGCCAGGATGTAGCGGCGGGCCACTTCGTCTGCCGACAGCGCTTCCTCATCGGCGTAGTCGAGGCTGTACTGGCCGGATTCGCATTGGCCCCTGCAGGTGCCGCAGACGCCTTCGCGGCAGTCGAGGGGGATGTTGAGGCCGTGGCGCAGGGCGGCGTCCAGCAGGCGCTCGTTGCCCTGCACGGTGAGGAACTGGGTTGTGCCGTCGGCGAAGCTGAGGGCGACCTTGTGATCCATGGGCGTGGGTCCGGTTCAGAGGTGGTAGAAATCGAGCACGGCATTGATCCGGTCGTTCAGCAACAGGATGTGCTTGTGGGTGATCAGCCAGCTGTCGCCATGGGGCTTGAGCCGGTAGGTGGCGTGGCCGAAGAACTGCCCGCTCTCGCCCAGGCGATGGAACAGGGTGTGCCAGTTGGCGCGCACCTCCAGTTGGCCATCGGCCTGCTCGGCAATGCGCACGTTGGTGATGCTGTGCAGGGTGCGGGGCATGGGCACGGTGGATGCGGCCTTGCCGGTGCGGATGCGGAACACCCGGTCTTCCAGGCCGGCGCGGCTGGCGTAGTAGATCAGCGACATCTCGCGCTTGGGGTCGCGGGTGTAGACGTGCTCCGAGTCCCATTGCGGCAGGTGGAACTCGCACTGCTCGTCGAACAGCGCGAGGTAGGCGTCCCAGTCCTGGGCGTCGCACAACTCGCAGGTGCGGTAGAGGAATTGCTCGATCCGGTGCTGCAGCGGCGCGTTCATTCGGTCACCTCCTTGGGTTGCAGGGCCTTGCGTTCCAGCCCGTCGAGGAGGAAGCGCTGCCAGTGGCGGTGCTGGTTGACGTAAAGACCTTCGTGGGTGCACTCCACACCGGTCATCAGCGGGGCGATGCCGAGGATCTCGCTGTTGCGGGTGGCCCCTGTGGCCCAGCGTGGGTGCCCGCGGGAGATGTCGCTCCAGCGTTCCAGGCGCCCCTGGAAACCGCGCTGCTGTTCGCGGAATTCCACCAGGTCGTCGGGGGTGCCCATGCCGGAGACGTTGAAGAAGTCCTCGAACTGGCGGATGCGGCTCTCGCGGTCGGCGTCCGACTCGCCCTTGACGCCGATGCACTGGCTGACGATCTCGGTCTTGTTCCAGGCCAGCGGCCGCACGATGCGCAGCTGGGAGCTGATCTGGTCCATGAAGAACAGGCTGGGGTAGATGTTCAGGTTGCGCAGGCGGTGCATCATCCACTCGGCCTTGGCCTGGCCGTAGGCCTCCACCAGGCGCGGCATCACGCTGGCGTAGCCGGGGCGCACGCTGGGGTTGGGCATGTCGCTGAACAGCACGCTGTGGCCGTTGTGGAAGGAGAACCAGCCGTCGTCGGTCTCGGCATCGCCAGCGCCGAGCTTGCTGTAGTCGAGGGTGGCGCTGGCGGTCCCTTGTGCGGCGTCCACCTGCTGGCGGTGCTGCACGGTGGCCACGTAGTTGTAGTGCACGGTGCTCACGTGGTAGCCGTCGAGGCCGTTCTCGTTCTGCAGCTTCCAGTTGCCGTCGAAGGTGTAGCTGGAACGGCCGGGCAGCACCTCCAGCTCACCGGTGGGGGACTGGGCCACCATCATGTCGAAGAACACCCGCGCATCGCCGAGGAAGTCCTCCAGGCGGTCGCTGCCGTGGATGTCGAGGCTGACGAAGACGAAGCCCTTGTAGCTCTCGATGCGGGCCTTGCGGAGGCCACGGGTGGCCTTGTCGAAGCATTCGGAATATTCGCCGGGGGCCTTCACCTTCAGCAGCCGGCCGTCATTCTTGTAGCACCAGGCGTGGAAGGGGCAGGTGAAGGTGGACTGGTTGCCCTTGCCGACACGGGTGAGGGTGGCGCCGCGGTGCTGGCAGGCGTTGACCAGGGCGTGCAGCTGCCCGCTGGCGTCGCGGGTGACGATCAGCGGCTGGCGGCCGGCCTGCAGGGTGATGAAGTCGTTGGCGTTGGCGATCTCGCTCTCGTGGCAGGCGTAGATCCAGTTGCGCTCGAAGATCAGCTCCATTTCCAGGTCGAACAGCGCCGGCTCGGTGAACATGTCCCGGGCGATGCGGAACACGCCGTCGTGCGGGCGGAAGTCCAGGCAGCCGGTGATGTAGGCCTTCCAGTCGTCGAGGCTTCTTGTCGTGGTGGGCATGGGGGCTCCAGGCGGTGATTCGGTGGAGCGCATTAGGGGGCGCGGGTGGGGCGGGGGTCTATCCGCTTAGTGGGCGAACACTCGCCGGAAAATCCGCACCCCGGCGGGGCGTGGGGTAACGCTCGCGAGCCTCGGGGTAACGCTTCGAGCGGTGGGGCAGGGTGCCCGTCCGTTTTGTCTATCCGGAAAGTTGAAGAAGCCTGTCCCAAAGGTTCGATTCCGGCCTGTGGGACGGCCGTGGCATGGTGCTTGCCTTGATCCTGGCAATGCGCCGCCAGAGCGCGCTTCCATAAACCCTCATGGGTGCCGCGTGATGAACCTGAACGAATCCCCTCGTTGCCGGGGCCTGCTCGCCGATCGTTTCGACCTGGCGGGCGCCCGAGCCTGGATGGCGGCCATCTGCGGGCCGCACCGACTGGACGCCGCGCGCCCGGAGCGCATCCGCTTCCACCACAGTGGCAATGTCCTGCCCACCAGCGCCATCACCCTGGGCCATGTGGAGTACGGCACCGACGTCACCATCGGTGTCGGCGAGGAGGCCACCCTCGACTGCTACAGCCTCAGCCTGCCCCTGGGCGGCGAGCAGGAGCTGGACCTCGCCGGCCGTCGCCTGCGCTCCGACCCCGGGCTGGGCCTGGTGCTGTCGCCCGACCAGAGCCAGCGGCTGACCATCGCCGGCAACTGCCGCAAGCTGCAGGTGGCCATCCCGCGACGGGCGCTGGTGGAGGTGCTGGAGGCCTTGCTGGAGCGCAGCGTCGTCCAGCCCTTGCACTTCGAGCCGCAGATGGACGCGGTCGACGGGGCGACGGGTGCCTGGTGGCGCATGGCCCGCCATCTCACCGATGAACTGGCACGGGGTGCGGCCCTCTACGGCCAGGGGTTGTTCTCCCGGGACCTGGAGAGCGCCTTCATCAAGGGGCTGCTGCTGGCCCAGCCGAACAGCTACAGCGACGAGCTGCAGGCGCGCCAGGCCCCGCAGCTGCCGCATTACCTGGTCCGGGCGCGGGACTTCATGCGCACCCACGCCCGGGAGAACCTCTGCCTGGAAGACATCGAGCGCGCTGCCGGCGTATCGCGCTTCAAGCTGTTCGAGGGTTTCCGCCGGCACTTCGGGGTGTCGCCCATGGCCTTTCTCAAGCGCCATCGGCTGCTGGCGGTGCGCCAGGCGCTGCTGGACGACCACAGCCCGCGCAACGTCTCGGCCATCGCCATGGCCTGGGGCTTCACCCACCTGGGGCGTTTCTCCTGCGAGTACCGCAAGCTCTTCGGCGAGCCGCCCAGCGCCACCCTCCAGCGCCTGGCGGCGCAGCGGGACGCTTCCTGCTGAGCGGGGCGGCCGTCCGTCCGCTTAATTCGAGTCGTCACCCGGTCGTCATCAACCTGTCACGGGCGGCGGACGACCATGGCCCGGACGCTGCCACCATTAGGACCCGTCCCATGGCGACAGACGGCGAAAGGCTTGATCCTTGGGCCCTCGTCAACGTTGAAAGGAAAGATCAGGAAACAAACTCGGGCCCCCGGGCCTAGCCAAGCTTCGGAGCATGCCGTATGATCCGCCGCCTAGTACCTAGCTGTAAGTCAGTCCGGTCAGCTGTACTCCGCGACGTCCCCGCGCACCACGGCACCGGTCTCCTCGATGGTCACCTGAACGCAACTTCCCGCCCAATGGCGTTCCCGCGTTCCTGGCCAGCCATCCAGAAGTCTGATCAGGACAGCCGCCGGCCCAGAACCTTGCCGCGGCTACAACCTGGCACCCGAAGTACTTCGTCGGCTCACCTATCGTGGGTGGAACCAAATGCCGACTCATTCACTCCGATAAGGATCATCCGTTGCGCCCATTTGGGCGGCGGATTCGGAGTTTTA
This sequence comes from Pseudomonas sp. zfem003, assembly GCF_032621675.1. NCBI lineage: Bacteria > Pseudomonadati > Pseudomonadota > Gammaproteobacteria > Pseudomonadales > Pseudomonadaceae > Pseudomonas > Pseudomonas sp. zfem003. The sequence continues at coordinate 448,848 of NZ_JAVYJG010000001.1, read as the reverse complement.
TTACGCGGCCATGCCGCTTGTATGCAGGACATAACAACATGACCATTCATCATCAGGCCAAAGACGCCATCACCACCCTGACCCGCGCATTCGCTCCGCTGCAGTGCCAGATCACCGCCCCGTCCCGCAAGGGCGGCTTCAGCTTCACCATCGTCAGCGAGTACGGTGTTGCCTGCCACAGCCAGCGCCTCTACCCGGAGCACTACCGTGACTCCAGCCAGCTGCAGCAGGTGATCGACCGCGCCCAGCGTGCGCTGACCGCCTGAGGCGAGTCGGCGTTACCCAAAGCCCCGCACAAGCGGGGCTTTTTCATGGCCGTTGAAACGTGGAGACGAAGCAGGGCGGGCTTTTCGACAGACGAAAAAAAGCAGCCCGGGGGGCGGGCTGCATGGATGGCCAAGGGGGATGGCCATGGGAGGAGCTAGGAGCAATACACGATCGGTTCGCGACCGCCACCAGCAGGGGCGGGTGGCAGCAGGGCTGCCGGCGAGTCGATGGGTGGCAGGATAGTCACCGGCTCCCGTGGCGGGAAATCACCTTAGGTAATAGTGACTATCGGCTGCGCTTATCGCCGTCCCCTCAGCGGTTGACGTCCACCACCACGCGCCCGCGTACCTGGCCGTCCAGCAGCTCGCGGGCGATCGGCAGGGCTTCCTCCAGGCTGATCTCGCGGGTGATCGCGTCCAGCAGCGCGAGGTCGAGGTCACGGGCCAGGCGCTCCCAGGCCTCGATGCGGTCGGCCTTCGGGCGCATCACGCTGTCGATGCCGGCCAGGGTCACGCCACGCAGGATGAAGGGTGCGACGCTGGCGGGAAAATCCATGCCCTGGGCCAGGCCGCAGGCCGCGACCGCGCCGCCGTAGCGGATGCCGGCGCAGACGTTGGCCAGGGTGTGGCTGCCGACCGAGTCGATGGCGCCCGCCCAGCGCTCCTTGCCCAGCGGGCGGCCGGGTTCGGCGAGGCTGGCGCGGTCGATGATCTCGCTGGCACCCAGGCGCTTGAGGTAGTCCGCTTCCTGTGGTCGGCCGGTGGAGGCCGCCACCTGGTAGCCGAGGCGGGCGAGCAGGGCGATGGCGAAGCTGCCGACGCCGCCGTTGGCGCCGGTCACCAGCACCTGGCCCTTGTCCGGGGTCACGCCGTTGCGCTCCAGGGCCAGCACCGAGAGCATCGCGGTGTAGCCGGCGGTGCCGATGGCCATCGCCTGGCGCGGGGTGAAGCCGGCCGGCAGCGGGATCAGCCAGTCGGCCTTGAGGCGCGCCTTCTGAGCCAGGCCGCCCCAGTGCGTTTCGCCCACGCCCCAGCCATTGAGCAACACCTTGTCACCGGCCTTGAAAACGGGGCTGTCGCTGGCCTCCACGGTGCCGGCCAGGTCGATGCCGGCGACCATGGGGAAGCTGCGCACCACCGGGCCCTTGCCGGTGATGGCCAGGCCGTCCTTGTAGTTCAGGGTGCTGTAGTCGACCTTCACGGTGACCTCGCCCGCGGGCAGTTGCGCCTCGTCCAGCTCCGCCAGCGTAGCGCGGTAGCCGGTGTCGTCCTTGTCGATCAGGATGCCTTTGAACATCGGGTGTCTCCTCGTGCAGAACCTAGGGAAAGGGACGGGCTAGCGCGGCAGCCCGGCGAGAAATCCTTGGATGAAGCAGTCCAGCGGCGCATTGCCGCGTACCAGCCGGGCGCGCAGCACGGCGCCTTCCCAGCCGATCCAGAAGAACGCGGCCCAGTGCGCGCAATCCGTGTCCGGAGCCAGCTCGCCCTCGGCCTTGGCGGCCTCCAGGCACAGGGCCAGGCGCTGCTGCCAGCTCAGCAGGATGGCCTCCAGGGTTTCGCGGAAGGCCTCCGGCAGCTGGGTCACCTCCTGGCCCAGGTTGCCCACCAGGCAGCCCCGGCGGTAATCGAAGCGCTGCATGCCGGCCTTGGCGTCCTCGACGAAGGCGGCGATGCGCGCCAGCGGCGGGCGCGACGCGTCCAGCAGGCAGCGGTCCAGCTTGCGCGCGAAGTAGTCGGCGTAGTTCGCCAGCACCGCGTGGCCGAAGTCTTCCTTGCTCTGGAAGTAGTGGTAGAACGAGCCCTTCGGCACGCCGACGCGGCTCAGCACCGCATCGATGCCGGTGCTGAGGAAGCCCTGCTCGGTGAGGATCTCGGTGCCGCAACGCACCAGGGCGTCGCGGGTGTCGGGGTTGTCGCGATTGACCTTGGGTGGTCGGCCGCGACGGGGCGTGGGTGTGGAATCGGTCATGGCGGGGGATATTAGACCGACTGTCTATAAAATCAATGGCGGGTGCGTCGCATCGCTCGCACCCGCCTCGCGTCCCCCCTTATCCGGCAGCGACGAGCTGGCGGATCGCCTGCTCGAAATACTCCGCCGGCTGGCCACCGCTGATCAGGTGGCGGCCGTTGAGGATCACCGACGGCACCGAGCGGATGCCATGGCTCGTGTAGAAGTGTTCTTCCTCGCGCACCTCCTCGGCGAAGCGGCCGGACTCCAGCACCTCTCGTGCCGCCTCGGCATCCAGCCCGGCGGCTGTGGCCACCTCCACCAGCACCGCGCGGTCGCTGGGGTTGCGCCCCTCGCTGAAGTAGGCGGCCAGCAGGCCCTGCTTGAGCGCCAGCTGGCGGCCTTCCAGCCCGGCCCAGTGCAGCAGGCGGTGGGCGTCGAAGGTGTTGTAGATGCGCCCGCGCGCCTGCATGTCGAAGCGGAAGCCCACCTCGGCGCCGCGCTGGCGGATGTGCTCGCGGTTGGCCGCCACCTGCTCCGGCGTGCTGCCGTACTTCTGCTGGATGTGCTCGACGATGTCCTGGCCTTCCGGCGGCATGTCGGGGTTCAGCTCGAAGGGCTTGAAGGCGAGCGTGACCGCCACCTCGTCGCCAAGGTTGGCGATGGCCTGCTGCAGCGCGCCCAGCCCCACCGCGCACCAGGGGCAGACCACGTCGGATACGAAGTCGATGTGGATGGCCTTGCTCATGGGCATGCTCCGTGAAGGATGAAAGGCGCCCAGTCTATGCCTCGAAAGCCCGTACCGCGACGTATCGCACGGCTGTCATCGGCAGGCAGTAAAAAAACAGCGGGCGGGTGCCGCTTGGCGGCTTGCGTCGGCGGCATCTTCAACCATGCTTGCTAATCCATCCCGGCTGCTTCGCCGCTCGCGTCCCCGAGCGGCCGTGCCGTTCCCGTCCCGAACCCATCCCGACCATCACGAGGTGAGCCATGGCCCGCGCCACATCCATCGACCGTTACCGCAACATCGGCATCGTGGCCCATGTGGATGCCGGCAAGACCACCACCACCGAGCGGATCCTGTTCTACACCGGGGTCAACCACAAGATGGGCGAGGTGCACGACGGCGCCGCCACCATGGACTGGATGGTGCAGGAGCAGGAGCGCGGCATCACCATCACCTCGGCCGCCACCACCGCCTTCTGGTCCGGCTCGGCCAAGCAGTACGACAAGCACCGCTTCAACATCATCGACACCCCCGGCCACGTCGATTTCACCATCGAAGTGGAACGCTCCCTGCGGGTGCTGGACGGCGCCGTGGTGGTGTTCAGCGGCGCCGACGGCGTCGAGCCGCAGTCCGAGACGGTCTGGCGCCAGGCCAACAAGTACGGCGTGCCGCGCATCGCCTACGTCAACAAGATGGACCGCGCCGGCGCCAACTTCCTCTGGGTGGTCGGGCAGATCCGCCAGCGCCTCGGCCACACCCCGGTGCCCATCCAGCTGCCCATCGGCGCCGAGGAGAACTTCGAGGGCCAGATCGACCTGCTGAAGATGAAGGCCATCTACTGGAACGACGCCGACCAGGGCACCAGCTTCCGCGAGGAGGCGATCCCCGAGGCCCTGCTCGCCGAGGCCGAGTCCTGGCGGGAGAAACTGGTGGAGGCTGCTGCCGAAGCCAACGAGACGCTGATGAACAAGTACCTCGAAGGCGAAGCCCTGAGCCTGGAGGAGATCAAGGCCGGCCTGCGCCAGCGCACCATCGCCTGCGAGATCGTCCCCGCCGTGCTGGGCTCCTCCTTCAAGAACAAGGGCGTGCCGCTGGTGCTCGATGCGGTCATCGACTACCTGCCGGCGCCCACCGAGATCCCGGCCATCAAGGGCACCCACCCGGACGACGAGAACCGCCACGACGAGCGCCACGCCACCGACGACGAACCGTTCTCCGCCCTGGCCTTCAAGATCGCCACCGACCCCTTCGTCGGCACCCTGACCTTCACTCGCGTCTACTCCGGCGTGCTCAGCTCCGGCGACTCGGTGCTCAACTCGGTCAAGGGCAAGAAGGAGCGGGTCGGCCGCATGGTGCAGATGCACGCCAACACCCGCGAAGAGATCAAGGAGTGCCGGGCCGGCGACATCGCCGCGCTGATCGGCATGAAGGACGTCACCACCGGCGACACCCTGTGCGACATCGACAAGCCGATCATCCTCGAACGCATGGACTTCCCCGAACCGGTGATCTCCGTCGCCGTCGAGCCCAAGACCAAGGCCGACCAGGAGAAGATGGGCATCGCCCTCGGCAAGCTCGCCCAGGAGGACCCGTCCTTCCGCGTGCGCTCGGACGAGGAGTCGGGGCAGACCATCATCTCCGGCATGGGCGAGCTGCACCTGGACATCCTCATCGACCGCATGAAGCGCGAGTTCAACGTCGAGGCCAACATCGGCAAGCCCCAGGTCGCCTACCGCGAGAAGATCCGCAATCGCTGCGAGATCGAAGGCAAGTTCGTCCGCCAGTCCGGCGGGCGCGGCCAGTTTGGCCATTGCTGGGTGCGCTTCGAACCGGGCGAGGAGGGCAAGGACACCCTCGAATTCCACAACGAAGTGGTGGGCGGCGTGATCCCCCGCGAATACATCCCGGCGATCCAGAAGGGCATCGAGGAGCAGATGAAGAACGGCGTGCTGGCCGGCTACCCGCTGCTCGGCCTCAAGGCCACCGTGTTCGACGGCTCCTACCACGACGTCGACTCCAACGAGATGGCGTTCAAGATCGCCGCCTCCATGGCCACCAAGCAGCTGGCGCAGCACGGCGGCGCGGTGCTGCTGGAGCCGATCATGAAGGTCGAGGTGGTCACTCCCGAGGACTACATGGGCGACATCATGGGCGACCTCAACCGCCGGCGCGGCCTTATCCAGGGCATGGACGAAGTGCCGGCGGGGCGGGTGATCCGCGCCGAGGTGCCGTTGGGCGAGATGTTCGGCTACGCCACCGTGGTGCGTTCCATGTCCCAGGGGCGGGCCAGCTACTCCATGGAGTTCTCCCGCTATGCCGAGGCGCCGGCCAACATCGCCGACGCCATCATCAAGGGGCATGCCTGAGCCGATCCGGCGGGCCCCAGCGGGCCCGCCGGGTCAGGCGGAGCGGCGGGCGAGGCTGGCCATCTCCAGCGCCACGTCGCGGATCAGCGCGTGCATGCGGCGCTTGCAGAACACCGCCTCGCCGTCGAAGGCGCGGGTCAGCTCCAGCCGGTCGTTGCGACACATCGACAGCAGCCACTTGCCGTCGGGGCGCGGAGTGACGGCCACGCTGTGGTCGGGAAAGGCGTCGTAGATGTCCTTGATGGCGGTGAACATGGTCCTTCCTCGTGGTGTGTTTGGACCTGACCGCCAATGCAGGGGCCGTGCCAGCGTCCCGACGGACGGCAACGCCCGTGCGGCCGGCCTTGTCGCAGGCGCGCTGCCCCAGGTTTCGTGCAGCCTGCACGATGCCGCCTGCGAAGGCCGGGCAACCTGCATGACGGCGTGGCGCGGAAGCCCGGCTGCTGGCTATGCTGCTGCCCCATGAACGACGCCTTCCCCCTGCGCGCCCCCTGCCCACCGGGCACCTGCGACTGCGACCGTGACCGCCTGCTGGAAACGCCGGGGGCCGACCTGCGTGCCCTGCGCCTCACCCGCATGGAAGAGAAGCGCCTGCTGGAGCGCCTGGAGCAGCTGCGGGACCTGGACGACCTCCACCACATGCAGCAGCGCCTGTTCGACCTGCTGGGCGTACGCCTGCACCTGGGCCCGGGCCACAACGAGGTGCGCAGCATGCGTGGCCTCGACATCCGCCTGGAGCCCATGCCGGGCCTGTGCCGCAAGGTGCGCCAGTCCGTGCCGGCGGCCATTCGCCGGGCCCTGGAGCAGCGCCCCGAGATCGCCTGGCGCCTGCTGGACGCCCACGACCTGCTGCGTGACGCCTGAGCGTCATGTCCGACGTGCAGACTGCCCCCATAGACCCGCCGAGCCGCACCATGCCCGACACCCCTGCCGAGCCCCTGACCCCCGTCGCACCCACCGCCGTCAGCCTGCGCGAGGCGTTGCCGTTCTGGCTGCGGCTCGGCTTCATCAGCTTCGGTGGGCCGGCCGGGCAGATCGCGATCATGCACCAGGAGCTGGTGGAGCGGCGGCGCTGGCTCTCCGAGCGGCGCTTCCTGCATGCCCTCAACTACTGCATGGTCCTGCCCGGGCCGGAGGCCCAGCAGCTGGCCACCTACCTGGGCTGGCTGATGCACCGCACCCTCGGCGGCGTGCTGGCAGGCGTGCTGTTCGTGCTGCCTTCCCTGGTGCTGCTGATTGGCCTGGCCTGGGCCTACCTGGTGTATGGCGAGCAGCCCCTGGTGGCCGGGGTGTTCCGGGGCATCAAACCGGCCGTCACCGCGCTGGTGCTGCACGCCGCCTGGCGCATCGGCTCGCGCACCCTGCATGGCCCGGGCCTCAAGCTGCTGGCCGTGGTCGCCTTCCTCGCCGTGTTCGCCCTGGATGCGCCGTTCCCCCTGGTGGTGCTGGGCGCCGGCCTGGTCGGCTGGATCGGCGGGCGCCTGGCGCCCTCGCGCTTCCAGCCGGGCGGTCACGCCGGCAGCGTGGCCCACCATGGGCCCGCCCTGATCGACGACGACACGCCTCCACCACCCCACGCGCGTTTCAACCCGCGTCGGCTGGCGGTCCTGCTGCTGGTGGGCGGGGTGTTGTGGGCGCTGCCCATGGGGCTGCTGCTGGCGGCCTTCGGCCCCGAAGGCACCTTCACCCAGATGGGCTGGTTCTTCACCAAGGCCGCGCTGCTGACGTTCGGCGGCGCCTACGCGGTGCTGCCCTATGTGTTCCAGGGCGCGGTCGAACACTACGGCTGGGTCAGCGCCACCCAGATGATCGACGGCCTGGCCCTCGGCGAGAGCACGCCGGGCCCGCTGATCATGGTGGTGACCTTCGTCGCCTTCATCGGCGGCTATGCGCAGCAGGTGTTCGGCCCCGAGCAGGCCTTCCTTGCCGGCGCTGGCGCCGCCGTGCTGGTCACCTGGTTCACCTTTCTGCCGTCGTTCCTGTTCATCCTCGCCGGCGGGCCGCTGGTGGAGTCCACCCATGGCGAGCTGCGCTTCACCGCGCCGCTGACGGCCATCAGCGCGGCCCTGGTGGGGGTGATCCTCGACCTCGCGCTGTTCTTCGGCTATCACGTGTTCTGGCCCTCGGGCTTCGACGGGCGCTTCGACTGGGCCTCGGCCGTGCTGGCCGGGCTCGCCGCCCTGGCGCTGTTGCGCTGGCGGCGCGGGGTGATCGAAGTGCTCGCCTGCGCCGGTGGGCTCGGGCTGTTGCTGCAGTGGGCGGGGATCTGATCCGCCCAGGCTGCGGCCATCTGTAGCTTTTCCGACAGCGGGCCCGGCAGTAGGCTCGCTGCCGTTTCGCAAGCCCGGCTTGCTCCCATTGGCTCGGCAAAGGACTCCGACATGAACCTGCCCCTCCCGCCCCAGGCCCTTCGCTTCATTGGCGACGCCCCCCTCGAACGTGACGAAGTGGGGGAATCGCCCTGTCCCGTCTACGCCTTCGAGCAGCGCGGCGAGCGCTTCTTCCTCAAGCTGTCACCGGCCATCTACGCCCCCACCACCTACAGCGTGGTGAGCGAGGCCGCCGTGCTCGACTGGCTGACCGGGCGCCTGCCGGTGCCGGAACTGGTGCTGGTGGAGGAGGGCGAGGAGCACGCCTGCATGATCACCCGCGCCGTGCCCGGCGTGCCCCTGTACGACCTGGTGGATGACGGCCAGCACGAGCGCGTGCTGGCGGCCTTCCAGGAAGCGCTGCGGCAACTGCAGGGCGTACCCGTGGACGGCTGCCCGCTGCGCGCCGGCATCGCTGAGCGCCTGCGGGAGCTGGACCACCTGTTGGCCAACCGGCTGCTGGCCGACGACGTCGACCTCACCCAGTGGCCCGGCCTGGAAACCACCGGTGACCTGCTGGCGCTGCTGCACAAGGGCCTGCCCGACGAGGGCCGGGTGTTCGCCCACGGCGACCTGGGGGACAGCAACCTGTTCATCGACAAGCGCGACCGCCTGTACTTCATCGACCTGGGGCGCGGCGGCGTGGCCGATCCCTGGATGGACATCGCCTTCGCCCACCGCAACCTGAGCGAAGAGATCTCCCCGGCCTTCGCCGACCGCCTGCTGGCGGAGCTGCCCTATCCGGACCAGCCGGAGCGGCGGCGTTACTTCCAGCAGCTCGACGAACTCTTCTAGACGCCCGCCCTCGGCCCCAGTTGCGCGGCGTAGCGCCAGCAGGCGAACGCTGCCAGGGCCAGGCCGGCAAGCGCCAGGCTGCCGCCCACCACCCCCACCTGGGCCAGCCCGACATGGCGGCTGACCAGGCTGCCCAGCAGCGCACCGCCGCCGATGCCGACGTTGTAGAGGCCGGAGAACAGCGCCATGGCCACGTCCGTGGCGTCGTGGGCCTGGCGCAGCACGGCTGACTGCTGGGACAGGCTGAAGGCCAGGATCGCCACCCCCCAGAACAGGCTCAGGCCGGCCAGGGCGAGCCCGCTCGAGGCCAGTGGCAGCAGCAGGAACAGGCACACCGCCAGCAGCAGGGTGGAGGCCAGCAGGAAGGCCCGTGGGCGGCCCTCGCTGTAGCGGCTGAACAGCACCGAACCGAACAGCCCCGCGCCACCGAACAGCAGCAGGAGCAGGGTGGTCATGCGCCCCTCCAGCCCGGCCACCTGGCGGCTGAAGGGCTCGATGTAGGTGTAGGCGGTGAACTGCGCGGTGATCACGATCACCGTCAGCGCATAGAGCGCCAGCAGCGCCGGGCGCTTGAGCAGCACCGGCAGGCTGCGCAGGGAACCGGAGTTCTGGCTCGGCAGGCGCGGCAGCGTGCGTGCCAGGAAGGCCAGGGTCAGCAGCGACAGCCCGGCGATGGCCAGGAAGGTGGTGCGCCAGCCCATGGCTTCGCCCAGCACCCGCCCCAGGGGGATGCCCAGCACCATCGCCAGGATGGTGCCGGTGGCCAGCAGCCCCAGCGCCTTGGCCTGGCGCCCCGGCGGGGCCACGCGCACCGCCAGGGACGCCGTGATGGACCAGAACACCGCATGGGCCAGGGCGATGCCGATGCGGCTGGCCATCAGCGTGGCGAAGCTGGTGGCCAGGCCCGAGGCCACGTGGCTGGCGGCGAACAGCAGGAACACCCCCACCAGCAGGCGGCGCCGCTCGATGTTGCGGGTCACCAGCATCATCGGCAGCGAGGCCAGGGACACCACCCAGGCGTAGACGGTGAGCATCAGGCCCACCTGGTCGGGGCTCATGCCGAAGCTGTGGCCGATGTCGCTGAGCAGCCCCACGGGCACGAACTCGGTGGTGTTGAAGATGAAGGCGGCCAGCGCCAGGGCCATCACGGCCAGCCAGTTGCCCTGGCGGGCGTCCTCGGAAGGGGTGTCCATCGGTGGGGTCGTCTCGTTCAGGTGGGTTCACGCACCCCGGCGGCAGGACCCGGCGACGGCTTCGCCACCCGGCGCGGATGGCCAGGGAGGGGAGCGGCGGGCTTGTTGTAGGTATGGAGGGGGATACGACGCGTGGCGGATTCTACGCCGCCCGCCCGGGCACTGCACCCCGGGCGGGCGTCGTCGGTCAGGCGTGGCGCGGCACCACGCGGTAGCACGGCTCGTAGGCGGCACCGCCGGGCAGCTTCATGCGGTGCTGCTCGACGAAGGCCTGCAGCAGCCGGTCCAGCGGGTCCATGATCGCGGGGTCGCCGTGGATCTCGTACGGGCCGTGCTCCTCGATCAGGCGGATGCCGGTGGCCTTGACGTTGCCGGCGACGATGCCGGAAAACGCGCGCCGCAGGTTGGCGGCCAACTCGTGGGGCGGCAGGTCGCGGCTCAGGTCCAGCGCTGCCATGTTGGCGTGGGTGGGGTCGAACGGGTGCTGGTAGCGCTCGTCGATCTTCAGCAGCCAGTTGAAGTGGAACGCATCGTTGCGCTCGCGGCGGAACTGCTTCACCTCCTTCAGCCCGGCCGAGAGGGTGCGGGCCACCTCGGCGGGGTCGTTGATGATGATGCGGTAGCGCGCCTGCGCCTCGGCCCCGAGGGTGGCGCCGACGAAGGCGTGCAACTGCTCCAGGTAGGCGGCGGCGCTCTTCGGCCCGGTGAGCACCACCGGGAAGGGCAGCTCGCGGTTGTCCGGGTGCATGAGGATGCCCAGCAGGTAGAGGAACTCCTCCGCCGTGCCCACGCCACCGGGGAAGATGATGATGCCGTGGCCGACACGGACGAAGGCCTCCAGGCGCTTCTCGATGTCCGGCAGGATCACCAGCTCGTTGACGATGGGGTTCGGCGCCTCGGCGGCGATGATGCCCGGCTCGGTCAGGCCCAGGTAGCGACCGCCGACCACCCGCTGCTTGGCGTGGCCGATGGTGGCGCCCTTCATCGGGCCCTTCATCACGCCGGGGCCGCAGCCGGTGCAGATGTCCAGGTTGCGCAGGCCCAGCTCGTGGCCGACGCGCTTGGTGTACTTGTATTCCTCGGTGCTGATGGAGTGGCCGCCCCAGCACACGACGATGCGCGGCTCCACGCCCGGGCGCAGGGTGCGGGCGTTGCGCAGCAGGTGGAAGACGTAGTCGGTGATGCCCTGGGAGCTCTCCACATCGATGCGCAGGCTGTCCAGCTCGCTGGCGGCGTAGACGATGTCGCGCAGGGCGCTGAATAGCATCTCGCGGGTGCTGGCGATCATCTCGCCGTCGACGAAGGCGTCGGCCGGGGCGTTCAGCAGTTCCAGGCGCACGCCCCGGTCCTGCTGGTGGATGCGCACCTCGAAGTCCTTGTAGGCATCGAGGATGGTCTTGGCGTTGTCGATGTGGGCGCCGGTATTGAGGATGGCCAGGGCGCACTGGCGGAAGAGGGTGTAGACGCTGCCGGAGCCGGCCTGGCTCAGCTGTTGCACTTCACGTTGGGAGAGGGTCTCGAGGCTGCCCTTGGGGCTCACCGAGGCATTGATCACGTGTCTTTGCGGCATTTCAGATTCCATGGCTGGGATGCGAGGGCATCCGGGGGTGAAAGTCGCCGGGCGCTTTCCCGCGCTGGCGCAGTCGGCCGCTGCTCGCTGCCGGGCGAGGACGGGCCGGGAGGGGGATTCTACGCATCCTGTGCGGTGCCCGCGCAACGGGCATCCCCTGTGACAAGCCTGGACAGGCTTTGGTTGCAGGGCGATGAAGGCCGATGCACGGTCGCACCGCCCGTCCGTGCTGCCTGCGCAACGGTGGACAGCCGCTGCGCTGCGATTATTCTGGCGTCATTCCTCCGACCCTTGCGGACGCTTCCCCATGACCCTCACGCCCGACGACATCGCGCGGCTGTTCGAGCTCTACCTGCCCGACCACGCCTGCGGCGTGACCCGCCAGGAGGACGGCACCTTCACCCTGCAGTTCACCCACCGCAGCCGCCACGACGTGCTCACCGTCCCCGGTCTGGAAGCCAGCCAGCTGGCCTCGGCCGGGCTCATCAAGCGCCTCAGCCTAGGCCTGGCCGAGGAATTCGCCGCTGCCGCCCGCAGCCACCTGGCCTTTCGCCTCGCCTGAAGGCAAGCCGGCCCCGGCCCTGTAGAATCACCGCCCTGAACGCAACGAGGGTGGATGGTGGAGCTGCAACAGGGGTTCGTGCTGACCCGACACTGGCGCGACACGCCGTCCGGCACCGAAGTGGAGTTCTGGCTGGCCACCGACGCCGGCCCGCGCCGCGTGCGCGTGGCGCCCCAGGTGTCGGTGGCCTTCATCCCCGCCGAGCAGCGCCCCGCCGCCGAAGCCCTGCTGCGCGAGGAGCGGGGCGTCGAGCTGCGCCCCCTGGCCCTGCGTGACTTCCATCGACGCCCGGTGCTGGGCCTCTACTGCACCCAGCACCGCCAGCTGATCGCCCTGGACAAGGCCCTGCGCCAGGCCGGCGTCGACGTCTACGAAGCCGACATCCGCCCCCCGGAGCGCTACCTGATGGAGCGCTTCATCACCGCCCCGGTGCTGTTCGGCGGCCGCGACGACGGCCAGGGCCTGCTGCTGGACGCCCAGCTCAAGCCCGCTCCCGACTACCGCCCGCGCCTGCGCCTGGTGTCCCTGGACATCGAGACCACCGAGTACGGCGAGCTGTACTCCATCGCCCTGGAAGGCTGCGGACAGCGCCAGGTGTACATGCTCGGCCCGCCCAACGGCGACGCCAGTGGCGTGGACTTCGACCTCGCCTGGTGCGACAGCCGCGCCGAGCTGCTGGAGTGCCTCAACCGCTGGCTGGCCGAGCACGACCCGGACGCCATCATCGGCTGGAACCTGGTGCAGTTCGACCTGCGCGTGCTCAACGACCACGCGCGCCGGCTCAAGGTGCCGCTGCGCCTCGGGCGCGGCGGCGACGTCATGGGCTGGCGTGAGCACGGCAGCCGCAGCAACCACTACTTCGCCGACGCCGCCGGGCGGTTGATCATCGACGGCATCGAGGCCCTGCGCTCGGCCACCTGGAACTTCGCCTCCTTCAGCCTGGAGAACGTCGCCCAGGAGCTGCTGGGGGAGGGCAAGGCCATCGACGACCCCTACCACCGCATGGCCGAGATCAACCGCATGTTCGCCGAGGACAAGCCGGCCCTGGCCCGCTACAACCTCAAGGACTGCGAGCTGGTCACACGCATCTTCGAGCACACCCGGCTGCTGGACTTCCTGCTGGAGCGGGCCAGCGTCACCGGCCTGCCGGCCGACCGCAGCGGCGGCTCGGTGGCGGCCTTCACCCACCTGTATCTGCCGCCCATGCACCGCCAGGGCTTCGTCGCGCCGAATCTGGGGGAGAAGCAGCCCGAGGCCAGCCCCGGCGGCTTCGTCATGGACTCCCGCCCGGGCCTCTACGACTCGGTGCTGGTGCTGGACTACAAGAGCCTCTACCCCTCGATCATCCGCACCTTCCTGATCGACCCGATCGGCCTGGTGGAAGGGCTGCACGACCCCCGTGACGAAGCCTCGGTGGAGGGCTTTCGCGGCGCCCGCTTCTCCCGCACCCAGCATTGCCTGCCGGCCATCGTCGAGCGCGTCTGGCAGGGGCGCGAGGCGGCCAAGCGAGAGGGCAACGCGCCGCTGTCCCAGGCGCTGAAGATCATCATGAACGCCTTCTACGGCGTGCTCGGCTCCAGCGGCTGCCGCTTCTTCGACACCCGCCTGGCCTCGTCCATCACCCTGCGTGGCCACGCGATCATGCGCCGCACCCGCGAGCTGATCGAAGCCCAGGGGCACCAGGTGATCTACGGCGACACCGACTCCACCTTCGTCTGGCTCGGCCGTGCCCATGAGGAGGCCGAGGCGGTGGCCATCGGCAAGGCCCTGGTGGCCGAGGTGAACCAGTGGTGGCGCGAGCACCTGGCCCGCGAGTTCGGACTCACCAGCGCCCTGGAGCTGCAGTTCGAAACCCACTACCAGCGTTTCCTCATGCCCCGCATCCGGGGCGCGGAGGAGGGCAGCAAGAAGCGCTACGCCGGCCTTGTGCGCCGTGATGGCCGCGAGGACATGGTGTTCAAGGGCCTGGAGACGGTGCGCACCGACTGGTCGCCCCTGGCCCAGCGCTTCCAGCAGGAGCTGTACCTGCGGGTGTTCCGTGGCGAGCCCTGGCAGGCCTGGGTGCGCGACTACGTACAGCGCACCCTCGCCGGCGAGCTGGACGACCTGCTGGTGTACCGCAAGCGCCTGCGCCGCCGGCTCTCCGACTACCAGCGCAACGTCCCGCCCCACGTGCGCGCCGCGCGCCTGGCGGACGAGCACAACCAGGCCCTGGGGCGCCCCCGGCAGTACCAGAGCGGCGGCTGGATCAGCTACGTGATCGCCCTCGCCGGCCCCGAGCCGCTGGAGGCCCGGCGCACGCCCATCGACTACGAGCACTACGTCAGCCGCCAGCTCAAGCCGGTGGCGGACGCCATCCTGCCCTTCGTCGGCGGGGACTTCGACAAGCTTCTGGACGGCCAGCTGGAGCTGTTCTGAGGGCAAACGGGACGCACCTCGCGACCGGTGCAAGCCGCCTATGGCGGCGCTTACGGGCCTCGCGTACTCTGGCGGGCATTTGCACTCAAGGAGCCAGAGCATGTACCAGGAAACCGTCACCCTGACCGTCAGCGCGGAACACCGGGGCCGCGAAACCGAGGCGGTGGACAACACCGGCGTCGACATCGGCCTGGAGTCCATTTCCCCCGGGCTGATGCGCGTTCACTTCAACGGCCAGCTGGACGCCCCCGACGAGCCCACCCACGTCTGCATCACCCTGGGCAACGGGCTGACCTACTACGGCCCCATCGCCGGCGGCGAAGCCAACGCCGAGGGCGGCTGGCTCACCTTCGAATGCGACATGATCGACCCTTCCCAGCTGGGTTGAGCCTCACTCCTCGTTGCGCCGGAGGCTGAGCAGTTCGCTGTAGGGCCCGACCGGCGCCTGCCCCGGGCGCTGCCGCAGCAGGCGGATGTCGGTGATGACGTAGCCCAGTTCCTCCAGCCACCCCTCGATGCGGTCGATCGGGCGGGAAGGTGCGGGTAGGCCGGGTTGTTCCAAGGAAAGTATCGAGAAGGCGATGGCCTTGATGTTCGGCAGGCCTCGCGTGTTCATGCGCATGTACCGGGTTTCATCCCGGTAGCGGTAGGTCACCAGCCATTCCATCCGTTCGCGTTTCCATACAACGGGCCGCGCCCTGACCAAAGGCGGGAACCGTATCAGAACGCCGTGGTCGCGCAATGCTGGCGCCCTGATGACAGGGCGCCGTCAGGGCGCGGGGCGCTCCACCAGCTGGGGTTGCAACAGCTCGCCCAGGCGCCGCTTCAGGTCCTCCACCGGTTCCAGGTCGTGGGCGCGGCGCAGGCGTTGCACCGCCTCCGCCGGCCAGTCTTCACGGCTCCAGGCTTCCAGTGCATTGAGCGCCATGTTGCGGTTGCGCACCACGGGGCTGGCCAGGGCCGTGTCCAGCAGGTCCCAGCCCTGGCCGGGGAAAGCGCCCAGGCGCTGGATGATGAAGTCCAGGTCACCGTGGGCCTGGTACGCCAGGCCCAGCCCCAGGGCCGTACCCGGCCCGCTGGCGATGGCCGCCAGGTCCAGGCGCTTGCGGGCCAGGTCCAGCACCTGGGCGATGCGGGTCGGGTCGTCGCTCTGCATCAGGTGGTACCAGGCGCTGGAGCGGCCTTCGCGCTGGCGGGCCAGCCAGCGTTCCCAGCAGTCGATGCCAAGGAGGCCGGCAGCCTGGGCCGCCTCGTGGAAGCGCACGTCATCGGCTGCGTCCAGGCCCTGGTTCACCAGGGCCTCCCAGCGTTCCGGCTGGCACAGCTCCCGCGCACGCCGGAGGATTTCCTCGCGCAGCGCCTCGCTCCAGCCGTGCTCATGCAGCGCGTCCCAGTCGGTATGGGGGCTCTCGATGAAGTCGGCGACCTGGGCGGCAACGATCAGGTGGGCCAGGGCCCGTGGCGGGCGGCGGGCCAGGTGGTCGAGCAGCAGCAGAACCACTTCGGCGCCGTCGGCGTAGTCATGAATGTCCCGCGCCGGGCCGCCGGCCAGCAGGGCACCCACCAGTTCGTTGGCGGCATCCAGCAGGCCGTCGTCGACGTCCTGGCCGCTGAGCGCCGCCAGCAGATTGCCACCCACCGCACAGGGGTAGGCGAGGTATTCCACCATCACCGCGTTGCGGTAGCCCTCGCGCAGCAGCCAGTCCTGCACCTCGGGCGAGGGGGCCACGGCCAGGCGTTCCACCAGGTGGATGCGGCCCCAGCCATGGACCTTGCGCGCCAGGCTCCACCAGGCGCGTTCGCGTTCCGGTGGCGCCAGGCTGCAGCCCAGGGCCACGGCGGCGTACAGGGTGAACTCCTCGTGCAGGCCGAAGGTGAGGAACAGCGCCCGCTGGCTGCCGCTGTCCAGCGCGCCGAGCAGGGCCAGGGCGAACTTCACGGCGCCGCGATCCGGGCTGCTGCGCGCCAGCCACAGGGCCAGCGCGTGCAGCCGTGCGCGGGGCAGGCCGGGGCGGGCCAGCAGGCGTTCGATGAGCGGGTCGATGAAGGCCAGCACGCTGCCATCGGCCACCTGCTGGTAGAGCCGGGGCAGGTTCGGGGTCGGGTCGTCGAGGGTGGCCAGCAGCAGGTCGTGGATGGTCTGGGCGGCCTGCAGGTCATCGCCGGCGGCGTGGTGGCCGAGCACGCCGTCCAGCGCGCCGGGTGCCCAGCTCAGCCCATCGCCGTCCCCGGCGCCTTCGTCGGGCAGTTCGAGGCCACCGGCGGGCAGGCCTTCGGCGGCCTCGGCATAGGGCTGGAGGACGTTGTACAGGCTGGGCCGGGCCGGGTCCCAGGGGATGGGGTAGCCCTGGGTCTGGCCCTTGTCGTCGCGGACGATGCGGAAGAAGGAGGCGATCCAGTTTTTCATCGGGAAGGGGCGTGGCGGCAAACCACCCCTCTTACCTGAAGCCCCCGGCGCGGGCAATCGCCACGTGCCGGGAGCCCGACGCAGTCCGCAACCCGGCCGACGAGCGTCAGGCGGTGCGCTGGCGAACCTGCTCCAGCAAGGCCTGCAGCACCCCGCGCAGGGCGTCCAGGGCCGCTGGCCGGTGCTCGTCCTCGGCACGGCGCAGGCCCTCGCAGGCCTTCATCAGGGCCGGCGAATCGATGGTGCAGGCCAGCCCGCCGAGGCGGTGGGCGGTCTGCGCCACGTAGCGCTCGGTGCTGGTGCCGTCGGGGATCTGGCCCAGGCGTTCCAGTTCGTCCCCCAGGTTGCGTTGCAGTTCCTCCATCAGGGTCGCCAGCAGGGTCGGGTCGGCACCGCGGATGCCTTCCAGGTGGCCGAGGTCGAACAGCGCGCCCGGCTGTTCTGCCGGGGCCTCGCCATCGGGTTCGGCCTGGGCCTGGCAGGCCAGGGCTTCGGCCAGGCGGCCGAGGGTCACCGGCTTGACCATCAGGTCGTCCATGCCGGCCTCGTGGCAGCGCTGGGCCTCGTCGGCCAGGGCGCTGGCGGTGTAGCCGACGATGCGCAGCCGGGGGCGCTGGCCCTGGGCTTCGCGGTCGCGCACCGCGCCGGTCAGGGCGTAGCCGTCCATGTCCGGCATGTTGCAGTCGGTGATCAGCAGGTCGAAGGCTTCTTCCTCCAGGGCTGCCAGGGCGCTGTCGCCGTCGCCGACGAAGCGCGCCTGGTGCCCCAGGGCTTCCAGTTGCTGCACCAGCACCAGCCCGTTGATCGACAGGTCGTCCACCACCAGGGCGCGCAGTACGCGGGTGGCGCCGGTGGCTTCCACCACCGGGGCCTCCAGCGGCTCGGCAGCGGCTTCCCAGGCGGCGGGCAGCTCCACGCCCACTTCGCAGCCCTGGCCGGGTTCGCTTTCCAGCCACAGGCGGCCGCCCATCAGGCCCACCAGGTGGTGGCAGATGCTCAGCCCCAGCCCGGAGCCGCCGTAGTGGCGGGCGGTCTGTGCGCCGCCCTGCTGGTAGGGCTCGAGGATGCGGTCCTGCATGTGGCGGGGAATGCCGATGCCGGTGTCGCTGACCATCAGCACCAGGCGCGATTGGCCCGGCGCGGTGTCCTCGACCCGGGCCACCAGGCGCACCCGGCCATGGGCGGTGAACTTCACCGCATTGCCCAGCAGGTTGAACAGCACCTGGCGCAGGCGCAGCGGGTCGAGCCGGTAACGGCGGTCGGCCGGCAGCTTGCAGTCCAGCTCCAGTTCCAGGCCCTTGCTGCGCGCCTGGGCACCGAACAGGTCGAGCGCGCCGCGCAGCAGCGGCAGCGGCGCCACGGGTTCGAGGGCCAGCTGCATGCGGCCGTTCTCGATGCGGTCCAGGTCGAGGATGTTGCCGATCAGGGCGATCATCGAGGTGGCCGATTGCTGGGCGATGCGCAGGTTCTCGGAGGGGGCGGCCTGGGCGCGGGCCTCCAGCTCCAGCAGGCCCACCAGGGCGTTGAGCGGGGTGCGCAGTTCGTGGCTCATGGTGGCGAGGAAGCGCCCCTTGGCGGCGCTGGCCTGCAGCGCGTCGCGGCGGGCCTCGCGCAGCTCGGTCTCCAGGGCCTTGCGGTCGCTGATGTCGATCCAGCCGCCGAGCAGGCCCTGCAACTGGCCGCCGGCGCTGTAGAAGGGCACCACCCACTGGTAGAGGTCGTGCTCGCGGCCGTCGATCTCGATGCGACCGTCGAAGAAGCGTGGCTGGCGGTTCTGTTGCAGCAACTGGTATTCGGCCTCCATGGCCTGGGCCAGGCTCGCCGGGGCGATGCCCTGCTGGCGCACGGTGGTGCCGCGCAGCTGCTCCAGGTCGCAGCCGAAGAACTGCTCGTAGGCGCGGTTGCAGGTGCTCAGCCGGCCCTGCAGGTCCCGCACGTAGAGCGGTGTCGGCAGGCCGTTGAGCAGGGAGAACTGGAAGGCCAGCTGGTCGCTGAGTTGCTCCTGTGCCTCGCGGCGCTGGCGGATCTCCCGGCGCAGGCGCCAGTTCCACAGCAGCGACAGGGCCACCACCACCAGGGCCAGGATCGACAGGTGCCAGAAGTCTTCCGGCAGGCGTTCCAGCCAGCCGTTGGCAGGGGCAGCGAGCAACTTGATGCCATCACCGAATTCGCCGCTCTGGGCCAGTGAGCCGAGCAGCTTGTCGAGGATGCCGCGCAGCTCCGGCACCTGGCCGCTGACCGCCAGCATCTGCGCCGGCGATGCGGCCTCGACGCGCTGGCCCAGGCGCAGCCCCTGGCGCTCCAGCCACTGCAGGTGGCTGGGGCTGCCGCCGAGGTTGTCCAGGCTGGCGTCCACCTCGCCCAGGCGCACCCGCTCCATGGCCTGGGGCGCGTTCTCGGTGCGCACCAGGGTGATGGCGGGGTAGCGCTTCTCCAGGTAGTCGATCAGCGGGTGGTGCCGGGGCAGGGCCAGGCGGCGGCCGGTCATGGCCTCCAGGGAGCTGGGGGAGCTGGCGTCCTGGCGGACCACGAAGGCCCAGCCGCGGGCGCCGAAGGGCTCGGTGTAGAACACGCCGGGGCTGGCGCTGCCATCGAGGGTGCTGGCCAGTTCGGCCTCGCCCCGCGCCAGGCGCTGGCGGTCGCGGGCTGCACCTTCGCTGTCGAGCAGTTCCAGCTTGAGCTGGTAGGTGTCGCCGAGCTGCTTCAGCAGCTCCAGGCCCAGGCCCGACCATTTGCCCCGGGCGTCGCGGAAGAAGTAGGGCGGCGCCTCGGCGAGGATCAGGCGCAGGCGGGGCTGCTGGTCCAGCCAGCGTTCCTGGGCGCTGTCGAGGGCGAAGGCGCCGGTGGGCGAGAACAGGCGCGGCGCTGCGGTCCAGTGGGCGAGGATGATTTCGCGCTGGTGTTCGTCGAGGGTGCCGAGCACGTAGTCCACCAGGGTCAGCAGGCGGGTGTCGTCGGCACGGCTGGCGAAGCTGAAGCCGCCGCTGGAGAGGTTGGCAGCGAACTTGTTCTGCAGGGCTGCGCCGGGTCGGGCGCGCATGTGGTGGTCCACCCTCAGCTTGTCGCCGATGAAGGCATCGGCTTCGCCGCTGAGCACCTGGTCGAAACCTTCGGCGGTGCTGCGCACCGTCTCCAGGTGGGCGGCGGGGTAGGCGTTGCGCACCTGTTCAGGGTCCAGGTACTGGGCCAGCACCAGCACGCGCTTGTCGGCCAGGTCCGGCGGCAGGCAGGGGTCGTCGCGGCGGCCGACGATGATCGGGGTGTCGTCCAGGTAGGGACTGCTGTAGGCCAGCCCGGGTTCGCGCCGTTCGTAGCCGGTGACCCGGGTCAGCAGGTCGACTTCGCCGGCCTTGAGGCCCCGGATGGCGGCCTCGACGCTGGGAAAGGGGACTTCCTCGATGCTGCGCCCGACGAAGGCGCCGACCCGCGCCAGGTAGTCGTGGGTGATACCGCGCAGCATGGCGCTGCCGGGGTACTGCGGCCACTGGCTGATGGGCCGCACCACTGCCACGCGCACCGGGTGCTCGGGCAGGCCGGCGCCCAGTTCGGCGAGCTGGGCCAGGTCCAGCGGTGGCGTGGCGCCGGCGGGGGCGTGCCAACCCGGGCCTGCCAGCAACGCCAGCAGGGCGAGCAGCGCCAGCGCGCGCCGCTTCAGCACAGCCCGGCTTCCTGGATGTAGTGGAACAGCCCGGCGTTGGTGTCGATGCCCAGCTTGCGCATGGCGCTGCTCTTCTGCGCGCTGATGGTCTGCTTGCTGCGGTTCAGGTGCAGGGCGATCTCGCCGATGGCCATGCCGCTGCCGTACAGGCGCAGCACTTCCGCTTCACGCGGGGAAAGCTCTTCGGCGCTGGCCAGGGGCTTGCCGTGCTCGGCTTCGCTTTCGCCCAGCTGGCGGCGGATGGACTCGGAAAGGAACGGGCGGCGCAGGCTGGCGCGCAGCGCGCGGGGCAGGTCGGCCAGCAGGCCGCGCTTGCTCACCAGGCCCTGGATGCCCAGGCGCAGCAGGGAACTGGCCAGGGCAGCGTTGCCGAGCATGGTGACGACGATGATGGCCATCTGCGGATAGCGGTTGCGCAGGTGTTGCACCAGGCGCAGGCCGTCGGCCTGGCGGCTGTCCGGCATCATCAGGTCGGTGATCAGCAGGTCGCAGGCCTGCCGGTCCAGGAGTTGGTAGAGGCCGTCGACGTCATGGGCCTCGCCAACGATGGCGAGGTCGGATTCGTCGGCCAGAAGGGCGCGCAGGCCGATCAGGGTGATCGGGTGGTCATCGACTATGACGGTTCTCAGAGTCATGCATGGCCTCGGCTCGGATGGGGGCGGGGCGCATGTTAGTGACTCGTGGCGTTCAGAAAAGAGGCGGAGCCCGTCATTGGGCCGGATTAAGTAATACCCTTCTATGTCGTAGGAAAAACCCTACATTTACAGGCTTAATCGGAAAAGTCTCGTTGCGTTCGGGGTGGCTGCCGGGCGGGCACTCCACCCCGCCCGTCACTCCGGCTGGCCGCCCGGGTTGGCCACGATGGCGCTGTCCAGCGCGGCGATCATCGATTCCACCAGGCCCGGCTGCTGCTGTTCGCTGGCATTGCGTACCGGAGCCAGGCTGGCCACCCGGGCCGGTGCCTCTGGGTGACCGTGGTCGGCGGCCACGGCGAACCAGGCGTAGGCCTCCAGCTCGGGTTGCAGGGACGGGTAGGTGCCGTCGAGCAGGCGCTGGCCGTAGTCGTACATCGCCTGCGGGTCACCGGCGAGGGCCTGGCGCTTGGTGGCTTCCGCCTCGGCTTCGCTGGAGACCGGTTCCGCGTCGAGGGCGATGGCGGTGGCGTCGCGTTCGGCAGGGGCCACGGGGTCGCTGGCCAGGCAGGGCAGCCCCGGTTGCTCGGCGCTGGCCGGCAGCGGCTGGCCGGCGTCCTGCTGCTGGGCCATCTGGTACAGCGAGGCGGCGATGCGGTCGCCCGCGGCGCTGGCCACCTTCAACTGGGCCAACCCGCGCTCGCGGTCGGCCAGGTCGGGCTGGCAGGTGCCGAGGTAGAGCAGGCTCAGCTCGCGCAGGGCGCGGTCGTTGGTGCGCGCGGATTTCTCCAGCAGGCGCTTGCCGTAGTCCAGGTCCTGCGGCACGCCGGTGCCGCGCAGGTAGTTCCAGGCCAGCACGCGGCTGGCTTCGGCGTTGCCCAGGGCATCGGCCTGGCTGAGGTGATTGAGGGCCTGGGCCGGGTCGGCGGGTATGCCGTCACCCATCAGGTAGTGATGGGCCAGCTCGTAATGGGCACGGCCGTTGCCGGCGTCGGCGGCTTGCTGCAGCAGTTGCAGGGCGGTTTCCTTGTCGCCTTGCTGGTCGGCGAGCACGGCCTGGGCCAGGGTCTCGGCGGCCGGCTCGACACGGGGCTTGACCAGGCGGGTACGGCCCTTGATCTCGGTGGCGGGGGCCTCCACCACCCACACCAGCGGTGCCTCATAGCTGGGTACGCCGTAGACCGGGTTTTCCGGTGGCAGGGGGCGGTTGCCGCTGAGAGCGGCGGGTTTGGAGTGCAGGGGTTGGAAACCGGAGCTGCAGCTGGCGATGAGCAGGGCGGCGAACAGCAGGGAAAGGCGCGAATTCATGGCGTGACAGAAGGGGATACGGCTCGAAAGGCGCATAGCATTCCAGACTGTGGCGCGCCTTCCAAGGCGTCTGTGCCGCCTGTTCGCGTTCCGTGCGCGGGGGAGCCGTCGTCATCCCCCGGTGGCCGGGGGCGTCAGCCGTTGATCAGGTTGCGCAGGCGGATGTCCTGGAAGCTGAGGGGGATCGACTCCGGCTCCTTCTCTTCCTTCTGCTGTTGCTGCTGCAGGGCGTTCAGCTCGGTCATGCGCTGGGCGATCATCTTCTCCACCTGCTCGCGCTTTTCCGGCGGCATTTTCTCCAGATCCTCCTCGGTCAGCCCCATCTGCTTGAGGATCTTGTCGCGGATCTTCTCCGAGTCGGTCTTCTCCATGTAGGCATGGAACTCCTGGGAGGCCTTGCTGGCGACGGGCTTCTCGACGCTGGCCGCGGCGCTCTCGGCATCGGGGTAGACGTCGTCGCGGACGCGCTCGCCGTTGTTCTGCAGGTCCACCTTGAGACGGGCGAAGGCTTCGTCGTAGGCCGCGTCGCGCCGGGCGGCACCGGTGTCGGGGGCGGGGCTGTTCTGGCGCAGGGCACTGGCCGCCTGCCTGGAGGGCGCTTCGCTCGCGGTGGGTGCGGCGGCATTGCCCCGGCTGGTGAGCCGGGCGCCGGCGGTGACGTCCCGTGAGCGGGTGGGGTCGACGGAGAACAGGCTCATGGTGAGTTCCCTCTCGGAAAATTCCTTGTGCCACCCCGGGAGCAAGGGCTGTGCCAGCTTCTGAAACGCCCGTGCCAGAGCCTGCGGCGGTTTTCACCGGGGCAACGGGCGGCAAGTGCCTGCCGCAGGCGACCGTGGCCTTGCCGCTCGGGTAGACTGCGCCGCGATTCCACAGAGGGAGCTCTACATGGACGCGCTGTCGCCGCTGGCGGCCTACGAAGACGCACTGGCCCGCCAGGGCTTTGCCGAGGACCCGGCGCAACGCCGCGCCGCCACGCTGCTGGAGGTTTGCCAGCAGGCCCTGCAGGCCGGCGAGCCGAGGGTGCGGGGCGTGTACCTGTGGGGGCCGGTGGGGCGCGGCAAGACCTGGCTGATGGACCGCTTCCACGCCAGCCTGTCGGTGCCCGCCCGGCGCCAGCACTTCCACCACTTCATGCGCTGGGTGCACCAGCGGCTGTTCGCCCTGACCGGCACGCCGGACCCACTGCTCGCCCTGGCCCGTGAGCTGGCCACCGAGGTGCGGGTGCTGTGTTTCGACGAGCTGTTCGTCAGCGACATCGGCGATGCGCTGATCCTCGGGCGCCTGCTGCAGGCGATGTTCGACGAGGGCGTGACCCTGGTGGCCACCTCCAACCAGCCGCCTTCTCAGCTGTATGCCGACGGTTTCAACCGTGACCGCTTCCTGCCCGCCATCAGGGCCCTGGAGCGGCACACCGACGTGGTGGAGGTGGACGGTGGCCAGGACCACCGCCTGCACCCGGGCGCGGTGACCCAGCGCTACTGGGTGGCCGATCCGGACGCCCTGGCCGGGGTGTTCCGCACCTTGAACGGCAATGCGCCGGCCACCGACGCGCCGCTGCAACTGGCCCACCGCGAGGTGACGGTGCGCCTGCGTGGCGAGGGCGTGCTCTGGTGCGACTACGCCCACCTGTGCGAAGCGCCCCTGGCGGCGCTGGACTTCATCGAGCTGTGCGACCGCTTCCCGGCCATCCTCCTCGGCGCGGTGCCGGTGCTGGGTGCGGCCGAACGGGAAGGGCGCATCGCCCGTGGCACCGAGGACGCCGCCGAGAAGGTCGCCGCCGGCGACCGCCAGCTGCCGCGCCTGTCGCCCAAGGACGACGGTGTACGCCGCTTCATCGCCCTGGTGGACGAGTGCTACGACCGCCGGGTGCCGCTCTACCTGGAGGCTGCCGTGCCGCTGGAGGCGCTCTACACCGAGGGCGGGTTGGCCTTCCCCTTCCGCCGTACCCTCAGCCGTCTGCGGGAGATGCAGATGACGCGATTCGCATGAGCCCCCGGTGGTGAGCTCGCGAACCGCATCGTTCCGGTCCCGATCCCTGGTCTGCGATCCCAGGGCTTGTCTTCGTCAAATGGGCTCGCCCGGGAAGGCGAGACGGAGTCCGTAATCGACTTGACTGCCTAACAACGGCGCTGGAGCCCAGCCAAAAAAAAGACCGGCCACAAGGCCGGTCGAATCGCTCACGGAGAATCGAGGCTGATCAGGCGCCTTCCGGGCGCTTGAGCACCAGGGTGAGGATGTCGTAGCTGGCCACCAGCTCGCCGTGCTGGTTGGTGACTTCCACGTCCCAGGCGACCACGCCCTGGGGTTCGCCTTTTGGGCTCTTCTTGCCCTGGTCGATCTTGCGCTTGCAGGTCAGGCGCGCCTGGAGGGTGTCGCCGATGCCCACCGGGTTGATGAAGCGCAGGGTGTCCAGGCCGTAGTTGGCCAGCACCGGGCCGGGGGCGGGGGAGACGAACAGGCCGGCGGCGGCGGAGAGCACGAAGTAGCCATGGGCGATGCGCTTGCCGAACTGGGAGTCCCTGGCCGCCAGCTCGTCGAAGTGCATGTAGAAGTGGTCGCCCGAGAGGCAACCGAAGTTGACGATGTCCGCCTCGGTCACGGTGCGGCGGTGGGTCAGCAGCGACTCGCCGATCTGCAGCTCGTCGAACCAGCGGCGGAACGGGTGCACCTCGGTCTCGATCACCCGGGCGCCGCGCACGTGCTCGCGGGTGACGGCGGCCAGCATGCTCGGCGAGCCCTGCACGGCGGTGCGCTGCAGGTAGTGCTTCACGGCACGCAGGCCGCCCAGTTCCTCACCACCGCCGGCGCGGCCGGGGCCGCCGTGCTTGAGCATCGGCAGCGGTGAGCCGTGGCCGGTGGATTCGGCGGCGGCCTCGCGGTCGAGGATGTGCACGCGGCCGTGCAGGGCGCCCATCACCGGCACCACGCGGGCGGCCACGGCCGGGTCCTTGGTGACCAGGCTGGCCACCAGGCTGCCCTTGCCACGGGCGGCGAGGGCGACGGCTTCGTCCAGGTCCTCGTAGGCCATCAGGGTGCTCACCGGGCCGAAGGCCTCGATGTCGTGGGCGCCGCCTTCGGCATGCGGGTCGCGGGCGCGCAGCAGGGTGGGGGCGAAGAAGGCGCCTTCGGCCGCGCCCTCGCCACGGGGGGCGAAGCCGTCCCGGGCGCCGAACAGCAGCTCGCTGCCGGCCAGCAGGGCATTCACCCGCTCGGCGACGTCCGCTTGCTGGGCATGGGAGGCCAGGGCGCCCATCTTCACGTCCTCCACCGACGGGTCGCCCACCACCACCTTGGCCAGGCGCTCGCGCAGGCGCTCGGCCACGGCGTCGATATGCCTCGCCGGGACGATGGCACGGCGGATGGCGGTGCACTTCTGCCCGGCCTTGACGGTCATCTCGCGGGCCACTTCCTTGACGAAGAGGTCAAACTCCGGGTCGTCCGGGGTGATCTCCGGGGCGAGGATGGCGCAGTTCAGCGAGTCCGCCTCGGCATTGAAGGGGATGGAGTGGCGCACCAGGTTGGCGTTGACCCGCAGCTTGGCGGCGGTGTCGGCGGAGCCGGTGAAGGTCACCACGTCCTGGCCCTGGAGGCGGTCCAGCAGGTCGCCGGTGCTGCCGATCACCAGTTGCAGGCTGCCTTCGGGCAGCAGGCCGGACTCGTGCATCAGGCGCACCGTGGCTTCGGTCAGGTAGCTGGTGGCGCTGGCCGGCTTGACGATGCAGGGCATGCCGGCGAGGAAGGTGGGGGCGAACTTTTCCAGCATCCCCCAGATGGGGAAGTTGAAGGCGTTGATGTGCACCGCCACGCCGCCGCGCGGCACCAGGATGTGGGTGCCGGCGAACTGGTTCTGCTTGCCCAGGGGCAGGGCCGGGCCTTCGTGGACGAGGTTGCCGGAGGGCAGTTCGCGGGCGCCGACGCCGGCATAGGCGAACAGGGTGCCGGTGCCGCCCTCGATGTCGATCCAGCTGTCGGCGCGGGTGGCGCCGCTGTGGTGGGAGAGGGCGTAGAGCTGCTCCTTGCGCTCGTTGAGGTACAGCGCCAGGGCCTTGAGGCGCGCGGCGCGCTGCTGGAAGTCCAGGGCCATGAGCGCCGGGACGCCGCGGGTGCGGCCGAAGTCCACGGCTTCGGCGAAGTCCGGCGTTTCTTCATGGGTGCGGAACAGCGGTTGCCCGTTGAGGGCGCTGCGCAGCACCTGGGCACCGTGTTGGCCGATCCAGCGGCCGCCGATGAAGCTCTGCAGGGTGGGGGCGTTGCTCATGGGGATTCTCCGTGAAAAAGGCCGGCACCCCGGGTGCCGGCTGGGGCTCGTGGGTGGCGCTACCAGAGGGCCAGGGTGTAGCCGAGGATCAGGCGGTTCTCGTCCAGGTCGGTGGTCAGGCCGTTGCCGGAGCGGAAGGTGACGTTGCGCCAGCGCAGGCTGACACCCTTGAGGGCGCCGCTCTGGATGACGTAGGCGATGTCGGTGTCGCGTTCCCACTCCTCGCCGCGATCACCGCCGGTGGTCTTGACGTTGCGGCCGTCGACGTAGCGGGTCATGAAGGTCAGGCCGGGGACGCCGAGGGCGGCGAAGTCGTAGTCGTAGCGCAGCTGCCAGGCGTCTTCCTCGGCGCGGGTGAAGGTGTTGTAGGTCACCAGGTTCACCACGTAGGGGTCGCCGCCGTTGAGGAAGGGGAAGGCGCTGCTGCCGGACATGCGCTGGAACGCCGCGCTGAGGCGGTGGCCGCCCTGGCTGAGGCTGAACAGGCCGTTGAGGTTGCGGTTGTCGATGCGCCCGGCGCGTTCGGCACCATCGCCCCGGCTGTCGAAGTAGCGCAGGTCGCTCTTCAGGCTGAAGCCGCCCGGCAGTGGCAGGGTGTGCACCAGGCCGGCGAACTGCTGGCGGTAGATGCCGTCGAGCTTGCCGTAGTAGTAGCTGGCCGCCAGCTGCGGGTTGATGGCGTAGGTGCCGCCGGCAAAGTCGAAGGCGTCGCTGGTGGCGGCGCCGTAGCCGATGTCATCGCGGCCGGAGGAATCGCGCAGGTTGGCGCGGGTCAGGCGGCCGCCGTTGAAGGTCAGGCCGTCCAGCTCCTGGCTGGTCAGCATCCCGCCCTGGAAGGTGGAAGAAAGCAGGCGGGTGTCGTTGTAGGTGGCCACCGGCAGCAGCGGTTGCAGGGTGCCCAGGCGCAGCACGCTTTTGGAGACGCGCAGCTTGGCGGTCAGCCCCAGTTCGCTGTAGTCGTCCACTGGCTCCTTGCTCGTGGGGCCGAAGGGCAGCAGGCCGGTGCCGCGCCGGTCGCGGCTGGAATCCAGCTTGACGCCCAGTTGGCCGATGGCGTCGAGGCCGACGCCGACGGTGCCTTCGGTGAAGCCGGATTCGATGCGCGCGGTGAAGCCCTGGGCCCATTCCTCGGCCTTGGACTGGGCCGCACCGTGCTGGCAGAAGTCCCGGTTGATGTAGTGGTTGCGCAGCTCCAGGCTGGCCTTGCTGTCGTCGACGAAGCCGGCCAGGGCCGGGGTGGCCAGGGGCAGGGCCAGGGTGGCGAGCAGCGGTGTGGTCCGGTTGAGGCGTTTCATTGTTGTTGTGTCCGTCAATCCGTGGGTTCAGTGGCGGCTGGCAGCGGCGGCGCCGATGCCGGTCATGGAGCGGATGAACTGCGCGAGGTAGCGGCCGCGTTCCTGCCGGGCGCGCTCGGAGGCATCCGTCACCGAGAACGCCCAGGCACTGAAGAAGGCCAGGCCCATGGAGAACAGCGCCGGGTTGGAGTAGGGGAACAGCGGCGATTCGTGGTGCAGCACGTTGACCCACACCGCCGGGCTGAGCACCAGCAGGACGATGGCCGAGAGCAGCCCGGCGACGCTGCCGGCGACCGCTCCACGGGTGGTCAGGCCCTTCCAGAACATGGAGAGGAACAGCACCGGGAAGTTGACCGAGGCGGCGATGGCCAGCACCAGGCCGGAGAGGAAGGCGATGTTCTGCGACTCGAAGAGCAGCCCGAGGATCACCGCCAGCACGCCGATGCCGAGGGTGGCGATGCGCGAGACGCGCATTTCCTCGCGCTCGCTGGCCTTGCCCTTGCGCACCACGCAGGCATACAGGTCGTGGGACACGGCGGAGGCGCCGGAGAGCGCCAGCCCGGCCACCACCGCGAGGATGGTGGCGAAGGCCACGGCGGAGATGAAGCCGAGGAACAGGCTGCCGCCCACCGCGTGGGACAGGTGCACCGCCACCATGTTGCCGCCGCCGATGATGGCGCCGGCCGCGTCGCGGAACTCGGGGTTGGTGCCGACCATGACGATGGAGCCGAAGCCCACCACGATCAGCAGCAGGTAGAAGTAGCCGATGAAGCCGGTGGCGTAGAACACGCTCTTGCGCGCTTCACGGGCGTCGCTGACGGTGAAGAAGCGCATGAGGATGTGCGGCAGGCCGGCGGTGCCGAACATCATGCCGAGCCCCAGGGAGATGGCGTCGACGGGGTTCGACAGCAGCCCGCCCGGCGCCATGATCGCGGTGCCCTTGGCGTGCACCTCGGTGGCGGCGGCGAACATCGCCTCGGTGCTGAAGCCGAAATGCCGGAGCACCATGAAGGCCATGAAGCTGGTGCCGGAGAGCAGCAGCACGGCCTTGATGATCTGCACCCAGGTGGTGGCCAGCATGCCGCCGAAGGTGACGTAGCAGACCATCAGCACGCCCACCAGCAGCACCGCCTGCAGGTAGCTGAGGCCGAACAGCAGCTCGATCAGCTTGCCGGCACCGACCATCTGCGCCACCAGGTACATCAGCGCCACGGTGAGGGTGCCGAAGGCGGCGGTGATGCGGATCGGGCTCTGTTCCAGGCGGTAGGAGACCACGTCGGCGAAGGTGAACTTGCCCAGGTTGCGCAGGCGTTCGGCGATCAGGAAGAGGATGATCGGCCAGCCGGCGAGCACGCCCAGGGCGTAGAGCAGGCCGTCGTAGCCGTTCATGAACATCATCGCGGAGATACCGAGGAAGGACGCCGCGCTGATCATGTCGCCGGCGATCGCCAGCCCGTTCTGGAAGCCGGTGAGGCCACCGCCGGCGGTGTAGAAATCGGCGGTGGAGCGGGTGCGCAGGGCGGCCCAGCGGGTGATGCCGAGTGTGAACACCACGAAGGCCAGGAACATGTAGATGGCCGTCCAGTTCAGCGGGCGGCCGGCATCGGCGGCGAACGCCAGCGGCGAGGCCAGCAGGCCGGCGCCGAGCAGCAGGGAGGCGAGCGCTTTCATGGGGCGAGCACCTCTTTGACCTTGTCGTTGAGCGGGTCGATGACGCTGTTGGTCTTCGAGACGTAGATGCCGGTGAGGGCGAACGACAGCAGGATCACGCCGACGCCCACCAGCATGCCGACGCTGGTGACGCCGCCACTGAGGGACTGGCCGAGCACGCCGGGGGCGAAGGCCACCAGCAGCACGAAGCCGTAGTAGATGACCAGCATGGCGCCGGTGAGGGACCAGGTCAGGCGCTGCTTGCGCCGGACCAACTGGATGAAATCCGGGTGCTGTCGGATGCGTTCGAGGTCGTGCGGGGTCATGGGTGCTCTCTCTTGTTGTGGTTGTAGAGGCGGTGCAACGCAGGTGAAGCGAGTGGAGCTGTCTCCTCGTAGGGTGGGCTTCAGCCCACCGATGGATGCACGGGACGTGGTGGGCTGAAGCCCACCCTACGGAGCTGTCCGAGGGCGCTGGGGACGAAGCCCACCCTGCGGAGCGAGTCGGTTCAGGGCTGGTCGAAGTCGAGGACGACCCTGTCGCTGACCGGGTAGGACTGGCACGAGAGCACGTAGCCGGCGGCCACTTCGTAGTCCTCCAGGGCGAAGTTGCTGTCCATCTCCACCTCGCCTTCGATGACCTTGCACTTGCAGGTGGAGCACACCCCGGCCTTGCAGGAGTAGGGCAGTTCCAGGCCCTGGGCGTTGCCGGCGTCGAGCACGCTGCGGGTGTTGCGCGGCAGGTCGAAGCTCAGGGCGCGGCCGTCGCTGATGACGGTGACCTGGCTGCTGGCGCTGTCGGCGGCGCGGGCGGCTTCGCGGGCCTCGCGGCGGGCGGCGGCGCCCTCGGAGGCGAAGAGTTCGAAATGGATGCGTTCGGCGGCCAGGCCGTGGCCCTGCAACTGGTCGCGGACGGTCTCGGTCATGGCCTGCGGGCCGCAGATGAAGGCGGCATCCAGGGCTTTCACGTCGATCCAGCGGGCGAACAGCTGGCCGCATTTGTCGGCGTCGATGCGGCCGTTGTAGAGGTCCACGTCCTGCTGCTCGCGGCTGAACACGAAGATCAGGTTGAGGCGCTGGAGGAAGCGGTTCTTCAGATCCTCCAGCTGTTCGCGGAACAGCGCGGAGGCGCTGGAGCGGTTGCCGTAGAGCAGGGTGAAGCGGCTGTGGGGCTCGCGCTCGAGGGTGGTCTTGATGATCGACAGGATCGGCGTGATGCCGCTGCCGGCGGCCACGGCGAGGTACTGGCCGTGGCGAGCCGGGTCGAGGGGCACGAAGAAGCGCCCGTCCGGCGGCATCACGTCCAGGCGCTGGCCGGGTTGCAGGCGCTCGTTGGCGAAGGTGGAGAAGCGCCCGCCGGCCACGCGCTTGATGGCCACGCGCAGTTCGCCGTCGCTGGTGCCGGTGCAGATGGAGTAGGAGCGGCGTACCTCCTCGCCATCCAGCTCGGTGCGCAGCACCAGGTACTGGCCCTGGGTGAAGTGGAAGGCCTCGGCCAGGTTCTCGGGGATGTCGAAGGCGATGGACACGGCGTCGCGGGTTTCCGGGCGCACGTCCTTGATGGTCAGGCTATGGAATTGGCTCATGTTCTCTCCTGCGGCTTGGCCGCGCGGGGGACGAAGGCGAGCGCCGCCGTTCGTGCTCGCCCGCCTAGATGCACTTGAAGTAATCGAACGGCTCCAGGCAGTCCCGGCAGCGGTGCAGGGCCTTGCAGGCGGTGGAGCCGAATTCGCTGAGCTGTTCGGTGTGGGCGCTGCCGCATTGCGGGCAGCGGATCTCCGGCGCCTCCCCGAGCAGACTGCGCTTGCTGGCGCTGCCCTCGGGTGGGGCGATGCCGTAGGCGCGCAGCCGTTCGCGGCCTTCGGTGCTGATCCAGTCGGTGGTCCAGGCGGGCGTCAGGCGGCGCTCCAGGCGCGGGACGAAGCCCGCCTGCAGCAGCGCCTGCTCGATGTCCCGCTCGATGACCTCGGTGGCCGGGCAGCCGGAGTAGGTGGGCGTGACCACCACGTGCAGCCGGCCGCCGTCGCGCTCCAGCGCCCGCACGATGCCGAGGTCGACCACGCTGACCACCGGGACTTCCGGGTCCATCACCGCATCCAGCACTTGCCAGGCACGGGTGACGTCGCCGGCGCCGAGGGGCGCGCGGTCGCTGGCGATCAGCTCACCAGCTCGCATCGGGGTAGGCCCGCTGGAGGAACTGCATCTCGGCCAGCAGCAGGCCCAGGTGCTCGGTGTGCAGGCCCTTGCGACCGGAGAGGTAGAAGGGGCTGGCCGGCGCCGGCAGCGGCAGGGTGGCGCGGGCGAACACGTCGGCGACCTTGGCCTGCCAGCCGGCCGCGACCTGCTGCGGGTCGGGGACGAGGCCGGCCTCGAACAGGCGCTGCTCCACCTCGTCGGCATTCACCAGCTCGACGCTGAAGCGCCACAGCGCGCTCACGGCAGCGAGCATGCGCCGGTGGCTTTCCTCGGTGCCGTCGCCCAGGCGCTGTACCCATTCGCTGGAGCGGCGCAGGTGGTAGGTGACTTCCTTCAGCGCCTTGGCGGCGATGCCGGCGACCCGTTCGTCAGCGGAGGTGGAGAGGCCATGCAGCACCTGGAAGTGCCAGGCATCAAAGAGGAACTGCTTGGTCATGGTGACGGCGAAGTCGCCGTTGGGCTGCTCCACCAGAAGCAGGTTGCGGTAGGCGCGTTCGTCCCGGCGGTAGGCCAGGTGGTCGGCGTCGCGGCCGTCGTCCAGCAGCTCGGCGGCGTAGTCCAGCCAGTTGCGGGCCTGGCCCACCAGGTCGAGGCCGACGTTCATCAGCGCCAGTTCTTCTTCCAGGGCCGGGGCCCGGCCGCACCACTCGCACAGGCGCTGGCCCTGGATCAGGGCGCTGTCGCCGAGGCGCAGCAGGAGGTCGATGAGATCGTGCTTGGCAGTCATGGCAGGCGCCTCACATGTGGCCGACTTCGGCCGGCAGCTCGTAGAAGCTGGCGTGGCGGTAGACCTTGTCCTGGGACGGGTCGAACAGCGGCTCCTTCTCGTCCGGGGCGGAGGCGGTGATCAGTGCGGAGGGCACCACCCACAGGCTCACGCCCTCGTTGCGGCGGGTGTACAGCTCGCGGGCGTTGTCGATGGCCATGCGGGCGTCGGCGGCGTGCACGCTGCCGACATGCTTGTGGTTGAGGCCGTGCTTGCTGCGCACGAAAACTTCGAAAAGGGTCCACTCAGTCATGGGGCTATCTCCTCATGGGGCCGGGTCGTGCCGGCGCCCTTCTTGTCGTCAGGTCAGGCGGCGCTGCGTTCACGCTGCTTGCGGGCATGGGCCACGGCGGCTTCGCGCACCCAGGCACCGTCCTCGATGGCCTTGCGGCGGGTGGCGAGGCGTTCGTGGTTGCAGGGGCCGTTGCCCTTGAGCACTTCGTAGAACTCGCTCCAGTCGATTTCGCCGAAGTCGTAGTGGCCGCGCGCTTCGTTCCACTTCAGGTCCTGGTCGGGGGCGGTGCAGCCGAGGAACTCCAGCTGCGGCACGGTCTGGTCGATGAAGCGCTGGCGCAGCTCGTCGTTGCTCTGGCGTTTGATCTTCCAGGCCATGGACTGGGCGCTGTTGGGGGAGTCGGCATCGCTCGGGCCGAACATCATCAGTGCCGGCCACCAGAGGCGGTTGATGGCGTCCTGGACCATGTCCCGCTGGGCCTGGTTACCGTGGCGCATCATGTGCAGGAGGATTTCGTAGCCCTGGCGCTGGTGGAAGGACTCTTCCTTGCAGATGCGCACCATGGCGCGGGAGTAGGGGCCGTAGGAGGTGCGCTGCAGCACCACCTGGTTGACGATCGCGGCGCCGTCCACCAGCCAGCCGATGGCGCCCATGTCGGCCCAGTTCAGCGTGGGGTAGTTGAAGATGCTGGAGTACTTCACCTTGCCGGCGTGCAGCTTGGCGACCTCCTCGTCGCGGCAGGCGCCGAGGGTCTCCATGGCGCTGTAGAGGTACAGGCCGTGGCCGGCCTCGTCCTGGATCTTGGCCATCAGCTGCAGCTTGCGCTTGAGGGTCGGCGCGCGGGTGACCCAGTTGCCTTCCGGCAGCATGCCGACGATCTCGGAGTGGGCGTGCTGGGAAATCTGCCGGATCAGCGTCTGGCGGTAGCCGTCGGGCATCCAGTTCTTCGGTTCGATCTTGATCTCGGCGTCGATCCGCTCCTGGAAGGCGCGTTCCTCGGGCGACATCTCGTCCAGCGCCTTCACGCGCTTGGCGCCGGTTTCTACCAATTGTGCGTACATGCCGTTCTCCAGCCATGCAGGGTTCGTGGGAGGGCCATGGCGCTCTTTTTAAATGATACGAAATCAAATATCAAACATAAAAATATGTATCGCGTAGAGGTCGTGTATCGCTTTGCAAATGGCCGGCTCCAATGCCTGAGCCTTGCATGCTGCGTTTTTCCTGGGCTTTGAGCGTGGGCTGACGCTCTGGGGCGAGGTTTTTGGTCGTTGGGCTGGGCGCGCGGGAGGTGTCTTGATCCAGATTCTGTATCGTATTTTGCGATACGGAATGCTGCGCCGGTTTGTCGGCGAAAAAGCGGCATGGGGACGCTGGTGGAGGGCGGGACGCTGGTCTAGAGTCACTGCCGACCAGCAAAAGGAGGGGGTGCGATGGGATGTCCGCAGGTGTGCAGCGGGGCGACGCTGCAATGCAGTTTCGGGGTGGCGCCGTCGGTGCTGAACGTGCTGCCGGTCAACCGGACGCTCACCAACAACATGCCGGCGGCGAACATCATGGATCACATCCCGCTGGTGAACATCATGCCCTTCGGCATGTGCCAGAGCCTCGCCAACCCCATGGTGGCCGCCGCCACCGCTGCCGCACTGGGCGCGCTGACGCCGATGCCGTGCATCCCCGCCACGGCTTCACCCTGGATACCGGGGGCGCCGACGATGCTGCTGGGCAACATGCCTTCGCTGGATGCCAACTGCGTGCTGATGTGCAACTGGGCGGGGGTGATCAAGGTCGCCATGCCGGGCCAGATGCAGATGCTGATCCCCTAGGTATCGCTCAGGGTCGGATCAGACCTCGCTCGATTCGCTCCAGCGCCTCCACCACCAGCGCAGCCGCGAGATCGGCTTGCCCTCGGCGTCCAGCGGCCGGCCGTCCTCGGCGAAGCCCTGGCCTTCGTCCAGCGGCTTGCCGTTGAGGTAGCGGCTGCGCTGGGCCAGCTGGCCGTTGCCGTGGAAGCGCTGGTAGAGGCCGTCGCGCACGCCGTCGCGGTACTGCTCCAGTTCGGCCAGGCTGCCGTCCGGGTAGTAGCTGCTGGCTTCGCCGTGCATCAGCCCCTGGCGGTAGCCGACCTTGCGTTGCAGCCCGCCTTCGGCTGCGAAGTACTGGGCCACGCCCTGCAGGCGACCGTCCATGTAGGGCAGCAGCGCCGACACCTGGCCGTTGGGGTGG
Organism: Pseudomonas sp. zfem003; assembly: GCF_032621675.1. Taxonomy (NCBI): domain Bacteria; kingdom Pseudomonadati; phylum Pseudomonadota; class Gammaproteobacteria; order Pseudomonadales; family Pseudomonadaceae; genus Pseudomonas; species Pseudomonas sp. zfem003. Next base: position 414,007 of record NZ_JAVYJG010000001.1, on the reverse strand, counting down.
TAGAGGGTGCTGGTGCCGTGCAGTACGCCGTTGGCATAGAGGAGCTGGGCCTGGGGGCGGCCGGCTTCCTGGATGCGTACCGGGCCGTCGAGGGCGCCATCTTCCAGGCAGCCCTGGAGGCGGCTATCGCCACGGGTAAGGTCGAGATTGCCGTTGGCCATGGACGCCTCAGAGGGTGTTTACAAGATAGGCGAACGAAGGCAAGACAAGGCGAAAATGATCGAGAAAGCGGAGTTTACGTGCTGTAAATGAGCATTTCGAGATCGTTTTCAACGCAGTATTGCCAAGTGCAGCCATTTTGTAGACACCCTCTCAGTTCACCTTCACCAGACCGCCCTTGATGGTCAGCATGCCGCCGCCGTCCACGGTCTGTTCGGCAGCGGCCTTGTTGGTGAGGCTGACGCCGGCGTCGTTGGTCAGGGTGGTACCGGCCTTGTTGTCCAGGGAGGTGCCGGCCTGGTTGGTGAGCGAGGTGCCGGCCTTGTCGGTGAGCGCCATGCCGGCCTGGGTGGTGAGGTTCTTGTCGCTCTTGGCGGTGAAGTCGCCGCTGCTCTGCAGGGTGAGGGTGCCGGTCACCTTGATGGTGAGGTTGCCGTCCACGGTCAGTTCGTAGTTGCCGCTCACCTTGTGGCTGTAGTTGCCGCCGGTGCTGTGGGTCTGGTCGGCGCCGACGCTGACGGTGCGGCTGTCCTTCACGTCGAGGGTGTCGCTGCCGGTCTGGATGGTCACCGTGCGCTTGCCCTTCTCCAGGGTGATGGTCTCGTCGCCTTCCTTCACCGTACGGGTGCGGGCGTTCTGCACCGTGAGGGTCTCGTCGTGGCCGATGGTGGCGGTGCTGTCGTTGAGCACGTTGACCTTCATGTCCTTCTGCGCCTGGAGGAAGACCTCCTCGGCGTCCTTCTTGTCCTCGAAACGAAGCTCGTTGAAACCGCCGCCGCCCTTGGAGGAGTTGGTCTTGATGCCGGACTGGGTCTGGTTGTCCGGCAGGGCGTAGGGCAGGGTGTTGTCGCCGTTGTAGACGCAGCCGGTGACCAGCGGGCGGTCTGGGTCGCCGTCGATGAAGGTGACGATCACTTCCTGGCCGATACGCGGGATGAACTGCATGCCGAAGCCCTTGCCGCTCCAGGGCAGCACCACGCGCACCCAGCAGGACGAGGTTTCGTCGTTCTTGCCGTCGCGATCCCAGGGGAACTGGATCTTGATGCGGCCGTACTGGTCGGTCCAGATCTCCTCGCCGGCCTTGCCCACCACCTGCGCGGTCTGGGTGTGCATGCGTGGCTTGGGCGTGAGCCGGGGCGGGCGGTAGGCAGTGGCCTTGGGGATGGCTTCGAAGCGGTTGCGGTAGTGCTCGTGGCTGGCGTCGTGGGTGACGGCAGTCACCACCCAGTCGATATTGAGGCTGGCGTCGTCATGCCCGGTGAGGGTGAACCAGTGGCCGGGCACCAGCCAGCGGCAGTCGCTCTCGCCGATCAGGCGCTTCTCCTGGCTGCGCAGCCCGTCCACGCGCTGCTTGGTCAAGGCATCGCCCCGCGCCTTGGCGATGTAGCCGCCCGGGTGCTCGTACATCGACAGCGGCCCGGCCACCGCCTCGGCCTTGCTGTAGAGCGAGGTGGTGGGGGTGGTGAAGGCGTAGTCCGTGGCGCTGTACACCCCGCTCACCGCCTGCACGCTGTACTGTGCCGAACGGATGCCATGCAGCTCACGCACGCCGATGCCCTGGCCCAGGTAGGGCACCTTCGGCCCGTTGGGGATCGGCACGAAGGCATCGCTGCTGTCGCCCAGCACCAGCGTGTGCTTGCCATCCTCGTGGGTGAAGAACCAGAAGATGCCTTCCTCCTCCAGCAGCCGCGAAACGAAGGCGAAATCCGTCTCCCCGTACTGCACGCAATACTCGCGCGGCTCGTAGCTGCCGGAGAGCGACAGCTTGAAATCGGTGAAGCCATGGGCCTTGAAAATCGTGGTGACGATGTCGCTGGTGGACAGGTTCTGGAACACCCGGTTGTTGCTGGCCAACGTCAGCCACCAGAGCCAGGGGCGTAGCACCACCTGGTAGCGGTCGGCGGTGGCATCGGCGGGGAGCTGGCGGATTTCTGCGGCCAGGGCGTCGAGGGGGCGCTGGTTGGCGTCGTTGTGGAGGGTGAGGGTGAGGTGGGTGGCGATGGCGTCGGGGAGGGTGAGGGCAGTGGCGCTGTTGCCGAGCAGGACGAGTTCGTCGAGCTGCCCCAAGGCTTCACGTCCTGAAGCTGCCTCGGGGTAGAGATCGGTAAGGCTGCCAGCGTTGAGCGAGAGGCTGGTGTTGGAGTCCGTGGCTCGGGTCATCGCGTGTCCTGTCGTCCTTGCGGTCAGTAGAGATGAGGGTTGCCGTTTCTCGCGCCGTTGCAGGGTGGGCAGAGAGGCCGGACGTTGGTGATATCCCGGCTCAGCACCCCATCGGGATCATGTGGGCAGGCTCTCTTTCAGCGGTTCGCGTCAGGCTCCGGTCAACTTGACGAACATGAGCGTGTGGTCGCTGAGGTTGGTGACGTCTTCGGCATTTATCGTCTGAGTTTCGCCTGGGCTCATGATGTGCAGGTCAAAGGCGGAATCGAAGGAGAACAGAATATGTTCAAGACTCTTCGTATAGGTGGGTGAGATGGATGTGTAGTCGTGAAATAGCGTTTCGTTCCTCATGTATTCCTTCTTTTCGCGTACCGGCATCTTTTTCTGTTTGGTGATGCCCCTGGACTTGCTTTTTCGGGTGGGGCTTTTTGTTATTTTCTTGCGCTTCTTGGCGGTGTAGCTGTAGTCATCGCTGTCGTCATCCTCATCCATGTCGTCCGAACCGGCCAGTTCGTACTGCCAATCGAAATCCAGTACCGACTGGTGGATGTTGAGGTCGCCCGCGAGGATCGTGCGCCGGGCATTCCGCATGGGGTCGAATGCCAGCGAAGAGTCAACGCCGAGGAGCGCCTCAAGATTGTTGCCACCACTGAGGTTGCGGGAAAGTTCACCGTAAGTGGGTCTTTTTATAGGCGCATGCCAGTTTGCAATTCGGTACTTTCGGCCTTTGTACTCAACGTCGGCATAAACGGGGCTGCGGCCATTGACAGGGCCAAAGAGCAGGTCTGACCACTGATAGAGCTTGGTCGAAGAAGGGTCCATTTGGGGATTGAAGCGGGTAAGGCTATTGGGAATGGACGTGATGTGCTTCTTGCGGAAAACAACGTAGTAGTTCTTGCCGCCGTATCCTTCTGGCTCGGTAAGGACGGCCCAGTTACTGGAGTCCTGGATGGCGAGATTGTCCAGGTAATTGCTGATAGCGGAGCCACTGCCAACTTCCTGAAGCAGGATGACATCGGGCTTCTTTTCCTTGATGAAGCACTCGATTACATCGGCCTGGCTTTGCACGCAGAGTTTTGTGTTCCAGTTGAGTATTTTCAAGCTCAGATCCCTTTAAAGCTCGTTTCGGAACCCTATTCTGCTTCGTGCCGAGTGGGCTTTTTCCATGAAAATTCATTCATATTCACCCCCTTGGAATGTGTTGGTCGTGCCGCTTTCCAAGATGGGCTGGGGAGTGTCATACGGTGAGCCCGACCAACCTGCAGCGGAAGCTGATCTCATGGTTTTCAAGGCTGGGGTCAACCTCCTTCACCAGGGCGAAGAGCGTTCCCAGGTCAATGCCGAACACTTCGTGAGAATTTCGGGCTATCTGTTCCTTCTTGCTGCGCTCCGCGATGACTCTGTTCACCAGAAGCTCGATAGCACCCGCATGCCACTCGTCGAACATGAGCGTGAAGAGAACCGCCAGCTGGTTCCGGTCCGCGATGTTCAGGTTGGTGAAGTTCTCGGTGATGTCCACGTCGTACCAGCCATCCCCGCCTTTGTTTCCCATGCGCTGCTTGATCGGGATGAAGGTGTTGAGCGCGGAGATGGAGGCGGTGACCACTGCGACACCGTCCGCGACCTGGGCATTCCAGGGCAGGTCGCCCATGGGGGCGGACTGCTTCCGGGTGTTGGGTTTGGTGAAGTTGTAGGTGGCGGCGCCGACGATCATGACCCGGTTCTGGGTTTGCCCATCCTCAGGTGTGGTCCAGGCGAGCGTGCCGTCTCCGATCCGGCCCAGGGCGCCGTTGATGTCCTTGTAGGGGACCAGCGTGTCCCGGATGTTCGCGTCGAGCATGGCGTAGATCGAGCTGGCGGCAGTGTGGTCGTCGCCCCCCAGGGAATAGATGAACTGATCGGCGAGGTAGCAGTAGTCCTTTCCGGTCACGTGGATGCGGAGTCTGGTCCCGACGACCTCGATCTTCTCGATGTTCTCCAGGGCTTTCAGGTTCAGATCTTCACAAGCCTTGATGACCAGCGCATTGCGGTTGCCGGGCAGGACGGAGCCGCTGAACTCGGTGCCCCCGCTGCGGGCGAACCAGCCCATGCGCTCCGACGTCTGCATGGCCAGTGCCGCCACCCAGGCAGACGTTGCCCCGCCGCCGTAGATCGCCCGGTCGATCCGTGGTGTTCGCTCATCCTCGTTCTCCAGGAACTGGATGCCTTCGATGATCGGGGTGAACGCCAGATCCTGCGAGGGCACGCCCTCTATCGTGGGTGGCCCCTTCTGGGGGCCGATGCCGGTGGCGATGATGACCTGGTTGACGATCAGCGCGGCGTCCTGGTTGAACCAGGCGACGAACTTGCCTGGCTGTGACAGCGAGCGGCTGATCCGCCGGATACGGCGCGTGGGCTGGTAGCCGTAGCGATGCCCGGAGACGATTCTGGAGACCTGGTCCTGATAGGTGGCGGAGGCCAGGAATCCCTGCAGGTCCTGCTCGCCATTGGCGATGCCGACCCTGGGAACAGGCGTGCCCGGCAGGTGCAGCAGGTGGGACGGCTGCCCCATGGGGTGGTCCGGCAGCTTGGCCCAGAGGCCGTCCTCGCCGACCACGACGGTGTCGTATTCGGTGTCCATGGTTTGCAGGAAGACCGCTGCGGAGGTCCCTGCACCGATGATGAGCCTGGTTGGCATGCTGTCACTCCTTTGACTGAGGGTTCTCCGGTCCTATCACCTGCCATCAGGCCGTGACGTCAAACACGATCGGGCGATGGTCTGGGCCTGACATATCGAATGTGCCTGCCAATCCAGTGATGTCGAGGGGGGTGACTGTCACGCTTGTGGATGCCAATACCCAATCGAGGATGCCGCCCTTCGCCTGAGTGGCTTGCCCGTTCCAGCACTCATGGGCGCTCCCGGCAATACCAAGCTGGCCGAACTTGCTGTAGTCGTAATTGATGTCCCCCGTAACTACCCAGTTGCCCCCCATTCCAGTGCAGCTCTGGAGTTGCGATTTGGTGATGTTGTTCTGGCCTGACTTGAAGTGCGCCAGGATCACGTAGCCGGTGTATCCACTGCAGCCGGTTGCCTCTACGGCGATGAGGTCCCTGTTCAAGGCAAAGAGGTGTCCTTGGCTGTCGACCACGATGTTCTGGCTTTCCTTGGCCATCACGATGTACCCGTTCGAGTGGCCTCCATGGAATCCGATGGTCTTGTAGGTCGGATACATGCTGCTCAGCGCGAGGACATAGTTCTCCAACTGGGCGGAGTGCATCTCACAAATGAAGACGAGGTCGACGTCCCAGAACTGGTTGGAGCAACAGTTATCGATGAAGGTGCTGACTTGGCCTTGTTTGATGTCCGGAGAGGACTTCCCGTTCTTCTCGATATTGAAGCTGGCGATCCTCATGCAGGTCTCCAGGCAGTGATGGGGGATTTCAGATGATCTGCATGCCTCGACACCCGAGCCAGATGATGTACTTGTTCGGGAAGTCCTCGACGATCGTCTTCAGCGTGACGCCGTAGCTCGTATTGGACGTGATGATAGGGATCGCGTTGCCCTTGATGCTGGAATATTCGAATGCCGCGCGAACACCGCCCAGGTGCTCCGGTGCGGGCAGCAGACTCAGGTTCTGGACCTGCTTGTATTGCGCAATGATGTGGTCTGGTTTCTCCAGGTCGTTGATATCCCAGAGCATGGCCTTGGCCCGCTGGGCATTCATGTTTTCGCCCGCGTCGCTGTAGAAACCGACCTGTGACCCCTTCGGAAGCGTGAAAAAACCATCGGATACACCCCATACGGAATGGCCGAAGACGAACACCATGGTGCCTCCTGACCAGTCCTTCTTGGGCGTGGCGATCCACAGTTTGTGCTTGGAAGGTATGCCGAGCATTTCCTGATTCCTTTTCCTGTCGTTCTATTCCAACACCCACTCCGCCAACTTCCCCGTCACCTGCGCCATCAGCACATTCTCGATATCCCGCGCGCCCGCTGCGCTGCACTTGGCGAGCACCGCTTTCACGATGGCGGGGTCGAAGTCGAACTGTTTGCCGGTGGCGGCCTTGTAGCGTTCCCGCAGCTTTTCCAGCTTGGCCAGGACGATGCCTTCCAGCGTGGTTTCGTCCAGCGGGCGGTAGGGCACGACGGTCATGCGGGCGAGGAAGGCGGGGCGGAAGGCCTGGAGCAGCACCTTGCGCAGGCGTTCGTTGAAGGCGTCGCTGCCGAGCTGGTCGGTGGGGGTGTCCAGCACCAGTTCGGCGCCGACGTTGCTGGTGGCGAGCATCACGGTGTTCTTGAAGTCCACCACCAGGCCGGTGCCGTCTTCCATCACGCCCTTGTCGAAGACGTTGTAGAAGGCTTCCAGCACGTCGGGGTGGGCCTTTTCGATTTCGTCCAGCAGCACCACGGAGTAGGGCCGGCGGCGCACCGCTTCGGTGAGCACGCCGCCGGTGCCGTAGCCGACGTAGCCGGGCGGGGCGCCCTTGAGCTGGCTGACGGTGTGGGCCTCCTGGTACTCGGAGAGGTTGATGCTGATGAGGTTGCGTTCGCCGCCGTAGAGGGCGTCGGCCAGGGCGTAGGCGGTTTCGGTCTTGCCGACGCCGGTGGGGCCCACCAGCAGGAACACGCCCACCGGCTTGGCCGGGTCGGTGAGGCCGGCGCGGTAGGCCTGGATGCGCTGGGCGATGGTGCCCAGGGCGCTGTCCTGGCCCATGACCCGCTGGCCCAGGCGCTGGCCGAGGGTGCGCACGGCGTAGGCTTCGTCGGCGAGCATCTTGCCGATGGGGATGCCGGTCCAGCCGGCGATCACGGCGGCCACGGTGCGTGAGTCCACCTGCTCGGGCACCAGGGGGTCGTCCTGGCGGATGGCGTCGAGGCCGGCCTCCAGCCGGGTAAGTTCGGCTGCGAGGTGGTCGATGCGCTCGTCGAGGGCTTCGTCGGGGTGGCTGGCGTCGGCGCTCTCGCTCAGGGCCAGCAGTTCGCGGCGGGCCTCCAGCAGTTCGCGCACGGCTTCGCGCTCTTCACCCCAGCGGGTTTCCAGTTCGCGGATGGCGGCCTGGTTGCCGGTGGACTCCTGCTCCAGGGCGGTGATGCGTTCGCGGTGGTCGAGGCCGGTGGCCTGTTCCCGGCGCAGGCGTTGCAGTTCCTCGCCCAGGGCCTGCTGGCGGTGGCGCAGGCTTTCCAGCGGCGGCGGCACGTCGTGCTGGCCGAGGGAGACCCGGGCGCAGGCGGTGTCGAGCACGCTGATGGCCTTGTCCGGCAATTGGCGGCCGGAGATGTAGCGGTGGGAGAGCTTGACCGCGTCGTGGATGGCGCTGTCGAGCACCTGCACGCCGTGGTGCTGCTCCAGCTTGGCGGCGACGCCGCGCAGCATCTCCACGGCGGTGGCCTCGTCGGGCTCTTCCACCTGCACCAGTTGGAAGCGGCGGGCCAGGGCCGGGTCTTTCTCGAAGTACTTCTTGTATTCCAGCCAGGTGGTGGCGGCCAGGGTGCGCAGCTCGCCTCGGGCCAGGGCCGGCTTGAGCAGGTTGGCGGCGTCGCTACCGCCTTCGCTGCCGCCGGCGCCGATCAGGGTGTGGGCCTCGTCGATGAACAGGATGATCGGCTGCTCGCTGTTGCGCACGGCGTCGATCACGCCCTTGAGGCGCTGCTCGAACTCGCCCTTGACCCCGGCGCCGGCCTGCAGCAGGCCGAGGTCGAGCACCCGCAGGATGACGTTCTGCAGGGGCGGCGGCACGTCACCGGCGGCGATGCGCAGGGCCAGGCCCTCGACCACGGCGGTTTTGCCGACGCCGGGGGCGCCCACCAGGATCGGGTTGTTCTGCCGCCGGCGCAGGAGGATGTCGATGCTCTGGCGGATCTCACCGTCGCGTCCGACGATGGGGTCGATGCGCCCGGCGCGGGCGTCTGCGGTGAGGTCCTGGGTGTACTGGTCGAGCACGCTGTCCTGTGGCGCTTCCTGGGCGGGGCGGGCCTTGCCAGCCGGGCCGGGACTGCCGGTGTGCTCGCGGGAGGTCTGGGTCCATTCCAGCAGGTTGGCGCGGAGGGCTTCACGGGGGATGCGCAGCAGCGAGGAGGCGCTGTTGAGCAGCAGGCTGCGGCGTTCGTCGCGGTCCAGCAGGGCCACGAGCAGCAGGCCGGAGCGGATGCTCGCCTGGCCCTGCACGCTGGCCTGCACCACGGCATCCTCCAGCAGGCCGATGGTCTGGGCGGAGAGCGCGGGGGTGCGGGTGCTGCCGGCCTTGAACAGCTCCAGGGCGCGGTTGATCTCGGTGGCGACGGCGTCGCGCTCCAGGCCGAAGCGCGGCAGCAGCCAGGCGAGGTCGCCGCCTTCTATATCCAGCAGCTCCAGCAGCAGGTGCTCGATCTCCACGTAGTGGTGGGTGCGCTGCAGGCAACGCTGGGCAGCCCGCTCCAGGGCGCGGCGGCTGTCGGCGTTGAGGCGGCCGATGAGCGCGGCGAGTTCCATCAGGGCGTCTCCTTGGACGGCAGGCCGGCATCGCTGTGCCGCAGGTGGGTGTCGATGCGTTGCAAGGTGCTGGCGGCGGCCAGGTGCAGCCCGCCGCTCCAGCGCAGGCGTGGCGGTTGCTGGCGGTCCAGGCGCAACGGCGCGCCGGGGCGCACCAGCAGGCGCAGGTGACAGTCCAGGTCGGGGCCGAGGTAGAGCCCGGCGAGGTCGGCAAGACGCCGGTGCTGCTCGCCGCCGGGCAGGTAGGCATTGGCCTGCTCGGTGCCCAGCGGGCCGAGGGTGAGGCGGATGCCGGCGTGCTCGTCCCACACCCGGGTGCCGGCGATGGCGTCGCGGCCCAGGCCGAGGTTGCGACCGCCGCGTTGCAGGCGGCTGCGGCTGGCCGGGGGGATCTCCCGCCAGGCGCCCTGGTAGGCCTCGTAGTCCACCGCCACGCCGAACTGGTGGCGCACCAGCACGGCGAAGCCGGCCAGGGAGCGGCGCGGGCCGTTGAACAGCGCGGCGCGGGCGGTGATGGTGGCGTCCGGCAGGTCCATGCGCTGCTGCAGGCTGCGCGGCAGCAGGCCGGCCAGTGCCAGCAGCGGCGGATGCACGGGGGCTTGCTCGGGCGGCTGGAAGCCGAGGGCCAGGCGATGCCGACCCAGCACACGGTAGAGCTGGGCGAGCAGGCGGTTCTGGAACAGGTCGAGGAATTCGGCCGGGGCGTGGTCCTTGTGGCGGGCACGCTGTTGCAGCCATTCCTGGTAGGCGTAGGGCAGCGGGCCGTCGGGGCCGCCGAGGCCGAATACGGCGGTGCTCAGCACAGGGGGCTGCCCCGGCTTTTCCTCCAGGCGTTCCACCTGGCTGGCGGCGAAGGTCGGCGTGAGCGGCCCGCGCAGGCGCAGGGCCTCGTCATCCGGGCTGCTGCCCTGGCCCAGTGGCGTGGCATCGGGGCGCTCGCGCTCCAGCAGCAACAGGGCCTGGAGGAATTCGAAGGCCTGGGGCCTGTCGCGCAGGCGCTGGCTCAGAGGCTGAGGGGCTTGCCGGCCTGGGGCTGCCATGTCCGCACCTCCTTGTCGTGTTCCACCAGCACCGTGCGCACGAAGCGGTTGGGCGTGGCGTAGAGGGAGAAGAACTGCGCCAGCACGGCGGAAAACAGCACGGCGCTGCTGCCGGCGAAGTGCTGCGGGTCGAGGCGGATGCGCACCTCCAGGCCGTTGCGCCAGCCGCGCCAGGCGTCGTCGCCGACTCGCGCCACCACCCGTTCGCTGGTGAGTTCCACGAGCCCGTCCACCTGGCGTCGTGGCCCGGCTTCGTCCCGCAGGTTGTGCAGGTGCAGCAGCTCGCGCAGGGCGTCCAGGGCCTCGGGGCCTTCCACCAGGGACAGGTGGTTGAGGCTGAGCTGGGACACCAGGCGCCAGCGCGAAGGGCCGGCGAGGCGCGGCAGGCTCTGCGGCGTGGGCGGTGCCAGCAGGCTGGCCAGGGCCACCGGGCCGGGTCGCTCGAAGCCCAGGCGGGTGCCGGCGGGCAGGTTCTCGGCCAGGTGCCGGTTGGTGCACAGCAGCTCGGCGGTGAGGCTGTATTCGGGGGCGTCGTGCAGCGGGTCGAAGGCGGTGTCCACCAGACTCAGCAGCAGGTCGCTGCCGGGGCGTGCCGGGTTCAGCCCCTGGACGCGCCGGGCGTGCCAGTAGAGGCCGGCGCCGGCGTGGCTGTGGCCGTAGTAGGCCGGTACGCGGCGCACGCCCTGGGGCGTGGCGGCGCGGACGCTGCGGATGCTGTGGATCTCCACGCTGCTCTCGCGGTGGGCGTCGGCCACCAGGCGGTATTCGCTGCGGGTGCCGTCCGGACGCAGGGGCTCGGAGGTGCGCGGGAACAGGTTGATGGCCGGGGCGCAGCCCAGGCGCAGTTCACTGGCCTGCAGGTGCGGCCGGCCCATCGGGGCGCGGTCGAAGGCGATCAGCACCTGGCAGTCGCGCCCGCCGCCGGCCGGTGGCAGCAGCGGCAGGTCGAAGAAGGCGAACTTGTCGGGGAAGGCGAAGTACTCCGCCAGCAGGCGCAGGCCGGGGTGCTGGCCGTCTTCGTCGGGCAGCAGAGCCTGGTCCTCGGCGAAGCCCACCGGGGCGATTTCACCGGGCACCGGCTGCAGCGGGCTGTCCGGGGCGCCGTTCCACACCCCGAGGCTGTGGGCGCCGAGCAGGTCGTAGAGGGTGGCGTTGGTCATCGGCGAGGCGGCCAGGTGCACCCGCAGGTGGCGCACCGGCAGTTGCGACCAGTCGAATTCGCCCAGGCATTCCAGGGTCAGGCGCAGGGCCGAGCGTGCGCGCGGGTGGCCGGAGAAGGCCACGGCGGCATCGCCGTCCAGCAGGGTCGCCTCGCGGATGCGCAGCGGCCAGAGCACGGCTTCGGCGCTGGTGCGCAGGTGCACGCTGGCACCGTCGCGGGTGGTGACGAACAGCGGCGTGTCGCGGGGCAGGCGGTAGCCTTCGGCAAGGCTGCCCTGGGTCGGGTCGGGTTCGAACTGCACGATGGCGCAGGAGGGCAGGGGCCTCAGTACCAGGGGGTAGAGCTGCTCCAGCAGGGCGTCGCTGAATTCGGCGTAGTCGTCGTCAAGGCGTCGATGCAGCCGCGCACTGAGCAGGGCGAAGCCTTCCAGCAGCCGTTCGACGTGGGGGTCCGGGCATTCGCCGGGGGCCAGTTCCAGGCGCCGCGCCACCTTCGGGTAGCGCTGGGCGAAGCTGTTGCCGGCGTGGCGCAGCCAGGTGAGTTCGCGCTGGTAGTAGTCCAGCAGGTCGGCATCAATCGAGTCGCTCATGGCGCACCTCCAGGCCGTCGTCGCCGGGGGCGAGGAGGAACAGCGCCGGCCAGCTGCGGCGACCGCAGCGCAGGTGCCCGGCCAGGCGGATGCCGAGGCGCTGGGGCTGGTCGGGCAGGGCTTCGACGTCGATCTCGCTCAGCTGCAGGCGGGGTTCGAAATGCTGCACAGCGGCGCGCAGATCCCGCAGCAGCAGGCGCCGGTCATCCACCCGCAGGGCTTGCAGGGCGCTCCAGTCGGCGATGCCGTAGTCCAGCACGGTCAGTGGCCGGCCGGGCGCGCGGGGTGGGCGACGGGTGTTGAGCAGGCGCGCCAGCTCCAGGCGGACGGACTCGGCCAGGGCGTCGCGGTCGAAGTCCGGCGCCTCGTCCGCCTGGGCGGAGAGGCGCTCGAACAGGGGGGGCAGCAGTCCGCTGTACGGCATGGAGCGGTGGCGTCCTTACTTGACGAGCTTGTTGGCGGCCAGGTCCCAGGTGGAGGCGGCGGTGCCTTCCTTGGTGCCGTCGTCCTTCTGCGCGGTGAGCTCCCATTTGATCTTGGTGAAGTTCAGCGAGAGGGTTTCCACCGGCTTGCCGCCGGCACCGCCGCTGACGCTGACGTTGGAGAGCACCACGTTGTCGAGGGTGTAGATGATGAACGGCAACAGCTTGCCGTCGCCTTCGGCGGCGTTGCGGCCGATGGTGATCTTGGCCGTGGCGATGGGCTTGCCGGCGCAGCAGTATTCGTTGAGCGAGGGGGTGGCGGTGTCGACGAACTTGGTGACGGTGAACTCGCCGATGTGCGGCTTGCCGGAGGTGCGCTCCGAGTTGCTGACGTCGTTGGTGACCTGCATCGCCACGTTGTGGCTGTAGGACATCAACTCGATCTTGTCGGTGTAGCCCTCGAGCAGGCTGTCGCCTTTGATGTCGTCGCCGAGGTCGAGAATGATGGCATCCATCGCGGATAACTCCTGGGTCTGGAAACGGGGTGGATCGTGAGAGAGGCGAGCCCCCGCCGGAGCGGCCGGCGGGGGCGTCGGGTCAGGCCGCTACCGGCGGTGGCAGGCTGGCCACCAGGCGGATCGAGGCGGTCAGCTCCTCCAGCTGGAAGTGCGGGCGCAGGAACACGGTGGCGCGGTAGACGCCCGGCTTGCCGGCGACTTCCGAGACGTCCACGCGGGCTTCGCGCAGCGGGTACTGGGCCTTGATCTCCTGGGGTGCGTTGTCGTTGATCAGCACGTAGTCGGCGATCCAGTTGTTGAGGTAGGTCTGCACGTTGTCGCGGGTCATGAAGCTGCCCACCTTGTCGCGCATGATCACCTTCAGGTAGTGGGCGAAGCGCGAGGCGGCCAGCACGTAGGGCAGCATGGCCGAGATGCGTGCGTTGGCGTTGGCCTCGTTGGTGTTGTAGACCTTGGCCTTGTTGGTGGTCTGGCCGCCGAAGAACACCGCCATGTCGGTGTTCTTCTTGTGGCAGAGGGAGATGAAGCCGAGGTCGTTCAGCTCCTTCTCGCGGCGGTCGGTGATCGCCACTTCGGTCGGGCACTTCAGCGTCAGGTCGCCGGACAGGGTGCGGAAGGTGTGGGCCGGCAGGCCTTCCACCGCGCCACCGCCCTCGGCCCCGCGGATCGCCGCGCACCAGCCGTACTTGGCGAAGGCGCTGGTGATGCGCGCGGCCAGCAGCCAGGCGGCGTTGCCCCAGAGGTACTTGGAGTGGTCGGTGCCGTTGACGTCCTCGACGTAGTCCATGCCTTCCACCGGTTTGGTGTCCGGGCCGTAGGGCAGGCGCAGGAGGAAGTTCGGCAGCACCAGGGAGACGTAGCGCGAATCCTCGCTCTCGCGGAAGCTGCGCCACTTGATCAGCTCCAGGCTCTCGAAGATCTTGCCGAGCTCACGGGGCACGGCCAGTTCGGTGAAGCTGTTCATGTCGAACAGCTTGGGGTTGGCGGCGGCGATGAAGGGCGCGTGGGCGGCGGCGGCGACGTTGGAGAGCTTCTCCAGCAGGGCCACGTCCTGGGGGTGGCGGCCGAAGGCGTAGTCGCCCACCAGCAGGCTGAACGGGTGCCCGCCGAAGGTGCCGTATTCCTCTTCGTAGATCTTCTTGAACAGCGCGCTCTGGTCGAACTCGACGGCCTTCTCCAGGTCGTTCTGCAGCTCCTTCTGGGTGACGTTGAGCAGGCGCAGCTTCAGGCGGCTGCTGGTCTCGGTCTGGTCCACCAGCATGTGCAGGCCGCGCCAGGAGGCTTCCAGCTTCTGCAGCTCGGGGTGGTGCAGGACTTCGTTGAGCTGGTCGCTGATCAGCTTGTCGATCTGGCTGATGCGGTCGTTGATCATGGCCACGGTGTCCTTGTCGATGGCCATGCCTTCGTCGAGGACCTGGGTGGCGAACTCCGCGAGCAGGTCGCGGGCGTAGCCCTGCTGGCTCTCGTCGTGGGCCATGCGGCCCTCGGCGATGATGCGGTCGAGCAGGGTCAGGGTCTGGGTCGTGCTCTCGCTGGATGCACCGGCTTCGGTTGCCATTGCGTTGTCTCCGGGAATTCGGGGGTCGGTCAGGCCGGTTCGGCCGGTGCTTCGCCATCGGCTGCGGCGGCGCCTTCAGCGGCCGGCGCTTCGCCTTCGGGGCGGGCGGACTTGATCTCCTGCAGGCCTTCGGTGTTGCTCACCACCTCCTGCAGCAGCTTGTCGAGGTCGTCGTTGCCGTCGAGCTTGGTGAGCAGGTCGCGCAGGCGCTGGCGGGCCTCGTAGAGACGGCGCAGCGGGGTGATCTGCTTGACGATGTTGACCGGGTCGAAGTCGTCGAAGTGACGGAAGCGCAGCTCGACGTTGAGCTTGCTGCCGTCGCCGCTGATGGTGTTCTCCACCTGCAGGGTGCTGCGCGGTTCGATGGAGGCGAGCACCTCGTTGAAGTTGTCGCGGTCGAGTTCGGTGAAGCGACGTTCGATCAGCTTGGGCAGGGGCTTGTCGGGCTTGCCGGAGAGGTCGGCGAGGATGCCGACCACGAGGGGCAGCTCCTTCTTCTCGATGGCGTTGCCGATCTCGACGTCGTAGGTGATCTGGACGCGGGGCGGGCGGATCCGGTCCAGCTTGTGCTGCGTGCTTTCTGCCATGGTGAGGGGGCTCCGATGCAATGCTTCGAGCGCAATGCCTCGGCGACGCCTGCCATTGCACTCCCTTGCGAGGCCGCCGGAACGACGCGGCCTGGAGCCGGTGCCTGTCCGTGGCGGTCCTACAGATTCGTCTGTCAGACGAACTATCCAGACACGCTAGAACAGGTTTATAAATTTGCAAACGCAAACCAAGAACGGACCTCCATGAAGCACGGACGTTTCAAATTCCGCCTCCGAATCCTCCTGCTCGCCCTTGCCGTACTGCCCCTGGCTGGCTGCGCCTGGCTGTTCGCGCCGCGCGTCCAGCTCGACGAAATCACCCTCGATGTCGCCCCCCGCGCCAACGACGACACCCCCCTGGCGGTGGACTTCGTGGCGGTGGACGACCCGGATCTGTTCAAGCTGCTCTCCAGCGTCAACGCGCGGCAGTGGTTCAGCGAGCGCGAGCAGTACCGCCGCGACTACCGCACGCAGTTTTCCGTGTGGAGCCTGGAACTGGTTCCGGGGCAGTTGATGCAGGTCCAGGACTTTCCGTTTTCCGGCCGCCGCTCGGCTGGACTTTTGGTCTTCGCCGGCTATAACACTCCCGGTGCTCACCGCCTGCGGCTGGATGAGCAGAGCCGTGTGTGGCTCAGGTTCGACAGCCGAGAGATGCGCCTGATGGGTGACGACGGGCGGTGAACCCGAGCCCCTGAAACAGCGGGAAACCGCACTGCGGGATGGTCAAGGATGTCGAAGGGGAGTGGTATGAACGTGTTGCCTGACGCAGTCTGCTGGCACGAGGGCATGCAGTTGCTGCCCCAGCATTTCCAGCTGCAGGGATTGCGCGCCGAAGTCCTCGCCGCCCGTTTCGGTCATGCCGCCAACCCCTGGTTCTGGGGGCTCAGCCAACTCGAACTCGACCCCGCCGCGCTCAGTGCCGGCCTCATCCGCGTGCTGGCCCTGGAGGCCATCCTCCCCGACGGTTTGCCGGTGAGCCTGCAGCCCGGCGACGGCGCCACCCTGGAGCTGGACGTCGGCCCCGCCATCGCCGAATCGCCCACCGCCAGCACCACCGTCTACCTCGCCATCAACCCCCTCGGCCGCAGCGGCCAGGTGCTGCCGCTGCGCGGTCGCCTGCAGTCCCAGGTGGGCGAGGCGGTGCCGGACCTGGCCAGTGGCGAGCACCCCGAACCGATCCTGGTCTGGCGGCCCGCCGCGCGCCTGGTCACCGACAGCGGCCGGGCCGACTCGGTGTGCCTGCCGCTGCTGCGCATTGCCAAGGAGGGTGGCGGCTTCGTGCGCCAGCCCTATGCCGCGCCGACGCCGCGCATCCTCCCCGAATCCGACCTCGGTCGCGCGGTGGCCGAACTCTGCGCCCGGGCGCGGGAGAAGTGCCTGTTCCTCGGCGGTCGCCTGCGCCAGGCCGAGCAGGCCGGGCAGGACGACGACCGTGCCGAGATCGGCCGCCAGCTCACCGCGTTGTGGGCACGCCTGCCGGAAGTGGAAGCAGCGCTGAACAGCCGCGTCGCTACCCCGGATCGCCTCCACGGCCTGCTGGTGGGCATGGCCGGCGCCTGGTGCGCGCTGGACCCGGTGGCCGGCGTACCCGCATTCGCCCCCCTGGACTACCTGGACCTCAAGCGTGGCTACGACGAAGTGCTCGACTGGCTGGATGCGGTCCTGGCGCGCATTCGCGTCGGCTACCGCTGCCTGCCGTTCCAGGGCCTGGAGCAGGGCTTCGCCATCCAGCTGCCCGACGCCCGCTCCCCCCGCCAGCGCCTGGTAATCGGCCTGCGCATGCCCGCCGGTGCCGGTGAACAGGGCGCGCTGGACTGGCTCGGCCAGGCCATCATCGCCTCGCAATCGAAGGTCGCCACCCTGGCTCGCCAGCGCATGAGCGGCTTGCCCCACCAGAGCATGAGCCGCGCCGAGCAACTGGCCTACGGCGTGGGCGAGGACACCCGGCTGTTCGTGGTCCAGGCCGCCGGGGAGTGGTTCGACCCGGAGCAGCGCTTCTGCCTGATCGTCCCCGGCCAGGCGGCCCAGGTCGGTCCCTGGCAGGTGGTGCTGTTCGTCAACCAGGACACCGAGACCGCCTGATCAGCCAAGGACGCGCACATGCCCGAAAGGAGTCTGGCCCTTTACCCGCCCGAGTTCGGCGAGGCCCCCCTGAGCCTCGCCTTCCGTGAAGCCTGGCTGGAATGGCGAGGGGCCTGGGACCTGCTGGAAGACCTCGACGACCCCGAGCCGCAACTGGTGGAGAAGGTGGCCGAAGCCGCCACGCGCATCGTCCGCCGGCTGTGGCGCAGCGGCTTTGCCCGGGTCGGGGATTCCGCCGCGGACCAGGTCAAGGCCTCGGTCTATGCCTTCGTCGCGCTGCTGGATGAAAGCCTCCTGTTCACCCCCTGGCGTGGCCAGTCCACCTGGCAGGAGCGCCCGCTGGAGATGCGCCTCTACGGCTCGCGCAATGCCGGCGAGCGCCTGCCGGCGGCCATCCGCACCCTGTTGCAGACCCGCTCGCCGTCCACCCGCGACCTGGCCAACGTCTACCTGCAATGCCTGGTGCTGGGCTTCCAGGGGCAACTGCGCGGGGAGCGCGGCCGGGTGCTCCACGAGCGCTGGCGGCGGGCGCTGTTCACCTTCGCCTGGCACCGCGAGCCCGATCCCCAGGGGGCCCTGCAGAGCCTGGCGCGGCCGACCCAGGCGGCGCCGCTGCGCCTGCCGCTGCGGCGCACCCTGCCTGACGGTTTCCGCCTGACCCTGGCGGTGGTCGCCGGCGTCCTGCTGCTGACCGCCGTGGGCCACGGGTTCTGGCGCGACATCCAGTCCGAGCTGGAGCCGGTGATGCACCTGGGCCAACTGGTCGATGAAGAGGAAGGCGCCGAATGAGCGGCTTCGCCATCGCCCTGACCGTCTTCCTGGTGATCCTCGCGCTGGTGGCCCTCGGCGCCCTCTACTGGTGGCTGCGCACCCAGTCCGGCGCGGCGATCCGCACCTTCTACAACGCTGTGCGCAAGATGGAGCACGACCAGGGCACCCAGGACCGCTACCAGACGCCCTGGCTGATGCTGGTGGGCGACCCCCGCGAGGGCGCGCTGCTGGCCCCGGACTGGCAACTGGCCCCGGTGGGCCGCCCGGCCTGGTTCGGCCGCTGGTGGGCCGACCCGGACGGCAGCCTGCTGGTGGTGCCGCAGAGCCTGTTCCTGCCGGAGGAGGGCGGCACCGCGCCGGCCTTCGTCTGGCGCCGCCTGCTGGGCATGCTGCTGCGCCTGCGTGGCCAGCGCCCGCTGGACGGGGTGATCTGGGTGGTGCCGCTGTCGCGCCTGATGAACGAGGCGCAACTGGCGTCGGATGCCATCACCGCACGCCGCCGCTTCAGCGAGCTGATGCAGCGCCTGGGCCTGAGCCTGCCGGTGCAGGTGATGGTCACCTGTATGGAAGACATGCCCGGCTTCCTCGAACTGCTCGACGCCCTGCCCGACGAGGCCCGCGAGCGCCTGCTGGGCTGGTCCTCGCCCTACAGCCTGGACGCCGGCTGGCAGGGCTACTGGCTGGACGATGGCCTCGACCAGGTGATGCAGGCCCTGCAGGCCACGGTGATGGAAGTGGGCGCCCTGCGTGGCGAGCTGGGGGAAGACCTCTATCGCCTGCCGGGCCAGCTGGACAGCCTGCGTACCCACCTGCGGGCGCTGCTGGAGCCGGTGTTCCAGGGCAACACCCAGGGCGAGGCACCGCGTTTGCGGGGCATCTACTTCAGCGGAGCGCGTGCGCTCGGCGGTCCGGCCGATCCTTGGGCAGTCGGCACGGGCGAGGGCCAGCCGCAGCAGCCGGCCTTCGCCGCCGGCCTCTGGCGCCAGCGCTTCCTCGCCGAGCAGGGGCTGGCCCAGGCCGTTCCGCGCATCCTCTACCTGCGCCAGCGCTGGCAGCGGGTGACGGCGGTGGTCGCCGGGGTGGTCGGCGTGTGCTGGCTGCTGGGCATGGTCTGGGTCTGGCATGACGAACGGCAGGATGCCCGCGAGCTGACCCGCCTGGTGCAGGTCACGCAGAACGCCCACGTGCAGCTCAAGGACCCGGCCCGCAGCCAGGAGCAGGCCCGGCGCAATATCCAGGGCTTCTGGAACCTGCTGCGCGATGCGCCGCGCTGGCATTTCGCCGCGCTGGTCTACCCCACCTCCTGGTTCTCCAGCCAGAACGCGCGCATGGACGAAATGCTGCGCACCCTGGCCCGCAGCGAGGCCCTGTCGCCCGTGCTGCAACTGGAGCAGATGGAGCTGGAGCGCCTGCTGGCGATCCGCCCGACGGAGCGCCGCACCAATGTCGAGGGCGAGGTGCCGGAAGACTGGCCCAACTACGTCAAGGCAAGGAGCCTGGCCTATGGCGCTGCGGCCCTGGAGCAGCAGAACCGCTGGCTGGGCGATGCGCTGTCCGGTGACAAGGGCGTGCTGGAGCCCCTGGCGCAACTGGCCAACACCACCCTGGGCATGGAGCTGAACAGCGCCAGCCTGCATCGCCGCGCCTACTACGACCAGGTGCTGCGCAACCTGGGCGGCGCCGGGCTGGCACCGCTGGACCTGCGCAACGCGCGCGAGCCGATCACGGAAAACTTCCAGTCCCTGATGAAGCTCTGGCTGACCCAGTACTTCCTGGCGGAGAACTTCGTCGAGCCGGCGGCCTACCTGCGCATCCACCTGGAGAGCCTGCGCCGGGGGCAGGGCAGTTCGCTGGCTGATCTGGAAACCATCCGTGCCCGCATCGCGCGCCTGCAGGACATCCTCGCGCTGACCAACTCTGCCTGGAGCCACACCAATGGGGAGGAGCTGGTGCCCGGCTACGGCAACCTGATGCAGACCGTGCGCCAGAGCAGCCTGCTGGGGAGCACCGTCGAGCAGGAGCTCAACGAGGAAGCCAACAAGCTGCGCCGCAGCTTCCATGGCCAATGGATCGCCGGTAACGGAAACGACGCGAGCCTGCTGCAACGCCAGGCCGGCAACACCCTGGCCCTGCAGGACCACGTGGTGGCCCTGGACCGCGCCATCGACGACCTGCTGCGGCGGGACTTCACGGTGGCAGCCCTGCGCAAGGACTCGGGCGATGCCAACCCGCGCAGCCTGCGCAACGTCGACGCCCGCGCCCTGACCCAGGCCTTCAGCTACGTGGAGAGCTACCGCGCCTTCGTCGCCAGCGCCATGGCGCCGATCCCCTCGGACTACCGCGAAGGCATGCGCAGTGCGGCCGGCGAAGCGGTGGCCCGTGCCGTGTGGGCCAGCCTGGTGGCCTCGCCGGAGCGTGCGCCGGGTGCCACCGGGCGGGTCTTCGACGTACCGGTGGACCAGGCCATGCAGGTGCTCCAGGCGCTGCTGGAAGTGGGGCGCCACGACCTCGCCGGGAGCCTGCGCGGGCAGCTCTCGCGGATGGCCATGGCCGACGTCAACGGCGCGCTGGCCAGCATCGACGGCATGCCGCTGTTCACCCAGCGCTACGACATCGCCCAGTGGGACGGCTCCCGCGAGCTGGGCCTGCGTCTGTTCCGCGCCAGCGACGTGCAGGACCTGAAGACCAGCCTCGCCCAGCAGTTCGGCGCCATCCAGGGCAGCTGCGAAAGCGCCGCCCCGGCCCTGGCCTGGCTGCAGGACCAGCCCGAGCTGAGCGTCGCCGAGCAGGACCGGGTGCACCGCCTCGCCGCCCTCAGCGAGGAAATGGTCAAGTACAAGGCACAGAACCCCACCAGCTCGCCGGCCCTGTTCGAGCAACTGGTGGCCCGCGACTTCGTCGAGATGGACCGTGGCTCCTGCCAGCAGGTGCTCACCACCGCCACCCTGTCCACCGGCGCCGGTGACCTGGCGCGCCGCTCCCAGGTGCTGCGTGACCAGGCCGCCCAGCGCTGCAGCGACCTGCAGCGGCAGCAAGCCGCCCAGGCCTGGGACGCCCTGGCGGTCTACTTCAACCAGTACCTGGCGGGGCGCTTCCCCTTCGCCTACAGCCTGCGGACCGAAGACGCCGACCCGGCCCGGGTGCAGCACCTGGTGGAGCTGATCGACACCCACCTGGCCGCCGCCCGCGAGGGGCTCAAGTGGGGGCAGGCCGCCGACCGGCCCGCCGCCGAGGATTTCCTCACCCGCCTGGAGCAGGCGCGGGCCTGGCTCGGACCGCTGCTGCAGCGCGACAAGTCCGGCGCCCTGGGGCTGGACATGGAAGTGCGCTGGCGCACCGACCGCGAGTCCGAGCGAGGGGCTGACCAGGTGATCGCCTGGTCCCTGCACGCCGCCGATCGCCAGCTGGACTACCCGGGCGAGCCCGGGCGCCTGCTGTGGAATGCCGGCGAGCCGCTGCACCTGCTGCTGCGCTGGGCCAAGGACAGCGGCCAGCGGCCGGGCATCGACCCGCTGCAGCCGAGCATGGCGGTCAACGACCTGGAGGTCGGCTGGGAGTACCGCGGGCCCTGGGCGCTGATGCGGCTGCTGCGCACCCATGTGGTCGCGCAGCGCCAGCCCAGCCCGGATTACACCGACTTCCCGCTGACCCTGCGCGTACCCGTGCGCGGCGTGACCCAGGGCGAGCCGCAGGCGCTGATGTTCCTGCGCCTGTCGCTGATGGCCCAGGGCGGCAAGCAGCCCCTGTCGCTGCAGCCCTTGCCGGTGCGCGCGCCGCGCTCGCCGTTCGACGGCTGGCGGCCCGATTCCTTCGTCAGTTCCCAGGTAACCCCATGAGTTGGCAACCCACCGGCCCCAGCCTCGACGACCTGCTGGCACCGATTTCCGACGGCGATCCCTGCGGCGAGAACCTGCGCCACGCCCCCGAGATGGACCGCCTGCGGCAGATGCGCCGCGAGGACGACCCGTCGCTGCCCGAGGGCGTCTGGCAGGCGGAACTCAAGCGCGGTGACTGGAGCGGCGTGGAGGCCCTGGCCGGCGACCTGCTGTGTCGCCGCAGCAAGGACCTGATGCTCGCCGCCTGGCTCGGCGAGGCCTGGCTGATGCGCCATGGCCTGCATGGTGCGGCGCCGGCCCTGGGCCTGCTGGCCGGGCTCTGGGCGCTCTACCCGGACGACCTGCACCCGCGTGCCGAGGATGACGACCGCTCCTGGCGAGTGGCGCCCCTGGAGTGGGTGGCGCGGCGCTACAACGAACTGCTGCTGACCCGCTGCCCAATGCTGGGCGTGGTGGAGGGCGACCTGGCCGAGGTCACCCTGGCCTACTGGCAGGGCCTCAAGCAGCGCCAGGTCCAGGTCGGTGACAGCAAGGCGGCCAAGGCCGCTGCCGAGGCTGCGCGGCTGGAGCAGAGCAAGCTGGATGAGGCACTGCGGCGACTGCCCGCCGAGCAGTTCGTCACCCTGGACGCCGAGCTGGGCCAGGCACTGGCTGAGCTGTCACGGCTTGAGCGTGGCTGTGACGAGTGGCTGGGCGAGCTGGCGCCGGGCTTCGGCCCGCTGCGTGGCGTTCTGGAAGCCCTGCATGCCTTCGTCCACGAACGTCTTCCCTACGTCCCCGAGGTGCCGCCCATGCCGGAACCCGTTTCCACCCCCGAGCACGAGGCCGCGCCGGCCACTGCCGCCGTCGCCGCCTTGCCCGCCGGTGCGCCCAGCAGCCGCGAGGAGGCCTACCGGCAACTGGCGCAGATTGCCGACTTCCTGGCCCGTACCGAGCCCCACAGCCCGGTGCCCTATGTGATCCGCCGCGCGGTGGAGTGGGGCCATCAGCCGCTGAGCAGCCTGTTGGACGAGCTGCTCAACGCCGACGCCGAGTCGCGGCGCCTGTGGCAGTTGCTGGGGGTGCTGAGGTAGCGCAGCGGTCAGGCGCTCACCAGCACCTCGAACCCGCCGAAGATCATCCGCTTGCCGTCGAAGGGCATTCCGGCGGGATCGGTCTTCAGGCGCGGGTCTTCCATGGCCCGTTGCATGCCACGGTCGCGCACGGCCTTCGAGGGCCAGGTGATCCAGGAGAACACCACTGTTTCCTCCGGTTTGCACTGCACGGCCATGGGGAAGGACGTCAGAGTCCCTTCCGGGACGTCATCGCCCCAGCATTCGCAGACGCTGAGGGCGCCGCAGTCCTTGAACACAGTGGCGGCCTGCTCGGCCAGTTCGCGGTAGGCCTCGCGGGAGGCGGTTGGCACGGCCAGTACATAGCCGTCGACGTAGAGGGTCATGGTCGATCTCCTGGGTGGACTCATGGACAGGCGGTACGGCGTGCCTGGATTCATTCGACACGGGTTTCGGCACCCTGCGGAAGCGTGCCGACCAATGGGTCGCTTGTGGGCGCGGCGGTGAGCGAGGAAGATGCCGGACCTCCCAGCCAACACGGACGTACGACCATGAAACTCGGCTACACCATCCTCTACGTCAGCGACGTACCCGCCTCCCTGGCCTTCTTCGAAGCGGCCTTCGGGCTGCCGATGCGCTTCCTCCACGAGTCCGGCGACTACGGCGAGGTGGAGACCGGCGCCACCACCCTGGCCTTCGCCAACCATGCCCTGGGCGACTTCAACTTCCCCGGCGGCCATGTGCGTGCCGATGCTTCCGCCCAGCCGCTGGGCATGGAGATCGGCCTGGTCACCGACGATGTGGCCGCCGCGCACCAGCGCGCGCTGTCGGCCGGTGCCCGCGAGCTGGCGCCGCCGGTGGCGCGGCCCTGGGGCCAGGTGGTGTCCTACCTGCGCTGCCCGGACGGCCTGCTGGTGGAACTGTGCACCCCGGTGGGGGGCTGACGTGCGCACACGGCACCTGGCACTGGGGGCGCTGCTGGGGCTGGCCGCCGGCCCGCTGCTCGCAGCGCCCTACGAGGGCTATGACGAGTTCTATGCCGGGCTCGGCAGGAACCTGTTCCCGGGTGAGGGGCTCGAGTTGCAGCAGGCCTGCACCGACGAGCCCCGTCATTGCCTGTGGACCAACGCCCTCGGCGTGGCGGCCGAGCGCTACCCGGATGCGCTGTGGAGCGCGCCCGGGGCGCTGGGCAGCGAGGCACCGGCCGGCTGGCCGGCGCTGGTGTTCGATGGCAGCAGCCTGGCGGTGGCCGGGCGCACCTTGTCGCTGGCGGACGCGGTGAACCTCGCCCCGGCGGACTGGGGCGGCACCTCGCCCCAAGACCCGGAATCGCTGGCCTCGGTCACCGCCTGGCAACAGGGCACGGACCTGTGCCTGGAGCTGCACTACAACGGCAGCGGACGCATGGCCCGCTACAGCGGCGTGCTGGTGGTGAGGGGCGGGAACCTGCATGTGCTGCCGCCGCTGTTCGCCGCCTGCGGGGCGGTGCGCGAGGGGGGCAATGGCGTCTTCTTCTATCCCGAAACCCGCTACCTGGAAGGCCCGGGCGACCTGCCGCCGGGTGTGCAGATGGATTACCGGCGCAGTGACGGGGCCGCCTCGGCCGAGACCTATCGCTTGCGCTTCAGTGAGCCGGACAACCCCTATCGCTTCGTGATCGAGCCCGCGCCCCGCTGAGAACGGGCGCAGGCCCGTTCCCGGCGGCGGGGTGGCTCAGCCGGCCTTGCGCCGGTCGTAGACGTGGCAGGCCTTGCCTTCGGAGCGCTTCAGCGAGAAGGGCGGGCGCAGCACCACCCGTGCGCTGATGCCGATGTAGGTCTTGATCAGCTTGCCCAGCTCGCTGCACAGGGCCAGCTCCTGGGCCGTGTTAGCCGGCTCCTGGCCCGGGCGCGGCTCGACGTGGATCTCGATGCCGTCGAGGTTGCCGTCGCGGTAGAGGTGGATCTCGTAGTTCTCCGACAGGGCGCGCACCTTCAGCACCAGCTCCTCCACCTGGGTGGGGAACACGTTCACGCCGCGGATGATCAGCATGTCGTCGCTGCGCCCGGTGATCTTGTCCATGCGCCGCATCGGCCGCGCGGTGCCGGGCAGCAGGCGGGTGAGGTCGCGGGTGCGGTAGCGGATCATCGGCAGCGCCTCCTTGGACAGGGAGGTGAACACCAGCTCGCCGTACTCGCCGTCCGGCAGCACCTGGCCGGTCACCGGGTCGATGATCTCGGGGTAGAAGTGGTCCTCCCAGATGGTCGGGCCGTCCTTGGTCTCGGCGCATTCCATGGCCACGCCCGGGCCCATGATTTCCGAGAGGCCGTAGATGTCCAGCGCGGTGATGCCCATGCGCTCCTCGATGGCGCGGCGCAGCTCGGCCGTCCAGGGTTCGGCACCGAAGATGCCCAGGCGCAGGGGCAGGTCGTGGGGGTCGATGCCCTGGCGTTCGATCTCGTCCGCCAGGTTCAGCATGTAGGACGGGGTGACCATGATGATGTCGGGCTGGAAGTCGCGGATCAGCTGCACCTGCTTTTCGGTCTGGCCGCCGGACACGGGGATCACCGTGCAGCCCAGGCGCTCGGCGCCGTAGTGCGCGCCCAGGCCGCCGGTGAACAGGCCGTAGCCGTAGGACACGTGCACCTTGTCGCCCTTGCGCCCCCCGGCCGCGCGGATGGAGCGCGCCACCACGCCGGCCCAGGTGTCGATGTCGTTGCGGGTGTAGCCCACCACCGTCGGCTTGCCGGTGGTGCCGCTGGAGGCGTGCAGGCGCACCACCTCGCTCTGGGGCACGGCGAACATGCCGTAGGGGTAGTTGTCGCGCAGGTCGTTCTTGCCGGTGAAGGGGAAGCGCGCCAGGTCCTCCAGGGACTGCAGGTCGTCCGGGTGCACGCCCGCCTCGTCGAAGCGGCGGCGGTACAGCGGGACGTTGTCGTAGGCGTGCTTCAGGCTCCAGCGCAGGCGATCCAGCTGGTGCTGGCGCAGTTCGTCGACGCTGGCGGTTTCCATGGGATCGAGCAAGGCGGTGGAGGCGATCGTGTTCATCATGGGTCACTCGAATTGTTGTTGTAGTCGACAGCCGGTGAGGGGCTGCGAGTGCAGGCGAGCAGCATACTCCGCGCTGTTCGCCCGGGCTCGGGCGTAGCGTTTCAGCGCCTTTCAATGACCAGGGCGATGCCCTGGCCGACGCCGATGCACATGGTGCAGAGGGCATAGCGGCCCTGACGTTCTTCCAGTTCGTGGAGGGCGGTGGTCACCAGGCGCGCGCCGCTCATGCCCAGCGGGTGGCCGAGGGCGATGGCGCCGCCGTTGGGGTTGACCCGGGGGTCGTCGTCGGCCACGCCCAGCTCCCGCAGCACGGCCAGGCCCTGGGCGGCGAAGGCCTCGTTGAGTTCGATCACGTCCATGTCGGCCAGGGACAGCCCGGTCAGCTCCAGCACCTTGCGGGTCGCCGGGACCGGGCCGATGCCCATGATGCGCGGCTCCACCCCGGCAGTGGCCATGCCGACCACCCGGGCGCGGGCCTTGAGGCCGTGGCGCCGGGCGGCGGCGGGGCTGGCCAGCAGCAGGGCACAGGCGCCGTCGTTGACGCCCGAGGCGTTGCCGGCGGTGACCGAACCGCCCAGGCGGAAGGGCGTGCCCAGTTTGGCCAGTTGCTCCAGGGTGGTATCGCCGCGCGGGTGCTCGTCCTGGCTCACCACCTTGGGCGGGCCTTTGCGCTGGGGGATTTCCACGGGGACGATCTCTTTGCCCAGGCGCCCGCTGGCCTGGGCCGCGGCGGCGCGCTGCTGGCTGCGCAGGGCGAAGGCGTCCTGGTCGGCGCGGGAGATGCCGAACTGCTCGGCGACGTTCTCGGCGGTCTCCGGCATGGAGTCGATGCCGAATCCGGCCTGCATCAGCGGGTTGACGAAGCGCCAGCCGATAGTGGTGTCAAAGATCTCCGCCTGGCGGGAGAAGGCGGTGTCGGCCTTGCCCATGACGAAGGGCGCGCGGGACATGGACTCCACCCCGCCGGCGATCATCAGCCCGGCTTCGCCGCAGCGCAGGGCGCGGGCGGCGCTGCCCACGGCGTCGAGGCCGGAGCCGCACAGGCGGTTGAGGGTGGTGCCGGGCACGCTCTGCGGCAGGCCGGCGAGCAGGGCGGCCATGCGCGCGACGTTGCGGTTGTCCTCGCCGGCCTGGTTGGCGCAGCCGTAGATCACGTCGTCGATGGCGCTCCAGTCCAGTTCCGGGTGGCGCGCCATCAGGGCGCGGATCGGCACCGCGCCGAGGTCGTCGGCACGCACGCCGGACAGCGCCCCGGCGTAGCGGCCGATGGGGGTGCGCACGGCGTCGATGATCAGGGCGTCGTTCATCTGGACATCACTCATCAGGGGTCTCCTGCGCCAGCACCGTGCCGCGCACTTTGTAGGATTTGCCGTGGAACAGGGCGATCAGCTGCCCGTTCTGGTTCTCGATGCGCACGTCGTAGTTGCCGGTGCGCCCGCTGCGGCTCTGCTCGCTGGCCTGGGCGGTGAGGGTGTCGCCCAGGCGCGCCGGGGCCACGTAGTCGATGCTGCAGCCGATGGCCACGGTGGCTTCGTTGTAGCTGTTGCAGGCAAAGGCGAAGGCCGAGTCGGCCAGGGCGAAGAGGTAGCCGCCGTGGCAGGTGCCGTGGCCCTGGACCATGTCGGCGCGCACGGTCATGCCCATCTGCGCCCGGCCGGGTGCGACGGAGAGCAGGCGCATGCCCATGGCCTGGCTGGCGGTGTCGCGCTCGAACAGGGCGCTGCCGCAGGCCTCGGCCAGGTACAGGGCTTCATGGTTGGTCATGGAAGGTCCTCCCTTCGGCGACGTGGCGGCGCAGCAGCAGCGACGGGCGATAGCGCGCCTCGCCGTAGGCCGCCTGCAGGTTGTCCAGGGTGCGCAGCAGCGCCGCCAGGCCGATGGCGTCGGCCCAGGCCAGCGGGCCCTTGGGGTAGTTGACGCCGGCGCGCATGGCCAGGTCGATGTCCGCCGCCGAGCCGACGCCCTGCAGCACCGCATCGGCGCCTTCGTTGGCCAGCATGGCGACGGTGCGCAGCACGGCCAGGCCGGGGATGTCGGCCAACGGCGTGGCGGTGATGCCGGCGCGCTGCAGCAGCGCCACGGCCTCGTCGCGGGCGAGGGCGGAGGTGCCGGCGGCCCAGGTGATGCCCAGGCGGCTGGCCTCGGCGTAGTCCAGCGCCAGGTCCAGCAGCACCAGGTTGGCCAGGCCGTCCTCGCGGGCGCGCTGGCTGGCCAGGCGGCCGTCGGAGAGGGCCAGCACGGCATCGCCGACCCGCAGCAGGCCGGTGCCGTTGCGGCGGGTCACCGCCAGGCCGGCGGCCTGCAGGCGCGCCACCAGCGGCTCGGCCACGCCCAGGTGGCCCTCCACCACGCAGCCGTCCACGGTCTGCTCGCTTGAGAGCGCGGCGGGCGTCGGGCGCTGGGCGCCTTCGGTGTAGTCGTAGAAGCCACGGCCGCTCTTGCGCCCGAGGCGGCCGGCGTCCACCAGCTCCTTCTGGATCAGCGAGGGCTGGAAGCGGAAGTCGCCGTAGTAGGCGTCGAACACCGAGCAGGTGACGGCGTAGTTGACGTCGTGGCCGATCAGGTCGGTGAGTTCGAAGGCGCCCATGCGGAAGCCGCCGGCCTCGCGCATCAGGGCGTCGAGGGTGGCGCAGTCGGCGGCACCCTCCTGCAGCAGGCGCAGGCTTTCCGCATAGAAGGGCCGGGCCACCCGGTTGACGATGAAGCCGGGAGTGGAGCGGGTGTGCACCGGCTGCTTGCCCCAGGCGCGCGCGGTGGCGTACAGGGCGTCAGCCAGGGCCGGGTCGCTGGCCAGGCCCGAGACGACTTCCACCAGGGCCATCAGCGGTGCCGGGTTGAAGAAATGCAGGCCGATCACCCGGCCCGGGTGGGCGAGCCCGGCGGCCAGGGCGGTGATGGACAGCGAGGAGGTGTTGCTGGCGAGGATGCAGGTGGGGCTGCACAGCGCCTCCAGCTGCTGCAGCAGGGCGCGCTTGATCTCCAGGTTCTCGACGATGGCTTCGATCACCAGGCGTGCGTCGGCCAGGGCTTCCAGCGTCTCCGCCGGTTGCAGGCGGGCGACGATGGCCTGGCGCTCGGCGGCATCCAGCTTGCCTTTCTCCACCAGGCGGCCGAGCTGGCGGTCGATGCCGTCCACGGCCTGGGCGGCGGCGCCGGGGCGGTTGTCGTAGAGCCGGACCGGGTGGCCGGCCTGGGCCGCCACCTGGGCGATGCCGGCGCCCATGGCACCGGCGCCGATCACGGCGACGAGGGACGTTTGGGGCAGGGCAGGCATGGGTTCAGCGTCCTTTGAAGACCGGGGAGCGTTTGGCCATGAAGGCGCTGACGCCTTCGCGGTAGTCCTCGCTGCGGCCGGCCAGGCGCTGCAGGTCGCGCTCCAGTTCCAGCTGCTGGTCGAAGCTGTTGTCCAGGCTGGCATTGAGGCTGCGCTTGATCAGCGCCAGGCCGTAGGTCGGCTGGGTGGCCAGGTGGCGGGCGAGCTTGAGGGCCTCGTCACGCAGGGCGGCATCGTCCACCACGCGGTGGATCAGCCCCCACTGCTCGGCCTGCTCGGCGCTCAGGCGCTCGCCCAGCAGGGCCAGGGCCTTGGCACGGGCCATGCCGACCAGGCGCGGCAGGGTCCAGGTGCCGCCGGAATCGGGGATCAGGCCGATCTTGCAGAAGGCCTGGATGAAGCTGGCGGAGCGGGCGGCCAGGACCAGGTCGCACGCCAGGGGGATGTTGGCCCCGGCCCCGGCGGCGACGCCGTTGACGGCGCAGACCACCGGCATGGGCAGGTCGCGCAGGGTGCGGATCAGCGGGTTGTAGAACTGCTCGATGGAGGCCCCCAGGTCCGGCGCCTCGCTGCCGGGTGCGACGTTGCGGTCGGCCAGGTCCTGGCCGGCGCAGAAGCCACGGCCTTCGCCGGTCAGCAGCAGCACGCGCACCGCCGGGTCCTGGCGCACCTGCTTGAGGGCCTCGCGGACCTCGCTGTGCATCTGGGCGTTGAAGCTGTTGAGCTGCTCGGGTCGGTTGAGGCTGAGGGTGGCGACACCCGCCTCGATGGAAAAGAGGATGTGTTCGAAGGTCATGTCTCGGGCGCTCCAGGGCGGCGGGAGAGGGCGGCCAGCGGTCACTGGCCGGTGAAGTCGGGGCGGCGCTTTTCCTGGAAGGCACGGATGCCTTCGTCGCGGTCGCGGGTGCCGGCCAGCAGGGTGAAGGCATGGCGCTCGAAACGCAGGCCGCTGGCGAGGTCGGTGTCCTCGGCCTTGAGCACGGCCTCCTTGGCCAGGCGCACGGCCAGTGGCGCCTTCTGGGCGATCAGCCGGGCGATGGCGAGGGCGCGCTCGACGGTGAACTCGGGTTGGGTCACCTCGCTGACCAGTCCGGCGCGCTGGGCGTGGCGGGCGTCGATGGCTTCGCCGGTGAGCACCATCTGCATGGCCAGGGACTTGCCCACGGCGCGCAGCAGGCGCTGGGTGCCGCCGGCGCCGGGCATGATCCCGAGGTTGATTTCCGGCTGGCCGAAGCGGGCGTCTTCACCGGCGATGAGGATGTCGGCGTGCATGGCCAGCTCGCAGCCACCGCCGAGGCAGAAGCCGTTGACGGCGGCCACCAGCGGTTTGCCGAAGCGGGCGATGCGTTGCCAGTGGGCCTGGCGCGGGTCATTGAGGATGCCCACCAGGTCGCGCTCGGCCATCTCCTGGATGTCGGCACCGGCGGCGAAGGCTCTGCGGCTGCCAGTGATCACCACCGCGCGGGTGTGGGCGTCCTGCTCGGCCAGGTCCAGCTCGGCAGCCAGTTCGCCGAGCAGCTCGGTGTTCAGCGCATTCAGCGCCTCGGGGCGCTGCAGGGTGATCAGGCGGACACCCAGTTCGGGCGGCAGGACAGCAAGGGTACGAGGCATGACGAACGTCCTCTGGTGCACGCGCGGCTCAGGCATGCCGCTCTTGTTGGTGAGATGGCGCGTGACCCGGGCGTTCGCGACGGGTCGCCATCCGTTGTGGCGGCAGTATAGGCATAAAGCGATACAAAACAACAAATCAAAAAATAGAAAATGTGTCTTAAAAGATCGCGGCTTGGTGGTTGTGAAGGACCTGCTACAGGACTTATTGGCCTTTATTTAGCGTTGAGTGGCTGATTGGTCGTGATTCCGGTGCTTTTTTGAAGGTGTTTCCATGTGATACAAGAGCTGCGTATTTTTGAATCGAATAAGGCTTGAGCCTGAGAAGGAGAAACGCCCATGGCCTGCTACAGCCTGGATGGACTGGTTCCGGTGGTGCACCCCACTGCCTATGTGCACCCGAGCGCGGTGCTGATCGGGGACGTGATCATCGGCCCGCACTGCTACGTCGGCCCGCTGGCCAGCCTGCGCGGCGACTTCGGGCGCATCGTTCTGGAGGAGGGCGCCAACATCCAGGACACCTGCGTGATGCACGGCTTCCCCGGCAGCGACACGGTGGTGGCGCGCAACGGCCACATCGGGCACGGCGCGGTGTTGCATGGCTGCCAGATCGGCGAAGACGCCCTGGTGGGCATGAATGCGGTGGTGATGGATGGCGCGCGCATCGGCGCGCGTTCCTTCGTTTCCGCCACGGCCTTCGTCAAGGCGGGTTTCACCTGCGATGCGCAGTCCCTGGTGATGGGCTCCCCGGCGCAGGTGCGCCGTGTGCTGAGCGATGACGAGGTGGCCTGGAAACAGGCCGGCACCCGCGAGTACCAGCGCCTGGCCCAGCGCTGCCTGGCGGCGCTCGAGCCCTGCGAGCCGCTGGCCGAGGTGGAGCCCGGCCGGCCGCGCATGAGCGACCCGGGCCTGCGGCCCAAGGGCGAGGCACGCTGATGGGTTCGGTCTGTGGCCCCCTAACGCCTGTGGCCCCATCGTGAAGCGTGCGGGTATAGTCGGCATCCCTTCACGACCCCGTATGCCCATGACCTCCCTCGCGCCCCTGGACCAGCTCATCACCCGCTTCCAGCAGCAGACCCCCATTCGCGCCAGCTCGCTGATCATGACCCTCTACGGGGATGCCATCGAACCCCACGGCGGCACCGTCTGGCTGGGCAGCCTGATCCAGATGCTGGAGCCCATCGGCATCAACGAGCGGCTGATCCGCACCTCGATCTTCCGCCTCACCAAGGACGGCTGGCTGAGTGCCGAGAAGGTCGGGCGGCGCAGCTACTACAGCCTCACCGGCACCGGCCGTCGGCGTTTCGAGAAGGCCTTCAAGCGCGTCTACAGCTCCGGCATCCCGGCCTGGGATGGCTCCTGGCACCTGGTGGTGCTGTCGCAGCTGCCCCAGGAGAAGCGCAAGCAGGTGCGCGAGGAGCTGGAGTGGCAGGGCTTCGGTGCCATCGCGCCGACCGTGCTGGCCAACCCCCGCTGCGACCGCGTGGACCTCACCACCACCCTGCAGGAGCTGGACGCCCTGGAGGACAGCATCGTCTTCGAGACCAGCGCCCAGGATGTGCTGGCCTCCAAGGCCCTGCGCATGCAGGTGCGCGAGAGCTGGCGGCTGGACGAACTGGGCGAGCACTACCGCGAGTTCATCCAGCTGTTCCGCCCGCTCTGGCAGGCCCTGCGCGAGCAGGAAAGCCTGGACCCCGAGGACTGCCTGCTGGCCCGCACGCTGCTGATCCACGAATACCGCCGCCTGCTGCTGCGCGACCCGCAACTGCCGGACGAGCTGCTGCCCAGCGACTGGGAAGGCCGATCGGCCCGGCAGCTGTGCCGCAACATCTACCGCCTGATCTACGCCAAGGCCGAGGAATGGCTGAACGCCAACCTGGAAACCGCCGACGGCCCTCTGCCCGACGCCAGCGAGGGCTTCTACCGGCGCTTTGGCGGTCTGCGCTAGCACGCTGAACGAGATGGGCGGGCCGGCCGCCTGCCCGGTCTTGTGCCGGCCCCTGCGTTGGGGCCGGCGTTGCGCTTACAACCGCATCAGTACCGACTTGAGTTCGGTGTAGTGCTCGATGGCGGCTGCGCCCATCTCGCGGCCGAGCCCCGACATCTTGTAGCCGCCGAAGGGCAGGGCCGGGTCCAGTGCGCTGTGGCAGTTGACCCACACGGAGCCGGACTTGATGCGCGGGATCATCCTATGCACGGCGCCCAGGTCGTTGGACCAGATGCTCGCACCGAGGCCGTAGGGGTTGTCGTTGGCCAGGCGCACGGCTTCGTCGAGGTCGTCGAAGGGCATGGCCACCAGCACCGGGCCGAAGATCTCTTCCTGCACCAGGCGGTGTTTCTGGTCGACGTCGGCGATCACCGTCGGCTTGACGAAATACCCCGGCCCGAAGCCTTCGCCGCCGCAGACCACCGAGGCCCCCAGCTCGCGGCCGAGGTTGATGTAGCCGGTCACGCGGTCCTGCTGGCGGGCAGAGATCAGCGGGCCCATCTGCACGCTCGGGTCCAGCCCGTTGCCCAGCTTCATGCCGTTGGCGATGCCGGCGATGTCGGCCACCACGTTGTCGAAGTGCTTGCGCTGCACGTACAGGCGCGAGCCGGCGCAGCACACCTGGCCCTGGTTGAAGAAGATCGCCGTGGCGGCGCCGGCGGCGGCGTCCTGCAGGTTGGCGTCGGCCAGTACCAGGGTCGGCGACTTGCCGCCCAGCTCCAGGGTGACGCGGGTCATGTTGTCCATGGCGGCCTTGCCGATCTGCTTGCCGACCTCGGTGGAGCCGGTGAAGGTCAGCTTGTCCACGCCCGGGTGGCGGGTGAGGGCGGCGCCGGCGTTCAGGCCGGTGCCGGTCACCACGTTGAACACCCCGGCGGGGTAGCCCGCCTCCAGCACCAGTTCGGCCAGCTTGAGGGCGGTGACCGGCGTTTCGTCCGCCGGCTTGAGCACCACCGTGCAGCCGGTGGCCAGGGCCGGGCCGAGCTTCCAGCAGGCCAGCAGCAGGGGGAAGTTCCAGGCGACGATGGCGCCCACCACGCCAACGGCTTCGCGGCGGATGAAGCCGTGGAACTGGTCGTCCGGCATCAGCGGCAGGGAGACGTCGACGCTGCTGCCTTCGATCTTGGTGGCCCAGCCGGCCATGTAGCGGAGGAAGTCGATGGCCAGCTGCACGTCCATCACCTGCGCCACCGCCGCGCTCTTGCCGTTGTTGAGGCATTCCAGCTCCGCCAGTTGCTGGGCATCGCGCTGCATCAGGTCGGCCAGGCGCCACAGCAGGTTCTGCCGCTCGCGGGGGCGCATGCGGCTCCAGGCGGAGTCATCGAAAGCCTGGCGGGCGGCGCGCACGGCGCGGTCCACGTCGTCGGCGTCGGCCGAGGGCACGCGGCCGATAACGTCACCCGTGGCCGGGTTGCGGAAGTCCAGGGTGGCGCCGCTGGTGGCGTCCTGCCACTGGTCGCCGATGAGCATCTTCAGCGGGCGGTCGAGGAAGGCGCGGGTGGCCGGCAGGAGGGGCAGCTGGTCGGACATGGGGTCGCTCTCTTGTTGTCAGGGAAGGAGGTGAACCGCCATGGGGCAACCGCCATGCCAAGCTGCGCGCGAGGGCGCCAGGCGCCGTCTGCCGTGACCTGTGGCGCCGATGAGGTGGGCACCGGCGCGTTGGGGCTGTTGCACTTTGAGACGGCGTGAGACAACCCGTGCAACAGCCTCGCCCGCTGCGCTCGGGTGTCACCGTGGCGGCGTCTCAGGCTGGAACAGCCTGTCTCGAAATTAGACGCGTGCGGTGTTTCGCCACAGCCCCGGTGAAGCTGCGTTGCGCGCTCAAGTCATTGATTCAGAAGGATTTATCGGAAGTGGCACACATCCTGTATCGGCTGCGACAGTTGTGCCGCCCGGTTCGGCGCGACCCATAAGAACAAAACCGTGGAGGTCTGACCTTGAAGACGACTCGACTCCGGCGGCAAGCGGGCAGCCTGGTGCTGACCCTGGCAGCCTTGCTGTGTGCCCAGGCCCATGGGGCGGAAGAGGGGCCGGCGCTCCTCCAGTCCAAGTGCATGGGGTGCCACATCCCCGAGGGCAACGACACCTACAGCCGCATCAGCCACCAGCGCAAGACGCCCGAAGGCTGGCTGATGAGCATCGCCCGCATGCAGGTGATGCACGGCCTGAAGATCAGCGACGAGGACCGTCGCACCCTGGTCAAGTACCTGGCCGACAAGCAGGGCCTGGCGCCCAGCGAGACCGACGGCGTGCGCTACGCCATGGAGCGTCGGCTGAACACCGTCGAGCAGTTCGACGATCACCTCAGCCAGATGTGCGGTCGCTGCCACTCCGGTGCCCGTGTCGCCCTGCAGCGGCGCCCGGCGAAGGAGTGGGAGCACCTGGTCAACTTCCACCTCGGCCAGTGGCCGTCCCTCGAATACCAGGCCCAGTCCCGCGACCGCGACTGGCTGGACATCGCCCTCAAGCAGACCGTGCCCGACCTGGCCAAGCGCTTCCCGCTGGACAGCCAGGCCTGGACCGACTGGCAGAAGGCCCGGCCCAAGGCCGACGTGCTGCCGGGCCAGTGGAGCTTCAGCGGCCACATGCTCGCCAAGGGTGATGTGCGCGGCGTGATGACCGTGACCGCCGATGGTGCCGACACCTTCAAGGTGGACGTGAAGGGCCAGTACGCCGACGGTTCGCCGTTCACCGGCAGCGGCTCGGCGATCCTCTACAACGGCTACGAATGGCGCGGCAACGTGAAGGTGGGCGACACCACCCTGCGCCAGGTCTTCGCCGCCCTCGACGGTCAGATGACCGGCCGCATGTTCGAGAGCGAGCACGACGAGCGTGGCCTCGACTTCAGCGCCGCGAAGCAGGGCCAGGCCCGGCTCCTGGCGGTGCAGCCGGCGCAGGTCAAGGCCGGCAGCGAAACCGAGCTGACCCTGGTTGGCAGCGGCCTCTCGGGTGCGCCGCAACTGGGGGCCGGGCTGGAGGTGGTGAAGGTGCTGGACAGCACCCCGGACCAGGTGCGGGTGAAGGTGAAGGCGGCCGCCGATGCCGCCCCCGGCCTGCGTGAGGTGTCCATCGGTGCGCTCAAGGGCGTGACCCTGGCGGTCTACAAGGACATCGCCGAGGTCAAGGTGGTGCCCGCGTTCTCCATCGCCCGCATCGGCGAGAACGGCGGCTCCACGCCCAAGGTCCAGGGTCGCTTCGAGGCCGAGGCCTGGGGCACCGACGCCGCCGGCAAGGCCTACCGCATCGGCTACCTGCCGGCGAAATGGTCGGTGGAACCGTTCGATGAGCGGGCCAAGGAAGACGAGGACGTGAAGTTCGCCGGGGTGATGCAGAAGGATGGCGTCTTCGTGCCCGGCGGTGCCGGCCCCAACCCGGAACGCAAGATGATGACCAACAACGCCGGCAACCTGAAGGTGATCGCCGAGCTGGAGGAGGGCGGGCAGAAGGGCGAAGGCCACCTGATCGTCACTGTCCAGCGCTGGAACAACCCGCCATTGCCCTGATTGGGAAGGACCGGGCAGGGCGGTTGCCCCGCCCGGATTCGAAACGAATCGGGACGAATTCCAGGAGGTCGCCATGGGCGCAATCTTGAATCTGGTCGAACGCAACCTGCACGAGGTGCAGGTCAACACCGACCGCATGCTGTTCCACATCCCCAGCAGCTCGCTGTTCGCCACCGACGCGCTGACCGGGGGCATCATCGACGCCCTGCGCCAGCAGGGCTGCTCGCCCGAGGAGCTGGTGCAACGCCTGGGCGGGCGCTTCGCCGGGGCCGAGATCGACGAGACCCTGCGCGAGCTGATCGCGCTGGAAGTGGTGAGCGACGGCTCGCCGCTGACGCCGGAGATCGGCCTGAAGAAGGTCGACCGCACCGCCCTCAACACCGTGGTGCTGAACGTCAACACCGGCTGCAACCTGAGCTGCACCTACTGCTACAAGGAAGACCTCGACAAGCCCTCGGCCGGCAAGAAGATGGCCGTGGAAACCGCCGAGGCTTCGGTGGAGATGCTGCTGCGCGAGTCCCCCGACGAGGCCCGCTACAGCGTGGTGTTCTTCGGTGGCGAACCGCTCTCCAACCGCCCGCTGATCGAGCACATGGTGGGCTACTGCGAGCGTCGCTTCGCCGCTGCGGGCAAGCAGGTGGAGTTCGTCATGACCACCAACGCCACGCTGCTCACCGAGGAGATCGTCGACTGGCTGAATGCCCACCGCTTCGGGCTGTCCATCAGCATCGACGGGCCGAAGACGGTGCACGACCGCAACCGCATCACCGTGGGCGGGCAGGGCACCTACGACGTGGTCCGGCGCAAGGTGGAGATGCTGCTGTCGCGCTACACCAGCCGCCCGGTGGGCGCGCGGGTGACGCTGACCACCGGCGTCACCGACGTGGAAACCATCTGGGACCACCTGTTCAACGAGCTGGGCTTCGCCGAGGTGGGGTTCGCCCCGGTCACCTCCGGTGATATCAGCAGCTTCAACCTCACGGCGGACGAGCTGGTGCAGGTGTTCGCCAACATGAAGGCCCTGGGCCGGCGCTACCTGGAGGCGGCGCTGGAGAACCGCAACATCGGCTTCTCCAACCTGCACCAGCTGATCACCGATATCCACGAGGGCCAGAAGAAGGCGCTGCCCTGCGGGGCCGGGCTGAAGATGCTGGCGGTGGACCACAAGGGCGAGCTGAACCTCTGCCACCGCTTCACCGGCTCCAGCCTGCCGACCTTCGGCAACGTGCACGGCGCGGTGAAGCAGGCCGAGCTCAACGACTTCCTTTCCCAGCGCCTGGACCGCAGCGGCACCGGCTGCGACAGCTGCCGCATCCGCAACCTCTGTTCCGGCGGCTGCTACCACGAGAGCTACGCCCGCTACGGCGATCCCACGCACCCGACCTACCACTACTGCGAACTGATGCGCGACTGGGTGGACTTCGGCATCGAGGTCTACAGCCGCATCCTGGCCGGCAACCCGGCCTTCATCAGCCGCACCATCACTCCGCGGAAGGCGCACTGACATGAAACACCTCAAGCCGCTGAACCAGAAAGCGCACCTGCTCGAACAGGCCGCAGCCGAAGACCGCCTGGAAGAAGTCGTTGCCATGAGTGCCGTCGCCGGCTGCACGGCGACCACCGACCCGGGCTGGGAAGTGGATGCCTTCGGGGGCGTCAGCTCCCTGTGCCAGCCCATGGAGGCCGACCTCTACGGCTGCTCCGACCCCTGCTGGTGGCCGGCCCAGGTGCCGGACATGATGACCACCTACCAGGATTGGAACGCCAGCGCGCAGGACTCCTCGCAGGACTGGCGCAACCTCGGCACTGTCTTCCCCAAAGACAAATGACCGGCCACCCGAACACGAGGGAAAACCCGATGAAGCTCAATGCGTTCGCCAGCCTGGCCGTTGCCGCCGGGCTCGCCCTGGGTGGCCAGGCCCTGGCCGCCGACAACGCTGGCCTGGCACTCAAGGCCGGCCAGGAATACATGATCGCCACCAACTACCCGAACAACCTGCACGTGCTCGACCTGGCCAGTGACAGCCTCTACAAGACCTGCCGCCTGCCCGACGCCTTCGGACCGGGCACCGCCATGGTGTCGCCGGACCGCAAGACCGCCTACCTGCTCAACAACCACTTCGGCGACCTCTACGGCATCGACCTCGACAGCTGCCGCGCGGTGTTCCACGCCAAGCTCTCGCGCAAACCGGACGAGAAGGCCCGCTCCATGTTCGCCTTCGCCCTCAGCCCGGACGGCAAGGAGCTGTACAGCGTGGTCAACCCGACCCGCATGGCCAGCGACCACTACGAGGTCCAGCAGCCGCGCCTGGAGGTGTTCGACACCGCCGCCGGCCTGGACGCCCAGCCCGTGCGCAGCTTCCCGGTGCCGCGCCAGCTGTACATCATGCGCGCCGCCGATGACGGCACCCTGTATATCGCCGGGCCCGACATCTACAAGATGGACGTGAAGACCGGCCACTACGAAGTCGCCGTGCCCGGTCGCAACTGGAAGCGCCCCAACTACGGCCCGCCCGACGTGCTGTACTTCTGGCCGCACCAGACCCCGTTGCACGAGTTCTCGATGCTCTACACCACCACCAGGTTCAAGGACGAGAAGCAGGACCCGGCCACCGCCGACTTCGTCTACGGCTACGTGAGCATCGACCTGAAGACCGGCAAGCCCACCGTGGAGGACTTCGCGCCGCTGACCGAGCTGTATTTCACCGGCCTGCGTTCGCCGAAGGACCCGAACCAGATGTTCGGCGTGCTCAACCGCCTGGCCAAGTACGACATCAAGCAGCAGAAGCTGATCAAGGCCGCCAACCTGGATCACTCCTACTACTGCATCGCCTTCAACACCCAGGGCAGCAAGCTCTACCTGGCCGGCACCTTCAACGACATCGCCGTCTTCGATCCGGACAGGCTGGAGAAGGTGAAGAACATCAAGCTGCCGGGTGGCGACATGGCCATCACCACCACCCAGGTATTCGTGCGCTAGGCCGGTGACTCCCCCGTGGCCCGGGCTTGCGCCCGGGAGCGGGGTGGGTCTGCCGTAGGCGTTCGCACGCCTCATTTCGCGCCATCTACGACCAATGGGTCACTGGACAGAACAAAACCCTTTACCCAGATTGACGTTTACGTAAAGGTAATCGGCCTCCCTGCCCGAATCGGAGGCCACTCGGAACGACCCGATCCCACCACAACGACAAGAAGGGACAGCCATGCATCAACCGAGCTATACCCGGGGGCGCCAGGACAAGCCCCTGCTCGCCATGACCATCGGCGCGGCATTCGACGCCACGGTCGCCCGATTCCCCGAACGCGAAGCGCTGGTGGTGCGCCACCAGGGGCTGCGCTACAGCTGGCGCAGCCTGGCCGAGGCGGTGGAGGTCCATGCCCGCGCGCTGATGGCCCTGGGTATCCAGAGCGGCGACCGGCTCGGCATCTGGGCGCCCAACTGCGCCGAGTGGTGCATCACCCAGTTCGCCAGCGCCAAGGTCGGCGCCATCCTCGTCAACATCAACCCGGCCTATCGCAGCAGCGAGCTGGAGTACGCCCTGCGCCAGTCCGGCTGCCGTTGGGTGATCTGCGCCGACGCCTTCAAGACCTCCGACTACCACGCCATGCTCCAGGGCCTGGTGCCGGAGCTGGCCAGCGCGCCCATCGGCCAGCTCGCCAGCGAGGCGCTGCCCGAACTGCGCGGGGTGATCAGCCTGGCCGCCGAACCGCCGGCCGGCTTCCTCGCCTGGGCCGACCTGCAGCAGCGGGCAGGGGAGGCCACCCCGGCCGAGCTGGCCGAGCGCCAGGCCAGCCTGCAGTTCGACGACCCCATCAACATCCAGTACACCTCCGGCACCACCGGCTTCCCCAAGGGCGCCACCCTCAGCCACTACAACATCCTCAACAACGGCTACATGGTCGGCGAGAGCCTGGGGCTAACCGAGCACGACCGCCTGGTGATCCCGGTGCCGCTGTACCACTGCTTCGGCATGGTCATGGGCAACCTGGGCTGCGTGACCCACGGCGCCACCATGATCTACCCCGGCGACGCCTTCGACCCGCTCACCGCCCTGCGCGCCGTGGCGGAGGAGAAGGCCACCGTACTGTACGGCGTGCCGACCATGTTCATCGCCGAGCTGGACCACCCGCAGCGGCATGAATTCGACCTCTCCAGCCTGCGCACCGGCATCATGGCCGGCGCGACCTGCCCCATCGAGGTGATGCGCCGGGTCATCGGCGAAATGCACATGAGCGAGGTGCAGATCGCCTACGGCATGACCGAGACCAGCCCGGTGTCCCTGCAGACCGGCCCGGATGACGGGCTGGAGCTGCGCGTCACCACCGTCGGCCGCACCCAGCCGCAGCTGGAGAGCAAGATCGTCGATGCCGAGGGCCGCATCGTGC
This sequence comes from Pseudomonas sp. zfem003, assembly GCF_032621675.1. NCBI lineage: Bacteria > Pseudomonadati > Pseudomonadota > Gammaproteobacteria > Pseudomonadales > Pseudomonadaceae > Pseudomonas > Pseudomonas sp. zfem003. Next base: position 373,833 of record NZ_JAVYJG010000001.1, on the reverse strand, counting down.
CGCGCGGCACCATCGGCGAGCTGTGCACCCGGGGCTACAGCGTGATGCTCGGCTACTGGAACAACCCCCAGGCCACCGCCGACGCCATCGACCCGGGCCGCTGGATGCACACCGGCGACCTCGCGGCCATGGACGACGACGGCTACGTGCGCATCGTCGGGCGCAGCAAGGACATGATCATCCGCGGCGGCGAGAACATTTACCCCCGCGAGCTGGAGGAGTTCTTCTTCACCCACCCGGCCGTGGCCGACGTGCAGGTGATCGGCATTCCCTGCAGCAAGTACGGCGAGGAGATCGTCGCCTGGATCAAGTTCCACCCCGGCCACAGCGCCGGCGAGGAGGAGCTGAAGACCTGGGCCAAGGCCCGCATCGCGCACTTCAAGGTGCCTCGGCACTTCCGTTTCGTGGACGAGTTCCCCATGACGGTGACCGGCAAGATCCAGAAGTTCCGCATGCGCGAGATCAGCATCGAGGAGCTGACGCCGCCCCGGGACGGCAAGGTGACGGCGATCCGCTAGCGCCCCAGGGAGCCGCGTCTTGCGCGGCTCCTTATCCCGCCTTCCATCTCCTACACTGGGCGCCCGTAATCGCCATGACCCCCGGAACGCCATGACAGGAACGTCAGCCGAGAAAGGCACCATCTCCGTCCGCCTCGTCGACGAAGCGCTGCAGGTGCTTCGCCAGCAGGGGGGCGACGTCGCCGCGCTGCTGGAGCAGGCCGGCATTCCCGCCGAGCAGATGGCCCGGCCCTACGGTCGGGTCGCCTCCAGGCAGTACGCCCAGCTGTGGCTGCTGATCGCCCGGGTGATGGATGACGAGTTCTTCGGCATGGACAGCCGCCGGCTCAAGTCCGGCAGCTTCGCCCACATGAGCCGGACCGCCCTGCAGGCCGCCACCCTGGGGGACGCGCTGCAGGCCAGCCTGACCTTCCTCGCCCTGGTGCTGGATGACCTGCAGCCCCGCCTGGCGCGGCGCGGCAGCCTGGCGGAGATCGTCCTCGACGACAGCGGCGCGCCGCCTCGGGCCTTCGCCTGCTTCACCCTGTTCCTCATGGTCCACGGCCTGCTCTGCTGGCTGGCCGGTCGGCGCCTGCCGATCCTCGGCATCGAGCTACGGGGGCCGCAGCCGGCCTACATCGAGGACTACCGGGTGATGTTCACCCCGCACCTCCGCTTCGGCCGCGACACCACGCGCCTGGTGTTCAACGCCGACTGCCTGGCCCAGCCGGTGCGCCGCAACGAGGCGGACCTGCGGCGCTTCCTCGCCGGTGCACCGGCCAACATCCTGGTGCGCTACCGCGACCCCCAGAGCCTGGCCGCCCGCATCAAGACCTACCTGCGCAGCCTGCGCCCCGAGCGCTGGCCGGACCTGGAGGCGCTCTCCGGGCACTTCTACATGGCGCCCTCCACCCTGCGGCGCAAGCTCACCCAGGAGGGGCAGTCCTACCAGGCGCTGAAGGACCAGGTGCGCCGCGACCTGGCGGTCGCCCGGCTGGACGCGGGCGAGGTCAACTTCACCGAGCTGGCCTTCGAGCTCGGCTTCGCCGACGCCAGCGCCTTCTACAAGGCGTTCCGCAAGTGGACCGGTTCCACCCCCGGGCAGTACCGGGCGCTGGTGCACCCCGAGGCGGGCTGAGCCCCCTCACTTGGCGAACAGCTGGCCGATGTCCCGGAACGCCTTGAACTCCAGCGCGTTGCCGCACGGGTCGAGCAGGAACAGCGTCGCCTGCTCGCCCACCTGGCCCTTGAAGCGCACATAGGGCTCGATCACGAAGCGCGTGCCGAGGCGTTGCAGCCGCTCGGCCAGGGCCTCCCAGTCCTCCCAGGCGAGCACCACGCCGAAGTGCGGCACCGGCACGTCGTGGCCGTCCACCGGGTTGGTGTGGGCGGCGAGCTGGCTGGTGGTCGGCGGGTGCTCGTGGATCACCAGCTGGTGACCGAAGAAGTCGAAGTCCACCCACTGCGCGCTGGAGCGGCCTTCGGCGAGGCCGAACACCTCGCCATAGAAACGCCGCGCGGCGGGCAGGTCGTGAACGGGGATTGCGAGGTGGAAGGGGGCGAGTTGCATGCTGTGCTCCTGTTTTGTGTGCCCATTTTAGATGTGGAGATTTCGATGCAAAGCCAGGATTATTTGTGCCGAGCACGAACGTTTTCGATCAATGAGGCACCCCATGCTGCGAGAGATCCGCACCTTCGTCGCCGTGGCCCGCCATGGCACCTTCGCCGCTGCCGGCATGCACATCGGCCTCACCCAGTCCGCCGTCAGCGCGCAGATCCGCAACCTGGAAGAAGCGCTGGGCGTGCGCCTGTTCGACCGCACCGGCCGCCAGGCGCTGCTCAACGCGGCCGGTGAGCGGGCGCTGCCCCTGGCACGGGAGATGCTCGACCTGTTCGCCCGCATGGCGGCCACGGACGAGGCGGGCGCCCATGCCGGGGAGCTGCGCATCGGTGCCATCGCCACCGCCCAGACCGGGCTGCTGGCGGACGCGCTGCTGCGCCTGCGGGAGCGCGCCCCGGCGGTGGAGCCGAAGCTGGTGCCCGGCGTTTCGCTGAACCTGCTGAGCCAGGTGGATGCCGGCGACCTGGACCTGGCCATCCTCATCCGCCCGCCATTCGAACTGCCCAAGGAACTGCATGCCGAGGTGCTGCGGGAGGAAGCCTTCGTGCTGGTGGTGCCGCGCGGCCTGGAGGGCGACGACCCGCTGCGCCTGCTGGCCGAGCAGCCGCTGGTGCGCTATGACCGCACCTCCTTCGGCGGGCGCCTGGTCACCCGCTTCCTGCGCCAGCAGCGGCTGGACGTGAAGGTGGCGCTGGAACTGGACGAGCTGGACGCCATCGTACGCATGGTCGAGGCCGGCCTCGGCATCGCGCTGATCCCCGAAGCGGGCCTGTGGCTGGAACGCGACGCCGCCATCCGCGTGGTCCGCCTCGGCCCGCTGACCTTCCACCGGCAGATCATCCTGCTCACGCGCCACGCCCAGCGCCGCCAGCCGCTGCAGCGTCTGTTCGCAGCCTGCCTGGCGGGGGAGGACGCCAAATAGCCGGGCCCTAGACCGCCCGCAGGCCGGCTTCGGCGGGGGGCTGGCCGGATGGTGGGGCTTTGAGCAGCAGGCGGATGCGGTTGGCCAGGGCGTCGATGGCGTAGGGCTTGGCCATGACCTCCATCCCCGGGGGCAGGGGTTCGTTGCCGAACGGGGCGTTCTGGGCGTAGCCGGTGATGAACAGCACCTTCAGGTCCGGGCGTTGCAGGCGGGCGCGGCGGGCCAGTTCCAGGCCGTTCAGGCCCCCCGGCAGGCCGACGTCGGCCAGCAGCAGGTCGACCGCTCGCTCGCCGGCAAGCAGGGCGAGGGCCCCGGGGCCGTCCGCGGCTTCGAGCATCTGGTAGCCGAGGTCTTCCAGCACTTCGCGCATCAGCTGGCGCAGGGGCGCTTCGTCGTCCACCACCAGTACGGTGGTGCACTGCTCGGCGCGGGGGATTTCAACCGGGCGGGGTGTTGGCGCGGGCTCTGCCTCGCCGTGGTGGCGGGGCAGGTAGAGGCTGAGGCTGGTGCCCTGGCCGAGGGTGGAGGCGATGCGCACCTGCCCGCCGGATTGCCGGGCGAAGCCGTACACCATCGAGAGCCCGAGGCCGGTGCCCTGGCCCACCGGCTTGGTGGTGAAGAAGGGTTCGAAGGCTCGGCTGATGACGTCCTCGCTCATGCCGCTGCCGGTGTCGCTGACCATCAGCACCAGGTAGTCCCCCGGTTCCAGCCCGCGCTCGCCGGCAGCCTGGGCGCCGAGCACGACATTATTGCTGCCGATGCACAGGCGGCCGCCGTTGGGCATGGCGTCGCGGGCGTTGATACAGATGTTGAGCAGGGCGCTTTCCAGCTGGTTCGGGTCCACCAGCACCGTCCACAGGTCCGGGCCGTCGACGCACTCCACCTCGATGTTCGGGCCCATGGTCCGGCTGATCAGTTCGTGCAGCGTCGCGACCAGTTGGTTGACGTCGGTGGGGCGCGGATCGAGGGCCTGGCGGCGGGAGAAGGCGAGCAGGCGGTGGGTGAGGGTGGCGGCGCGTTCGGCGGCGCTGCGGGCGATGTCGATGTAGCGGTTAAGGTCCTCGGTGCGCCCCTGGGCGATGCGCAGGCGCAGCAGCTCCAGGCTGCCGCTGATGCCGGCGAGGAGGTTGTTGAAGTCATGGGCGAGGCCGCCGGTGAGCTGGCCGACGGCCTCCATCTTCTGGCTCTGGCGCAGTTGCTCCTCGGCCTGGCGCAGGGCGTCGGCGCGGGCGCGTTCCTCGGTGGTGTCGCGGCCGATGGCGCTGATGAAGCCGTCGCCCGAGGAGGAGGACCAGTTGATCCAGCGGTAGCTGCCATCGCGATGGCGCATGCGGCTGGCGTAGTCCCGCAGGGGCTCGCCCTGGATCAGGCTGTGGATGGCGGCCCAGGCGTCGGCGAGGTCGTCGGGGTGCACCAGGTCCAGGCAGTTGCTGCCCACCAGCTCGGCTTCGCTCCAGCCGAGGATGTTCTGCGTGGCGGGGTTGGCGGCGGTGATCACCAGGTCCTGGCGCGACACCAGCATGATGTCCGGCGAGAGGTTCCACAGGCGGTTGCGGTCGCGGGTGCGCTCGGCCACCTGGCGCTCCAGGTTGTGGGTGAGCTGGCGCAACTGGCGCTCGGCGGTGACCCGGGAGGTGGTCTCGATCACCGTGTCGAGCATGCCCAGCACCCGGCCGTCGGCGTCCCGCAGCGGGCTGTAGCAGAAGGTGAAATAGCTCATCTCCGGTCGCCCGTGGCGGTCCAGCTCCACGGGGAAATCCTCGATGAAGGTGGCCTGGCCCTGGTAGGCCCGCTCGGCGATGGGGCCGATGCTGTCCCAGGCTTCGCGCCAGATGTCGTCGAAGGGCCGGCCGAGCGGCTCGTGCTTGTTGCCGAGGATGGGCACGAAACCGTCGTTGTAGATGGAGATGCGCTGCGGCCCCCATACCAGGCAGCAGGGGAAGTGCGAGGACAGGATGGTGTCGACGCTGATGCGCAGCGCCTCGGGCCAGTGCTCGATCGGGCCGAGCGGGGTGCGGGACCAGTCGTGCTGGCGCACCTGCTGGCTCATCGGCCCGGGGGCGGCGGGGAAGGGGGTAGCGTCCATGTCAGGATTCCGAGGGGCAGCAGCGAGGATGGCCGGGTCAGAGGAGTTGACCACGAAGCGGCCGGACAATTCGATTCCGCGATGCCTGTTTGCCGTGGTGGTGACGGCGAGCAGGCGCGAGGGCCTAGCGCTGCTCGGCCTGTTCGATGAGTTCGAGCACGTCGGCCAGGGTGGCGTCGAGGTGTTCGCCGGCCTTGTAGGCGCGCAGCACGGCCTCGTCACCCTCGCGGACGAGGCGCGGCCGCTCGATGAACAGCCCGGCGGGTTCGAAGGCCTCGTCCAGCACCACCACCAGGGGAATGGCGATGCGCTCCAGGCCCAGGCGGGTCTTGAGGTCGTCTTCGGCGCGGCCCTTGGTGATCACCGCGAGGTCGATGCGGGGCTGACGGCGGCACAGGTCGTCCAGCACGGTGACGTTGATCTGGCAGTCCGGGCACCACATCTCGCCCACCACCAGCAGGTGGTAGCGGCGTTCGATCTGCTCGATGCGCTGCAGCAGCGTGGCGGCCGGCCCCTGGTCTTCCAGGCGCTGGGCGATGGCGGCGGCTGCGGCGGTCTCGGCCGGCAGGCCGCTGCCGACGAACTCGGTGTAGGACTGGCCGATGTCGAACAGCTCGCGATAGGTCGCCATGGGAATGCTCCGTTGAAAGTGAGGCGGCATCCCAGCAGAAAAGCCCACCCGGGGCAACTGCGCCTCACCCCGGCGACAGGTAGCCGAGCAACTGCCGGGCGTGGGAGCCGAGGCCATCGGTGCCACGGATGCACAGGCGCAGCTCGCGGGTGGCCCAGGTGTCCTCCAGGGTGGCGATGGCCACCGGCAGCTCCTGGGTCAGGCGGTGGGCGGCGACCTCCGGAAGCATGGCGATGCCGGCGCCCTGGGCCACCAGCTGGGCGATGGCGTCGAAGCTTGGTGCGCGGACCCGCACCATCAGCGGCAGGCCGTTCTGCCGGGCCATTTCCTCGACGAAGCGCTGCATGGAGCGCTCCGCCGGCAGACACACGAAGGGGTAGCCCAGGGTGTCGCGCAGGTGGACGCTGCGCAGCGGCGCGAGGGCGTGGCCGGCAGGCACCAGCATCACCAGGCGGTCGTCGCGGAAGGGCAGGGAGATCAGCCCGCCGGTGGGCAGGTTGCCGTCGTACACGCCGATGTCGATGTCGCCGGCCTGCACGCCCCGCAGCACATCGCGGCTGGTCTGCTCGGTGAGCTGCAGGTCCACCTCGGGGTAGTCCGCCAGGAAGGGGCCGAGGGCGCCCGGCAGAAAGGAGCTGTTGGCCACGGTGGTGGCGGCCAGGTGGACGACGACGCGCTGCTGGCCGGCCAGTTCCTCCAGCAGCACCTTGAGCCCCTGGGCTTCGTTGAGCAGCGCGTGGCAGCGCTCCAGCACCAGGCGGCCCGAGGGTGTGGGCGTCATGCCATCCGCGCGGCGGGTGAAGAGGGTGATGCCGCAGCGGGATTCGAACTGGCGCAACCGGGTGCTGGCCGCAGAGACCGCCACGGGGAAGGTGGCCGCCGCCTTGCTCAGGCTGCCGGTGGCGGCGATGGCGCTCAGCAGGCGCAGGTCGGACAGGTCGAAGTGCATGGCGTTCTGATTTCTATAAGGGGTGGTTCTGGAAAAACCGATTCTAGCCCTCTCGCGTTCTGTCCAGAATAAGGCTCTACCTGCTGATGGCCTGCCTCATGAACGCTCTGTTTTCCCTGTACCAGCGCGGCCTGCGCAACGGCAGCCTGTTCGCCGTGCTCTCGGCGGCGGGCTTCAGCCTCAAGGCGATCTTCGTCAAGCTGTCCTACGCCGCCGCCCCGGTGGATGCGATCACCGTGCTGGCGCTGCGCATGGGGCTGGCACTGCCGCTGTTCGCCTGGCTGCTGTGGCTGAGCCGCGGGACGGGCGAGGCGCGCCTGTCGCCCGCCGATGGAGGGCGCATCCTGCTGCTGGGGCTGGTGGGGTACTACCTCTCCAGCCTGTTCGACTTCTATGGGCTGGAGTCCATCAGCGCCGGCCTGGAGCGGCTCATCCTGTTCACCTACCCGACCCTGGTGATGCTGTTCCAGATGGTTGCCCTGCGCGAGCGCCCCGGCAGCCGCACCTTGCTGGCCATGGGCATCTGCTATGCCGGGCTGGGGGTGGCGCTGTTCCACGACGTGAGCACCTCGACCCTGGGCAGCCAGGTGCTGGTGGGCTCGGCCTGGGTGTTCGCCAGCGCGGTGACCTACGCCCTCTATTACCTGGGGGCGGGGATGATGCTGCGGCGCCTGGGCTCGATGCGCCTGGCCGGCCTGGCCGGGAGCGCCTCGGCGCTGATGGTGCTGGTGCACTACGCAATCACGGCCGATATCACCCAGTTGACGCACCTGCCGGCGCAGGTGTGGCTCTATGCCGCGCTCATGGCGCTGCTCTCGACGGTGCTGCCGATCTATTGGATGGCCCTGGCGATCCAGCGCATGGGCGCGACCCAGACGGCTGCAGTGGGCAACCTGGGGCCGGTGCTGACCATCCTCGCGTCCTGGGCGGTGCTGGGCGAGGCGGTGTCGCTCTACCAGGTGGCGGGTTTGGCCCTGGTGCTGTTCGGCGTGTCCCGCCTCCGGCCTGCCAGCCCGGCGCCGAGCGCAGCGGCAGCGCCGACTTCTGTGGCGCGTGGGTGATGGCACTGCGCTGTTTCGGCCTTGGTTTCGCCTTGGCCGAAGCGTAAAATCCACACGTTTTCCGGGCTTTTACCGGGCCTGTGATGGCCTCGTCCAAAGCCCGCTTGCCCACCTTTACGATGCGATTGCCCCAAGGACCTGCTGCACGGATCGCAGTCCCCTTCGAGTGATCGCCCATCGGGACATGACCCATGCCGTTCGGGCCGCCCCCCAAGCTCAACCTGCGCAGCCTCATTCTCCTGTTCGCCCTTGCCGCGACCCTGGCGACGCTCGCCAATAACCTGCTGGTGACCTACGGCATCCAGCGCCAGGCGTTGGTGCAGAACGCCCTGGAGGCCAACCGTGCCTACGCGGCCAAGCTCGCCGCCAGCATCAATGAAAGCCTGTCCGGAGACCTGGAACGCCTGCGCTTCAGCGCCACACTGCTGGGCAACGTGCCGGGCGACACGAAGCAGATGGCGCTGGAGGCCGAGCGCCTGCTGATGCAGGACCACGGCTTCAACACCGTGCTGGTGGCCAACGCCGAGGGCACCGTGGTGGCCTCCAAGCCAGACAGCCTGGGCATCAACGGCCAGGCCCTGCGCTCGCGGGAGGCCCTGCAGCAGCGCCGGGCGATGGTCAGCCCGGCATTCCGCTCCCTGGCGGGCAACCTCATCGTCTTCGTCTCCCACCCCATCTGGGGGCACGACGGCCAGTACCTGGGGCTGATCGGCGGCACCATCTACCTGGGCAAGCCCAATGCCCTGGATTCGCTCGTCAGCCAGCACTTCCACCACGACGCCTCCAACGTCTACCTGGTGGACCCGGACCGCAAGGTGCTGTTCCACCCCGACGCCAGCCGCGTTGGCGAGCGGCTGGGCGCCAACCCCATCGTCGACGCGGTGCTCAAGGGTGAGAGCGGCGCCATGCAGGCGGTCAACACGCGGGGCGTGGAGATGCTCGCCGGCTACGCCAGCGTGCCGTTGAGTGGCTGGGGCGTGGTGGCGCAGCAGCCCCTGGCCGAGACTCAGGCGGCCGTGGAAGAGCTGATGAAGCGCCTGCTGGCCGGGCTGCTGCCCATGAGCCTGCTGGGCGTGGGACTGATTCTCTGGATCTCCGCGCGCATCAGCCGCCCCCTGCGGCAACTGGCCGAGAGTGCCGCGCAGCCGGAGCGGGCGGAGAAGGCCCTGCGGGTGAAGGCTTGGTATGCCGAAGCGTGGATGATCAAACAGGCACTGCTGGCGGGCCTGGAAGTGACCCGGGCCAAGCTCGGCCAACTGGACCTGCAGGCCAAGAGCGACCCCCTCACCGGGCTGGCCAACCGGCGCGCCATGGAAGAGCGTTTGCAGGCCTGGCAGCGGCTGGGCACGCCGTTCTCCGTCATCAGCCTGGACATCGACCACTTCAAGCGGGTCAACGACACCTTCGGCCACGACACGGGTGACGATGTGCTGCGCCAGTTCGCCGACCTGTTGCGCCAGGGTTGCCGGGAGCGGGACCTGCCGTGTCGTGTCGGCGGCGAGGAGTTCATCCTGCTGCTGCCCGAGGCGCCCCTGCGCACGGCGGCGGAGGTGGCCGAGCGCTTCCGCGGCCGGCAGGAGGCCACGCCGATCGCGCCTGTCGGCCAGATCACCGTGTCTCTCGGTGTGGTGCACTGGTCACCTCGAGGTGGGCGCAGCGTGCAGGACGTGCTCAAGCGCGCGGACGCCTTGCTCTACCAGGCCAAGCAGGCCGGGCGTAACCGGGTCATGGCGGACGAAACGCGGGTGTTCGAGTCAATCAGTTGACGTCAAAAATATTCACTGTAAAAAATTTCTGACAGCCAATTCCTACGCAAAAGTCGGCGTGGTATACAGCGGCGGTTTTCCCGAGCCCTTTCTTGCCGTCAAAGGACTGCTGCCATGAATCGAGCCTTCTCGCTTGTCTGGAATCCCCGTCTGCGTGCCTGGTGTGTCGCCGATGAGCATGCCCGGCGGCGCAAGGCGGGGTCCGGCGCGGTCCTGGCGTGCGCGCTGCTGGCTCCGGTGGCGGCGCTGGCGGCCGACCTGCCCACTGGCGGCCAGGTGGTTTCCGGCAGTGGCGCCATCAGCCAGCCCAACGCCCAGCAGATGGTCATCGACCAGTCCAGCAACAAGCTGGCGATCAACTGGCAGAGCTTCGACATCGGCGCCGGCAAGCGGGTGACCTTCAACCAGCCCGGCAGTGACGCCATCGCCCTCAACCGCGTGGTGGGCAGCGACGGTTCGAAGATCATGGGCCAGCTGGATGCCAACGGCCGGGTGTTCCTGGTCAACCCCAACGGCGTGCTGTTCGGCAGCGGTGCCCAGGTCCAGGTCGGCGGCCTGGTAGCCTCGACCCTGGACATCGACCCGCAGGATTTCGAACGCGGCCACTACCGCTTCAAGGGCGACGGCACGCCGGCGGCCGTGGTCAACCAGGGCACCCTCAGCGCAGCCGACGGCGGCGCCGTGGCGCTGCTGGGTGGCACCGTCAGCAACCAGGGGGTGATCGTCGCCCAGCAGGGCAGCGTGGCCCTGGCGGCCGGCAATGCCATGACCCTGGATTTCGCCGGTGACGGCCTGCTCAAGGTCCAGGTGGACGAGGCGGCAGCGGATGCGCTGGTGGAGAACCACAAGCTGATCCGCGCCGACGGCGGCAAGGTGCTGCTCACCGCCGACGCGGGCGATGCGCTGCTCAAGACCGTGGTCAACAACACCGGTGTCATCGAGGCCCGCACCCTGGGCCAGAAGGACGGCAAGATCATGCTCATGGGCGACTTCGACGGCGGCGTGGTCAAGGTGGCCGGCACCCTCGATGCCAGCGCGCCCAACGGCGGCAACGGCGGTTTCATCGAGACCAGTGGTGCCCACGTGCAGATCGCCGACGACGTGAAGGTCACCACCCTGGCGCCCAAGGGCAAGACCGGCGAGTGGCTGATCGACCCCTACAACGTGACCATTTCCAACGCCACCAGCTCCGGAATGGGCGGCTTCAACGGCAACGCCAACGACAGCGTGCTCAACGTCACCACACTCACCAACGCCCTGGCCAGCACCGGGGTGACGGTGACCACCGGCGTCGGCGGCAGCCAGGCCGGCAACATCACCGTGGACGCGCCCATCAGCTGGAACGCCAACACCGTACTGGCGCTCAACGCCGCCGGCAGCATCATCATCAACAAGGACATCACCGCCACCGGCAACAACGCCGGGCTGTCCATGTCCTACAGCGGCAGCTACAGCCTGAACAAGGGCGCCCGCGTGACCCTGTCCGGCAGCAATGCCAGCCTCAGCCTGGCGGGCACCGGCTACGTCCTGATCCATGACATCGGCGCATTGCAGAACATCACCAGCACGGGCTTCTACGCCCTGGGCAACGACATCGACGCCAGCGCCACCGCGGGCTGGAACGGTGGCGCCGGCTTCAACCCGCTGGATGGGGCGAGCACCAACTTCGCCGGCCTTGGCCACAGCATCGACAAGCTGACCATCAACCGCGGGTCGGAGAGCGACGTCGGGCTGTTCCGCACCGTGAGCGGCAACGTCCGTGACCTGACCCTGTCGAATGCCCGCATCACCGGCCAGATGAACGTCGGCGGTATCGCCGCCACCCTTGGCGGCACCCTCAGCAACGTCCACATGACCGGCAGCGTGTCCGGCTCCGGGGCCTTCGTCGGCGGCCTGGCCGGCACGGTCAACAACGGCATCATCCGCTACTCGTCCTCGGCCGCCGACGTGACCGGCCTGACCGTGGTGGGCGGGCTGGCGGGCAGCGTCCAGAGCATTGCCATGGCCGACTCCTATGCCACCGGCTCGGTCACCGCCACGGTCAGCAACACCAGTGCGTTTGCGGGTGGGCTGCTGGGCGAGGTGATCTCCAGCGCGACGCTGACCAACACCTACGCCAGCGGCAAGGTCACCGGCTACACCACCACGGGCGGCCTGATCGGTGGCGGCTACCTGCCCACCATCACCGTCAACACCAGCTACTGGGACATCAACAGCACCGGCCAGTCCAGCTCCCTGGGCGGCGGTACCGGCCTGACCAGCGCCGTGCGCAACCAGTCGGCCTACACCGGCTTCGACTTCACCAACATGTGGGTGATGTTCGAAGGCGATACCCGGCCGATGCTGCGCAACGAATACTCCACGACCCTCTTCACCCCCCACGCCCTGCAACTGATGGGGCTGGACCTGACAGCTAGTTACCGTCTGGGCACCGACCTGAGCCTGGCCAGCGCCATGGCCGCCAGCGGCGGCTACTACGGCGAGGTATGGGGCGCGTCGGGTTTCCGCCCGGTCGGCAGCAACGCACAGCAATTCACCGGCAGCTTCAATGGGCAGGGCCACAGCATCAGCGGCCTGGCCATCAACCGCGCGGCCACCGACTATGTCGGCCTGTTCGGCTACACCTCCGGCGCGACCCTGGCCAACGTCAAGCTGGTGGGCGGCAACGTCACCGGCAGAGACAACGTCGGTGCCCTGGTCGGTTACATGCAGGGCGGCACCCTCGGCAACGCGTCGGCCAGCACCACGGTCAACGGCACCAGCACCAGCGAAGCCAATACCGGCGGGCTGGTGGGCACCAACGACAGCGGCGCCATCGCCGATGCCTCCGCCACCGGCAATGTCACCGGGGCCGGCTACCAGGTCGGTGGCCTGGTCGGCTTCAACGTCAACGGCGGCAGCATCACCCGCTCCTATGCCACCGGTAACGTCACCGGCACCAACACGACCGCCAACCTCGGCTATGTCGGTGGTCTGGTGGGCGCCAACGGCTACAGCGGCGACGGTGGCTCCATCAGCCAGTCCTACGCCACCGGCACGGTGAGGGCGTCGTCGGGGCCAGTCGGCGGTTTCGTCGGCCACAACGAAGGCAGCATCACCGACTCCTACGCCACCGGCGCGGTGATCGGCCAGGGCTCTGCGAGCAACATCGGCGGCTTCGCCGGGGTCAATTTCATCAACGGCACCATCAGCAACAGCTACTCCACCGGCTACGTCGCCGGCGGCACCCAGCTGGGTGGCTTCGTCGGCTACAACAACGGTACCAACGGCGCCATCAGCAACGCCTACTGGAACACCCAGACCAGTGGCCAGTCGCAGGCCGCGTTCGGCGGCCTGATGACCGGCATCACCGGGCGTACCACCGCGCAACTCCAGGGTGGGCTGCCGTCCGGCTTCTCCTCCTCCATATGGGGCACCGGCGCCAACCTCTACCCGTACTTCACCTGGCGCTACAGCACCACGCCCATCGCCATCAGCGGCAAGGCCTTCAGCAATGGCGGCAGCACGGCCCTGGCGGGCGTGACGCTGACCGCCGTATCCGGCGGCGTTGCCATCGGCAGCGGCAGCAGCGGGGCGGACGGCTACTACTACATCCTCAGCGATGCCAGCGGCCTGGATGCCAACGGCGCCATCGCCTACCTGGATGGCAACGTCGACACCGGTGCCGGCTTCGGCGACGTGATCGGCACCAACGGCATCCAGGGGCTGGACGTCTACAGCTCCGCCGCGCGCCTGGCCACGGGGCAGGGCAGCCTCTCGGCGACCCGCAGCCGCTACCTGGCCGCGCGCGGCAGTTATGCCGATGCCGACCTGGCGTTCCTCTCGTCCAGCGACTTCTCAGCCCTCACCAGCAGCGGCTACGGCCTCTACCTGGCTGCCAGCGCCGCCAACTACAGCCTGGACACCAACCTCGGCTCCGGCGGCCTGCTCAGCCTCGACAGCGGCGGTGCCTTCGGCATCAGCGGCACCCGCCAGCTGTCGGCAGGCGGCAACCTCAACGTGGCCGACCGCCTGACCTGGGGCGACAACGCCGGGCTGACCCTCAGCACCAGCAATGGCGGCAACGTCCTGCTGGGGGATGGCATCGACGCCGCCAACGGCAGCCTGACCCTCTCTGCTGCCGGCACCACGACCAGCAACGGGGGCGTCAACCTCGGCGTGCTGAATCTCACCGGCGGCACCTGGAGCCAGGTGGCCGCCAGCCTGCCCAGCTTCAGCGTCACCGACTTCCGCCTCAGCCCCGGTGCCACCTTCGTGCGCGCCCTGGGCGGTGACGGCAGCCTCGCCACGCCGTATCGCATCACCGATGTCTATGGCCTGCAGGGCCTGGCCTCCACCAGCCTGGCGGGCAGCCGCTTCGTCCTGGCGAACGACATCAATGCCTCCAGCAGCGCGCTGTGGAACAGCGGCACCGGCTTCCTCTCCATCGGCAGCCTGGCCAACCCCTTCACCGGCCGGTTCGACGGGCAGGGGCATCGCATCAGCGGCCTGGCCATCAACCGTCCCGGCAGCACCTACAGCGGCCTGTTCGGCTACAACGCCGGCTACGTCGGCAACCTCAACCTGGTGGGTGGCAGCGTGGCCGGTGGCAGCTACACCGGTGCCCTGGTGGGCTACAACGCCGCCGCCGGGGTGGTCGAGCGGGTCAGCAGCGACACCGCCGTCACCGGCACGGGCAACGTCGGCGCCCTGGTCGGCACCAACGCCGGGACCCTCAGCGAGTCCCTGGCCACGGGCAGCGCCAGCGGCGGCCTGAATGGCGGCGGCCTGGCCGGCAGCAACGCCAGCACCGGCACCATCCGCGACAGCTACGCCACCGGCAGCGCCCAGGGCAGCGCCACGGCAGGCGGCCTGGTCGGGTTCAACGACGGCAGCCTGCTGCGTGTCTATTCCACAGGCACGGCCAGCTCCAGCGTCGGCGCGGTCGGCGGTCTGGTGGGCAGCAATGTCGGCACCGCCACCGGCAGCTTCTGGAACACCACCACCAGCGGCCTGGTCCAGGGCGCCGGGGCCGGCAATGGCAGCGGCATCTCCGGGTTAACCAGCGCCCAGCTCACCAGCCTGGCGCCCTTCGTGGCGGCCGGCTGGAGCATCGATGATGCCGGTGGCACGGGCGCCACCTGGCGCATGTACGAGGGCCACAGCGCGCCGCTGCTGCGCAGCTTCATGACTGCCCTCAGCGTCAACGTCGGCAACGCCAGCAAGACCTACGACGGCAGCGCCACCAGCAGCACCGGCGCCCTGGTGTACCCCATCGGCTACGACCCGGCCCTGGTTTCCGGCAGCGCCCTCTACACCGCCAACAGCGCCAACGCCGGCACCTACAGCGGCGCCAACCTGCGCGCGAGCGGGCTCTATTCCAGCCAGTTCGGCTATGACATCGAGATGCTCGCCGGCACCCTGACCATCGACAAGGCCGCGCTCACCATCACCGCCAGCAACGCCAGCAAGACCGCCGGCCAGGTGGCGAACCTCAGCGGCTTCACCACCGCCGGGCTGGTGGCGGGGGACCAGGTCAGCGGTGTCAGCCTGGCCAGCAGCGGTGCCGGGGCAGGGGCTGCGGCCGGCAACTACGCCATCGTCGCCAGCAACGCCCTGGGCAGTGGCCTGGCCAACTACGACATCAGCTATGTCGACGGCCTGCTCACCGTCACCGGGACCCTGCCTTCCAGCACCGTCAGCGATCCGCGCGTGCAGGTGGCGCAGATGACCGGCAAACAGCCTGGCAGCGAAACCGAGCGGCCCCTGGTGGTGGTCACCCCGGCACTCTTCGCACCGGCCGAGTTCGGCGCGCAGCTCAACCTCGTCAACAACGGCATTCGTCTTCCCGAAGGAATCTGAAGATGCGTTCGACCCCCGTGCTGGCAGGCCTTGCCGCCTCACTGATCAGCCTGTCCGTCTCCGCCGCCACCGCGCCGGATGCCGGCCAGGTGCAGCAGGGCCTCGACCAGCAACCCCTGCAGCTCAGCCCCCGGCAGTCCCTGCCGCTCAACCTGCCGGACGCACCCGCCGACCCTGCGGCGGACGCCGGCCCGCGCCTGCAGGTCAACGGCTTCACCCTGGAAGGCAACAGCGCGCTGGGCAGCGAGGAGCTGCTGGGCCTCTTGGCGGACCTGCCCGGCAAGGAGCTCAGCGTCGGCCAGCTGCAGGCCGCCGCCAACCGCATCACCCGGCGATACCGCGAGCAGGGCTACCCCCTGGCGCGCGCCTACCTGCCGGCCCAGGAGATCGACGGCGGCGTGGTGAAGATCGCCGTGCTGGAAGGGCGCTACGGCGAGATCAAGGTGGACAACCCGGTGGGCCTGGGCGGCAGCGCCCTGGCGCCGCTTTCCGCGCTGAAGGCCGGCGACGC
The DNA here is from genome assembly GCF_032621675.1 of Pseudomonas sp. zfem003. NCBI lineage: Bacteria > Pseudomonadati > Pseudomonadota > Gammaproteobacteria > Pseudomonadales > Pseudomonadaceae > Pseudomonas > Pseudomonas sp. zfem003. Next base: position 357,948 of record NZ_JAVYJG010000001.1, on the reverse strand, counting down.
GGTACAAGGCCAGCCGCTGGAACGCAGCCTGCTGTTGCTGCAGGACACCCCCGGCGTGGAGGTGAAGTCCACCCTGCGCCCCGGTGCCAGCACCGGCACCACCGACCTGCTGGTGGGCCTGCAGCAGGCGCCCCTGGTCACCGGCTCGGTGGACATGGACAACTACGGCAACCGCTTCGTCGGCCAGTACCGCCTGGGCGGCACCCTGAACCTGAACAACCCGCTCAACCTCGGCGACCGTCTCAGCCTGCGGGCCATGGGCAGCGACCAGGACCAGCACTACGGCCGCGTGGCCTACCAGTTGCCGCTCGGCCCCTGGGCCACCCAGTTCGGTGTCGCCTACTCGGACATGGACTACGAGCTGGGCAAGGACTTCGAGGACCTGCGCGCCCACGGCAACGCGCGCATCGCCAGCGTCTACGCCATCCAGCCGCTGGTGCGCTCGCGGGACTTCAGCCTGTTCACCCAGCTGCAGTTCGACGACAAGCGCCTGAAGGACGACATCGACCTGTTCGACGAGAAGAGCGACAAGCACGCCCGCGTCGTCACCCTGACCCTCAACGGCAACAGCCGTGACGACCTGCTCGGCGGCGGGGTCAACAGCTTCGCCCTCGGCTGGAGCCAGGGCAGCCTGACCCTCGACGGCGCCCAGGCCCAGCGCACCGACGACGCCACCGCTGGCACCCGTGGACGCTTCCACAAGCTCAACCCCAGCCTGGTGCGCCTGCAGCGCCTCAGCGACCGCTTCAGCCTCTACACCCAGCTCCAGGGCCAGTGGGCCGACGGCAATCTGGACAGCTCCGAGAAGCTCTACCTGGGTGGCGCCTACGGCGTTCGCGCCTACCCCCAGGGCGAGGCTTCCGGCGACCAGGGCTGGCTGGCCAACGTCGAGCTGCGCTACGCCCTCACCGAGGCCTGGCAGCTGTCCACCTTCGTCGACCACGGCGAAGTGCGCCTGAACAAGGACACCTGGACTTCGGATGACAACCACCGCAGCCTCTCCGGCGCCGGTTTCGGCGCCCTGTGGGCGGCCCATGGCTGGCAGGTCAACGCCGTGGCTGCCTGGAAGCTGGGCAACGCCGAAGCCGAGAGCGACGTGGAACGCACGCCGCGCGTCTGGGCCCAGGTGGTGCGCGCCTTCTGAGCCGCTGCCCCCGCCTGATGGTCAGGGGCAGCGCGGGCGTCGTAGAGTGGCGAACCCCTGCACCAGGAGTTCGCCATGTCACTGACGCACCTGCTCGTCCCGACCTTCTCGAACCAGCTGAACAGCCTGGCCCAATGGCTGGAGAAAGCCTCCCTTCATGCCCGTGAGCACGGCGAGGACGCCGACGCCTGGCTGGCGCTGAAGCTGGCCCCCGACATGTACCCGCTGGCTGCCCAGGTGCGCTTCGCCGCCTTCCAGGCGCTGGAACCCTGCTACCGGCTGCGCGGCCTGGCGATCCCGGAAGGCTGGCTGGAACGCCGTCGCCAGGCCTGGGCCGCCCATGACCACCCCGGCACGCTGGAGCAGGCCCAGGCGTGCCTGCGCGATGCCCTGGCCGAACTGGCTGCACTGGAACCGGCTGCGCTGGATGGCCGGATGGACGCGCCCATCGCCCTGGAACTGCCCAACGGCATGGTCTTCGACATGGGCGCCGAGCAGTACGCCCGGGACTGGGCCCTGCCGCAGTTCTACTTCCACGCCATCACCGCCTACGCCATCCTTCGCCACCACGGCGTGGCGCTGGGCAAGGCCGACTACGTCGCGCACATGTTCGCCTACCTGCGGCCGGGGACCGTGCCGCAGGGGTAACGGTTTCGTCTGCGTTCGTGTTCCAGGGAGCATTCATGGCTGTCTCGTTCGAGGTTTATCCGGGCTCGCCCCACCGGCCCTGCCTGGGGGAATTGCTGGAGTTGGGCGCTCGACGTGTCCGTGAAAGGCTCGCGTTCCTGGGGCTTCCCGCCATACGAACGTTGACCGCTACCGTCCGGGAGGGTGGAGGGCCCTTGCTTGCACAGGTCGCGCCTACTCATGCGTCTGTCATGAACGTGGGGCAGCAGTTGCTGGTTTGCGATGAGCGAGATGGAAGTGCGTTTTCTCTGTCGATGGAACGTGTCGACGATACTGAGCGTGAGTATTGGCGTGGGCTGTGTGCCGACCACCCACCTGCCATGGCATTGACTTCGAGCATTGAGGACGGCCTGTCCCTCGGTTACTACTGGCGCCTCAGCCGGTATTTTGGGGCGTCTGCGCTGATCCAGCTGGCTCATGGTCTCTACGCCGGCGCGTTGGCAGAGCTGACCGAGGGTTTTGTTTTTTCCGACGACAAGGCCTGGGACTACTCGCGGCTTCCCTGTCGTGCAAGTGCGCTCTACGGCGTTTATCTGTACCCAGAGCAGCATTCCCAGAGTGATTGGGCTGCAGATGCCGAGACGTTTCTGCAGCGTCTTCGTCGTGAGGAAGCGTCCTGAGCACCACCGTGGAAACCCCGCCATTTCCTCCTATGCTCCAGCGGTAGTCGTCGGTAAACGACATCGTTTTGTCACGGACGACATGCGACCTCAAGGAGGCGAGGGCATCGCCGATAGCCGGGTCGTTCCCCTCCGCGACGCGCCGTACCGCACGTGGCGAACACCCACTCTCGAGAGCACTTGGAATGAACATCAAGCAGAAGCTGACCTGGGCCTTCGCGGCCATCGCGTGCGTACCCATCCTGCTGGTCGCCGTGGTGGTGATCTACAACCTGCGGTCCCAGGCCGAGGCGGACTTCCTCGATGGCAGCAACCGCGAGATCCGCCAGATCGACAACGCCATGACCATGTTCTTTCGAGGCATCAGCGAGAACGTCGAGTACATCGCCTCGTTGCCGGAAGTGGCAGCCGCCACGGACCTGAAGATCTATACCGGCGATGACGCCGCCAGCCGCCCGCTGACCGACACCAGCAAGGCATTGGAAACGCTCTTCGGCAACTTCGCCAAATCCCACCCGACCACCGCCTACCTATCCTACGGTCGCATCGACGGGGGCTATGCCACCTGGCCCGCCGACCCGACCCTGAAGAACTACGACCCGCGCGTGCGCCCCTGGTACCAGGCCGCCGTGGCGAAGCCGGGCACCACCGTGCGCACCGCCGCCTATTACTGGGCGCCCGACGACGCCGTGCTGATCGGTACTGTGCATACCGTGAACGACGCCCAGGGCAAGCTTTCGGGCGTGGTGGGGCTGGACGTGTCACTCAAGCAGCTCACCGACCTGGTCAAGCAGATCCACATCGGCGAAACCGGCTACCTGATGCTGGTGGAAGACAACGGCAACGTCTTGGTCGACCCGAGCGATTCCGCTCATAACTTCAAGCCCCTCAAGGACCTCGGCGATGGCTACGCCAAACTGGCGGTCACCCAGGGCTCCGCTCAGGTGGAACTCAACGGCAAGCGCTACATGGCCAACGTCTGGGCCTCCCAGGGGCTCGGCTGGCACTTCATCGGCCTGATCGAACACGGCGAGGTGATGGCCAAGGCCAACGCCCTGGCCTGGCAGATCGGCATCATCGTGGCGGTGCTCGTCGTGCTTTTCGCGGTGGTCGGGGCGGTGTTCGCCAACCTCATCGTCAACCCGATCCGCAGCGTGGCCGATGGCCTGGAAGGCATTGCCCAGGGCGAGGGCGACCTGACCCGCAGCCTCTCGGTCACCGGCAAGGATGAAACCGCCGTGCTGGCGGGCTGGTTCAACCAGTTCCTCGGCGCCATCCGCCAGCTGGTGCAGCGCATCGTCGAAGCCTCGGCGGCCCTGCGGCACACCTCCGAGGGCAGCACCCGCGTGGCCCGCGAGATGACCGATGTCGCCGAGCGTCAGCGTGGCGCCGTGGAGATGGTCTCCACCGCCTTCAACGAGATGGTGGCCACCGCCAACGAAGTGGCGCGCTCCTGCAGCGCGGCGGCCACCTCCGCCGACGACGGCCAGCGCCAGGTGCACACCGGGCAGACCCAGATCGAAGGCGCCACCGAAAGCGTGCTGCGCCTGAGCGAGAACCTGAAGCAGTCCGCCGAATCCCTCCAGGAGCTGGAGAAGGACAGCCAGAACATCAACGCCATCCTCGACACCATCCGCTCCATCGCCGAGCAGACCAACCTGCTGGCGCTCAACGCCGCCATCGAGGCCGCGCGGGCCGGCGAGCAGGGGCGTGGCTTCGCCGTGGTGGCGGATGAGGTGCGGGCCCTGGCGCAGCGCACCGCCGTGTCCACCGGCGAGATCGACAGCCTGCTGGGTGGCCTCGCCCGGCGCACCCAGGACGTGACCCGACAGATGCAGAACAGCCTGGAAATGTCCCGCGCCAGCGTCGAGCGCATCGATCTCGCCAGCAAGAGCTTCGAGCAGATCCGTGGCGCGGTGGACCACATCCGCGACCAGAACACCCAGATCGCCACGGCGGCCGAGGAGCAGCACCACGTGGCCGAGGACATCAACCGCCACATCGCGCAGATCCAGGACGATGCGCTGCTGGTGGAGAACCTCGCGCAATCGGCGCGGCGCGACTCCCACGAGCTGGCCCAGCTCTCCGAGCAGCTGCATGGGCTGGTGGGGCGCTTCAAGGCCTGAGCCCTTCCAGTTCGTACCTTCCACCGCCGGCACCCTGCCGGCGGTGGCGTTTCCGGCCGGGCGAACGTGGCTGTTGATCGCCCGGCTTCCTGCCAGGGTGTCGCTTCTGGTTGGTTGTATGCCGCTTGTCGGCCCTGGCCCGGCAACGCGCTTTGCTAGGTTGGACGGCCTTGACCGAGCCCACGGCCGACGACCACGGAGCAGCCCCTTGAGCCACGCCACCGCGTCCCACCGAACCGACACCGCGTCGAGCGACATCCCGCCACCTTCGGGTGACGCCAACCCGATCCTCACCGGCTACCGCGTCGGCCAGGACAATCTCTGTGGGCACTGGCTGGTGCCGTTCGACATCCACGGCGCAGTGTTCCTCACCTCGGCGCTCACCGTGCTGCTCTTCGTGGTGCTGACGCTGGTGTTCCGCGAGGCGGTGGAACCGGTGTTCACCGGCCAGCGCGACCTGCTCACCGGTCGCCTCAACGGCTTCTTCCTCGGTGCGGCGAACGTGTTCGTGGTGCTGTGCCTGGCCCTGGTGGTCTCGCCCCTGGGGCGGGTGCGCCTCGGTGGCACCCAGGCCCGGCCGGACTACTCCTACGGCAGCTGGTTTTCCATGCTGTTCGCCGCCGGCATGGGCATCGGGCTGATGTTCTACGGCGTCGCCGAACCCATCTCCCACTACCAGACCGCCCTGGCCGGCCCGCAGCTGGGCGAGGGCGGGGCGCGCATCGACTGGGCACCGTTGGCCGGTGCGCCGGGCAACCCCGCCGAGGCCGCGCGCCTGAGCATGGCGGCGAGCATCTTCCACTGGGGCCTGCACCCCTGGGCGATCTACGCCATCGTGGCGCTGGCCCTGGCGCTGTTTTCCTTCAACAAGGGGCTGCCGCTGTCGATCCGCTCGATCTTCCACCCCCTGCTCGGTGAGCGGGTGTGGGGCTGGCCGGGGCACGTGATCGACATCCTCGCGGTGTTCGCCACACTGTTCGGCCTGGTCACCTCCCTGGGCCTGGGCGCCGAACAGGCGGCGGCCGGCATCGACTTCCTCTTCGGCACCGGCGCCTCGCTCACCGCCAAGGTGGTGCTGATCGTGGCCATCACCCTGGTGACGCTGTCCTCGGTGGCCGCCGGGGTGAACAAGGGCATCAAGCGCATGTCCGAGCTGACCATGGTCCTGGCCGTGGCGCTGCTGTTCTTCGTGGTCCTCGCCGGGCCCACCCGCGTGCTGCTGGCCGGCACCCTGGACAACCTCGGCGCCTACCTGCAGTACCTGCCGGCGCTGTCCAACCCGCTGGAGCGCAGCGATGCCGCCTTCAGCCAGGGCTGGACGGCCTTCTACTGGGCCTGGTGGGTGAGCTGGTCGCCCTTCGTCGGCATGTTCATCGCCCGCATCAGCCGGGGGCGCACCGTGCGTGAATTCCTCATCGCGGTATTGCTGGTGCCTTCGCTGGTGTCGGTGTTCTGGATGAGCTCCTTCGGCGGCGCCGCGTTGCACCAGGTGTTCAGTGGCCTCGCCGGGGTGCAGGAGGCCGCCCTGGAACTGAAGCTGTTCGTGATGCTCGCGCACCTGCCCTGGAGTGCGATCACCTCCTTCGTCGGCATCGTCCTGGCGCTACTGTTCTTCATCACCTCGTCCGATTCCGGCTCCCTGGTGATCGACACCATCACCGCCGGCGGCAAGCTCAATGCACCGGTGGTGCAGCGGGTGTTCTGGGTCGTGCTGCAGGGTGTGCTGGCCATCGTCCTGCTGGTCGGCGGTGGCCTGGCGGCATTGCAGGCGATGGCGGTGTCCACCGGCCTGCCGTTCACCTTCGTCCTGCTGGTGGGTTGCGTCGCGGTGGTCAAGGGCCTGCTCAGCGAGCCCCGTGGCCAGGTGCGCCGCTCCATGGCAGGCGGGTAGGGCGCACAGGACCTCGCAGGCGTGAACGGGGTGGTGGCAGAGGGCGCGGATTTCCGCTCTACTGCCGCACCTTGGCGGGGGCGAGCGGCCTCCGCGTTCCCCTGCGACTGCGAGGTACACGGATGTTGGCTCAGGCCTTTCACTACAAATGCTGGGCGGACCGGCGCACCCTGGACGCCATCGCCCTGATCGATGCCAGCCGCTTTGCCGATTCGCTGGCCTTCACCCTGCAGCAGCTCAACCACATGGTCATCGTCGAAGACCTGTTCCGCGCCCGCCTGAGCGGCGTGGCCGAGCCACACCCGGCCACCAACAGCCAGGCCGTGCCGCCCTACGCGGTGCTGCGCGAGCGGCTGCTGGCGTCCGGCCAGTGGTACGCCGCCCAGGCCGAGGACCCGGCCGATGGCGAGATCACCTTCCGCTTCACCGACGGCCAGGCCGGGCGCATGAGCCGCCAGGAAATGCTCTTCCACGTGCTCAACCACGGCACCTACCACCGGGGCAACATCGCCCATGCCCTGGACCTGGCCGGCGTGCCCCATCCCGCCGACACCTACACCGTGTACCTGCACGCGGTGCAGCCGGAGCGTCGACAACCCTCTGATGCGCCGGTGCGCTGAGGCCTCCCCGTGACGATACCGGCGCGATTGGCCCAGGTGTTCGAATGGCTGATGAAGCTGCTGCAGGCCGCCTTGACCCTGGGCGGCGCCATGGTGACCGGGGTCGTCTCCGGCATCGCCCTGGACGGCGGCCCCATTGCCGCCGTGGCGCTCACCCTCGCGCACCTCGCCCTGGCGCTGTGCGTGCATGAGGGCGGCCACTGGCTGGGCGCCCGTTGGGATGGCTTGACGGTGTTGCTGGTGCGGGTGCTGGCGGTGGAAATCCAGCCGATGCGCCGTGGTCTGCGGGTGCGCTGGTCCCGCCAGAAGCGCCTGCGCGGGCTGGGGGGCTACGTGTTCTGTGCCGACGCCGTGCCACCGCGCGGTCCCCGTGCGCGCCTGCGCATGATCGCCCTCGGGCCCGGCGCCAACCTGCTGCTGGCGGCGCTCGCGGCCCTGGTCTCGCTGCTCTGCATCGACTCGCCGCCGGCCTTCGGCATCGCCCTCGGCATGGCCAGCAGCAACCTGAGCATGGGCCTGGCCAACCTGGTGCCCACCCTGCGCCCCATGCCCAGCGATGGCGCTCGCCTGTTCATGGCCTGGAGGGGCGCCGACGAGTCCGGCCCGGCGTTCGCCTATGCCCGCCTGCTGGCCCTCAGCGTGGCCGGTGTGCCTGCCGAGGCCCTGCCCGAGGCGGACCTGGCGAGCCTGGAGCAGCAGCCGATGCCCATGCCGCTGGTGGCGCTGTCCTACCGCCTGGACCGCGCGCAGGCGGCCGGTGATTGGGCAGCGGCGACGGCCATGCAGGCCCAGCTGGAGGTGTTGCTCACCGCGCACCCCCAGGCGCGTACCGAGTGTGCGGCGGTGGTGGCCTTGCTGCGGGGCGAGCTGGCCTTCAGCCAGGCCATGGCCAGTGGCCGTGCCGACGGCCTCGACGCCGTGCTGAACAACCGCGAGGTGGCCTGGTACTCACCGACCCTGGCGGCCCGCTGCCGAGCCTTGCAGGCGCTGTTCAGCGGTGACGAGGCCGGGGCCGAGCGCGAGCTGGAAGCGGCGGTGGCGCTGGGGGCCAACGCCAGGGTTCGCTCGTCCCACCCCCTGCAGCTCGCACTCGCCGGGCATGTCCGCGCGTTGTTCAAGGGCCGGATCGCCGAAGGCGCGCTGCATGTCCCGTAGCCAGCGCCTGCTCGACCTGTTGCAGATCCTGCGGCGTCACCGCTACCCGGTGGCCGGTCACGTGCTGGCCGACGAGCTGGGCATCAGCCTGCGCACCCTCTACCGCGACATCGCCACCCTCCAGCAACAGGGCGCCCACATCGAAGGTGGCGCGGGGCTGGGCTACGTGCTGCGCCCCGGTTTCAAGCTGCCGCCACTGATGTTCTCCCTGGAGGAGATCGAAGCCCTGGTGCTGGGCATGCGCTGGGTCGGTCGCCGTGGCGACCGCCGTTTGATGGGGGCGGCGCGGGACGTGCTGGCCAAGGTCGGTGCCGTGCTGCCACCGGCCCTGCGCGAGGAGCTGGAAACCAGCACCCTGCTGATCGGCCCGGCGCCGGCCAGCGACGTGCCCGACGCGCTGCTGGAGCAGGTCCGCGATGCCATCCGCCGGGAGCATCGGGTGCAGCTCGGCTACCGCGATGCCGACGGGCAGGCCTCGCAGCGGGTGGTCTGGCCGTTCGCCCTGGGCTACTTCGAGCAGGCCCGCGTGCTGGTGGCCTGGTGCGAGCTGCGCCAGGCCACGCGGCACTTCCGCCTCGACCGGGTGGAGGCCCTGCAGGACCTCGGCCAGCGCTACCCGCGCCGGCGCCAGGTGCTGCTGCGTGAGTGGCGCGCGCAGGAGGGCATCGCCGAGCAGTGAGGCTGCTGCCAGAAACTGACAGGGGAGGGGCCTAGCCTGTGCGCATCGAGTGACGACACCCGTCGCTCCACACAAGGAGTCCCACCCATGATCGCCCCCAGCCTGCTCAACCTGTACGTCGACGACCCGGCCCGCAGCGCCGATTTCTACCGGCGCCTGCTGACGGGGGAAATCGTCGAGCAATCCCCGACCTTCGCCCTGTTCGTCTTCCCCAATGGCTTCAAGCTCGGCCTCTGGGGCCGTACCGGCGTCGAGCCGGTCACCACCGTGCGTGGCGGCGGCAGCGAGCTGTGCGTCCATGTCGACAGCGACGAAGAGGTGGACCGCCTGCACCAGCGCTGGCGCGAGCAGGGCGTGGAGATCGTCCAGGCACCGCTGGCCATGGACTTCGGCTACACCTTCACCGGCCTCGACCCGGACGGCCACCGCCTGCGGGTGTATCACCTGGCGATGTAATCCCCCGAGGGTGTTGAAACTGCGGTGGCATCCCTGCTTTGCCACCGCGCTTTCTGCTAGCGTGTGCACGCCCTCGAATCGGAAGGACCCGACCTCATGCAGCGAATGATTCTGGCCCTTGTGGCCGGCATGGTACTCACCGTGCTGGGCTACTCGGGTTTCTCCTGGCTTTCCGCCCACTACCTGCCCTTGGCCCCCGAGGCCAAGCTGACCCGTGCGTTTCCCCCGCCGCCCGAGATGCAGGCCCGCTGGCAGCGGGTGGACGCGTTGGCGCGCGATGCTGGCAATGCCGGGCTGGCGGCGCAGATGGAGATACGCATGCGCCAGCGCTCCCTGGCCTGCTCCCCGGGCTACCTGCCAGCCTGGTACGAGCGCATCGAGACCGTCAGGCAGCGGGTGGCAAACCCCACGTGCTTTGCCGCGCAGGACCGCAAGATCGAGCGCTGGCTCGCCCTGCTGGAGGTCGGCGCGATGTTGCGTCTGGAGCCCTTGCGAGCAATCCCCGCCCAGTTTCCCGAGGCCTTGCAGGGGGACGCGCCCCTGGTCGATGCCGTCTTTGCCGAGCGGGCCGGCATTGCGCTGCTGCAGACCCGCAGAAGCCTGCAGGTGATCGACGTCGGACGGGACCAGGCGCTTTACCGGGAGCCCTCCGATGGCCAGTTGAGGGTGGGTTCGCTGTCGGAGAATGGCCGCCTGTTCGTCTCCTATGGTTCCAAATCGCTGCGTATCCGTGAGGCGGAAACCGGGCGGACCGTCGCGCAGATCCATGGTGCGTACCCGAACTCGTTTATCTGGCTGGACGGGCAGACCGCCCTGTTCCAGGGGCGTTCCCACACCCAGTTCATCGACTTCAGCCAAGGGCGGATCATCGATACCGAGCTCTATCGCCAGCCGGAGCGTGCGGCGCCCGTTCCCGGCAAGCCGGACCACTACGTGGCGTTCGGACGGGGTGGCGCCGTCGAATTGGCCCTGGAGCAGCGCACCAGCGCTCCGAAGGTCCGCGTGGTACGCCTCCAGGACTCACGCAACACGGCGGCCGCAGCCCTGGACAGCGAGCCTGGTGGTGGGGCCTTCAGCCTCGATGGCACGCAGTACCTGAGCCCGCTCAGGTCTAACAACCTGGCTGTCTTCTCCATTGGCGAGCTGAAGAACGAGGTCATCGAGACCGGTCCCTTCAAGGCGCTGAAGGTGATACCGACCGCAGACCCGGACAAGTTTCTGTTCGGTGGGAGCCCCTTGCCGTTCTCCCAGGCCACGGTCCGGGCGTTCGTGCTCGATACCGCCCTCCAACGCTTGGCCCCGGTGACCGAGGAGCTGAACCTTGCCGGGCTGTCCTATGTGCGGCCCCTGGGCGTGTTCGGGGTCATCGATGCAAGCCGCTACCGCCTGATCAAGACGTTGCCGGTGGGGGAAGAGGTCGACCTCGTCACCTGGCGTGATGGCCTGGCCCAGGCAGCGTTGCAGCGCAGGATCGAGCAGATCGCAGCCCAGGGGCCTGCACCCATCCGCCAGCCCGTGCCGCCGTCCATGCCTGATGTGCTCGCGCTGACTGGGCAGATGCCGCCGCGTCCCCAACTGCCGACCCCAAGCGATGCCTCGTCCCCGTCCAGGACGACACCGGTTCAGGTTCCGGTGGTCGATACCCAGGTCGAAGTGATCGGCGTGTACGAATCCGCACGGGGTCAGCACGGCGGAGGCGAGCACCATCCCGGTGTCATCGACGTGGAGGTCCGCAAGAGCCAGAAGCCGTTGACGCTGGTGCTGTCCTCCTACGAGCCCATTACCTGGAAGCTGGACCGCCAACCGGGAAGCCGCATCCACCAGGTGCTGCTCTCCAGCTACCACCCCTCCACGGTGGAGGGCGCCGGGGACGCACGGGTCATCGTCGTCAAGGTCGGCTACGACTACCAGGCGTCCGGCTACCGGACACTGCCGCCCGAGGTGACCAACCTGACCGGGCAGCAGACGGGGCTCTACCAGGGCACCTATTCGGGTGGACGCTTCTCGGTGGGGGGCAGGCCCTGAGGCCCTCGCGCCTATTCCTCCACCCACAGCTCGCCGGTCACCTCCAGCCACTGCCCGAGTTCGACGCGGGGCGGGGGGGATTCGATGTCCAGGGCGAGGGGAAAGCCGGCCTGGAGAACGGGGTGTGTGTCATCGCCACGCCGTGTCCATCCGCTGACAGGGCCGTATGCATGAAAGCGGAATGAGTTGCCGATGCAGACCAGGCGGGGCTCGCCGGTCTCCGTGGCTCGCGCCTGGCACAGGCGGCCGGTCAGTTCTATCTCCATCCAGCGACCCGGCACAAAGCGCGCAAGCGCCTGCCGGGCGCTGCCCTGGTAGTAGGCACGCAGCGGTGTGCCGTCATCGTGCTGAGCCAGCAGTTCGCCCTCGGCGTCACACCCGCATGGCGTCACGGCGATGACCAGGAGACGGGCGTTCATCAGTGCGGCGCGTTGCGCGTGAACGCCGCTTCAACCTCCGGGCCGGCCCTGTGGGCGAATTCCGCTGCGGTCACCTTGGCGCCGTCGAGCGACTCGAACACGGCCTGGCTGTTGGCGCCTGCCTTGAGCAGCGCCTCCACCACGGCAGGGGTGTTCGTTTCCTTGCCGATGAGCGCCCAAAGCAACGGTGTACGGCCTTGGTCATCGGCGTTGAAGTCCGGCTTCGCGCCTGCCGCCAGCAAGGCCCTGACGATCTCGATATGCCCCTTGTAGGCCGCCTCCTTCAGCGGCGATGCGCCCGTGGCGTCACCGGGCTTGGTGACGTCAGCCCCCTTGGCCAGCAGGAAGGTGACCACCTCGGTGCGCCCCAGGCGGGCAGCCTGCATCAGCGGGGTTCGTTCCCAGAGATCGTCGTCGTTCGTTGCGTTCACGTCAGCGCCGGCTTCGGTGAGTTGGCGCACCTTGGCCAGGTCGCCTGCCTTGGCCGCCAGGCCGAGTTCCGTATCAGCCAGGGCAAACCCCGCGAAAAGGGCCACTGACAGTGCAAGAAGTGGGCGGATCATGTTCGTTCCTTGAGTGAGTAGGGAGGAGTCGCGCGCCGACTCTATAGAGCCTCAAGGGCCCGTGTCGAGGTGGATACACCCAGCCGCTCTGGCCCGGCCCTTTCAAACAAAACCGCACACCGTTGCAATGCGAGCACGCGCCTTCAATTCCCGGGAAACGGCCTGGGGGAAGCTTGAGTCTCCATTCATCCCTCCCTGGAGAACCCCCATGGCCGTCGCCATCGCCGCCCCCGGCAAGACCCTGCTGGACCCGAAGAACCACACGCTGATCCTCATCGACCACCAGTCGCAGATGGCCTTCGCCACCAAGTCCATCGACGCGGTGACCCTGCGCAACAACGCCGCGCTGGTGTCCAAGGCCGCCCGTGAGTTCGGGGTGGACACCCTTCTCACCACCGTCGCGGAGAAGAGCTTCTCCGGCCCGATCTTCGACGAGATCAAGTCGGTGTTCCCGGATCATCAGGTGATCGACCGCACCACCATGAACACCTGGGAAGATGCGCGCATCGCCGTGGAAGTGAACCGCATCGGCAAGCCGAGGATCGTCCTCGCCGGCCTGTGGACCTCGGTGTGCATCGTCGGCCCGGCCCTGTCCGCGCTGGACCAGGGCTTCGAGGTGTACGTCATCACCGACGCCTGCGGCGATGTCTCCAGCGAAGCCCACGAGATGGCCATCCAGCGCATGGTGCAGCTGGGCGCCCGCCCGATGACCGCCCTGCAATACCTGCTGGAACTGCAGCGTGACTGGGCCCGTGGCGAGACCTACGACCAGACCGTGAAGACCGCCATCGCCAACGGCGGCGCCTACGGCCTCGGCCTGATCTACGCCAAGACCATGTTCAATGCCTCGGAAGGTCACTGAGATGCGCATCGAACAGGTTCTCTACCGCGCCTCCGCCGAGGCCACCGGTGGCCGTGACGGGCGCGCCATCTCCTCCGATGGCGTGCTCGACGTCGCCCTCACCACGCCCCGCGAGCTGGGCGGCGCCGGCGGCGTCGGGACCAACCCCGAGCAGTTGTTCGCCGCCGGCTACTCGGCGTGCTTCCTCGGGGCGATGAAGTTCGTCGCCGCCCGCGACAAGCTGGCCATCCCCGCCGACGTGTCCATCGAAGGCGTGGTCGGCATCGGCGCCATTCCCAACGGCTTCGGCATCGAGGCCGAGCTGCGCATCAGCCTGCCGGGGCTCGATGCCGAGGCCGCGCGGACCCTGGTGGAGCGGGCGCACATCGTCTGCCCGTACTCCAACGCCACGCGCAACAACATCGACGTGACCCTCACCCTGATCGACTGAAGGAGCAGACACCATGCCCCGCATAGCCTTGCTGAGCGCATTGATCGCCCTGGCCGTCGGCCAGGTCCAGGCCGCTGACTACAGCGGCGTGGAACACAACACCCGGACCTTTCTCGAAGCCCTGGAGAAGGGCGGCGGCAAACCGCTGGAAACCCTCAGCCCGCAGGACGCACGCGCCGTGCTGGTGGGCGCGCAGAACTCGGTGAAGGTCGACCTCTCCGGCATCAAGGTGGAGGAGAGGACCATCCAGGCCAACGGCCAGCCCCTGAAGCTGACCGTGGTACGGCCCACCGACGCCAAGGGCACGCCCCCGGTGTTCATGTACTTCCACGGCGGCGGCTGGGTGCTGGGCGACTACCCGACCCACGCACGCCTGATCCGCGACCTGGTGGTGAACTCCGGCGCCGTGGCCGTCTACGTCGGCTACACCCCATCGCCCGAGGCCCGCTTCCCCACCGCCATCGACCAGGCCTATGCCGCCACCCGCTGGGTGGCCGAGCACGGCAAGGAACTGGGCGTGGACGGCAGTCGCCTGGCTGTGGCCGGCAACAGCGTCGGCGGCAACATGGCCGCCGTGGTGGCGCTCAAGGCCAAGGAGCAGGGGGCGCCTGAGCTGCGCTTCCAGCTGCTGCTGTGGCCGGTGACCGATGCTCGCTTCGATAACGCGTCCTACACCCAGTTCGCCCAGGGCTACTTCCTCACCCAGCCGATGATGAAATGGTTCTGGGACAACTACACCACCGACGCCCAGCAGCGCGCCGACATCCATGCCTCGCCGCTGCGCGCCAGCGCCGAACAGCTCAAGGGCCTGCCGCCGGCACTGGTGCAGACCGCCGAGTTCGACGTGCTGCGCGACGAGGGCGAGGCCTATGCCCGCCACCTGGACGCAGCGGGCGTCGAGGTCACCGCCGTGCGCTACAACGGCATGATCCACGACTACGGCCTGCTCAACCCCCTGGCCCACGTGCCGACGGTGCACACCGCGCTGCGCCAGGCCGGGGTCGAGCTGCGGCGGCACCTGCAATGAGTGCCCTCCGGCCCGGTGAAGGGCAGGGGGGCGATGATCCGGTCACCCTGCTCATCCGCCATCGCGTCCATGCCGCCCATGCCACGCAGTACGAAGCCTGGCTGCGGCGCATCGTCGGTGTCGCCCAGGGCTACCCCGGGCACCTCGGGGTGGACGTGATCCGCAGCCATGAGCAGGGCGTGCCGCTGTTCACCAGCGTGCTGCGTTTCACCGGGCCGGAGTGCCTGCAGGACTGGCTCGGTTCCGAGACCCGACGCCAGCTGGTGGCGGAAATCTCGCCGCTGCTGCTGGAGGACGAGGCCCTGGAGCTGAACCCGGCGCGGGAGTTCTGGTTCGCCCCGGCCAGCGCCGAACAGCCACCGCCGCCACGCTGGAAGCAGGCCTGCGTCAGCTTCCTGGTGATCCTGCCGCTCAGCCTGCTGGTGCCCTGGGCCTGGCAGCCGGCATTCGCCGCCTGGCCCTGGCTGGGTGGCTACCTGCCGAGCAACGTGGTGATCACCCTCAGCATCGTCCTGCTGGTGGTCTACCTGTTCATGCCGCGCGTGACCCGCTGGCTCGCGCCCTGGCTGGAAGGCCCCGGCCCCGGAGGTCCCCATGACCGATGAATCCACCCCCAATGGCCGGCGGCGGTTTCTTGCCGCCTCGTCCATCCTCGGCGCCGCTGGCGCGCTGTGGCCCGCGCTCCCGGTGTTCGCGGGCGAAGGCAAAGGAGCTTCCCCCATGCATCCCGATCTGATCCTCCACAACGGCCGGTTCCACACCGTGGACCGCGAGAAACCCACCGCCAGCGCCGTGGCCATCCGCGACGGGCGCTTCGTCGCGGTTGGCAGCGAAGCCGAGGTGATGCCCCTGCGCGGGCCCGCCACCCAGGTGGTCGACCTCAACCGCCGCACCGTCATCCCCGGGCTCAACGACTCCCACCTGCACCTGATCCGGGGCGGCCTCAACTACAACCTGGAGCTGCGCTGGGAGGGCGTGCCCTCGCTGGCCGATGCCCTGCGCATGCTCAAGGACCAGGCCGACCGCACGCCCTCGCCGCAGTGGGTGCGGGTGGTGGGCGGCTGGAACGAATTCCAGTTCGCCGAGCGGCGCATGCCGACCCTGGAGGAGATCAACCGCGCGGCGCCGGACACGCCGGTGTTCATCCTCCACCTCTACGATCGCGCGCTGCTCAACCGCGCGGCGTTGCGGGTGGTCGGCTACGACCGCAACACGCCCAACCCGCCTGGCGGCGAGATCGTCCGCGACGGCAACGGCGAACCCACCGGCATGCTCATCGCCCGGCCCAACGCGATGATCCTTTACGCCACCCTGGCCAAGGGGCCCAAGCTGCCGCTGGAGTACCAGGTCAACTCCACCCGCCAGTTCATGCGCGAGCTGAACCGCCTTGGCGTCACCAGCGCCATCGACGCCGGCGGCGGCTTCCAGAACTACCCGGACGACTACCAGGTGATCGAGCAACTGGCCCGCGACGGCCAGCTCACCGTGCGCATCGCCTACAACCTGTTCACCCAGAAACCGAAGGAAGAGCTGGACGACTTCAAGCGCTGGACCGGCTCGGTGAAGTACGGCCAGGGCAGCGACTTCTTCCGCCACAACGGCGCCGGGGAAATGCTGGTGTTCTCCGCCGCCGACTTCGAGGACTTCCTCGAACCGCGCCCGGACCTCGCCGCCAGCATGGAGGCCGAGCTGGAGCCGGTGGTGCGCCACCTGGTGGAACAGCGCTGGCCGTTCCGCCTGCACGCCACCTACGACGAGTCCATCTCGCGCATGCTCGACGTGTTCGAGAAGGTCGACCGTGACATCCCCTTCAATGGCCTGCCGTGGTTCTTTGACCACGCCGAAACCATCAGCCCGCGCAACATCGAACGGGTTCGGGCGCTGGGCGGCGGCATCGCCATCCAGGACCGCATGGCCTTCCAGGGCGAGTACTTCGTCGAGCGCTACGGCGCCCAGGCCGCCGAGAAGACCCCGCCGATCCAGCGCATGCTCGCCGAGGGCATCCCGGTGGGTGCCGGCACCGACGCCACCCGCGTCTCCAGCTACAACCCCTGGACCTCGCTGTACTGGCTGGTCAGCGGCAAGACCGTCGGCGGCCTGGCCCTCCAGCCCCAGGGCCTGCCCCGGGAAACCGCGCTGCAGCTGTTCACCCAGGGCAGTGCCTGGTTCTCCAGCGAGCAGGGCAAGAAGGGGCAGATCAAGGTGGGCCAGCTGGCGGACCTGGTGGCCCTCTCGGCGGACTTCTTCAGCATCGAGGAAGAGCAGATCAAGTGGCTGGAGTCGGTCCTCACCGTCGTCGACGGCAAGGTCGTGCACGCCGCCGCCGAGTTCGACCGCCTCGGCCCGCCGCAACTGCCGGTGCTGCCGGACTGGTCCCCGGTGGCCCGTGTTCCGGGCCACTGGCGGCCGGGCGCGCCGACGGTCGCCGCCGTGCACCAGTGCGCCGGCGCCTGCAGCGTCCACGCCCACAGCCACGAGCGGGCCCGCCAGTCGAAGGTGCCGGTGAGCGACTTCACCGCCTTCTGGGGTGCCTTCGGCTGCTCCTGCTTCGCCTTCTGAGGCCAGGACGCGCCTCCAGGCCCCGCCCTCGTGCGGGGCTTTTTCATTCCGGGGGGCGGGCGTGGAGCCATTAAAAAAAGCGGGTCTCAGGCCCGGATAACATCGTTTTTCAGGGGGTGGCCCATTCCCTATATTCGCCGGCACACAGCACTGCTGCTGACCTTGTCTAGCCGGATCGGGAATGGAAATGAGCAAGAACCTAGAAAGCCCCCGCGACGCCATCGCGGGTATCGGAACCCAGGTGGTGTGGGCGGGCGAGCAGGATGGCCACCCCTACAACGCCACCCAGACGCCCATCGTCTTCAGCGCCGCCTATGGCTACCAGGACGTCGACCACTGGTACGACGTCGCCTTGGGCAAGTGCGAAGGCTACATCTACAGCCGCATGGGCAACCCGACGGTGACCACCCTGGAGGCCAAGCTCTGCGAACTGGAGCAGGCGGAGTCGGCGGTCGCCTTCAGCAGCGGCATGGCCGCCATCAGCGCGGTGCTGCACACCTTCCTCTGCCAGGGCAAGCGCGTGGTCTCGACCCGCGACAGCTACGGCGGCACCAACAAGATCTTTGAAGAGTTCCTCCCGCGCATGGGCGTGGACGTGGTGCTCTGCGACACCCTCGACACCCAGGCCATTGAGGCGGAGATCGCCCGTGGCTGCGACCTGCTGTACCTGGAGACGCCCACCAACCCGACCCTGAAGGTGCTGGACATCCGCCGCCTGGTGGCAGCGGCCAAGCGCGTCGGCGCCCTGGTGGTGGCCGACAACACCTTCGCCACGCCGCTCAACCAGAACCCGCTGGCCCTGGGGGTGGACGTGGTGGTGCACAGCGCCACCAAGTTCCTCTCCGGCCACGGTGACGCCCTGGGTGGCATCGCCTGCGGCGCCGAGCACCTGATGGCCAGCGTCCGGCACTACCGCGAGATCAACGGTGCCGCGCTGGATGCCTTCTCCGCCTTCCTGATCATCCGCGGCATCAAGACCCTGGCCCTGCGTCTGCGCCAGCAGCAGCGCAGTGCCCAGGCCCTGGCCGAGTACCTGCTCACCGAGCCCCTGGTGGAGGCGGTGAACTACCCGGGCCTGCCCAGCCACCCTGGGCACGCCATCGCCCGTGGGCAGATGCGCGGCTTCGGCGCCATCGTCAGCTTCGTCCTGCGGGGCGGCATGGACACCGTGACCCGCCTGCTGCCACGCCTGCGCTACGCCCACCGGGCCGGCAACCTCGGCGCGGTGGAGACCATCTACGGCCCCGCGCGCACCACCAGCCACGTGGAGAACACCCTGGAGGAGCGCCTGGCCCTGGGCATCTCCGAAGGGCTGGTACGGGTTTCCGTCGGCATCGAGGAGACCGAGGACCTGCTGGCCGACCTGCAGCACGCATTCGCCGGCGTTCGCGCCGAACTCGCCGCCGTGGCACCTCGCCAGGGCGAACCTTCACTGACCGGATGTCGCACCGAGGTGGAACGCTGACATTCGCCCCACTCCTGGCCGGAGAGTCAGCGAGTCCTTCATGAAAAGGAATAACAAGAAAAACCTGACGGCAAACAGTTTGGTTCTGCCTTGAAGTTGTTCGCAGAAACGTCCTTGTCCGCACACTTTCATGAGATTCAACTTATGTCCCTACATACAACAAACGACAAAGCGACATCGGGGCCTGATTTCAAACAGGACATGCAGACCCGCCACATCGTCATGCTGGCGCTGGGCGGGGTGATAGGCACCGGCCTGTTCCTCACCTCCGGCTACACGGTCAACCAGGCGGGGCCGCTGGGCGCGGTCATCGCCTACGTCATCGGCGCGGTGATGGTGTACATGGTGATGATGTGCCTGGGCGAGCTGGCCGTGCACATGCCCGAGACCGGCTCGTTCAGCAGCTACGCCTCCCGCTACCTCGGAGCGGGCACCGGCTACACCGTGGCCTGGCTCTACTGGCTGACCTGGGCGGTGGCCATCGGCTCGGAGTTCACCGCCGCCGGCATCCTCATGGTGCGCTGGTTCCCGGACACCCCGGTGTGGATCTGGAGCGCGCTGTTCGCCCTGACCGTCTTCATCAGCAACGTGGTGTCGGTGCGGCTGTTCGCCGAGACCGAGTTCTGGCTGTCGCTGGTCAAGGTGCTGGCCGTGCTGGCCTTCCTGGTGGTCGGTGCCGGCGCCATCTTCGGTGTCTTCGAGACCCGCCACGTGCAGAGCGCGGGCCTGGCCAACTTCACCCGCGAAGGGCTGTTCCCCACCGGTTTCTGGTCCATCGCCATGACCCTGCTGGCGGTCGCGTTCGCCTTCTCCGGTACCGAGCTGATCGGCATCGCCGCGGGCGAGACCCGCGACCCCAAGCGCAACGTACCGAAGGCGATCCGCACCACCGTGGTTCGCCTGGCGCTGTTCTTCGTCGGCACCATCTTCGTCCTGGCGACGTTGCTGCCCCGGGAGCAGGCCGGCCTGGTGGAGAGCCCCTTCGTCACGGTGTTCGAGTCCATCGGCATTCCCTACTCGGCGGACATCATGAACTTCGTGATCATCAGCGCGCTGCTCTCGGCCGCCAACTCCGGGCTCTACGCCGCCTCGCGGATGCTCTGGACCCTCAGCGACCAGGGCCACATGCCCAAGCGCTTCGCCACCCTCAGCCGCATGGGCACGCCGTTCAACGCCATCGTCGTGAGCATGGCCGGCAGCATCGCCTCGCTGCTCAGCAGCGTGTTCGCGCCGGACACGGTCTACCTCGCCCTGGTGTCCATCTCCGGCCTGGCCGTGGTGGTGGTGTGGATGAGCATCGCCGCCAGCCAGATGGCCTTCCGGCGCCACTACCTGGCCAACGGCGGCCGGCTGGAGGACCTGGGCTTCCGCGTGCGTGGCTACCCCTGGGTGCCGCTGGGCGCGTTGTTGTGCTGTGCCCTGGCGTGCATCGGGATTGCCTTTGATCCGGCCCAGCGAGTTGCGCTCTACTTCGGCGTGCCGTTCATTGCCTGGTGCTACTTCGTCTACTGGGTGACCTGCAAGCTGCGCGAACGGCGCCAGGCTTCGCCCGTGGCCCCGGCAAGGGTACCGGGGGCGGCCTGAACCACGCCTTCCCATTGCGCCGTCCCGAGGTCCCGACCATGCACCCGAAAGCCCTGCCTCCCCTGAACTGGCTGCGCGCCTTCGAAGTCTCGGCGCGGTACCTCAACTTCACCCACGCGGCGGAGGAGCTGCACCTCACCCAGGGGGCGGTCAGCCAGCAAATCCGGCAGCTGGAAAGCCACCTCGGGGTGGCGCTGTTCAAGCGCCTGCCCCGGGGCCTCGGGCTGACCGAGGAAGGCCAGTCCTACCTGCCGGTGGTGCAGGACGCCATCACCCGGCTGGCGGTGGGCACCAACGAGATATTCGGCCAGCACAAGCGCCGGCCGATCAAGGTCCGTGGCAGCCTGTCGTTCCTGCACTTCTGGCTGGCGCCCCGGCTGGCGGACTTCCGCCGCGCCCACCCGCAACTGGACATCCGCTACATCAGCAACCTCTGGGTGAAGGAGCTGGACGGCGAGGACGACGTGGAGATCCGCTGGGGCCACGGCCAATGGCCGGGGCTGGTCTCCCAGCGGCTGACCTGGGACACGCTGTTCCCGGTGTGCGCGCCGGAGCTGCTGGCCCAGGGCCCGCTGCGCGAGCCGCGCGACGTGGCCCGCCACCCGCTGCTGCACGTGCTGGGCTACGAGGAGGGCTGGGGCTACTGGTTGCAGCGCGCCGGCGCCGATGACGTCGACTACGCCACCGGCCCGCAGTTCGACACCCTGGTGTCGACCCTGCGCCTGGCCGAGCTGGGGCAGGGCATCGCCCTGGCGCGTTCCTCCATGGTCGAGGACCTGCTGCGCGAAGGGCGCCTGGTGGAGCTGTTCGACTGCCGCATCGAGGCCAGCGAGTCCTTCTACCTGGTCAGCGGCTCCGGCACCGACCTGCATCCGGACGCCCAGGCCTTCGCCACCTGGCTGGTGGCCCAGGCCCACCGTTCCACCTGAGCTTGGAGTGAACATGCATTACGTGAGTACCCGCAGCGCCTCGGTGCGCGCGGATTTCCGCAGCGTCGTGCTGTCGGGGCTGGCCCCTGACGGCGGCCTGTTCGTGCCGGCCAGCCTGCCGGTGTTCAGCGTGCAGGAGATCGCCACCTGGTCCTGGCTGCCCTTCGAGGAGCTGGCCTGGCGGGTGATCGCCCCCTTCGTCGGCCAGGCCATCGCCGAGGACGACCTGCGCGGGCTGCTCAAGGCCTGCTACCAGGGTTTCGGCCACCGCGCCATCGCTCCCTTGCGCCAGGTGGACCGCAACGAATGGGTGCTCGAGCTGTTCCATGGACCCACCCGCTCTTCGAAGGATTTCGCTGCCCAGCTGCACGCGCGCCTGGCCCGTCACTTCCTCGAATGGGAAGGGCGTGAAGCCCTGGTGCTCGGCGCCACCAACGGCGACACCGGCCTGGCGGCGGTTGCCGCCTTCGGCGAGTGCCCGCGCAGCCGGGTGGTGATGCTCTATCCCGAGCAGGGCGTGCCAGGCGATCGCCTGGTGGCGTTGCAGGCGGCCGAGTCCGCGCGGGTTCAGGGCATCGCCGTGGCGGGCAGTTTCGACGACTGCCAGCGCCTGGTGTCGCGGCTCTTCAGCCAATGGCCCAGCGAGCACCTGGCCATCGGCTTCAACTCCTCCAACTGGGTCGGCGTGCTGGCGCAGATCGTCTTCTACTTCCACGCTGCGCTGCAGTTGGGCGGCGGCCAGCGACCCATCGGCTTCAGCATTCCTGCCGCCAGCTTCGCCGAGGTCTATGCCGGTTACGTGGCGCAGAAGATGGGCTTGCCGGTGAACCAGATCATTGTCTCCACCAACCGCAACGATGCCTTGCACCAGTTCATCCACCGCAACCGCTACGGCACCTGCGAGGCCCGCTCGACGCTGTCGCCGGCCATGGATTTCTCGGTGTTCTCCAACGTCGAGCGGCTGGTCTGGGAGCTCTACGACCATGACGACCAGGCCGTGCGCCGGTTGATGGAGCACCTGGAGGCGAGCGGCGAACTGAGCATCGCCAACGCACCCTGGCTGCAGGCACGGATGCTGATCGACTCCTACGCCGTGGATGACGCCCAGACCGAGGCGGAGATCGTCGCGCTGTTCCGCGACACCGGCCTGTCCATTGACCCGCACACCGCCACCGGCGTCCTGGCCGCGCGGCTTTACCGGCGCAGCGTGGTGACCCCGATGGTCACCCTCGGCCAGATCGCGCCTGAGAAGTCCGCCGCGCTGCTGGCCCGCCTGGGCGCCTGGCCGGCACCGCTGCCGGCTCGCGCGGCGCCGCGCGCCCACGCCCGCTGCCATGCCCGCACGGACCTGGAGGGCCTGCGCCAGGCCCTGGCCAGGGCCTGAGGACGCGACCGCGATGAAGCGCGTCCTCGACCCGCTGGACGAGCGGATACTGGCCGAGCTGACCGCCAACGCGCGGATCGCCCACGCCGAGCTGGGCACCAAGGTGAACCTGTCGCGCAACGCGGTGCGCCAGCGCATCGAGCGCCTGGAGCGGGACGGGGTCATCCAGGGCTACACCCTCAAGGTGGGCGAGGGGCGGCGTGCAGCGGCACTGATCAGCGCAGTGATCTTCGTCTACCGCCACGACCGCATGCGCGGTGAAGAGGTGCTGCGGGACCTGCGGGCCATTCCCGAGGTGACCCAGTGCGACGTGATGAGTGGCGAGTTCGACCTGATGCTGCGGGTCGAGGCCGCTACGCCGGATCGCGTCCATGGCGTCTGGCGGCAGATCGCCGGGATCCCCGGCGTGGCCAATACCGTCACCTCGTTCGTGCTTTCCGCCGTCATCTGACCCCCCTCGCTCCACGACCCGGGCCCCGGCACGCCACACGTGCCGGGGCCTTTTCGTCTGCGCCTGGTGCACGCCGCCGCGGCACCAGGGGGCGGGCCGTGGGGCCGCTCCGGCACTGGGCAGAACGCCCAATGAATACAGCAGATTGGCCTATTCAACTGCCACAGGCCGGCTCTTAGGCTGACCCCATCGAGCAAACGCCGGATTGGAGGCACCTGATGACCGAATACAAGATCGCCCTCGTGGGCTTTGGTGGAGTGAACCGTGGCCTGGCCCGCCTGGTGGCCGAGCGCAACGGGGCCTGGCAGCGCGAGCTGGGCTTCAGCCTGAAGATCGTCGGGGTCACCGACCTGTTCCTCGGCTCCATCATCGACCGCAACGGCCTCGACGCCGCCCAGCTGGCCAACCTGCCCGCCACCCAGGGGGCGCTGGCCAGCCTGCCGGGCGGCACCGCTGAGGCCTTCAACGAGGCCGTGATCAAGCAGTCCGGCGCGGACCTGATCGCCGAGGCCACCTTCACCAACCCGGTGGACGGCGAACCCGCCACCACCTTCTGCCGCTGGGCCCTGGAGAGCGGCAAGCACGTGGTCACCACCAACAAGGGGCCGATTGCCCTGCATGGCGCCGAGCTCAAGGCCCTGGCCAAGCGCAACGGCGTGGCCTTCGAGTACGAGGGCGCGGTGATGAGCGGCACCCCGGTGATCCGCATGGCACGACAGACCCTGGCGGGAGCCGGCATGGTCGGCTTCGAGGGCATCCTCAACGGCACCTCCAACTACGTGCTGACCCGCATGGAGGAAGGCCTCGGCTTCGACGAGGCGGTGGCCAAGGCCCAGGCACTGGGTTACGCCGAAGCCGACCCGACGGCGGACGTGGAAGGCCACGACGTGCGCCTGAAGGTGGTGATCCTCGCCAACGAGCTGCTGGATGCCCACCTCTCGGTGAGCGACGTCGCCTGCAGCGGCATCAGCGCCCTGACCCCGGCGGACCTGGCCCAGGCCCGGGAGGAGGGGGCTCGCTGGAAGCTCATCGGCTCTGCCCAGCGCCAGGCCGATGGCTCGGTGGCTGCGCGGGTGGAGGCCCGCAAGCTGGATCTCGGCCACCCGCTGGCCGGGATCAGCGGCGCCACCAACGCGGTGGCCTTCAACACCGAACTGCTGGGCGCGGTCACCGTATCCGGACCGGGTGCCGGCCGTATCGAGACCGCCTTCGCGCTGCTCTCCGACATCGTCGCCCTCCATGCCACCCACGGCCGTCCGTAAGCCCAGGAGCCTGCCCATGACCGTTTCGTCCCTGGCCTTGGCCACCGCTGTCGAGCCCTCCGGCATCGACGTCCACAACCCCTTCGACGGCAGCCTTGTCGGCAGCGTGCCCTGCCTGGGCGCCGCCGATGTGCCGGCCCTGCTGGCCAGTGCCCGTGAGGGTGTGCGCCAGTGCGCGGCGCTGCCCCGGCACCGTCGCGCCGCCATCCTGGAGGAGGCCGCCCGCCGGGTGGAACAGGAGGCCGCCGCCTTCGCCGCGCTGATCGTCGCCGAGGCCGGCAAGACCCTGCGCCAGGCCCAGAAGGAGGTGAAGCGCTGCATCAACACCCTCAAGCTTTCCGCCGAGGAGGCGCGGCGCAATGCCGGCGAGGTGGTGCCCTTCGAATCCTACGAGGGCTCCGAGTCCCGCCAGGGCTGGTTCACCCGTGAACCCCTGGGGCTGATCGTCGCCATCACCCCCTACAACGACCCGCTCAACCTGGTGGCGCACAAGCTCGGGCCGGCCATCGCCGGGGGCAATGGCGTGCTGCTCAAGCCGTCCGAACTGGCTCCGCTGTCGGCCTGCAAGCTGGTGGATTGCCTGCGCCAAGCGGGCCTGCCGGAGGCCGTGGTGACCATCGCCACTGGCGGTGCGGAACTGGGCAAGGCGCTGACCTCGGCCCGGGAGGTGCGGATGATTTCCTTCACCGGTGGTTTCGTCACCGGCGAGCACATCGCCCGCAACGCCGGCCTCAAGAAGCTGGCGATGGACCTGGGCGGCAACGCACCGGTCCTGGTGCTGGACGATTGCGAGCTGGAAGCCACCGTCGAATCCTGTGTCTCCGGTGCGTTCTGGGCCGCCGGGCAGAACTGCATCGGCACCCAGCGCCTTCTGGTGCAGGCCTCGATCTACGCCGAGTTCCGCGAGCGCTTCGTCGCCCGTACCCGCGCGCTGGTGGTGGGTGACCCGGCCCGTGCCGAGAGCGACATGGGCCCGATGATCACCGAGCAGGCCGCCCGTGCCACCGAACAGGTGGTGGCCGAGGCCCTCGCCGAAGGAGCGACCCTGCTGTGCGGCCAACGCCGCGAGGGCGCGCTGTATCACCCCACGGTGCTGGAAGGGGTGGACCATCGCAGCCGCCTGTGGCGCCAGGAAGTGTTCGCGCCCGTGGTGGTGCTGGAGCCTTTCGAGACCCTGGAGGAGGCCGTTGCACTGGCCAACGAACCGGAGTACAGCCTGCACGCCGGCATCTTCACCCGCGACCTGCGTCGCGCCCTCTGGGCGGCCCGGCGCATCGAGGCCGGCGGCGTGATGATCAACGACTCCTCCGACTACCGCTTCGACGCCATGCCCTTCGGCGGCTTCAAGTACGGCAGCCTGGGCCGCGAGGGCGTGCGTTTCGCCTACGAGGACATGACGCAGCCCAAGGTGGTCTGCATCAACGACCTCAACTGAACCGTCAGGTGACGACCCTTTGCGGTCGTCCTTTGCACCGGACGACGCCGCTCGCCGCGTCGCCCGGTGCGTTTTTTTCAGGGAGCCTTGCATGATCACGCGATTCCACGAGGGCCCGCGCATGGCCCAGGCCGTTGCCTACGGGCCGTTCTTCGAGACGGCGGGCATCTGTGCCGACGACCCGACGCTGGACATCCGCGCCCAGGCGCGCCAGGCCCTGGCGCACATCGACGCCTTGCTGGCGGAGGGCGGCCTCGGTCGCCGGGACCTGGTGCGGGTGCAGGCCTGGCTGGCCGACTACCGCGACTTCGAAGCCTTCAACGAGGTCTATGACGCCTGGCTGGCGGCAGGTCCGAAGCCGGTCCGTGCCTGCGTGGGCAGTGCGCTGGGCGGCTACGCGGTGGAGGTCCAGGTGCTGGCCTATCGACAGTCGCCCGGCGCCTAGCGGGGGGCGTGCCGTGACGCAGGGCACGGCGCGGTCACACCGGGGGAGGCCGGCAACACAAGGGGCAGGTATGCTTTCGCTCCTTGTGTTGCACACGCTCCCCCCGAAAAGAACATGAAGAATGTCGCCGTCCTCGTGTACCCCGACGTGCTGATGCTGGATGTCTCCGGCCCGGTCGAGGTGTTCTCCATCGCCAACCGCTACCTGCCGCCCGAGCAGCAGTACCGGGTGTTCACCGTCAGCACCCGCGAGGCCATCGTGCGGGCCTCCAACGGCATGCGCCTGGTGGCGGACCACCTGCTGGACGATGCGCCTCGCGAGCTGGACCTGCTGCTGGTCCCCGGTGGTCCCGGCGCCTACAACTTCGACCAGCCGGAGATGCTGCCCTGGCTGCGCGAAACCGTGGCGCGCACGCCCCGGCATGGCTCCATCTGCACCGGTGCGTTCATCCTCGGTGAAGCCGGGCTGCTGGACGAGCGTCGCGTCACCACCCACTGGAACTACACCGAACGCCTGGCGCGGCGCTTCCCCCGGGCCCAGGTCGAGGTGGACCGGATCTACCTGCAGGACGGGGAGCTGGTGACCTCCGGCGGCATCACCGCCGGCATCGACATGGCCCTGGCGATCCTCGCCGACGACCACGGCCGCAAGATCGCCGTGGACGTGGCCAAGGTGCTGCTGGTGGCCATGAAGCGCCAGGGCGGCCAGGCCCAGTTCAGCCCGCTGCTGGCAGAGGTGGCGCGGGAGGACACCCCCATCGCCCGTGCCCAGCGCCATGTGCTGGAACACCTGGCGGAAGACCTCAACGTCGAGACGCTGGCCGGGGTCGCCGGGCTCAGCAGCCGCCACTTCGCCCGGTTGTTCACCCGCGAGGTGGGCATGACCCCCACCGCGTTCATCCACGACGCGCGCATCGACCACGCCCGGCACCTGTTGGAAAGCACCGACCTGCCGCTCAAGACCATCGCCTTCCGCAGTGGCTTCGGCAGCGTGCGCTGCATGCGCGAGCTGTTCACCGAACGCCTCGGGCTCACTCCCGCGCAGTACCGCCACCAGTTCGGCTAGTGGCCTCACCCGGGGCATGTCCGAATTACGCCCCTCGTTGTCCGCCTGGCTCCCCATGGTTTCGTTTTCGCCCGCAGGGCCGAGCGGCATCATGGCTTCCACGATTGCGCGCCGCCCTCCATCCCTTCCGGATGGGGCTTCGGCGTCCGCAGAAAAAGGGAGGAGGGGCCATGGAGACACAGGAGCAGGACCGCGCCCGCACGGCGATCCACTTGGCGCCCTGGCAGCTGCAACGGGCCAAGGAGCTGATCGCGGCCCACCTCGACCGTTCGCTGACGGTGGCCTGGCTGGCCCGTGAGTGCGGCCTGTCGCGTTGTCATTTCTCCCGCGCCTTCCAGGGCAGCACCGGGCTGTCGCCCCACCAGTGGCTGACCCGCGCGCGGCTGGACCGTGCCCGGCAGTTGCTGCTGGGCGAGCGCACCGTTGCCGAGGTGGCCCAGGCCTGCGGTTTCACCGACCAGGCGCACTTCGCCCGGGTGTTCGTCCGCCATGTGGGCACGCCGCCCAGCCAGTGGCGGCTGGCGCGCCTGCGGGAGCAGAGCGGGGCGCGCATGAGCCGGGGCATCGAGCACCCGGCCCCGCGCCCGTCGCGGCTTACTTGCCGATCAGAGTGAAGTAGCTGGTCATCAGGTTGCGGTAGTTGGGGATGTGCTCGGAGAGCAGGTTGCCCAGCCCTTCGATGTCGTTGCGCCAGTCACGGTGCAGTTCGCAGGCGACGCTGAACCAGTTCATCAGCTGCACGCCGGCGGCGTTCATGCGCGCCCAGGCAGCCTGCTGCACGGTCTTGTCGAAGGTGCCCGAGGCATCGGTCACCACGAACACCTCGAAGCCTTCGGCAATGGCCGACAGCGCCGGGAAGGTCACGCACACGTCGGTCACCACGCCGGCGATGATCAGTTGCTTGCGCCCGGTCTTCTTCACGGCGGCGACGAAGTCCTCGTTGTCCCAGGCGTTGATCTGGCCGGGGCGGGCGATGTAGGGCGCGTCGGGGAACTGGGCCTTCAGCTCGGGCACCAGCGGGCCGTTGGGACCCTGCTCGAAGCTGGTGGTGAGGATGGTCGGCAGGCCGAAGAACTTGGCGACGTCGCCCAGGGCCAGCACGTTGTTCTTGAAGTCGCTGGGGGTGAAGTCCTGCACCAGCGAGATCAGGCCGGACTGGTGGTCGATCAGCAGGACGACCGCATCGTCCTTGTTCAGGCGGTTGTAGGGCTTGGACATGGTGTTTCTCCTTGTGGCGGTGGCTCGCAGCGGGGCGATTGGGGCGCCGTATCACCCCCGGGTCGTCGGCGGGTGGGTACGGGCGCTGCCGCCACTATCGGTGAGCGCACAGGGCGTCGGCTTGCATCGATGTGCTCGATTGGGAAGGCGGGGGATCGACGGCGGCGGACGCGGGGAGGGCGGGTGTGCCCTGAGGCGGTTCCGGCGTTTTCCGGAAGCGAGCGGGGTGGGCTGAAAGGCCCGTTCCAGAGGGGTTGGATGGTTTGGGTGGCACGTCATTGAAGCAGGTGCGCGACACCCTGGCTTGTACATTTGTTCTTATTTCCGTATCGCGTGGTTAACGCTTGAGATGGGAATTTCTTTCATCTAGGTTGAAAAAGCTCCGCTGAAAAGCGGCCCTGTTTCCGCCTGTTCGACGACGAGTTGCCACCATGATCCGCCTGGGTGACGCCTGGATTTCGCTGGAGCGAAGAGAAGCCTTCCTGAACGGTGCCCCGGTGCGCCTGGGCAGCCGCGCCTTCGATGTGCTGGAAGCCCTGCTCGCCGCCCCCAACCGCCTGGTGACCAAGGCCGAGTTGCTGCAGGCGGCGTGGCCCGACCTGGTGGTGGAGGAGAACAACCTGCAGGTGCAGGTCTCGGCCCTGCGCAAGCACCTGGGCCTGGATGCGCGCCTGCTGGAAACGGTGCCGCGCCGGGGCTATCGCCTCAACCTGCAGGCAACCGTGGTGGCGGCCGCCGAGCCGCCTGTCCGACCGGCGCCCGCTGCGCCGCTCG
Organism: Pseudomonas sp. zfem003; assembly: GCF_032621675.1. Lineage (NCBI taxonomy): Bacteria > Pseudomonadati > Pseudomonadota > Gammaproteobacteria > Pseudomonadales > Pseudomonadaceae > Pseudomonas > Pseudomonas sp. zfem003. Next base: position 328,673 of record NZ_JAVYJG010000001.1, on the reverse strand, counting down.
GGCGCGCCGACGTGCATGTCATCGACGACGAGCCGGCCGTGCGCACGGCGCTGGTCCGCCAGTTGCGCTCGGCGGGTATCGAAGCCACGGCCTATGCCTCGGCGCCCGAGTTCCTCGCCCGCTGCCCCTGTGATCGCCCCGGCTGCCTGCTGCTGGACGTGCGCCTGCGCGAGGGCAGCGGCTTCGATCTGCAGGACGAGCTGGCCCGGCGCGGCGTGCCGTTGTCGGTGGTGTTCATGAGCGGCTTCGGCACCATCGACATGTCGGTCAAGGCCATGAAGGCCGGCGCCGAGGGCTTCCTCACCAAGCCGGTGGACGAGGCCCAGTTGCTGGCGGCGGTGGGCGAGGCCATGGGCCGGGCCTGCATCCTCCACCAGCAGCGCCATGCCCGGCAGGCGGTGCAGGCGCGCTATGCCAGCCTCACCCCACGGGAGCGCGACGTGTTCCGGTTGCTGCTGGAAGGCCGCCAGAACCGCGACATTGCCCAGCAGCTCGGCCTGCAGGACGTGACGGTGAAGATGCATAAAAAGCACGTCATGACAAAACTCGGCGCGAGCAACCTGATACACCTGCTCGTGGCGGGCCGCACGCTGGGGATGCTGCCCCAGTTCGACCCGGTCGCCGAACCGGCCTGACCCGGCATGCACGCCGCCATCCCCTGTCCTCTGCCCAGGGCTAGCCATGAAGGTCGTGTGCGTCGTCGACGACGAACCCAAGGTCCGCAAGAGCCTCGACAACCTGTTGCGCTCGGTCGGCCTGCGCGCCGTGTGCTTCGAGTCCGGCGAGGCCTTCCTCGCCTCACACTGGCCGGAGCAGGCCGATGCGCTGCTGCTCGATGTGCGCATGCCTGGCCTGAAGGGCGCTGAGGTGCAGGCGCTGCTGGTCGAGCGCGGCTGCCCGCTACCGGTCATCTGCATGTCCGCCGAGGCGGGCGCGCAGGGCGCCGAGTCGGCCCTGGCCCGTGGCGCCCATGCCTTTCTCGCCAAGCCCTTCAGTGCCGAGGCGTTGCTGGCCGCGCTGGCCGGCCTGCCCGGGTGGGCTGTGTGAGCCCGCCGCCGCTGCTGCATGACCTGCCCGACGCCCTGGCCGCCTGTTTCGACGAGCACTGGCTGGCCCGTGTCGATTGGCAGCCCTTGGACCGCAACGGCGAGCTGAGCCGCTGGCGGGTGCGCGACAGCCGTACCGGCCGCCAGTGGCTGGTGGTGCGTGCAGGCCCCCAGGCCGCCCATTGGGAGCTGGCCGGGCTGGATCACGAATACGCACTCGGTTCGCGCCTGGACCCGGCCTGGGCGTTGCTGCCGGTGGCGCGCCTGGGTGGCGCCGACGGCACCCTGCTGGTGCTGGACGACGACGCTGGCATGCCGCTCTCCCTCACCTGCCGCGAGCCCCTGGCAGTGGAGCCCTTCCTGCGCCTTGCCCTGGCCGCCGCCCAGGCGCTGGGCAAGGTCCATCGCAGCGGCCTGGCGCACCGCAACCTGTGCCCGGACAACCTGTTCCTGATGCCCGACGGGCGCATCCGCCTCACCGGCTTCGGCCAGGCTGGCGCCCTGGAAAACGCCGCTCCCGGGAGCCCGGCCCTCAACGACCGGCAACTGGCCTACCTGCCGCCGGAGCGCGACGGCACGCCCGAGGCCGACCTCTATGCCCTGGGAGTGTGCTTCTTCCAGTGGCTCACCGGGCGCTACCCCTTCGTCGCGGGCGACCCGCTGGAGTGGCAGCACCGCCATGCGGCCGTCGCCGCGCCCGCACCTTCGCAGCTGCGGCCCGGCGTGCCCGCCGCAGTGGATGCGCTGCTGGCCGCCATGCTGGCCAAGCAGGCCGACGCCCGGCCGCGCCAGGCGGCCCAGGTGGAAAGCGAGCTGCGCCGTTGCCTGGAGGCCTGGCGCGAAGGCGCCGCGCTGCACCGGACGGCAGGCGGTGCAGCGTTGCTGGTGGCCCGTGAGGCCGAACTGGCGACCCTGGCCGCCGTCCGCGAACGCCTGCGCAAAGGGCAGGGCGGGGCCGTGCTGGTGGCGGGCGAGGCCGGCATCGGCAAGACCTCGCTGATGCGCCGCTTCCGCCGCGAGGAGGATGACGCCAGCGTGCTGTTCGCCAGCGCCAAATGCGAACTGTCCCGCCGCCGCGCGCCCTACGAGGCCCTGGCCGGGCTGTTCGGCGGCCTGTGCGAGCGCCTGCTGGCCGAAACACCGGCCCAGGCCCAGCGCTGGCGCGAACACCTGCAGGGCGTGGTGGGCACCCATGCCCAGCGGGTGGTGCGCCTCATTCCGCCGCTGGCGCCCTTGCTGGGCGATGGCCGTTTGCCTGCCGAGGCATTGCCGCCCAGCGAAGCGCGACGCTACCTGCACGGTGTGCTGCAACGGCTGCTGGGCGCCCTGGCCCGGCGGGAGCATCCCTTGCTGCTGTTCGTCGACGACCTGCAGTGGATCGACGAGGAGAGCCGCGACTTCCTCTGCGAGCTGGCCCCTTCGGCCTTCGACCACTGCCTGCTGGTGCTCGCCTACCGGCCTGCCGAATGCCGGGCGGGCAGCCTTGCCGCGCCGTTGCTGGCCGCGTGCGAGGGGCTTGGCGAGCGCTGTGTGCGCATCGACCTGGCGCCCCTGGGCGCGCGGGGCATCGGCGACCTGCTGGGCGCCGGCCTGAGCCTGCAGCCCGAGGCCCATGCCCGCCTGGCCGGGCACCTGGAGCAGCAGGGGCACGGCAACCCGCTGTACCTCACCCAGTTCGCCGCCCTGCTGCGCGAGGCCGGCGATACGCCACTGATGGCCGACGGCCCGGTGGTGGACGTGGCCAGCCTGCTGGAGGTGCGCCTGCGGCGCCTGCCGGAGAACACCCGGGAATTGCTGGGAGCGCTGGCCCTGCTGGGCAACCGCACGCCGCTGGACGAACTGGCCCAGGCCAGCGGCCTGCCCGCCGATACCGTGGCCCATCACCTGCACCCCGCGCGGGAGGCCGGCCTGCTGGAGGAGCAGGCGGAGGGCCTGGCCTTCGCCCACGACGCCTTGCTGGAGTCGGTGCGCGGGCAACTGCCGGCGCAGCACCAGGCCGGCATGCACGCCGGCTTCGCCCGCCAGTTGCTGGCCGGGCTGGCCACGCAGGCCCCCGCTGCGGCGGTGTTCCGGGTGGCCGCCCAGGTGCTGCGGGTGACCCCGGCCACGCTGGATGCCGAGGACCGGCGCCGCTTCGTCGACCTGCTGCTGCGTGCCGCCTGCCTGGCCGCCGACGCCGTCGCCCCCGGCCCGCTGCTGGACTACCTGCACCAGGCCGAGGCCCTGCTGCAGGGGCTGGACGACCCGGCCCGTGCCCGCGAGGTGGAGCTGTTGCACGTCCACGGGCTCATTCTCGGTGCTGACTACCTGGCGGCCGATACCCGCCTGCAAGCACGGCTGGCCGACACGGCGGATGCCCTGGAGCGCATCGCCCTGCAGCGCCTGCGGGTGGAGATCCACTGCCTGCGGGGTGACTACCCCGGTGCCCTTGCGTGTGTCGCCGCCGCCCTGGACGAGCGTGACGTGGTGTTCCCCTGTGCGCCCACGCCGGAGCAGGCCGCCGAAGCCTGGCAGGCCCTGCTGGCCGAACTGGACGGCCGTCCGCCGGCGTGCTTCGCCGAGCTGCCCGAGGCGCAGGATGCCGAGGCACTGGCGGTGATGGAGCTGTTGGCCGCGCTGGTGGTGCCCGGGTCGTTCATCCAGCCGAACCTGATGCTGCTGGCCACCGCGTGTATCGCCCGCATGGCCCTGCAGCACGGGCTCAGCACAGCGGCCGTGCAGGCCCTGGCGTGGCTCGGCGTGGCAGCGGCCGAGCGCTTCGAATGCCATGCCGAAGGCTTTGCCTTCAGTGCCGTGGCGCGGCGACTGGCGGAGCAGCCGGCCTACGCCGCCAGCCGTGTCTCGGCCCTGGTGGCGCTGGACCAGGTGAGCGTCTGGACCCAGTCGCTGCCCTTCGCCCTGGAATGCGCCGAGCAGGCCTACCGCGCCAGCCTGGCCCAGGGCTCGCCCAGCTTCGCCTGCTACGCCAACAACCACATCGTCTCGGACCTGCTGGTGCTGGGCGCCCCCATCGAACGCATGCTGGGGCAGATCGACAGCGGCCTGGAGCTGGCACGCAACCTGGAGTTCCTCGACGCGCAGACCATCCTCCACGCCCAGGCCCGCTACATCCGCCGGCTGGCCGGGGAGGGCGGCGGCCACCTGCCGATCCCGGACGTGGAGATCCTGCGCCAGCGGGTGGCCTGGAGCCACATGGGCCCGCTGCGCTTCTGGTGGAGCCTGTTCGAAGGCCTGCTGGCCTTCCTCGAAGGGCAGCTGGAAGAGGCGGCCGTGCACCTGGACGCCGCCTGGGCGCTGACCTGGTCCGCGCCGGTGCACATCCACCAGATCGACCTGGCGATGTTCAGCGTGCTCAACCGCGCGGCCCTGCAGACCGCCACCGGCCGGCCGCAGGACTATGCCGAGCCGCTGCGCCGCCTGCGCCTGTGGGCGGGGCTGAACCCGCGCTACTTCGCCGACCGCCTGGCCCTGGCCGAGGCCGAGGTGGCCCGCGCCGAAGGCGACCCGGTGCGGGCGCTGCGCCTCTACGAGCGCGCCATCGCCTGTGCCGAAGCCTGTGGTGCCATCCACCTGAAGGGCCTGAGCCACGAGCTGGCGGCCCGCTGCCACGAAGCGCTGGAGCTGCCCGGCACCGCCCGTGAGCACCTGCGCCAGGCCCATGCCGCCTGGCGGCGCTGGGGCGCCCACACCCTGGCGGTGCAACTGGAGCAGGCACACCCCTTCCTCTGCGAGGGCAGCAGCGTGGGTGATGGGCCCCGACCGGTCGCCGAGCAGTTGGACCGGCTGTCCATCACCCGGGCTTGCCAGGCGCTGTCCCGCGAGATCGAGCCCGCGGCGCTGATCGAGACGCTGCTGGCCAACGCCGCGATGCACGCCGGTGCCGGTTACGTCGCGCTGCTGCTCCACGAGGGTGGGAACTTGCACGTGGAAGCCTGCGGCCAGGCCGACCACGACGGGGTGACGGTGCGCCTGCAGCCCGAGGCGGAGGCCGCCCGGCTGGCGCCCCTGGGCCTGGTGCGCGAGGCCCTGGAACGGCGCGAACCGGTGCTGGTGGAAGGTCCCTACGCCCTGCGCTGCTACACCGGCGACCCCTACCTGGGGCAGCTGGAGAACGGCACCGTGCTGTGCCTGCCGCTGCTCAAGCAGCGCGAGGTGGTGGGCGCGCTGTACCTGGAGAACCGCCTCACCACCGGCGCCATCGACCCGGCCCGCATCGACCTGCTGGCGTTGCTGGCGGCCCAGGCAGCGATTTCCCTCAGCCATGCCCGGCTCTATGGCGACCTGCTGGCGGAGAACCGCCGGCGCCGCGACAGCGAGAGCACCCTGCGGCGCACCCAGGCGCTGCTGGCCCTGGGGCAGGAGGTGAGCCGCTACGGCACCTTCGTCTGGCGGGTGGGGCGGGAGCCGTCGTTCTGGTCCGCCGCGCTGGTGGCCGAACTGCGCCTGGAGGCCCCGGCCGACGGCGCCTACCTCAGCCAGCCCGGCGCCCTGGTGCATGCCGACGACCGTGCGCGCTTCGGCCAGGCCCTGGAAACCGCCCTGGCCGAGCGGCAGGGTGCGCGCCTGGAGTTCCGCAGCGTCTCCATGGACGGTTCGCCGCGCTACCTGGAGCTGGTGCTGGAGCCCGCCGAACACGAGACCTTCATCGGCGTGGTCTCCGATGTGACCGAGCGGCGTCGCACCGAGGCCGAGCTGCGCGCGGCGCGCAGCGAGCTGGACCGCACCTCCCAGGCCACCATCCTCGGCGAGCTGGCAGCCTCCATCTCCCACGAGATCAACCAGCCCCTGGCCGCCATTCTTTCCAATGCCGGCGCCAGCATCCGCTGGCTGGAGCGCGACTCGCCCTCGGTGGAGGAGGCCCTGGAGGGCCTGCGCGACATCCTCGCCGAATGCCGTCGCGCTGCCGATATCGTCCGTGCCACCCGCGCCCTGGCCCGCCAGGCACCGAGCCAGCGGCGACCCCTGGCGTTGGGCAAGGTGATCCGCCAGGTGCTGGCGATCACCCGCGCCGAGCTGGACGACAAGCACGTGGACGTCAGCCTGCGCCTGGCCAGCGGCGTCACCGTCGAGGGGGACGCCATCCAGCTGCAGCAGGTGATGCGCAACCTGATCCAGAACGCCGTGGAGGCCATGCAGTGCCAGCCGCCCAGCACCCGTCGGCTGGTGCTGGAGAGCCAGGTTCTCGGGAGCGAGGTGCTGGTGCTGGTGGAAGACAGCGGTCCGGGTGTGGCAGAGGAAGCCCAGGGGCGCATCTTCCAGGCCTTCTTCAGCACCAAGGCCAGCGGCATGGGCATGGGGCTGGCCATCTGCGAGTCGATCCTCTGCGCCCATGGTGGTCGGCTCGGCGCGACCCGTGGCCGGCGCGGCGAGAGCCTGTTCTTCTTCACCCTGCCGCTGGCGGCCGGGTGAGGGCGGTTTAAGGGTTTTTCAGGTTCGCCAAAGGACGCCCCGGCTGCTGCCGGGCGAGGCTCTGCCCATCCCCAAGGAGAGCCGCCATGACCGCACTGACGCTCGTCGCCGACACCCCCCTGGATGCCGAGACCTACCGCCTGACCCAACGCCTGCAGTCCGCCCTGGAGGGCGCGCCCCAAGGCGATGGCTCGGTGCTTTCGTCCCTCAGCCGGCAACTCTGCGACCACCTGCTGGCGCGCTACCGGGGCGCCGAGCGCACCTCTGGTGAACGGGCCGCGCTGTCGCCCTGGCAGGAGAAGCGGGCCAAGGAGATCCTCGCCCGCAGCCTGCACAGCCGCCTGCTGATCGCCGACGTGGCGCAGCAGTGCGCCATGTCCCGCAGCCACTTCTCCCGCGCGTTCAAGAAGACCACCGGCCTCTCGCCCCAGGAATGGACCCTGGACCTGCGCGTGCGCACCGCGAAGCAGCTGCTGGCCGAGGACCGCCTGTCCATCGCCCAGGTCAGCCTGGAATGCGGCTTCGCCGACCAGGCCCATTTCAGCCGCACCTTCAGCCGCCTGGTGGGCATGACGCCCAAGCACTGGCGCCAGCTCAATCGCGAGCAGGCCCGCGCCTGACTGCCTTCAGGGATATGGCCCTGAGGATAGGGTGGCGGTTCACGTCCGTTGCCGCCGGCCCTTGCGGGGTTCGGGTTGCGGTGGCTCCCCGGTCTCGCGCCAGCGCCTGAGCAGCATTTCGATGAACAGCTCGGCGGTGCTGGAAAGCGGCTCGCCGTCGCGGCGGACCAGGCCGATGGTGCGTTCGATATGCGGGGGTGGCAGGTCCCGTGAGCAGAGGTTCTCGTGCTCGGCGTCGGGCATCGCCATGCGCGGCAGGATGGCCACGCCGAGGCCGCTCTCCACCAGGCCCAGGGAGGTGGACAGGTGCTGCACCTCGTAGAAGCCGTTGAGGCGGATGCCGTGGCCGGAGAGGGCGCTGTCCAGCAGCATGCGGTTGCCGCTGTCGCGGCTGACGGTGATCAGCCGGACGTTCTGCAGGTCCGGCCAGCCCACTTCCGGTAGCGCGGCCAGCGGGTGGTCGCTGCGCATGGCGAGGACGAACGGGTCCCGCAGCAGCGGGGTGAAGCTCACGTCCGGGTGCTGGGCGCTGATCATGTTGATGCCGAAATCGGCGTCGCCGCTCACCACCCGTTCCAGCCCTTCGTTGGCACTGACGTCGAGGATGCGGATGCGGATGCCCGGATAGGCCTCGTTGAACACGCGGATGACACTGGGCAGGAAGTAGAACGCTGCGGTGGGAATGCAGGCGATGGTGACGGTGCCCTTCTGGTGGGTCTTCAGCTCGCGGATGCCCTGCAGCGATGACTCGTAGTCTTCCAGCATGCGCCGCGCGCGGGGCAGGTAGTCCTTGCCCACCTCGGTCAGCCAGGTGCGCCGTGTGGTGCGCTCCAGCAGCTTGGCGCCGAGGGTTTCCTCCAGCTTCTGCAAACGGCGGGAGAGGGCGGGCTGGGACAGGTGCAGGGCCTGGGCGGCTTCCTGGAAGGACTGCGATTCGGCCACCCGGACGAAGGCGGCGAGGTCAAGGAACTCTATTCGATGCATGAAAGGTCAGTCCGTTTGCTGGTTTGTGCATTAATCCGATTTGGTTATTTATCGTGGTCGATATTTGCATTTGAAGCATTAAAACGGCGCTGACAAGCTCTGTCCATCGTTGAAACGGTCATGGGTTAGACCAAGATGATGAACAGCATCCCCTGCATGATCATGCGCGGCGGCACCTCCCGCGGCCCCTTCATCCACATGAACGACCTGCCCGAATCCGTCGAGGCGCGGACCGAGGTCCTGCTCGACCTGATGGGCTCCGGCCACCCGCTCCAGGTGGACGGTATCGGCGGCGGCAACTCGCTCACCAGCAAGGTGGCCATCGTCGGCCGCTCCTCCCGGCAGGACGCTGACGTGGACTACCTGTTCGCCCAGGTGGACGTCATCGAGCGCCGGGTCGACTACACCCCCAACTGCGGCAACATGCTTTCTGCCGTCGGCCCCTTCGCCATCGAGACCGGCCTGGTGGCGCCGACCTACGGCGAGACGCGGGTGCGGGTGTTCAACCTCAACACCCAGCGCATCATCGAGTGCGTCGTACCGACGCCCCGTGGCCGGGTGGAGTACGAGGGCGAAACCTGCATCAGCGGCGTGCCGGGCCGCGCCGCGGGGATCCGCCTGAGCTTCCTCGACGTGGCCGGTGCCAAGACCGGTGCGCTGCTGCCCACCGGCCAGGCCCTGGAGTGGATCGACGGGGTGGAGGTCAGCTGCATCGACGCCGCCACGGCAACGGTGCTGATCCGCGCCGCTGACCTGGGGGTGGACGGCCATGCCGACCCCGCCGTGCTGGATGCAGACGGGGCGCTGCTCGCGCGGCTGGAACGCATCCGCCTCGAAGCCGGGCGGCGCATGGGCATGGGCGACGTGAGCGGCTCGGTCCTGCCCAAGCCCATCCTCCTGAGCCCCGCTCGCCACGGCGACGCCGCCCTCTGCGCCCGCTACTTCGTGCCCCAGCGCTGCCACAAGGCGCTGGCGGTGACGGGGGCCATCGCCCTGGGCGCGGCGGTCAACGTACCGGGCAGCCTCGCCCAGCGCCTGGCCCTGGACAGCGGCCGCACCGAGGCGGGGCGGACGCTGGAGGCGGTGCGCATCGAGCACCCCTCCGGCCACCTCGACCTGCAGGTCGAGCTGCGCGGCGGCAATCCCCTGGACATCGCCCGCGTCTCACTGATCCGGACGGCCCGCAAGATCATGGACGGGCGCCTGTTCTACCGCCTTCCCGAGGCCCTGCACTGACCGCCGGGCCTCACCTCCCATCCCCGACATAACAAACACAAGACGGGTAACCGACATGCATGCCACAGCCTTCGCACACCCCTTCCGATCCAGCCGGCCACTGCGGCCGTACCCCGACGCGACAGCCTGACGGGCCCTTGCCCGCTCCCTCGATCAGCGGCTTCATGGCGGGCGGTTCGCGCCGCCCGCCCGAGGCAGGAACCTAATAACTACAAGAGTCCAACGCCATGCTTTCTCTGCTCGGTTTGTCCATGGTGGTCGTGTTCACCTACCTGATCATGACCAAACGCCTTTCCCCGGTCGTGGCCCTGACCCTGGTCCCCATTGCCTTCGCGCTCGCCGGCGGCTTCGCCCCCGAACTCGGCAAGATGATGCTCGACGGTCTGAAGACGGTCGCCCCTTCGGCCGCGCTGCTGCTCTTCGCCATCCTGTTCTTCGGCATCATGATCGACGCCGGGCTGTTCGACCCGCTGATCCGCCGCATCCTCCAGACGGTCAACGGCAACCCGGTGAAGATCGCCATCGGCACCGCGCTGCTCTCGCTCATGGTCGCCCTGGACGGCGACGGCACCACCACCTACATGATCACCGTCGCCGCCATGCTGCCGCTGTACCGGCGCATCGGCATGAACCCGCTGGTCCTGGCCTGCATCGCCATGCTCTCGCTCAGCATCATGAGCGGCATGAGCCCCTGGGGCGGCCCCGCCACCCGCGCCATCGCGGTGCTCGGGCTGGATGCCAGCGCGTACTTCATTCCCATGCTGCCGACCATGGTCGGCGGGGCGCTGTGGGTGGTGTTCACCGCCTGGGTACTGGGGCGCCGCGAGCTGAAGCGCATCGGCAGCGTGCACCTGAAGACCGGCGGCGACGATTGCTACATCAAGGCCATCCTGGCGGACAGCCCGCACAAGCGGCCGCGCCGCATCCTGCTGAACCTGCTGCTGGTGATCGGGGTGATGACCGCCCTGGTCATGGGGCTGATGAACGCGGCGGTGCTGTTCATGCTCGGCTTCGTGGTGGCGCTGATGGTCAACTACCCGCGCCTCGAAGAGCAGAAGGAGCGCATCCTCGCCCACTCGGGCAATGCGATGACCGTGGTGCTGCTGGTGTTCGCCGCCGGTGTGTTCGCCGGGATCTTCTCCGGCACCCAGATGGTCGATGCCCTGGCCAACTCCCTGGTGCAGATGATCCCTGCCAGCTGGGGCCGGATCTTCCCGCTGGTGGTCGCCATCACCAGCATGCCGCTGACCTTCGTCCTCTCCAACGACGCCTACTACTTCGGCATGGTGCCCATCCTGGCCCAGGCGGCCTCGGCCTACGGCATCGATCCGGTGGAGATCGCCCGCGCCTCGGTGCTGGGCCAGCCGGTGCACCTGATGAGCCCCCTGGTCGCCTCCACGCTGCTGCTGATCGGCATGGTCGACCGGGACATTGGCGACTTCCAGCGCTTCACCCTGAAGTGGGCGGTGCTGACCTCGCTGGTCATCACCGCACTGGCCCTGCTCAGCGGCGCCATCAGCCTGGTCGCCTGAGCCTTCCCGTCCGTCAGCGTCCCGCTCCCTTCCGGGAGCGGGCGATTTCCCACCCGTGAGGTGCACCATGTCTCCCCATCACGCCCTGCGCCGCAGCGGCGCGGTACTCGCCTGCGTGGCCGCCGCGCTTGCACCCGAGGCCGTTGCCGAGGGCTTCTTCGCCGACAGCAAGGCCACCCTGCAACTGCGCAACCTCTACTTCAACGACGACTTCAAGGACGAGTCCGGGATGTCGCCCCGGGCCGCTGCCAGCGCCCAGTCCCGCCGCGAGGAGTGGGCCCAGGGGTTCCTGCTGGACGCCCAGTCCGGCTATACGCCAGGCCCGCTGGGGTTCGGCCTCGACGCCCTCGGCCTGCTGGGCGTCAGGCTGGACTCGGGACGCGGACGGGCCGGTACCGGGCTGCTGCCGCGCCATGACGACGGTCGGGCGGCGGACGAGTTCTCCAGCCTGGGCCTCACCGCCAAGGCGCGCCTGGGCGGAACCACCCTCCGGCACGGCACCCTGCAACCCAGGCTGCCGGTGCTGGTGCGCAACGATGCCCGCCTGCTGCCGCAGACCTTCGAGGGCACCCAGGTGTCCAGCGTCGGCATCCCCGGCTTCAGCCTCACCGCCGGCTACCTGAGGGAGGGCCGCCAGCGCGATTCCAGCGACGACCGCCCCCTCACGGCCGATGGCTACGGCGGCGACCGGGGCGAGGGTTTCTGGTTTGCCGGTGGCGACTACAAGGTCGGCAAGCCGCTGGTGCTCAGCTACTACCTGGGCGAGCTGGAGGCCTTCTATCGGCAGCACTACCTGGGGCTGGTGCACACCCTGTCCTTGGGGCCCGGCAGCCTGACCAGCGACCTGCGCTACTTCCGCAGCCGCGATGTCGGGCAGGCCCGCAACGGCGAGCTGGACAACCACATGCTCAGCGCCCTGCTGACCTACAGCGTCGATGGCCATGCCCTGAGCGCCGGCTACCAGCGCCTGAATGGGGAAGGGGGCTTGCCCTTCGTCGAAGGCTCCACCGTCTACAGCTTCAGCAATGCCGGGGTGGGCAAGTTCGTCGAGGAGGACGAACGCACCTGGATGCTCGGCTACGCCTACGACTTCGCCGCCCTCGGCGCGCCGGGGCTGAGTGCCGGCCTGCGCTACTTCAAGGGACGGGATGGAACCACCGTGCTGCGGGGGGCCGAGGTGGCGGCCAATGAGTGGGAGCGTGACCTCGACCTGGCCTATGTGGTGCAGACGGGCGCCCTCAAGGGGCTGGGCCTCAAGTGGCGGCACATCGCCTACCGCTCCAGCTACAGCCGCGACCGCGACAACAACCGGCTCTACATGACCTACGACATCGCCCTCTGGTAGGGCCGGATGCTGCGTGCCCAGCGGATCACCCGGGCGCTCGGACGGGCGCCCTGCAACCCAAGGAGATACCCCTGATGGACTGGCTGACACAGCCTGAATTCTGGATGGCCCTGGCGCAGATCGTCGCCATCGACATCCTGCTGGGCGGCGACAACGCCGTGGTCATCGCCCTGGCCTGCCGCCACCTGCCCGAGGCACAGCGTCGCCGGGCGATCCTCGGCGGCGTGGCGGGTGCCATCGCATTGCGCATCCTGCTGCTGTTCTTCGCCCTGCAACTGCTCGCCTTGCCTTTCCTCAAGCTGGCCGGGGCGCTGATGCTGCTGTGGATCGGCATCAAGCTGCTGCAGCCCGAGCCGGAGGCCTCCCACGAGGTGGCGGCCGGCACCGGTTTGTTCATTGCCATCAGGACCGTCATCGTCGCCGACGCGGTGATGAGCCTGGACAACGTGCTGGCCGTGGCCGGTGCGGCCGGTGGCAACCTGCTGCTGGTGAGCCTGGGCGTGCTGATCAGCATCCCCATCATCGTCTGGGGCAGCCAGCTCGTCCTGCGCCTGCTGGATCGCTACCCCCAGGTGGTGCTGCTGGGCGGCGGCCTGCTGGGCTGGATTGCCGGCGGCATGCTGGTGACGGATGTGGCCCTGGCCGGCTGGTTGCCCGAGGCCGCCTGGGTCCGGCCGCTGGCATCCGCCTCCGCTGCCGCGCTGGTCATCGCTTGCGGGCTGCTGGTGGGCCGCCGGCAAACGACCGTCCCGGCTGAGAGTGGGCAGGCCGACCCAGAGGGCTGAGGTGCTGGGCATTGTGCGATCCGGTTCATGGCGGCATTCGGCAGCGAAGGATGCAGGGCGGGACAGCGGACGGCACCCTCCGGATCGACCGCCCTTGTCCACGAGGTAGCCCGAATGTCCAACCTGCGCCGTCGCTGGCGGCCACTTGTGTCGGCCTCGACCCTGGCCAGCCTGCTGGCCCTTGCCGCCCCCACTCACGCCCAGGAGCCCACCATGCAGATCCGCCTTGAGCTCGACGATACGACCCTCACCGCCACCCTCGACGACACGCCCAGCACCCGCGAGTTCCTCGCCCAGCTGCCGATGGAACAGGTCCTCCAGGACTACGCCGAGACCGAGAAGATCAGCGACCTGCCCAGGCGGCTGACCACCGAAGGCGCGCCCGACGGATACACGCCCAGGGCCGGTGACCTGGCCTACTACGCGCCCTGGGGCAACCTGGCGATCTTCCACAGGGATTTCCGCTTTTCCCGCGGGCTGGTGCGGCTGGGCCGGCTGGATGGTGGGGTGGAGGCCTTGCGCCAGGCCGGGCCGCTGAGGGTGGTGATCCGCCGGCTCGAACCCTGAAGACGGTAAAAGCGAAGCGGCGGCCCAAGGGCCGCCGCGGTGTTTCAGGGGGTGTACTGCTCGGTACTGACCGGTTCCAGCCAGTCCACCGCCTTGCCGTCCTGGGCGTCCTGCAGGGCGATGTGGCGCATGGCCTGGGTGGCCGTTGCACCGTGCCAGTGCTTGACGCCCGGTGCGATGCGCACCACGTCACCCGGGTTGATGACCCGGCGTGGCTTGCCCCATTCCTGCACCCAGCCCTGGCCGGAGGTGACCAGCAGGGTCTGCCCGCGCGGGTGGCTGTGCCACACCGTGCGGGCGCCAGGGGCGAAGGTGACGTGGGCGCCGCTGGCCGGGCTGTAGTCGGTGGCGGTGAAGAGCATGTCCACCACCGCCTGGCCGGTGAAGTAGTCGGCCGGACCGCTCTGGCTGGCCTGGGCGCCATTGGCTTGCACCTGGATGCCTTCGGCCTCGCCGGCAAGGGCCGTGCCGGTGCAGAGCTGGGCGAGCAGCAGGGTGGTGCGGAACGGGTGCTTCATGGCGGTTCTCCGGTGTGGTTGGGGCCGACACTTACGCGTCGGCAAAGCGCGCCCGGGACAGGGGCAGGCTGCGTAGCCGCTGGCCGGTGAGGGCGGCCACGGCATTGGCCACGGCCGGTGGCACGCCGGGCAGGCCCGGCTCGCCGACGCCGCCCATGGGCGCACCGCTCTCGACGATGCGTACGTGTACCCGGGGCATGCGCGCCTGGGGCAGCACGGCATAGGCGCCGAAGTTGCGGGCACGTGGCTGGCCGTTCTCGTACACCACCTCTTCCAGCAGGGCGGAGGACAGGCCCAGGGCCACGGCCGACTTCACCTGCGCTTCGACGATGGCCGGGTTGACGATGGAGCCGGGGTCGAAGGCCACCCAGACGTCGTGGACCACGATCTGCCCCTGCTCGATGGACACCTCGGCGATGGTCGCCACTTCGCTGCCGAAGGGGGAGGCCATGGCCACGCCCCGGGCCCGCCGGCTGCCGTCGGCAGCGGTGAAGGGGCCGCGCTTCCAGCCACCGGACAGCGCCGCCACCGCTTCCAGCAGGGTCTTGTGCCGGGGTTGCTCGGCCAGCAGGTGCAGGCGCAGCGCATAGGGGTCCTGCTGGCCGGCATCGGCCAGTTCATCGAGGAAGGACTCGTAGAAGAAGTCGTTCATCGAGTGGCCCACCGAGCGCCAGAAACCGAGGGTGGGCGGGTGCTCCACGTACACCTGCGACACGCGCCGGTGGGGGATGGCGTAGACCTTGCCGGCCAGGCCTTCCACGGCGTTGTCGTTGGCCTTGCCCTGGACCCGGCCGAACCAGCGTTCCGTGGCGCTTTCACCCATGGTCTCGGCCACCAGCGCGTGGGGCAGCCCCTGGGCATCGAGGGTGGCCCGCAGGCGTGTCACGCCCATGGGGCGGAAGGCGTCGCGGAGGAACTCCTCCTCGCGGGTCCAGATCAGCTTGATCGGCGCCTTCACCGCCTTGGCCAGCAGGATGGCCTGGGTGAACGGGTTGGCGGTGCCGTAGAGGAAGTGCCGGCCGAAGAAGCCGCCCAGGGGCGGGGAGTGCAGGATGACCTTCTCCGGCGGCAGGCCGGCCACCTTGGCGGCAGCCTGTTGGAACATCTCCGGTGCCTGGTTGGGCAGCCACAGCTCCAGGGTGCCGTCGGCGTTGTAGCGGGCGAGGGTGGACGGCGGTTCCAGCTGGCCATGGGCGAGGTAGGGCGCGTCGTAGGTGGCTTCGATGACCGTGGCCTGCGGCCCGAACTGGGCGTCGGGCTGGCCGCTCTGCTCGGCCACCACACCCGGCCCCGGCGTGGCTGCCAGGCGCTCGCGAAAGGCCGCCGAGGAGAAGTCCGCCGGCATGGCGTGGGCGGTGCCTGCCGGTGCCTCGCGCCAACTCACCCTGAGGCTTTCCACCGCACGGCGGGCCTGCCACCAGCGCTGGGCCACCACGGCCACGGCGCCAGGCAGGCGGTGGACGGAGTGCACGCCGGGCATGGCCTTGACCTCGGCCTCGTTGGCCAGGGCTTCCGGCTCCATGCCCATGCGCGGGGCGTGCTGAACGGCGGCCAGCAGCATGCCGTCGAGCGTGAGGTCGATGGTGTAGGCCACCTTGCCGGTGGCCTTGTCGCGGGCGTCGAGGCGCTTGACTGGCTGGCCGATCCAGCGGAAGTCCTTCCTGTCGCGCAGCTTCACCTCGGCGGGAGGCGGCAGGGCGGCGGCCAGGGTGGCCAGTTCGCCATAGTCCAGGGTGCGGCCGGAGGCGGGGTGGACGACCTCGCCAGGGCGCGTGTCGAGGCTGGCCAGCGGTACGTCGAGCTTGGCGGCCGCCACCTGCAGCAGCATCTGCCGCGCACTGGCGCCCAGGCGGCGCATCACCTCGATGCTGGAGCGCACCGAGAAGCTGCCGCCGGTGAAGCGGGCACCGTTGACCAGCAGGTAGTCCGGCCCGGGTGGCGCGCACTCGACGCTGAAGCGTTCCGGAGCGATGTCCAGCTCCTCGCCGACGATCTGTGCCAAAGCGGTGTAGATGCCCTGGCCGCCCTCGACGAAGGGGCTGCGCAGCAGGGCACTGCCGTCGGCACGGATCTCCAGGAAGGCCGGCAGGCGCGTGCCGGGTTTCACCGTGGCGGCTTCGGCCGCGCGCAGCACCGGGGCCGGCAGCAGCGCGCCGAGCACCAGGGCACCGAGGCTGGCGCCGACGAACCGGCGGCGTGAGAGGTTGAGCGGCGTGCCATCGATGGGCAGCGTGCCGAGGAACTGCGATAGGTTCATGGCGGTATTCCTCAGGCCTTGGCCAGTTGCTGCACCGCATCGGCGATGGCGTTGTAGGTGCCGCAGCGGCACAGGTTGACCATGGCGTTGGTGATCTCCTGCTGGCTGGGCCTGGCGTTGCGCTTGAGCAGGGCGGTGGCGGTGAGCACCTGGCCGGATTGGCAATAGCCGCACTGGGGCACCTGGTGCTCGACCCAGGCTTCCACCACGCGCTGGCCCACCGGGTCCTGCTCGATGGCTTCGATGGTGGTGATGGCCATGTTGGCCACGGCGCTCACCGGCATCACGCAGGCGCGCAGCGGCTGGCCGTCGGCGAGCACGGTACAGGCGCCACACTGGGCCGCGCCGCAGCCGTACTTGGTGCCGGTCAGGCCGAGTTCCTCGCGGATCACCCACAGCAGCGGGGTATCGGGGCTGGCGTCCACCTGGCGGCGGGTCCCGTTGATCATCAGTTCCATCGTCGTGTCCTCGGTGGGGCGTTCTGCACGCAGGAGTGGGGCCAGGTATTAGCCCAAAGACGTGGCGCCGGGGAAACGCCGCCCCGCCGAATGCCCCTATGCACGGCATCGAACAATCCATTCATCGATGCCGTTCATGGCCACATTCGAGGCGGCGATATGGGCCGCATGGCCCGTCGCTGCTAGGGTCGCGAACTTTCCCGTCGTTTCAGGACACCGCCATGCAACAGCTGGACATGCTGGTCATCGAACGCGCCCTGGCCTGGTCCCGCGAGGGCCGGGTCATCTGGCTCAACACGGTGCTGGCCACCTTCGGTTCCGCCCCTCGCGAGCCTGGCTCGATGCTGGTGGCGCGTGAGGATGGCCAGCATGTCGGCTCGCTCTCCGGCGGCTGCGTGGAGGAGGACTTCCTCGAACGGCTGGTGGCCGGTGACTTCAACCAGGCGGTGACGCGCATTCGCTACGGTGACCCCGATGGGCCGCAGGGCGCGCGCATCCGCCTGCCTTGTGGCGGCATTCTCGCGGTGTTGGTGGAGCGCCTGCTGCCGGTGCCGGACACCTGGGCGCACCTGGAGGCGCTGCAGGTGGCGTTGGCCGGACAGCGTGCCTGCCGTCGCCACGTGGACCTGGAGCACGGCGGCCTGCGCCTGGAGCCGGACGATGGTCTGGGTCCCCGGGTGGAGACCGCTGCCGACGAGCGCAGTGTCGCCATTCGCATCGGCCCGGTGGCGCGCCTGGTGATCGCCGGGGTTTCCCCGGTCTCGGTGTTCTGCGCCCAGTTCGCCCAGGCCATGGGCTTCGAGGTGATCGTCTGCGATCCACGCGAGGAGGCGCTGGCGGGCTTCGCTGTGCCCGGCGTGGAGGTACGGCCGGTGCTGCCCTCGCTGTTCATCGCCGCCGATGGCTGCCATCGCGCCACCGCCGTGGTGGCCCTGACCCACGACCCGCGCATCGACGACCTGGCGATGATCGAGGCAGTGCGCACGCCGGCCTTCTACATCGGGGTGATGGGCTCCCAGCGCACCTCCCGCGCGCGGGCCGAGCGCCTGCGCCGCTCCGGCGGCCTGGACGAGGCCCAGGTCGCCCGGTTGCACATGCCCATCGGCCTGGCGCTGGGCAGCCGCACGCCCGCCGAGATCGCCCTGGCGGTGATGGCGGATGTGCTGCGGGTGTACCGGGGGCGGCCGCGGGACGCGCTTTGACGCGCCCTCAGCGGGCGTCCACCTTCAGTGCGGCGATCAGCGCCGACATGGCGCCTGAGGGCTGGCGGCGGCTGGGGTAGTAGAGGTGGTAGCCGGCCCAGTAGGGGCACCAGTCCTGCATCACCGAGTGCAGGTGGCCGCTGCGGATGTAGGGCAGGGCGATGTCTTCCGGCACATAGGCGATGCCGAGGCCGGCGATGGCCGCGTCGAGGCAGTCGTAGATGCTGTTGAAGATCAGCTGGCCGGGCACCCGTACGTTGCAGGCCTGGTCGCCCTGGCCGAACTCCCAGGCCCACAGCCCGCCATAAGTGGGCAGCCGCAGGTTGATGCAGCTGTGCGCCTGCAGGTCGTCCGGGTGGTGCGGCAGGGCGCGCCCTTCGAGGTAGCGCTGGGTGGCCACCACGGCGAAGCGCAGGTCGGGGCCGATGCGCACGGCGATCATGTCCTGGGCCAGGCTGTCCCCCAGGCGTACGCCGGCGTCGAACTGCTCGGCGGCCAAGTCGACCAGCTGGTTGTTGGAGTGCAGCTCGACATGGATGCCCGGGTGTTGCGGCAGGAAGCGCTTCAGCCGGGGAAACAGTACGGTCCGCAGGGCATGGTCGGAGGCGGTGATGCGGATGCTGCCGGTGGGGCTGTCACGCAGGTCCGCCAGGTCGGCCATGCCGGCGTCGATCTCGGCCAGGCGTGGGGCCACGGTGCGCAGCAGGCGCTCGCCAGCCTCGGTGGGCGCGACGGTGCGCGAGTTGCGTGCCAGCAGGCGGGTGCCGAGGCGCTGTTCCAGGCCCTTCACCGCGTGGCTGACGGCCGATTGGGAGAGCCCGAGGTGGGCGGCGGCACGGGTAAAGCTGCCTTCGCGGGCTACGGCCACGAGGGCCACCAGGCCGCTGAAGGCATCGCGGAGAAGGTCGTCGCTCATGCGGGGGCTCCTGGGCAGGTGGGGATCAACGTGCATCACCGATGGCAGGGCCGTGCCCGGCCTGCTGGCGACCCGGTTTGCGGATGCGCCAGCCGGAGCCGATCAGCACGCCGGAGAGTAGCAGCATCACGGCGCCTCCCAGCAGGGGTGCGCTGCTGCCGAAGCGGTCGAGCAACTGCCCGCCGAGGGCGCCGCCGAGCATGATGGCCAGCTGGATGGCGGCCACCATCAGGCCGCCGCCGCTCTCCGGTTCGTCGTCGATCTCGCGGGCCAGCCAGGTGGACCAGCACACCGGGATGGCGGCATTGATCGCGCCCCAGCCGACCATGAACGCAGCCACGGCCCCCAGCGAGTGGCCCAGCTCGACCAGGCCCAGGGTGACGACGGCCAGGGCCAGGGGCAGGTAGCGCAGCAGCGGGTAGAGGCGCTCGCGCTGAAGCATGTGGCTGGCGAAGTGGGTACCGGCGAACCCGGCCAGGCCCAGGCCCAGCAGCAGGCCCGAGAGCTGCCGGGCATCGACGCCGGTGGCGTGCTCCAGGAACGGGCGGAAGTAGGTGAAGGCCCCGAATGCGCCGGCGAAGGTGAGCATGGTGGCGAGCATGCCCAGTCGCACATGACGCCGGCGCAGCAGGCCGAACAGACGACCCACCGGGATGCTCGCCCGGGGCGGCATCGACGGCAGGCTGTGCAGCTGCCAGAGGAGGGTGGCCAGCACCAGGGGCACCAGGCCGCCGAACACTACGCGCCAGCCGAACAGGCCGCCCAGGTAGGCCCCGATGGGGGCGGCGAAGGCCGTGGCCACGGCATTGCCCATGAAGATCCAGCCCAGGGCGCGGGGCACCTCGCTTGCCGGCACCAGGCGGATCACGGTTGCCGTGGAGAGCGACCAGAAACCACCGATGGCCAGGCCCAGCAGGGCGCGGGCGGTCATCAGCAGGGTGAAGCTGGGGGCCAGGGCGATCAGCACCAGCGACAGCAGCATCAGCACGGTCATGGCCATCAGCACCCGGCGGCGGTCGTAGCGCCCGGCAAGGGGGGCGATCAGCAGGCTGGCCAGCACGGCGAACAGGCCGGAGATGGAAATGGCCTGGCCGGCCTGGCCCTGGGTGGCGTGCAGGTCCTGGGCGATGGGGGTGAGCAGGCTCACCGGCATGAACTCCGAGGCGATCAGCAGGGCAACGCAGAGGGCCAGGGAGCCGACGGCACTGCCGAGGGCGGTGTTGCCCGGGGTGGACGGGATGGGGCGCATGGGATTCTCGCGGAAAGGATGGGCCCTGGCGCTGCCTGGGCAGCACCGCGAGCGGTAGGTAGGGAAAGGCCGGAGTGGCGTTCGTTCAGGTGGGGGCCATCATAGGCAGCCGGGCACCGGCGAAGAACCGCAGGGGTTGCACGCGGCCATGAGCCGGATTGGACAATCGCGTCAGTCCGGGGGGCGCAGGGCCTCGATCACCACCTGCATGGCCCGGGACAGCTCGCGCTGGTTCGAGTAGTACAGGTGGTAGCCGGGGAAGGTGCTCCACCAGTCCTGCAGCACCGGCACCAGGTGCCCGGCATCCAGGTGCGCCTGCACCCGGTCCAGCGGTACGTAGGCCAGGCCGAAGCCGGCGACGGCGGCGCTGACGATGGCACGCACTTCGTTGAACACCAGTTGCCCGTCGACCCGGACATTCAGGGCCTGGCCGTCGTGGCACAGCTCCCAGGCCCAGAGGTTGCCGCGGGTGGGCAGGCGCAGGTTGATGCAGCGGTGCTCGGCCAGTGCCTGGGGCGTGGCGGGCGCCGGGTGCCGTGCGAGGTAGGCGGGCGCTGCCACCAGGGCGAAGGTCAGGTCCGGGCCGATGCGCACGGCGGTGATGTCCCGGGCCAGGCTGTCTCCCAGGCGCACACCGAAGTCGAAGCGCTCCTGGACGATGTCCACCAGGGTGTTGTCGGCGTGCAGCTCCAGGTTCAGTTGCGGATAGCGGGGCAGCAGGGGCTCCAGCCGTGGCCAGAGCAGCGTCTCGATGGCGTGCTCGGTGGCGGTGATGCGCAGGGTGCCGGTCGGCAGCTCGCTGAGGTCGGTGACCCGCCTCAGTTCGGCTTCGATGGCCTGCAGGCGCGGCGCGACCACGGCGATCAACTGCTCACCGGCCTCGGTCACCGAGACGCTGCGGGTGGTGCGGGTCAGCAGGCGCACGCCGACCCGCGCCTCCAGGCTGCGGATGGTGTGGCTGAGCATGGATTGCGACATGCCCAGGCGCGCGGCGGCACGGGTGAAGCTGCGCTCCTCGGCCACGGCCAGCAGGGCGAGCAGGTCGCTGTAGGGTTCGCGGGGCATGGCGGTCCGGGCGGGGGAGGGTGTGCGGGAATTCTTGCGGGGCCGAGGCCCCGGCGCAAGGGGCGCCCGGGGTGGGCGCCCGTCGGCGGTCAGGCGGAAAGGGTGGCCGAGTCGATGACGAAGCGGTACTTCACCTCGCCCTTGAGCATGCGCTCGAAGGCGTCGTTGACCTGCTCGGCGCGGATCAGTTCGATGTCGGCGACGATACCGTGCTCGGCGCAGAAATCGAGCATCTCCTGGGTTTCGGGAATGCCACCGATCATCGAGCCGGCGATGCTGCGGCGCTTGAAGATGAGCTTGAACACCTCCGGCGGGGTATGCGGACTGGCCGGTGCGCCTACCAGGGTGAGGGTTCCATCGCGCTTGAGCAGGGCCAGGAAGGGGTTGAGGTCGTGGGGCGCCGCCACGGTGTTGACGATCAGGTCGAAGCTGCCGGCGTGGCCGGCCATCTCCTCGGCATTGCGCGACACCACCACCTCGTCGGCGCCCAGGGCGAGGGCAGCCTCGCGCTTGCCCTCGGAGGTGGTGAAGGCCACCACCTGCGCGCCCAGGGCGTGGGCCAGCTTGATGCCCATGTGGCCCAGGCCGCCGATGCCGA
Source organism: Pseudomonas sp. zfem003 (assembly GCF_032621675.1). Taxonomy (NCBI): domain Bacteria; kingdom Pseudomonadati; phylum Pseudomonadota; class Gammaproteobacteria; order Pseudomonadales; family Pseudomonadaceae; genus Pseudomonas; species Pseudomonas sp. zfem003. Next base: position 306,886 of record NZ_JAVYJG010000001.1, on the reverse strand, counting down.
CGATGCCCACCTTCTTGCCCGGACCCGCCTGCCAATGGCGCAGCGGCGACCAGGTGGTGATGCCGGCGCACAGCAGCGGTGCCACGGCGGCCAGTTGCTCCTCGGGGTGGCTGATGCGTAGCACATAGCGTTCGTGCACGACGATGCGCTCGGAGTAGCCACCCAGGGTCCAGCCTGGCGCGTCCGGGGTGGGGAAGTTGTAGGTGCCGACCATGCCGTCGCAGTAGTTCTCCAGGCCGGCGTCGCAGTCGGCGCAGTGCTGGCAGCTGTCGACGATGCAGCCCACACCCACCAGGTCGCCCGGTTCGAGCGTCGAGACATGGGCGCCTACGGCGCTGACGCGGCCGACGATTTCGTGGCCCGGCACGCAGGGGAACCGGGTGCCGGCCCACTCGGCGCGGACCTGGTGCAGGTCGGAGTGGCAGACGCCACAGAAGGCGATGTCGATCTGCACGTCATGGGCGCCGGGCGCGCGGCGCTGGATGGTCATGGGTTCGAGCGGCTTGTCGCCGGCATGGGCGCCGTAGGCGTGAACGGTCATGGTGGGCTCCTTCAGCAGGTGGGCTTACTTGAGGTGGGCGCGGAAGAACGCGGTCAGGCGATCGAAGGGGATCAGCCCCACACGGTCGTACAGGTCCACATGCCCGGCGCCGGGGATCACCACCAGCTCCTTGGGCTCGGCCGCACGGCGGTAGGCGTCTTCGCTGAACTCGCGGGAGTGGGCGTCCGCGCCAGTGATGAACAGCAGGGGGCGCGGCGAGATGGTTTCGATGTCTTCGAACGGATAGAAGTTCATGAACTTCACGTTGCTGGTCAGGGTGGGGCGAGTGGTCAGGTCCGCGCTCTGCCCGGCAGTCGTGAAGGCGCCACGGGGCGTGCGGTAGAAGTCGAAGAACTCCCGCTGGATCGGGTCGGTGTCAGGCTCAAGACGGGTGACCGTGCCGCCGGTGTAGCGCGTGGCACCGCCGGTGTACTCCACGTAGCGCTGCTGGGCGGCCTCTTCGAGGATGCGCTTGCGCTGCTCCAGCGTCAGGGAGTGGTGCAGTGCCTGGCGATTCGCCGCACCCATGTCGTACATGCTGACGGTGGCGATGGCCTTCATGCGCGGGTCGATCTTGGCGGCGGCGATGGCGAAGCTGCCGCTGCCGCAGATGCCGAGCACGCCGATGCGCTCGCGGTCGACCCGGTCATGGGTGCCGAGGTAGTCCACGGCGGCACTGAAGGCTTCGGCGTAGAGGTCCGGGGAGACGGCGTTGCGCGGCTGGCCTTCGCTCTCGCCCCAGAAAGGCAGGTCGATGGCCAGGGTGATGAAGCCCTGCTCGGCCAGTTTGGTGGCGTACAGGTTGGCGCTCTGCTCCTTCACCGCGCCCATGGGGTGGCCAACGATCAACGCCGCGTTGCGGCTGCCGGGGGCGATGTCGCGGGGGATGAACAGGTTGCCGACCACGCGCATGCGGTACCGGTCGAGGAAGGTCACCCGTTGCTGGGTGACCTTGTCGCTGGTGTAGAAGTTGTCTGCCTGATGGGACATGTCTGCTGCCGTTGCCACGAGTGAGTTGAACAGGAGGCCGAGGGCCAGGAGGAAGGTCTTCATGGTCTGCTCCGAGCAGGTGCCGTTGAGAGCAGGACTCTAGGGCGCCTGCGCCGGGCCAATAAGGGGGCTTTAGCGCAGGCGGCGATGCACCAGATTGCATAATCCGGTGCGTCACAGTGGAGCGCCTCGCAACCGTGGCGCCTCGGTCGAGCTCATGGTTCTCGGGGAATTCCGCACGTTTCAGGCGTTGCCCCTGAATCGCCCGGTCAGCCGCGCAACCCGTTCGCCGAGGGGCGGGCGGTGTCCAGGTCACTGCAGTTGGGCGACAGTTCGGGCGCTACATCGTCGGACTGGGACATGGCGCCCCGCCAGCCGCCGCACCCGCAGGCGGGGCGGTTGAAGGGGGTGTTGCAGGCATTCCATGACCCGGGGAACTGCGCAATGGTCATCCAGTACCCGTATCGCGCGTTGATGGCGCCACGGGTGCGGGTGGTGCCGGAGTGCCTGCCGGAGGCGTTCGCCCAGGACGCTGCCCTGCAGCGTTGAAGCCTTTCGCAGCATGAATGCAAGCACCCCGCCGGGTGGCGGGGTGCAGGGGGGTCAGCCTTTCAGCGGGGGCGTGCGCGGCGGGACGATCCGGCGCGAGCCGGTGGACTCGAATGCGGCGGCGTAGCGCAGCAGGGCGTTGTCGTCATAGGCGCGGCCGGCGAAGGTCAGGCCCACCGGCATGCCGATGTCGGCCATCACACCCATGGGCACGGTGACGGTGGGTACGCCCAGGTGGCGGATGGCGAGGTTGCCGTTGGCGACCCAGACGCCATTGCTCCAGGCGATGTCGGCGGAGGCCGGGTTGACGTCGGCATCCGCCGGGGCCACGTCGGCCACGGTGGGGAACAGCACGGCGTCCAGGCCCTGGGCCTGCATCCAGTCCTCCAGGTCGATCTTGCGGGTGTACTCCAGGGCGCGCAGGCCGTCGGGCAGGGTCTCGATGCGGTCCCAGGGGGTGATGCCGCGTTCGGCCATGGTCACGTACTCGGCCATGCTCGCCGCCAGGTCGCCCTCGCGGTTGGGCAGGGTGCCGGGTTCGTGGGGGAAGATCTGCGGGCCATCCACGTCCTTCAGGCGGTTGAGCTTCGGATCGCCGTTGGCCTGGAGGAAGTCGTCGAAGGCCCAGGCGGTCAGGTCCCACAGCTCGTGGTGGAGGAACTCCTTGGCGACGATGCCGCGGTTGAACACCGTGGGCGTGCCGGGGCGGTCGCCCTCGCAGTTGGAGACCAGCGGGAAGTCCACTTCCAGCACTTCGGCGCCGGCCGCTTCCAGGGCCTGGCGCGCCTGCTCCCACAGGGCGATGACGCTGGGACGGGTGTGGATGCGCTGGCCGGTGGGGCCGCCGATGCCGGGGTTCTCGCTGGTGCCGGCGTCCGGGTCCTGGTTGATGAACATGCGCGGCACGCCGAAACGCTTGCCGGCCAGGGCTTCGGTGCCGGCGGCCAGGTCCTGGTAGCGGGCGGGGCGGACTTCGCTCACCGAGGGGATCGGCACCCAGGGCTGCAGGCGCCAGAGGTCGCCGCGCTTCTCGGCGTCCTCGGCGACGATCACGTCGAGCACGTCCAGCAGGTCGGCCATGGTGCGGGCGTAGGGCACCACCACGTCCATGGTCGGGGTCAGCGGCCAGTTGCCACGGATGGAGATCACCCCACGGGACGGGGTGTAGGCGCACAGGCCGTTGTTGGAGGCGGGGCCCCGGCCGCTGGACCAGGTCTCCTCGGCCAGGCCGAAGGCGGCGAAGCTGGCAGCCGTGGCGGTGCCGGCGCCGTTGGAGGAGCCGGAGGCGAAGGGCGCGGTGAGGTAGCCGGCGTTGTAGGGGCTTTCGGCACGGCCGTAGACGCCGCGTTGCATGCCGCCGTTGGCCATGGGCGGCATGTTGGTCTTGCCCAGGCAGATGGCGCCGGCGGCGCGCAGGCGTTCGATGGTGAAGGCGTCGCGGTAGGCCACCAGGTCCTTGAAGGCGGGGCTGCCGGAGGCGGCCGTCAGGCCCTTGACCAGGTAGCTGTCCTTGGCAGTGTAGGGGATGCCATCCAGCGGGCCGAGGGTTTCACCCCGGGCGCGGCGGGCGTCGGAGGCCTCGGCTTCGGCGAGGGCCTCGGGGTTGCGCACCACCACGGCATTGAGGGCGGTGGCGGTGTTCGGGCCGTCGTAGGCGTCGATGCGGGCGAGGTAGGCCTTCACCAGCTCGACGGCGGTGGTCCGGCCCGACTCCAGCGCAGCGCGCAGGTCGGCAATGGAAACTTCGGTTACTTCGATCATGGGGTCACCGCTGGCAGGTGCCGCGTGGCACGCGTGGTTCGGAATTCGGCGGGCAGGGCCCGGGGCTCGATGCCTCCCAGGCCGTGGGCCGGGCGAGTCGAGGCGACCTATTTAGCATCTGGCGGCGTCGGGCGGAATCTCCTGGTCGCGTTTTCGCATGTGGGTGGCCTGTTCGCGTCCGCCAGCGAGTTTTGGCGAGGCGGTTTTTCCTCTTGTAGACTTCCCCCGCCTTGTCAGAAAAGAACGCCGCATGAATCGGCCGTATCCTGCACCTGCCTTCCTGAACACGCTTTCCCTGTCCAACCTCTTCGGTCTCTGGGCGTGCCTGCTCGTGGCCCTGGTGCTGGCGACCGCGCCTGCTCGGGCGGAGGAGGTGGTGGATGCCGCGGCGATGAGCGAGCAACCGCTGTCGCTGACCGACGCCCTGGGCCTGCTGGAGGACCCGCAGGCCCGCTACGGCCTGGACGATGTGCGCAGCCCGCCGCTGGCCGAGCGCTTCGAGGGTGGGAGAGCGCCGGCCAACGCCCTGGCGCTGGGCTTCACCCGTTCGGCGTTCTGGCTGCGGGTGGCGCTGCACAATCCGGGCGACGTGCCGCTGCGCCGGATGCTGGTGGTGGACAACCCGCGCGTGTCCCAGGTCGACGCCTTCCTGCCGGACGGCCAGGGGGGCTATCGCGCGGTGCTCACCGGCAGCGACCGACCGTTCGACACCCGCCTCTACCCCAATCGCAACTTCGTCTTCCCGCTGCTGCTGGCACCTGGCGAGACCCAGGTGGTGTACCTGCGGGTGGCGTCCAAGATCGGCCTGCTGGTGCCGCTCAAGCTCTGGGACGAGGCGGCCTTCCATGTTGCCGAGCGCGAGGACTACGCGATCCAGGCGTGGTACTTCGGCATCGCCACCGCGATGATCCTTTTCAACCTGCTGCTGTTCGCCGTGCTGCGCGACCGTACCTACCTGTTCTACGTCATCTACGTCGGCCTGATGATGCTGGGCTTGGCCAGCAAGAACGGCCTGGCACCGGAGTCGCCCTGGGACGCCTTGCTGCTGAATTCCAACGAGGCCTATTACTCCGGCGTGTCCCTCGCCCTGGTGGGCATGCTGCTGTTCACCCGGCGCATGCTGCAGACCCGTGAAAGCCTGCCGCGTACCGACCGGCTGATGCTGGCGCTGGTGGGGCTGTACCTGCTGACCCCGGCGCTGTACTGGATGGCGCTGCCGGTGTTCGCCCGCGCGGCGGTGCTGCTGAACCTGGCCACGGCCTTGCTGATCGTCGGCGTGGCCGTGGCCTGTGCCTTCAGGCGCCAGCGCACCGCGTACTTCTTCATCGGTGCCTTCGCCCTGCTCATCGCCGGGGGCACCACCACCATCCTGCGGGCCATCGGCCTGTTGCCCACCAACGTCTTCACCGTGGACGGCATCCAGCTCGGCTCGGCGATGGAGATGATGCTGCTGGCCTTCGCCCTGGCCGATCGCTACAACGTCATGCGCCGCGAAAAGGCCCGGGTGAAGGACGAGCTGCTACGCGCCCAGCAGCAACTGGTGGAGACCCTGCAGCAGTCGGAACGGCTGCTGGAGCAACGGGTGGCCGAACGTACCGACGAGTTGCAGGTGCTCAATCGTCGGCTGAAGACCCTCAGCCTCACCGACGGCCTGACCGGCATCGCCAACCGGCGGCACTTCGACGTGATGCTGAGCCAGGCCTGGAGCCATGCGCAGCGCAACGGGGAGCCGCTGGCCCTGGCCGTGATGGATGTGGACTGGTTCAAGCCCTACAACGACCACTACGGCCACCCGGCCGGCGACGCCTGCCTGCGCCAGGTGGCCCAGGCCCTGAGCGCCACGCTGTGCCGTTCCAGCGATCTGATGGCGCGCTACGGCGGCGAGGAGTTCGTCTTCCTCGCCCAGAACAGCGGCGTCGAGGGGGCGCTGGGCCTGGCACGCCGCGTGGCCGAGGCCATGGAAGCGCTGCACCTGCCCCATGAGCGCTCGCCCCTGGGCCGCGTCACCCTGAGCATCGGTGTGGCCGCGATGGTGCCGCAGCCCGGCCAGCTCCCCGAGGTGTTGTTGCAGCGTGCCGATGCCGCGCTCTACGAGGCGAAGCGAGGCGGTCGCAACCAGGTGGTGGTCGACGGCTGACGGCCTTCGGCATTGCAGAACACCCTGCGCCGGAGGGGCCACCCTTGCATCCTGCAAATGGCAGGGTGATGTCGAGCGCACGCAAGTGGCTGATTTGCCTGGGGACCCGCCACGGGGGCGGTGTGGCATGAGGTCTGCACCCAAGGGAGGACACCGAACCCAAGGAGCCTCCCCATGAGCATCGCCATCCAGGAACTCTTCCAGGCATTCCCCGGCTACGAGATCGCCATCACCCCCCGGCCCGACGGCATGCTGCTGCTGTGCCTCAAGCACGGTGACGCAGAGCCCCTGCGCAAGGCCATCGACGGTGACGTGGTGTTCTGTGAACAGCGCGTGCGCCGTGTCATCCGTGAGCTGACCCGCGACCTGAAGCTGGCCGCCGGGGAAGTGAGCTGGAAGGGCGAGGGCAACCAGTGGGTGCGTGCCGAGCTGCCCACCTTCACCGGTGACCCCATCCACTTCACCGCCGCCAAGACCCTGTTCGCCCGCCGCGCCGTGCGCCGCCCGGGCCAGGCCCTTGCCGACGCGGTGCGTTGATCAGCGCCGGGCCACCAGGAACAGGCGCGGGAACGGCAGCAGCACGCTGCCGTCGTCCAGGGTCGGGTAGGCCTCGGCCAGTTCGGCCTGGTAGGCCGCCAGGAAGGCCTGCTGGCCGGCATCGTCCAGCGGTGCCAGGAAGGGGCGCAGCCCGGTTGCGCGGAGCCACTCGATGATGGCCCCCGGGCCGCCCGCCAGCGGGTGGTAGTAGGTGGTGCGCCACAGGTCGACGCGGGCGCCGGCCTGGGTCAGCAGGCGGTAGTACCACTTCGGCGCATGGCGCGCCTCCCGGGCTCCGGCCGCCTCGCGCAGGGCGTCCGCCCAGGGGCCACTGGCAGCCACTTCGCGCATCAGGCGGTGGGAGTCCTCGTCGAGGTTGTCGGGCATCTGCACCGCCAGGCAGCCGCCAGGTGCCAGTTGCGCCAGCAGGCGCGGCAGCTGGCTGCCATGGTCCGGCAGCCACTGCAGGGAGGCGTTGGCAAAGATCAGGTCCGGTGCCACCTGGGCAGTCCACTGGGCGATGTCGCCTTCGAGGAAGGTCACACCCGGCAGGCGCTGGCGAGCGGCGGCGAGCATGTCGGGTGAGCTGTCCAGCCCGCTGATGGCTGCGTGCGGGTAACGCTCCACCAGCAGCTGAGTGGAGTTGCCGGGGCCGCAGCCGAGGTCGATGGCGGTGCGTACGTCGTTCAGCGGCACCCGCGCCAGCAGCTCGATGGCCGGGCGGGTGCGTTCGTCTTCGAACTTGCGGTACTGCTGGGCGGACCAGGTCATGGCGGGCTCCTCCGGCGGGAAGCGCCCATCATCCTCGCAGCCGCCTGTTCACGCCAGCGCGGGTGGCTCCGATGCTGCCGGGCGGTAGAGCACCAGGCGGTAGGTGACCAGGCAGATCATCCAGTCGAACAGCAGCGTCCAGACGTTGTGCGAGAGAAAGTGCGCGCCCTGCATCATCCGTCCCAGGGACAGCACCGACCCCAGCACCAGCGCGCCCATCAGGGCCGCACGGGCCAGCCGTGGGCGGCGGTCCCGCAGAAAGAAGAACAGTGCCAGCAAGGCAAAGCCGCTGGAGGCGTGTCCGCCCGGCCAGCAACGCCCGGGGTGGTCGGTGGGCGCACGCTGGGACAGCAGCGGGGTGTAGACCTCCTCGCCACCGAAGGCCGTGAGATCCCACGGGCAATGCACCTCGGTCAGCGCCTTGAGCGGCGTGACGATGGCGGTGGACAGTCCCAGCGCCAGCACCAGGTAGCCCAGCGAGCGGCGCCAGCCGGCCATGCGCTTGAACACCAGGCTGGCGACGAAGCCCACCAGGGCGAACACCGCCATCACGATCACGGCCTGCTTGACCCGGTCATGCAGGATGGTTTCGAGGAAGTAGCTGTGCCCGCCGACGAAGCCGGTGGCCGGGTCGTAGAAGGCGCTGGCGATGGCGAAGTCCAGGCGCGTCGGGTCGAGCACCAGCAAGACGGCCATGCAGACCAGGGGCAGCACCGCCCACAGGCGGAAGTTGAACGGCCGCGAGACGACCGTCGCGCGGGGCGGGGTATCGGCCTCCAGTTCGGTAGGGAAGGTGGCGTCGGGGGTGTGGTTCATGGTCGGTCCTTATACGGTCAGGCCCTCCCTGCCGGACGTGCAGGAGGGCATGGGCGCCGACCTTAAGTGTGGGCGTGTCATTTTTGCGTGAAAAACACAGCGTCGATGCCGCTGTGAAAAACCGCACGGCGATTGATGTTTTTTTCACGCGGTTTTGACACCCGGTTGATTGATGCGCCCCTAGTCTGGCCCTCCCTGTCACTGGGAGTGGATGGCATGACTGACCCCCGTCGGGCCCAATCGGGCAGCACCCTGGAGCCGGCTTTCGTGCCCGCGTCGCTGGACGCGGCTGCGCCCCGGCCGAGCCTCTGGCGGCGGCTGGCCAACTGGCGCGAGGACCAGGTGGCGCGCCGCGCGCTGCGCCTGGCCGGGGAGCCCTGCCTGGTGCTCGACCTGCCCTGTGGCAGCGGCCGCTTCTGGCCGGTGCTGGTGGGCTGGGCCAACCGCATCGTCATCGGCGCCGACGAATCCGCGCGCCGCCTGGACGTGGCCCTGCACGAACAGCCGGCGAACGTGCTGCAGCGCATCCGCCTGCTGCAGACCTCCGCCTTCGACATCGACCTGGGCGAGAACGCCGTCGACTGCATCTTCTGCATGCGCCTGATGCACCGGCTCGGCGAACCCGGGCAGCGCCTGGCCATGCTGCGGGAATTCCACCGGGTCACCCGTGACACGCTGATCCTCTCGCTCTGGGTGGACGGCAACTACCGCGCCTGGCGCCGCCGCCGGCTGGGCCGTGGCGACCGCGACCGACACGTCGCACGCCGCAGCGACGTCGAGGCCGAGTTCCGCCAAGCCGGCTTCGAGATCATCGGCCACCAGGACGTCCTGCCGGGCTGGGCGATGTGGCGGGTGTATACCTTGCGCAAGGTGGAGTGAGCTGGCCGTCTCATAGGTCGACTGCGTCGCTCAGCCCTTGCAGCCCTCATCCAGCAACAGTTCAGCAGCCGGGGCGCTGGCTCCGGTGTCCACGCGCAGCAGGCAGGGGTGGCGGACGGTGCTTTCCAGTACCTGGCTCTGCACCGGCAGCAGGTCGCCGATGAAGGCGCTCTGCAACACCGGGTTGCCCTGGAAACGGTTGCCGCCGAGCACGATCTGCTCCAGCCCTTCTACCCGCACCATGGCCTTGCCGATGCCCCCCAGGGTGTTGCCGGTGAGTACCAGGCGGCCGGGCAGGCGTTGGGGGTTGCGCAGGCTGATGGCGTATTCGGGGCTGTTGCCGATCTGGTTGCCCACCAGGAACAGGGCGCCGCCGACGTTGCTGGCGTCTATGCCGCTGCCTTGGGTGTTGCCGATGAGGTTGCCCTCCAGCAGCAGCGGCCGGAGTTCGTCGGGTGCCAGCTGGTTCAGCAGGATGCCGGTGCCGTGGGAGGCGCCCAGCAGGTTGCGGCGGATGCCCAGGGCACCTTGCTGCTCCACCACTTCGATGCCGGCCTTGGCGGTGTTCAGCACGCTGTTGTCGGCGATCAGGCCGCTGACCTGGCCGCGCGCGCGCAGGCCGCTGTTGTTCTGCACGCCGTCGATACGGTTGCCCAGGACTTCGACCTGGCTGTCTTTCAAGTCCACCGCGTACTGCTGCTGGTCGCTGAAGCGCGACCCCTGCACCCGCGCGCGGGCGTGCTGCAGCTCCAGGGCGGTGGACAGGTCGTTGAAGGTGCTGTTGCGCACCAGCACCCGTGCCGGCGCCGTGGAGGTGGGCTGCTGGGGGCTCAGGGCCGTGGTGATGCCCCGGGTGAAGTTGGCGTTGTAGCCGAGCCGCTCCAGGTGTGAATCCTCGATGTGCAGGGTGCTGCCGGCCCAGGCCATCACGAAGGGGCGATACGGGGCCTGGGTGTCACCTGCCGATTCGCCTTTCCAGCTGGAGAGGGTGGCGCCCTTGAGCTGCAGCAGCCCTCGGTTGATCAGCGCGGTGCCGGAGGGGGTGTACAGGTACAGCGTGCTGCCTTCGACCCGCAGGGCTGCGCCGGGGGCGATCACCAGCGGGTAGCTGAGCAGGTATCCGTCCTTGTGCCGCTTCAGCACGCGGGGGTCGTTGAGCGCGGTGGAGAGCTGTTCCAGGGTCAGGCTGCCGCCGCTGATCACCACCGCTTGCGGGTGGTGGGCCTGGTAGCCGGCGATGGCGCGGAACAGGCCGTTCCTGGCGAAGGGCTCGAAGTACCAGCTGCCCTGCTGGGAGGAGAACATCGTCTCCAGGCTGGCGTGTGCGCGGCCTGCGGGCACGGCCGTTTCCAGGGGTGGGAGGACCGCCTGGGCGATGACGTCACGGGCGTGCTGAAGCTCGGCCTGCTGGCCATCCCATGGCAGCAGGCTGAGGGCCGGGTGGGGCGGCTGGTAGCTGGCCGCCTGGGCATCAAGGCCCAGCAGCAGGGGCAACAGGCCGGCGAGCAGGCGGCGGCCGGAGCGGAATATGACCTGGCGCATGTGCGGTCCTTCTTTCAATCCTGGGTCGGGTACATCGGCTTGATGGGGCCGCCGATCTGGCTGTAGTTGTCCACGTCGCCGCCCATTTCGTCGTAGAGCCGCCGGGCCCAGGGATGGCCCGGGTAGCGGTGCAGGTAGGGGATCAGCCAGGCGAGCTTGTAGGGCGCGGCCTCGTCCTGGTCGTGTGCCTGCAGCTCCGGCAGCTTCTCGGGTTCGAGCTGGCTGCGGGCGGCGAAGCTGGCCAGCAGCCACAGCGTCTGGCGCTCGTCGCCGCTGAGGGGCCGGCCGTTGGCTTCGGCGCTCTCCACCAGCAGCACCAGCGGGACCAGGGCGTACTGGGTGTAGGTGCTGGCGAGCTTGCCGCGGGCCACTTCCAGGGGCAGGTAGGCGTAGTCGCCGCTGTTGCTCCGCTGGGCCTGGGCGAGGCCCCGCCGCAGGCTGTAGTCGGCCCAGGCGATGAAGTCTTCGCGCTCCACCAGCATCCCCACCGAGGCCACGGCCCAGCCGGCCCAGTAGTCATGGTTGTTGAAGTAGGGGAAGTCCGGAACGTGACGAGGCTGGTACTCGGCGATCACCCGTTCCGCCAGGCGCTCCAGCCAGGCCTTCTGCTCGCTGTCCAGCTCATAGCGGCCGTCACTGAGGGCACGCACCTTGAGCAGGGTGGAGCCGATGGCAGCCAGCGCCCATTTGCGTGCGGCGATGCCGGTCTTGCTGGCGTCGGGGTTTTCCAGCGCGCGGGCGTGGGCCCAGCGTCCGAGCCAGGTGTCGAGGCAGGCGAGGGCCTGGTTGGCCCGCTCGGGGCGCTTCGCCCGCTGGAACTCCTTGGAGGCGCGGATCAGCCCGCCGATGTAGCCCTTCACCTGGGCCTGGACCTTCTTGGCCTGCATGTCGGGCGTGGCGCTCAGGCGCGATTTGGTGACGTCGCTCTGGTCGTACTTGCTCTCGAACTGCAAGGCGCCCGTGTAGGGCTCGGGGGCGGGGTAGCGGCAGCCCAGGCTGCGGTAGTCACCCACCATGGCGGCCTGGGGCGTTGCCTGGTTGGCCCAGAGGGAGTTGACCGCCTGCGCCGGGCTCATGGGCAGCACCAGCAGCAGGGCGAGGGCGCAGAGCAGGTGGCGGCTCATCGACATAGCTGTATATCCACCTGGGTCGACTGGGCGATGTCCACGGTGGGCTCCATGAACACTGAAAGCAGGTTGGCGCCCTTGAACGCCTCGGCCCGGCTGAGTTCCAGGTAGTAGTGGCCACCGGTCACCACGGCCTCGCGGCGGAACCACACCTTGTCCCGGGCGCCATTGTCGTAATAGACGATCACGTAGAAGTCCTTGAGGTTGCGGTCGCTGATGCGGATGTCGAGGAAACCGTCAAGATCGCCCAGGTCGCGGCGCTGGTCGCCAGCATTGCTGAGCAGTTCGATGCGCTGGTTGACCTTCAATACGCCGGTTTGCAGCGTGTTGCGGGCCAGGGGCTCGGCGCGGCAGCCGCCCTTGATGGCGGGAATCAGCTGGCGGTAGCTGAGCGGGTCCTGCAGGCGGTAGTTGGCCGGCAGCTCCCAGACGATGAGCCTGGGCGGCTTGTCCGGCGAGTAGCTGTCCGATTGCAGGTATTCCAGCAGCGCGCCGTCCTGGCCGGCGCCGGGGAGGGCGTAGTTGAGGATGTCCACGTCGAGGTACTGCTTGAGGAAACCGTCGAAGTTGAACTGCTTGCTTTCGTCCTCCCGTGCGGCCGAGTTGGAGGTGCCGACCAGCACCACTTCCGGGTCCGGGGCGTCGTCGAACAGGGCGTCGGCATCGTCGCTGACCGGGATGGTCTGGAAGCCGCGCACGTACTGGAAGCCGTAGTTGTTGCCGCAGATGCGCGAGAGCGCCAGGTTCATGGTGCCGTCCTTGGGCACCATCACGCCGGGCTCGGTCTGGTAGTGCTTCTTCGCCAGGCCGGCGTACAGCGGGTGCCGGCGGACTTCGTCGGCCACCAGGCGGGCAGTGGCCTCGGCCCCGGCCGGGGTCCAGTGGTGGTCACGGCGGAAGAAGTATTCCTTCTGCGGCGGGTGCTCCACCAGTTGCATGACGTCCGGCACGATGGCGCCGCCGGCCCGCAGCTGCCCCGCGAAGTGGCGCAGGCTGGCGCTGGCCTTGGCGTAGTCGAAGCCGTAGGCGCGGTCGGGGCGGATCTTGTCCCGGTGCATCAGCCCGCGGGTGGGCTGGATGGCGATGACCACGTCGGTGCCCTGGGCCTTGAAGGTGCGCATCAGCCGGGCGAACTCGGGCTCCATGGCGGTGGGGATGCCGAAGTCGTTGGTCAGGTCGACCACGGAGCGGAACAGCCAGCGGTCCTTGCCCGGCGCGATCTCGCGCATGAGCTTCATGTTGCCTTCGGCGTACTGCTGGGGATCGGTCAGGCCGGGGCAGAGCAAGCATTCCAGGTCGCCGCAGGTGGGCGCCTCGGCAGCGAGCGCCGGGAGGCTGGCGAGGGCCAGGAACAGGGCCAATCCGTGCTGCAAGGTCTTCTTCATGGTCGAGGCGGGTTCATCCGTTGTTGAGGTGGGCGCCCGTGGGGACGGGCGCCGATCCCTGTCGTCGCATCACTCGGTGGGGTCGACGCTGTTGGCCAGGCTGAGGGTGCGGTAGCCGCCGGCCTGGGGCAGCAGCACGTAGCTGTAGGAGCGGCCCTTCTTCAGGAAGAGTTCGTCGAACTGCGCCAGGCTCTGTTCGCCGGCGTAGGCGGCGAAGCCGATCTTGATCTCGTTCACCATCCGGCTGCCGGTCTGGTTCTTGCCCAGTGCCTGGACGATGTCGTGCTTGCCGTCGCGGGTCTTCAGCGCCACGTCCTGGCCGGTGAGGTTGTAGAAGGCCACCTGGGCTTTCTTCGGCTCGTTGACAAAGGCGTCGGCGATGACGATCAGCTCGCTGCCGGTGTAGAGCAGGGTGGTGGCGGTGTTGGCCTTCAGCTCGGGCTCGACGGCCAGGGTGCCGGTGGCGATGCGGTGCTTGCCCTGGGGCACGAAGCGGTAGCCGCCGATCTGCCCGGCCGGCACCTTCTGCGGGTTGACCTTGCCGCTCAGGGTCACGTCGATGCCCTTGTCGGAGAGATTGAGCACCCGCACGAAGGCGGAGTCGGCCGGGGCGACGGCGTCGTAGAGGTCGGCATTGGCATCCTTGGCGGCCTGGGCCGGCAGGTGGATGGCCAGCAGCAGCGCCAGTGCGCTCAGCAGACGGAGGGTGATTCGCATGAGGGGTCTCCTTGGTCGTCGAATCAGAAGTGGCTGGGCTGCTCGGCGCGTGCGCGCGCGGCAACCATGTTCTGGGCGAGCACGGTGCGCACCGGGAATTCCCAGATCACCGTGTCGAGGCCGGGGTCGGCCAGTTGCGGCCCTTGCAGCAGCAGCTCCATGGCCTGGAAGGGACCACGGGCTTCCTGGGCCAGGGTCACCAGGTCGCTGTGCAGGTACTCCTTCATGAAACCGACGAAGTTCCAGTCGTCGATCTTGCTGTAGCTGGTGCCCACCAGCAGCAGCGGGCTGCCTTCGTCGTCGAACAGCGCCGCATCGCTGACCGTCTGCTCGGCCTTGAGGGTCTCGAACAGGGGCAGGTCGACCGGGGCGAAATCCGTGGCGGCCAGGCCGGTGTCGAATTGCACGTAGTTCATCAGGTCACCCTTGTGCGGCTTGCTGCCCACCTGCTGCGAGCGGTAGGCCGTGGCGCCGACCAGGGCGGGGTTGCCCCGGGCGAAGGTGGCTGCTGCGAGGCGTGCACCTTCGGGGCTCCAGTGGGTGTCGTTGGGCAGGAACAGGGCCTGGCCGTCCCGCGCAGCGAGAAAGGCGTGGCGCACTGGGGTGACGTCGACGCCTTCGGCTCTCAGCTGTTCGACGAAGCGGTCGTACAGCGCCACCGCGCGCAGGTCGGGTTGCACGCGGGCGCGGGCGGCGTAGATGTCCAGTTTCATCGGCACGGGCAGCAGCACCAGCTTCTTGCCGTGCGCCGCCAGGCGGTCGCGTACCTGGACGATGGCCTGCACCTGCTGTTGCAGGTTGGCGGGCAGGTCGCGGGTCACCAGGTATTCCTGGTTGGTGAAGAGCCAGCCATCGCGGCCGAGCACCACGCCGCTGGTGGCTTCGCCGAAGAGCATGAAGCGGATGTCCGCCCAGGCCTGCACGGACGGCTCGCGGAGGAAGAAACGCTTGTCGTAGAACTGCTCGAACTTGCGCAGCAGCTTGCCGTCCACGAACAGCGACCAGGTGTCGGTCTGGGTCTTGCCGAAGCCGAACACGGCCGGCAGGGAGTAGAGGAACATGCCGCCCAGCAGGGCGATGAACAGCAGTCCATTCCACAGGCTGGCCGACGTGATCACGGGGAATTTCATCGGGTCCGCTCCTAGAACTGGAAATACAGGAAGGGCGAGAAGGAGTTCGCCGCCAGGCTGCTGAGGGCGACGAAGAAGCCGCTCCAGAGCACCAGGGCCTGGACGCCGCCGAAGTGCTGCATGACGTAGCCGTCCTTCAGTCCGGCGTAGTAGCGAACGTTGTTGCGGCCGGCCAGCACCAGCCAGGCCAGCGCCACCAGGTTGAAGGCCATGGCCATGCGTGAGGTGCCGAGGATGTACAGGTCGAGGCTGCCGAGGCCGTTCAGGCCCAGCAGGCCGGCGTAGATGTCCAGGCTGTGGCGCAGGTCGTTGGTGAAGAACAGCGGCATGCTGAGGAGGATGAGCACGGCCGTGCGCATGTTGCGCCAGAAGCGGTAGGGCGTAGTGATCTTGGTGGCGATGTCCAGCTGGCGCTCGATCACCATGGCCACGCCGAAGAACAGCCCCCAGAAGATGAAGGCAAAGCTGGCGCCATGCCACAGGCCCGACAGCAGCATGGTGAGGACCAGCGCCGGCATCGGCCCGGCCACGCGCTTGCGCACCAGCGGCATGAACACGTAGTCCCGCAGGTAGTGGGCCAGCGTCATGTGCCAGCGCTGCCAGAACTCGGTGACGCTCTGGGCCACGAAGGGCTGGTTGAAGTTCTCCGGGAAGCGGAAGCCCATCATCAGCGCCAGGCCGATGGCCATGTTGCTGTAGCCGGCGAAGTCGAAGTAGAGCTGGAAGCAGGCCGCCATCAGGCCGAACCAGCTCTCCACCAGTTGCAGCTCGCCCTGGGCGATGAACAGGCCGCTGACCGGCGCCAGGTTGTCGGCGATCAGCACCTTCATGATGAAACCGACCATGAAGCGCCCCACGCCGATGGAGAACAGCTCCAGGGAGTGGGTGCGCTGGCGCAGCTGCGGTGCCAGCTGGCTGTAGCGCAGGATGGGCCCGGCCACCAGGTGCGGGAAGAGGGCGACGAAGGCGGCGAAGTCGATGAAGTTGCGCGTCGGCTCGGCGTCCTTGCGGTAGATGTCGATGATGTAGCTCAGGGCATGGAACACATAGAAGGAAATGCCCAGCGGCAGCAGGATGTGCTCCAGGGTGAAGGTGTTGATGCCCAGCGGGGCCAGCAGCGCCGCCAGCACCTCGGCACCGAAGTTGGCGTACTTGAAGTAGCCGAGGGTGGCGAGGTTGCCGATCACCCCCAGCCACAGGAGGCGGCTGGCAGCCTGGCGGTTGCCGGCCTCCTGCTGTTGCCTGATGCGCAGGCCGAACCAGAAGTTCCAGTAGGTGATGCCGACGAACAGCAGCAGGAAGTCCGGCCGCCACCAGGCATAGAACAGGTAGCTGGCGGCGACGATGACGCTGGAGCGCCACGCCGGCCGGGCGAGGAAGTACACCAGCAGGAAGACCGGCAGGTAGAGGAACAGGAAGACGTTGGAGGCGAAGATCATCGGATGCTCCCTCAGTAGCGCATGACGAGGCCGAAGGAGATCTGGAAGTCGTCGCCGCTCTCCAGGGCGTCGCCGGCCCGGAGGTAGCTGGCGCTGACCAGCGCGTTCAGGTCGAGGTGCTTGCCCTCGTAGGCGAGCGGGAACATCTTCCAGTAGTAGTTCAGGTCCAGCACCTGGCCGACGTCGCGCTGGCCGTTGCCGCGTCCGGCGCGGATCGCCTGGCGGCGGTCGCGGGCCTGCTGCTGGTCGACGCGCACCGGCAGGTCGCCGTCGGCATCGCGCAGGTACAGGTCGCTCAGGCGGATGTCCAGCGAGCTGCGGGCCGTGGGCCGGGTTTCCAGGGCCACGCCGTAGTACTTCAGGTTGCGCATGTTCAGGGCCACGAAGGAGCTGACCAGGCGGGTGCTGTAGCTGGACGGGTTGACGATGCGGTCGGACTGGATGCGGTTCAGGCGGAAGCCGTCGGCCTCGTTGTCCGGGGCGTCGGTCAGGCCCGCGCGCAGGGCGATCCGGGGTTCCCAGGGCGCGTCGTGGAAGCGCTTGCCGACCTCGCCCAGCATCAGCCAGCCACGGCTGTCGCCCCGCTCGCTGACGCCGTCGGCGTCGGTGGTGCGGGTGCGCCCCCGGAGGCGCACCGCTTCCAGGTGGTAGTCGCTGAACAGCGGGCTGACGCGCAGGTCGTCGCCGCTGAAGAACAGCCCGGCGCGGGTGCCGGTGAAGTCCTGGGCGTCGTCGGGGTCGGCGTTGCTCCGGTCGTTCTCGTGGAGCACGCGGGCGCCGACCCAGTTGCGCTCGCTCCAGCGCCAGGCGTACTCGCCCATGGCGTAGCGCGTGTTCTCCTCGGTGGGGTCGAGGCTGTTGACGTCGGTGTTGTAGTTCCAGAACTTCTGCGCCACGGCGACGAAGCCATGGGAGAAGGCGTCGCGGTAATCGAAGCGCAGCGATTCGATGCTGTCGTCCCACCAGATGCCGTAGGTGTCGTAGAAGCGCTGCCGCCCGGCGGAGAAGGAGAAGCGCGGGTCGTCCCCCAGCAGGTTGCGGCGCACATAGAGTTCGCGCAGTTCGCTGTAGAAGTGCTCCGGGCGTTCGTTGCGGGTGCTCTGCTGGAAGTTGTCGTCCTGCAGCGGCGTGGCGGACTGGCTGGAGTCGTAGTTGATCCAGGCGCGGCCGAAGACTTCCCATCTGGCCCAGCGTTTCTCCGGGGAATACCAGTGGTAGCTCGGCTCGTAGCGCAGGCTGTAGAAGCCCTTGCGGTCGGCGCCCAGCACCGAGTCCTCGGGGCCGTAGCCGCCCTGCAGGGTGAGCTTGTTGAAGAACTCCGAGGTCACCGGGGGCAGGGTGTCCAGCGACAGCGCAGCCGGGTCGGCGGGTGTCGCGGCCGGGCCGAAGGCGTCCTCTTCGGCGGCCGCGACCGCGCCGCTGACCGTCACGGCACCGATGCACAGCAGTGCCTTCCACTCGTTCACAGGCGGTACTCCTTGTAGATCGCGTCACGGGCGAGGGTGGCCCGCTGCAGCTCGTCGCTGCTCATTTCCTTTTCCAGGCGCTTCAGCAGGCCGTTGGCGCGGAACTCGCCCAGCCCCTTGGCGGCCTCGGCGTAGGCGTGGGCCTTGACCTTGTCGTGGCAGATGGCGCGGCCGAAGTTGTAGAGGCTGGCGATGCGGTAGTAGGCCGAGGGCGAGCCGTTGAGCGCCTGCTGGTGGAAGATCGCCAGGGCCTTGTCCAGGTCCGGCTCGTCGAGGCCGCCTCGGCTGTAGAGGTCCCCCAGCAGCAGCTGGGCTTCGGGGTAGTTGGCGTCGAGCAGTTCCTGGATCAGCCCATGGGCCTTCTCCGGGTCGAGGGTCAGCCAGTTGGTGACCATCAGCACCGAGGCCTTGAGGGCCTTGGCCCGCAGCGGGTCGGTGCGGGCAATGCGCTCGATCAGGGCGAAGGCTTCGTCGGCGGTGAAGTCCTGGGGGGAGGAGGTCATGTTGTTGACCTTGCTCACCATGGCCGGCACCCAGTTGCGCTCGATGGCGTTGTCCAGCCAGGCGCGGACTTCGGCATTGGTCTGCGCCAGCAGTTTGGCCTGGGCTTCCGCGCGGGCCTTATCGGCGGCGCTGGCCTCGGTCTTGGCGTCGCCTTCCAGGCCTGCGTCGGCCTCCCGCAGGGCACGGTTCTCGATGGCGATGAGGCCGCTCTGGGTGGAGTAGATGCTGTCCAGCAGGGTACCGATGCGGTGCACCGCTTCCACGGGCAGGCGCTCCTTGTGCTCGAACAGGGTCTTGGCGAAGGCGGGGAAGGCGGTGTCCTGCGCGTCGCCGAGGAAGTCGTAGTAGCGCAGCACGGCGCGGGTGTCGACGAACACCGCAGCGCGGTACCCGCGCTCGGCATCGTCGCGGCGGCCCTGGCGTTCGGCGAGCACGGCCTTGTACAGCTGCGGCCGGCAGAATTCCAGGCAGGACGACTCGTAGAGGCCGATCAGCTCGGCCACGCGGGGCGCCTGGAAGTACTCGGGGAAGACCAGGAAGACCTCCAGGGCAGCATCCAGGGTGCGCGGGTCGCGGGCATGGGGGAACCGGCCCAGCGCCTCGCGCACGTAGCCGGCATTGGCCTTGCGCATGCGCGGGTTGCGCTCCAGCAGGCGGCTCAGCGAAGACAGCGCGAGCACCTCGCCACGGCCCTCGGCGAAGGCCTCCTTGTACAGCGCGAGGGCTTCTTCGCCGTTGGCGGCATCACCGGCGGCGAGGCGGTCCCCCAGCAGCAGCTTGGACGCCAGGTCGCCGCGCTCGGCGAGGCTGCGCAGGTCGGCGATGACGTCGGCGTTCGGGTCCTTGTAGAGGGCGTAGCGGATCTGTTCGAGGCTCTGGACGGCACCGGCCGGACCGGCGCAGCCCAGCAGCATCGCTGCGACCAGGACAGTGGATTTCCCCTTCATCGTCTGGCCTCAGCGAGTGGCGCCGAGCAGCGGCAGGCCGAGGTAGAAGTCCACCGCCACCGGTTGCTGGTAGGCCTCGCGGGGCAGGGGCTGCTCGGGCTTGAGGGTCAGCACCACGCTCTGGGTCTGGGCGTCGACGCTGGAGGCGACGATCTCCCCGGCGATCACCTGGTCGCTGCCGTACACGCTCATGTCCACTGCGCGCACGCGGTTCATGTCGGGCAGCTTGGCGAAGGGCACGCTGGCGCGCACCACGAGGTCCTCGTCCTTCGGCAGCAGGTGCACCAGGGGGGCCTGCTTGTAGTTGAAGCCGTCCAGGCGGCGGCTGGGGAAGTACAGGTCGCAGTCGCAGGGGCTGTTGATCAGGGTCTCCACGGTGGCGCGGTTGAGCAGGGCCTGGACATCACCGGGGGCGAGGTTGGAGAGGGCGGCCATGTCCGCCGGGCTGGTGAAGCTGGTGGCCAGCTGGGTGGAGATGCTGGCCAGCGGCTCGCCGGTGGTGACCGAGCGCTGGCCGGGCTTGAGCAGGTACTTGACGTAGCCGTTCTCCGGCATGGTGAGCACGTAGGCGTCGGCGCTCACCGTGGCCTGCGCGGCGGGGATGCGGAAGAACAGCAGGTAGGCCTTGTAGCTGACGATGCCCAGGGCGGCGAGGCCGATGAGGCTGAAGGCGAGGGTGCCGGCAGCGGCCTTGAGGCGGTCCAGCGGGGTGCGCGCGAGGGCGTGTTTCTGCTTGCGCTCCTTGATGTAGTTCTCGCGCTGCATGACGTTGAACAGCCCGTTGATGTCGGCGATCTCGCCGGACATGTAGGACGAGATGATGTAGCGCAGGATGTCGCGCTTCTGCGCGTCCAGCTCGACGAACTGCGCGCCGACCTCGTTGCCGCGCTGGGAGACGATCTTCAGCTTGGCGTCGATGTTCAGGTCCAGCTTGGCCAGGCGCAGCTTGATGGAGGCGTTCATCAGGGTGCCGAGCTTGAGCGGCTGGGCATGGATGAGGCCGATGCCGCCGAGGGAGATGTCCTGGATGTCGCATTCCAGGCCGGTGAGGCCGCCGCCGCTGAGGATGACCTTGGCGGGAATGCGGGTGCGCACGTGCTGGCGCTCGTCGATGGCTTCGTGGATGACGTTGTCGGGTATGAGGGTCGTGCTGCTCATGGCTGTCGCGCCTGCTTAGATTTGAGTGAGTTCGAGGAGCACCGAAACGACGCCCAGGAAGATCGCGATGGAGGAAAACATCATGGCCTTGGAGGACCAGCGGTTGAGCCGGACGTCGAAGCTGACGCCACGGTTGCTCAGGGTGGTCTTCTGGCGGGTCCAGCTCTGCTGGTCCATGTGGAAGAGGGCGTACACCTTCATGATCGAACCCACGATCTGGTTGTAATAGAGAACGAACGGATACAGGGCATCCACCGGGTGGCCGCTGAAGTGGAACAGCAGCGTCACCAGCGTCCGCGACAGCAGCACCCAGAACAGGTACACCAGCAGGTACTGCACGCCGAACAGCAGGGCGGCGGCCACCGAGGCGGTGAGGCCCATCAGGCAGGTCCACATGGACAGGCGCTGGTCGTAGAGCACGTACAGGGTGAAGGCCCCCAGGCGCTCCCAGCCCAGCAGGCTGGTGGCGCGGAAGTTCTGCCGCAGCGAGTTGCCGTACCAGCGGAACATCAGCTGGCGGGTCGCGCGGAAGAAGTTGCTGTCCGGCGGATGCTCCACGGTCAGGGTGTGGCTGTCGGGGACGTAGAAGGTGTCCCAGCCGGCGCGCATCAGGCTGAACCAGGAGGACTTGTCGTCGCCGGTGAGGAACTGGAAGCGCCCCAGGCGCCAGTGTTCGAGGAAGTCCGCCTCGACGTCGCGGATGAACTCCGGGTCGGTCATCACGCTGGCCCGGAAGAACGACAGCCGGCCGGTGAGGGTCAGCACGCGTCGGGAGAGGGCCATGGAGCACATGTTGATGTGCCGCTGGACGAAGCGCATGGTGTGCCACTCCTTGACCAGCTTGCCGCCCTCCACCTCGCAGTATTCGTTGGTGGTCAGGCCGCCGACGCTGGGCAGCAGGGCGAACATCTTCACCGCCCGCTCGACGCAGCCGGGCAGCATGATGGTGTCGCCATCCACCACGCCCACCACCGAGTTCTGCAGCGGCATCTGCCGCGACAGCGCACGGAAGGCGTGGGCCAGGCCATCGCGCTTACCGGTGCCACGGGCACGCACGATGATCAGCCTGATGTCGCTGCGCTCGCGCACCTCGTCCCGCATGATCGCCTTGATGAAGTTCTCGTCACCCTTCTCGACGATGGAGGCGATCACCGTGCAGGGAACACCCAGGCGCTGCACCTCCTGGAACACCGAGCGGTAGACCTTGAAAGTGGTGGTGGTGGGAATGCGGAAGCTGGTCACCACCATGAACAGGTGGTCCGGCAGCGCCTCGTCACCCATCGCCTCGACCTGCTTGCGCATGCGCGGGAACTTCCAGTGCAGGAAGTACATCCCCCTCAGGAAGTGGATGGCCGCGTTGCTGTAACGCCAGATGCCGATGGCCCCGATGATGAAGATGAACTTGTGGTGGGCCGGGTCCAGGTACTCCGGGGCTACCATCTCCGAGGCCAGGGCGACCAGCGCGAACAGGCACGTCCAACCGATCAGCTTGCGCAGGCGTCCGCAGGACGCGGCGTCTGAAGCGTGCATCCAGTACTACTCCATTCGTTCGATACGACTTCCATTGGCACGCGCGCCGCTTGGCATCCGTGCCTCCCCACAATGGGGCCGTGACGGCCCCGCTGCGCTCAGTCCATCAGTTCCGGTGTGCGCCCGTAGACGTCGTCCAGCCGCTTGATGTCGTCCTCGCCCAGGTAGCTGCCGGACTGCACCTCGATCAGCTCCAGGGGGATCTTCCCGGGGTTGGTCAGGCGGTGGACCGAGGCCACCGGGATGTAGGTCGACTGGTTCTCGCTGAGCACGAACTGCCTGTCGTCACAGGTGACGAAGGCCGTGCCGGACACCACGATCCAGTGCTCCGCGCGGTGGTGGTGCATCTGCAGCGAGAGGCTGGCGCCCGGTTTCACGGTGATGCGCTTGACCTGGAAGCGCGTGCCCTCGTCGATGCTGTCGTAGGCACCCCAGGGACGGTGCACCCGGCTGTGGCTCTCGGCCTCGGGGCGGGACTCCTCCGCCAGGTGCCCGACCAGTTGCTTGATCTCCTGCACGCGGTCCTTGTGGGCGACCATTACGGCGTCCTTGGTCTCCACCACCACCACGTCGTCCAGGCCGACCAGGGTGACCAGCTTGTGCTCGCTGTGGACCAGGCTGTTGCGGCTGTTCTGCAGCACGACGTTGCCGCGCGTGACGTTGCCGGCGGCGTCCTTGCGCTGGATCTCCCAGAGCGAGGACCAGGAGCCGACGTCGCTCCAGCCGGCGTCCAGGGGCACCACGCAGGCGTGCCGGGTGTGCTCCATCACGGCGTAGTCGATGGAGTCGTCGGGGCAGTGCTCGAAGCTCGCCGGGTCGATGCGGAGGAAGCCGAGGTCCTGCTCGCTGCGGGCCAGGGCTGCCTGGCAGGTCTCGTAGATGCCGGGTTCGTGCTGCTTGAGCTCCTCCAGGTAGCGGCTGGCGCGGAACAGGAACATGCCGCTGTTCCAGAAGTGATTGCCCGCCTCGACGAAGCGCCGTGCCGTGGCCAGGTCGGGCTTCTCGACGAAGCGCTCCACCGGCAGCACGCCCTCGGGCAAGCCATTGCCGAGGGAGGCGGTGCGGATGTAGCCGTACCCCGTCTCCGGGCTGGTGGCCGGCACGCCGAAGAGCACCAGGGCGCCTTGCTCCGCCGCCAGTCGGGCGCGTGCCAGGGCACTGTGGAAGGTCTGGACGTCGTCGATGACGTGGTCGGCCGGCAGCACCAGCAGCAGTTCGTCACGCCCGGCTTCGAGCAGCGTCAGGGCGGCGATGGCCACGGCCGGCGCGGTGTTGCGGCCGAAGGGCTCCAGCAGGATGGACTGGACCTTCCTGCGGATGCCGGCCAACTGGTCGGTGACGATGAAGCGGTGGGCTTCGTTGCAGACCACCATCGGCGGCTCGAGCCCTTCGAGGGCCAGGCGCTCCACGGTCTGCTGGAACAGGGTGTTCTCGCCGACCAGGGCAAGAAACTGTTTCGGGTACTGCTTGCGCGATAGCGGCCAGAGGCGCGAGCCACTGCCGCCGGACAAGATGAGCGGAATCATGCCGTCTCTCCCGGGCGTTCAAGAGTCAGTTCACAAGGGCGTTCAACGTCGTGTTGCCTGGCGACGGCGTGCTTCTCGGTGGGGCCGGTGGTGGCCCCGTGGCAGCCTGTCGCGTCACGCCGCAGCGGTGATACGCACCGCTGCGGCAGGGGTCACCAGCAGATGCCTTCCTTGCCCTGGCCGCTGGGGGTCTGCATGAAACCCACCAGGTCCAGGACCTGCTTGTCGGGTGCAACGGATGCCAGGACTTCACCGAACTGGCGGTCGTTGTTGCCGAGGATGATGACGTCGGAGTCGTCCAGCACTTCGTTCAGGTCCTTGCGCAGCAGGGCCGACACGTGGGGGATCTTCGACTCGATGTAGTCCTTGTTGGCGCCGAACACGCGGGCGTACTCGACGTTGCGGTCGAAGATCTTCAGTTCGTAGCCCTTGCCGATGAGCATCTCGGCGAGCTCCACCAGCGGGCTCTCCCGCAGGTCGTCGCTGCCGGCCTTGAACGACAGGCCGAGCAGGCCGATCTTGCGCTTCTCGTAGGCGGTGACGAGGTCGAAGGCGCGCTCCACCTGGACCTTGTTGCTGCGCATGACCGAGGCGAGCATCGGGTGCTCGACGTCCAGGGTGCCAGCGCGGTAGGTCAGGGCGCGCACGTCCTTGGGCAGGCAGGAGCCGCCGAAGGCGAAGCCCGGGCGCAGGTAGTAACGGGACAGGTTGAGCTTGTGGTCCTGGCAGACCACGTCCATCACCTCGCGGCCATCGACGCCGCAGGCCTTGGCGATGTTGCCGATCTCGTTGGCGAAACTCACCTTGACCGCGTGCCACACGTTGCACGTGTATTTGATCATCTCCGCCACCTCCACGGGCTTGCGGATGATGGGCGCATCCAGCTCGCGGTAGAGCTCTTCGAGGAGGTCGCCGGACTCGCGATCCAGTTCGCCGATGACGGTCATGGCGGGGTAGTCGTAGTCCTGGATCGCCGTGCTCTCGCGGAGGAACTCCGGGTTGGTGGCAACGCCGAAGTCGACACCGGCGCGTTTGCCGGAGCAGTCCTCGATGAGGGGGATCACCACGTTCTTCACGGTGCCCGGCAGCACGGTGCTGCGCACGACCACGGTGTGGCGCGTGGACTTGCCGCGCAGCGCCTCGCCGATCTGCCGGCACACGGCTTCCAGGTAGACCAGGTCGAGGTCGCCGTTGCGCTTGCTCGGGGTTCCCACGCAGATGAACGACATGTCGGTGGCCATGATGGCTTCCCGCACATCGGTGGTCCCGCGCAACAAGCCCGCATCGACCCCCTTGCGCAACAATTCTTCGAGACCCGGTTCGACGATGGGTGACTTTCCTGTGTTGATCAGGTCGATCTTTTGTCGGGAAACATCAACTCCTACAACTTCATGTCCCCGGGAAGATAAACAGGCCGAACAGACTGCGCCTACATAACCGAGACCAAAAATGCTGATCTGCATATATCCCTCTGCACAATAAAAGAATCGCCACCCCTCCATGGAGGACTGCTGTCATTTGTAGTTTTTATCTGACACTTCTGGAGGATGTTTCACTGGCTGAATTAAGCACCTTCTTCCAGACTAAGAGGAATTAATTGCAGTATTCAACACTTGGTCGAAAAAAATTTATTTCCCATTTAAATCAATAATTTAAAAATCGCATTTTACATGGCGTCAAAAATCCTACGCAAACTCGCCTAATTTTTGGCGTCAATAAAATATCTATTTTATAGCGCGACTCGCTATAAGAAATTGTGTTTCAGAGTAGGAAAATTCCAGGTGTGAGCGGTGCTTTCAAATTGGCTGGATTGTTTGTTTTAGTTGTTTTGATGCGCACTTTTTAAATTGGAAATTTTGTTATTCGGAGCGCGCTTTATTGTTGTTTAAGTTGTTCTCAAGTAGATGCAGAGGCGCGTGAGGGCTGTCGACTGCATGTTCTACAGGGCGTGTCCGTTGAACGGTCCTGCCTAATTTCCATGTCGTCTGCCGCGTTTCATCAGGGACAGTCAATCACTCGCGAGCCTCACCATGTCCCGACAGCATCCCCTGTCGAGCCTGCCCCTGCCTGGGGGGCGGCGCCTCGACGTCGACGAATCCCAAGACCGTCTGCACCTGTTTCTGGATGGCCAGCCCCTCCTGGAGCTGGGCGCCCAGCCCGGCGAGCAGCCGCTGCTCAAACCCCTGCAGCCTGCGCTGCCCGATGCTGATGCGCTGGGGTTGGCGAGCTACCTGTGGTTCGCCCGTGAGCCTGGGTGCCAGGCGTTGCGCTGGCAGTTGAGCGTCGCTCCGGCAGAGGCGCTGGCTGAGGGCTGGCTGGTGCCGGCGCAGGAGCCTGGCGTGTTCGTGTGCGAGCGTGGGGTGTTCTGGCAGCGGCCGGCGCCCTGGGTGCAGGCGCAGCCGGCATACCCGGAGCGGTTGGTGATGAGCGAAGGGCGGCGCCACCCACGCCGGCCGCCCAAACCGAGTGGCGAGGTGTACCGGCGTTTCGACGCGCGGCTGGGGGCCTGGTTCTCCCTGCGCACGCTGGACATCGAGGCCGATCTGGAGCGCTTCAACCGCTGGCAGAACTCACCCCGGGTGCTGGCGTTCTGGCAGGAGGGCGGCAGTCTCGACCATCACCGCGCCTACCTGCAGCGCCTGGCCGACGACCCGCACACCCTGACCCTGGTGGGCTGCTTCGACGACGAGCCGTTCGCCTACTTCGAGGCCTACTGGGCCAAGGAGGACCGTATCGCACCGTTCTATGCCGTGGACGACTACGACCGGGGCATCCACATGCTGGTGGGAGAGGAACAGCATCGCGGGCCGCACAAGGTGGCCGCCTGGCTGGCGGGGCTGACCCACTACTTGTTCCTCGACGATCCGCGCACCCGCCGCGTGGTGGCCGAGCCCCGCGCCGACAACGCGCGGATGATCGGCCACATGCAGGGCTTGGGGTTCTACCGCGAGAAGGAGTTCGACTTCCCCCACAAGCGCGCCGCCCTCATGGCCATCAGCCGCGAGCGTTTCTTCGACCGCTGCACGCTGGCCTGAGCCGCACCCGGGCTGAAGCCCGGGCTACAGCGTGGCGCTACCCGTAGCCCGGACTACAGGGGTGAGGAGTATCCGTAGCCCGGACTTCAGTCCGGGAGTCCTCCCGGTTCAGATCCCGGGCATAAGCCCAGGCGACGGGGTGCGGGTTGGTGGAAAGGAGCGGGGCAGGGAAGCCCCGCGTCAGGCGGGAGGGTCAGGCGATGCGTTCGGGTTGTTCGGCGTCGTTCTGTGCGCGGGTCACCTTGCGGCAGTGAACCAGGGCGTCGCGGATCATGAAGTTGACCAGGGTCGGCGAGACGCCCAGCTCCTTGGCGATGTCCTTCTGCGGCACGCCGTGCAGGCGGTACATCTCGAAGGCGTAGCGGGTACGGGCCGGCAGCTCACCGAGGGCGTCGGCGATGTGTTCCAGGGTGGCGTAGTTGATGTGCGAAGCCTCGGGCGAGGCGCCTTGCATCACCACCACGTTGAGGCCTTCTTCCTCGGTGCCGGCATAGCGCTGTTCCAGGGCCTGCTTGCGGTAGTGGTCGATGGCCAGGTTGCGCACGATCTGGAACAGGTAGCTGAGCTGGGCCTTGATCGAACTGGTGATCCTCGGCGCCGACTGGAGGCGGAAGAAGGCGTCCTGCACCACGTCTTCGGCCCGGGTCCGGCAGCCGGTCACCCGCATCGCGATCTTCACCAGGATGGAGCGATTGTCGATGAAGACCTGCAGAAGTGGGGAATCAAGCCGGCTTGTTGAGAGTTGATCCGTCATGGAAATCACCTTGCGCATGGGTAGGCATAGGGCCCGGTTACCTGTGGGCTCCCGTTCAGCGGGGTAACAAATTATGACTAGTGATAATCATTGTCAAATGCGACAGATAAGCAATTCCTGTCGAGAGGAAGCAGATCACACCGAGGTTTCCGGTGCGTTGCGGCGACATGACGGAACCGGGACGGCGGTTGTGAAAAAAGAATGTGCGCGGGGACTTGAGGAGTAGGAAGGGCTGTAGGACTGGCCTACAGGAGCCGGCCCCTCGCCGTAATCGCTGGCGACGCCTCGCCGGGGCCGGAGGGCCCACACCGGACCGCTAATTATTCCCGTTCGCCATCCGTACTCCTCAGTGCAAGCACGGGCAGGTCGCCCGGCCCAACCCGCATGAGGAGACAGACATGGTGTTCGATCGTGATGACGTGGTGTTCCAGGTGGTCATCAACCACGAGGAGCAGTACTCGATCTGGCCGGACTACAAGGCCATTCCCGCCGGCTGGCGCGCCGCCGGCAAGAGCGGGCTGAAGCAGGAGTGCCTGGCGTACATCGAGGAGCACTGGACCGACATGCGCCCCCTGAGCCTGCGCAAGCAGATGGAACAGGCCGAAGGGGTGGCCTGAGGTGAGCGCGCCGATCAGTCTGCGCCTGTTCTGCCTGCCGTATTCCGGCGCCAGCGCCATGGCCTACAACCGCTGGCGGCGCATCCTGCCCGCCTGGCTGGTGGTGCAGCCGCTGGAGCTGCCGGGGCGCGGCATGCGCATGGACGAGCCGCTGCACACCCGCCTCGACACGCTGGTGGCTCAGCTCGCCCGTGAGGTTGCGCCCCAGGTGCAGCAGCCCTACGCGCTGTTCGGCCACAGCCTGGGCGGGCTGCTCGCCTTCGAGCTGGCCCACGCCCTGCGCGAGAAGGGGCTGCCCGAGCCCCTGGCGCTGTTCCCCTCGGCCACCGCCGGCCCGGCCCGGCGCAATGTCGATGACTACCGCGACGCCAAGAGCGACGCCGAGCTGATCGCCAGGCTGCGCAGCCTCCAGGGCACCCCCGAGGAGGCCCTGGCCAACGAGGAGCTGCTGCGCCTGACGCTGCCTATCCTGCGCGCCGACTTCCTCGTCGCCGGCAGCTACGCCTACCGCCGGCGCGAGCCGTTGCAGGCGCCCATCCACGTGCTCGGCGGCAAGGCCGACGAGTTGCGTGTGGATGAGCTGCTGGACTGGCAGGACGAGACCGCCACCGGCTTCTCCCTCGACCTGTTCGAGGGGCACCACTTCTTCCTCCAGCAACAGGAAGCCGCCGTGCTGCGCACCCTCAAGCGCTACGCCGAGCAGCACCTGCTGCGCCTGCGCGCCCGCACGTCGCGCCAGGTTCCGCTGGCGGCCGGCTGAGCCGCCCGGCGCGGCCGTCGTGCCGGGCGCGCCCCTTCGTTTCAACGAACCCCGAATTCAAGCCGCATCAGGCAGGACGACAACATGATGGACGCCTTCGAACTCCCCAGCACCCTGGTCCAGGCCCTGCAGCGCCGCGCTGCCGAACAGCCGGAACGCCTCGCCTTGCGCTTTCTCGAAGGCGAGGGCGACGGCGTGGTCATCAGCTACCGGGAGCTGGATCGGCGCGCCCGGGTGATCGCCGCTGCCCTGCAGGCGGAAGCGGAGTTCGGTGACCGCGCGGTGCTGCTGTTCGACAGCGGCCCCGATTACGTCGCGGCGTTCTTCGGCTGCCTCTACGCCGGCGTCATCGCCGTGCCGGCCTACCCGCCGGAGTCCGTACGCCGCCATCACCAGCTGCGCTTGCTGTCGATCATAGACGACGCCGAGCCGGCCCTGGTGCTGACCAGCGCCGCCCTGCGCGAACCCCTGCAGCAGCTGAGCACCGACCTGGGCACTGCCGGCCCGGCGCTGCTCTGCGTCGAGGACCTGCAGGACGAACTGGCCGACGCCTGGTGCGAGCCGGTGCTGGCCGCCGACGACATCGCCTTCCTGCAATACACCTCCGGCTCCACCTCGCTGCCCAAGGGCGTGCAGGTGAGCCACGGCAACCTGGTGGCCAACGAGCTGTTGATCCGCCGCGGCTTCGGCATCGGCGCGGACGATGTGATCGTCAGCTGGCTGCCGCTCTACCACGACATGGGCCTGATCGGCGGCCTGCTGCAACCCATCTTCAGCGGCGTGCCCTGCGTGCTCATGTCGCCGCGCTACTTCCTCGAACGCCCGGTGCGCTGGCTGGAGGCCATCGCCCAGTACGGCGGCACCGTCAGCGGCGGCCCCGACTTCGCCTACCGCCTGTGTTGCGAGCGGGTCAGCGCCGCGGCCCTGGCGCGGCTGGACCTCAGCGGCTGGCGCGTGGCCTTCTCCGGCTCCGAGCCGATCCGCCAGGACAGCCTCGAACGCTTCGCCGGCCAGTTCGCCGCCTGCGGCTTCTCCGCCGCCAGCTTCCTCGCCTGCTACGGCCTGGCCGAGGCGACCCTGTTCGTCACCGGCGGCGTGCGCGGCCAGGGCATTCCCGCCCTCGGCGTGGACGGCGCCGCGCTGGCGCAGAACCGCATCGAGCCGGGCGCCGACAGCCTGCTGCTGAGCTGCGGTTTCGGCCAGCCCGAGCACGCCGTGATGATCGTCGAGCCGGCGAGCGGCGCCGCGCTCGGCGAGAACCAGGTGGGCGAGATCTGGGCCAGCGGCCCGAGCATCGCCCACGGCTACTGGCGCAACCCGGAAGCCACCGCCAAGGCCTTCGTCGACCGCGACGGCACCAGCTGGCTGCGCACCGGCGACCTGGGCTTCAAGCGCGACGGCGAGCTGTTCGTCAGCGGCCGCCTCAAGGACATGCTCATCGTCCGGGGGCACAACCTCTACCCGCAGGACATCGAGCGCACCGTCGAGACCGAGGTCGAGCTGGTGCGCAAGGGCCGCGTCGCCGCCTTCGCCGTGGAACAGGACGGCGAGGAGGGCATCGGCATCGCCGTGGAGATCGGCCGCAGCGTGCAGAAGGCCCATGCGCCGGAAACCCTGATCCGCATGATCCGCCAGGCCGTGGCCGAGGCCTGCCAGGAGGCGCCGCGCGTGGTGGTGCTGCTCAACCCCGGCGCGCTGCCCAAGACCTCCAGCGGCAAGCTGCAACGCTCCGCCTGCCGCAGCGGCCTGGAAGACGGCAGCCTCGACGCCTACGCCTGCTTCCCCGCCATCGACTCCAGCGCTGCATCCAGCGCCCCGGCCGAAGCCGCCGGCGAGCTGCAACAGCGCATCGCCGCCCTCTGGGCCGAGCAGTTGCAGGTGCCGGTGGTGAACGCCGACGACAGCTTCTTCCTGCTCGGCGGCAACTCCATCGGCGCCGCCCAGGTGATGGCGCGCCTGCGCGACGAACTGGGCCTGGAGCTGGAATTGCGCCAGCTCTTCGAGGCCCGCTCCCTGGCTGAATTCACCGCCGCCGTGCAGGCCCAACAGGCCAGCGGTGCGCCGCGCCAGGGCGCCATCCCGCGCCTGCCGCGCAACCAGGACCTGCCGCAATCCCCCGCGCAGAACCGCCTCTGGTTCCTCTGGCAGCTGGACCCGCAAGGCGCCGCCTACAACATCCCCGGCGGCCTGCGCCTGCGGGGCGAGCTGGACGAAGGCGCCGTGCTGCGCAGCTTCCAGCAACTGGTGCAGCGCCATGAGGCGCTGCGCACGCGCTTCCTCGAACGGGACGGCGTCGCCCTGCAACGCATCCTGCCGTCCCAGGAACTGAGCCTCTCGCGCCTCGACCTCAGCCACCTCGACGGCGCCGAACGCGATGCCCGCGCCGCCCAGCTGCGCGAAGAGGAAGCCCAGGCGCCCTTCGACCTGGAGCAGGGCCCGCTGCTGCGACTGACCCTGGTGCGCCTGGACGATGAGCAGCACCAGCTGTGGCTGACCCTGCACCACATCGTCGCTGACGGCTGGTCGCTGAACCTGCTGCTGGACGAGTTCTCCCGCCTCTACGGCGCCGCCTGCGGTGGCCCGGCGGCGGACCTGGCGCCCTTGCCCCTGGGCTACGCCGACTTCGCCGCCTGGCAGCGCCAGTGGCTGGCCGACGGCGAGGCCGAACGCCAGCTGGC
Source organism: Pseudomonas sp. zfem003 (assembly GCF_032621675.1). Taxonomy (NCBI): domain Bacteria; kingdom Pseudomonadati; phylum Pseudomonadota; class Gammaproteobacteria; order Pseudomonadales; family Pseudomonadaceae; genus Pseudomonas; species Pseudomonas sp. zfem003. Next base: position 275,590 of record NZ_JAVYJG010000001.1, on the reverse strand, counting down.
CTGGTGGCGCGAGCAACTGGGCGACGAGGCCCCGGCCCTGCAACTGCCCACCGACCGCCCGCGCACCGCCCAGCGCAGCCACGCCGCCGCGCGCCACAGCCTGCGCCTGGATGACGACCTGGCCAAGGCCCTGCGCGCGCTGGCCCAGGCCGAGCATTCCACCCTGTTCATGGTGCTGCTGGCGGCTTTCCAGGGCCTGCTGTTCCGCCTCAGCGGACAGGCGGACATCCGCGTCGGCGTGCCCGGCGCCAACCGCCAGCGCCTGGAAACCCAGGGCCTGGTCGGCTTCTTCATCAACACCCTGGTACTGCGTAGCCAGCTCGACGGCCGCCACACCTTCAGCGCATTGCTGGCCCAGGCCCGCGAGGCCACCCTCGGTGCCCAGGCGCACCAGGACCTGCCCTTCGACCGCCTGGTGGACGCCCTCGGCGGCGAGCCGTTCCAGGTCATGTTCAACCACCAGCAGCGCGACCTCTCCGCGCTGCGCCGCCTGCCGGGCCTGCTCGCCGATGAGCTGCCCTGGCACAGCCGCGAGGCCAAGTTCGACCTGCAACTGCACAGCGAGGAAGACGCCCGTGGCCGCCTGACCCTGGCCTTCGACTATGCCACCGAACTGTTCGACGCCGGCAGCGTGCGCCGCCTGGCCGAGCGCTTCGTCAGCCTGCTGCGACAGGTGGTCGAGCAACCTGAGCGGGCCCTGGGCGATATCCAGTTGCTGGACGAGGCCGAGCGCAGCCAACTGGCCGGCTGGGCGCGCGCGCCACAGCCCGTCGCCAGCCGCTGGCTGCCCGAGCTGCTGGAACGGCAGGCTGCCGCCGACCCGCAGCGCATCGTTCTCCAGTGGGCCGAAGGGCAACTGGACAGCGCCACGCTGCACCGCCGCGCCAACCGCCTGGCCCATCGCCTGCAAGCCCTGGGCGTCGGCCCCGACGTGCCGGTGGCCATCGCTGCCGAGCGCTCGCCGGAGCTGCTGGTGGGCCTGCTGGCCATCATCAAGGCCGGCGGCGCCTATGTGCCGCTGGACGTGGACTACCCCCGCGAACGCCTCGCCTACATGCTGCAGGACTGCGGCGCGCGCCTGCTGCTGACCCAGTCTCACCAGATCGAGCGCCTGCCGATTCATGAGGGCGCCCGCGTCATCGAGCTGGACCGGGAGGAGGGCGACTGGCCCGACAGCCCACCGACCGCCGCCGTGCAAGGCGACAACCTCGCCTACGTCATCTACACCTCCGGCTCCACCGGCCAGCCCAAGGGCGTCGGCAACACCCACGCCGCCCTGGCCGAGCGTCTGGCCTGGATGCAGGCGCAGTACCGCCTGGACGCCAGCGACGTGCTGCTGCAAAAGGCACCGGTGAGCTTCGACGTTTCCGTCTGGGAATGCTTCTGGCCGCTGATCACCGAAGCGCGCCTGGTCTTGGCCGCGCCCGGCGAGCACCGCGACCCGCGCCGCCTGGTGCAATTGGTGCGCGAGCACGGCGTGACCACGCTGCACTTCGTGCCGCCGCTGCTGCAGCTGTTCATCGAGGAGGCGGTTGTCAGCGAATGCACCTCCCTGCGCCGCCTGTTCTCCGGTGGCGAGACGCTGCCCGCCGCCCTGCGCGACCGGGTGCTGGAGCGCCTGCCGGCGGTGCGCCTGGACAACCGCTACGGCCCCACCGAAACCGCCATCAACGTCACCCACTGGCAATGCCGCGTCGAAGACGGCGAGCGCTCGCCCATCGGCCAGCCCCTGGGCAACGTGCTCTGCCATGTGCTGGATGCCGAGCTCTCGGCCCTGCCGGTCGGCGTGTCCGGCGAGCTGTGCATCGGCGGCGCGGGCCTCGCCCGGGGCTACCTGGGCCGCGCGGCGCTCACCGCCGAACGCTTCGTGCCGGACCCCTTCGGCGAGCCGGGGGCGCGTCTTTACCGCACCGGTGACCGCGCGCGCTGGGGCACCGACGGCGCGCTGGACTACCTCGGCCGCCTCGACAGCCAGGTCAAGCTGCGTGGCTTCCGCGTCGAGCCCGAGGAGATCCGCGCGCGCCTGCTGGCCCTGCCCGGTGTCGGCCAGGCCGTGGTGGTGCTGCGCGACGGCCCCGGCGGCCCGCGCCTGGTGGGCTACTACTGCGCCAACGGCGCCGCCGAGGATGAAACCCGGCAGACCGAGCGCCTGCTGCAGGCCCTGCGTGACGAGCTGCCGGAGTACATGGTGCCAGCGCAGCTGATGCGCCTGGAGGCGCTGCCCGTCGGCCCCAGCGGCAAGCTGGACCGCCGCGCGTTGCCCGAACCCGCCTGGCAGCAGGCCGAGCACCGCGAGCCGGCCACTGAGCTGGAGCAACGGGTCGCCGCCATCTGGCGCGAGGTGCTGGGCATCCAGCGCATCGGCCTGGACGACGACTTCTTCGCCCTGGGCGGCCACTCGCTGCTGGCCACCCAGATCGTCTCCCGCACCCGCCAGGCCTGCGACGTCGAACTGCCGCTGCGCGCGCTGTTCGAGGCCAGCACCCTGGAAGGCTTCTGCGCCGAAGTGGCGCGCATCCAGGCCAGCGGCCAGGTGGACAGCCAGGGCATGATCGCCCGCGTCGACCGCAGCCGCCCGGTGCCGCTGTCCTATTCCCAGCAGCGCATGTGGTTCCTCTGGCAGCTGGAGCCGGACAGCCCCGCCTACAACGTCGGCGGCCTGGCGCGCCTCAGCGGCCCGCTGGACGTGGCCCGCTTCGAGGCCGCCTTGCAGGCCCTGGTGCAGCGCCACGAGACCCTGCGCACCACCTTCCCCAGCGAGAACGGCGTGCCGCGCCAGCAGGTGGCCGAGCAATCGTCCCTGGTGATGGGCTGGGAGGATTTCTCCGCCCTGGATGCCGACACCCGCCAGGCCCGCCTGCAGGCGCTGGCCGATGACGAGGCCCACCGGCCCTTCGACCTGGAGACCGGCCCGCTGCTGCGGGTGGTGATGGTCAAGGGCGGCGAGCGCGAGCACCACCTGGTGGTGACCCTGCACCACATCGTCACCGAAGGCTGGGCGATGGACATCTTCGCCCGCGAACTGGGCGCGCTCTACGAGGCCTTCCTCGACGACCGCGAATCGCCCCTGGCGCCCTTGCCGGTGCAGTACCTCGACTACAGCGCCTGGCAGCGCCAGTGGCTGGAAGGCGGCGAGCGCCAGCGTCAGCTGGACTACTGGACGGCCCAGCTGGGCCACGAGCACCCGCTGCTGGAGCTGCCGACGGACCGCCCACGCCCGCCGGCCCAGAGCCACCGGGGCGAACTGTACCGCTTCGACCTGCCGGCCGCACTGGCCGAGCGCTTGCGCGCCTTCAACGCGGCCAACGGCCTGACCCTGTTCATGACCATGACCGCAACTCTGGCCGTGCTGCTGCACCGCTACAGCGGCCAGCAGGACCTGCGCATCGGCGCGCCGGTGGCCAACCGCATCCGCCCGGAAAGCGAAGGGCTGATCGGCGCCTTCCTCAACACCCAGGTGCTGCGTTGCCAGCTCGACGGGCAGATGAGCGTCGCCGCGCTGCTGGAGCAGGTGCGCCACACCGTGATCGAGGGCCAGTCGCACCAGGACCTGCCCTTCGACCAGCTCGTCGAGGCCCTGCAGCCGCCGCGCAGCAGTGCCTACAACCCGCTGTTCCAGGTGATGTGCAACGTGCAGCGCTGGGAGTTCCAGCAGACCCGCGAGCTGGCGGGGATGAAGGTCGAGTACATCGCCAACGACGCCCGCGCCACCAAGTTCGACCTCAACCTGGAGGTCACCGACCTCGACCATCGCCTCGGCTGCTGCTTCACCTACAGCTCCGACCTGTTCGAGGAACCGCGCATCGCGCGCATGGCCGCGCACCTGTGCACCTTGCTGGAAGCCTTGCTGGGCGACCCCGAGCGGCGTCTGGCGGAGCTGCCGCTGCTGAGTGACGATGAGCGCCTGGCGCAGCTCGAAAGCCTGGGCGAGGAGCCCGGCGAGCACCGCCTCGACGGCTGCATCCATCGGCTGTTCGCCGCGCAGGCCGCGCGCACGCCCAGAGCGCCGGCCCTGACCTTCGCCGGGGAAACCCTCGACTACGCCACCCTGGACGCCCGCGCCAACCGCCTGGCCCACCTGCTGCGCGAGCGCGGCGTCGGCCCCGAGGTGCGCGTCGGCCTGGCCCTGGAGCGTTCGGCGGCCATGGTGGTCGGCCTGCTGGCCATCCTCAAGGCCGGCGGCGCCTACGTGCCGCTGGACCCGGAATACCCCACCGAACGCCTGCACTACATGATCGAGGACAGCGGCATCGTCCTGCTGCTGGGCCAGGCCGCGCTGTTCGACACCCTCGGCGAGCTGCCGGCCGGCGTCGGCCGCTGGTGCCTGGACGAGGACGAGGCCGCGCTGGCCGCTTACCCCGCCAGCGCGCCGGTGGACCTCGCGCGGCCGCAGCACCAGGCGTACCTCATCTACACCTCCGGCTCTACCGGCAAGCCCAAGGGCGTGGCGGTCAGCCACGGCGAAATCGCCATGCACTGCCAGGCGGTGATCCGCCGCTTCGGCATGCGCGCCGACGACTGCGAGCTGCACTTCTATTCCATCAACTTCGACGCCGCCAGCGAGCGCCTGCTGACGCCGCTGCTGTGCGGCGCGCGCCTGGTGCTGCGGGCCCAGGGCCAATGGGGCGCCGAGGACATCTGCCAGCTCATCCGCGAGCAGGGCGTGACCATCCTCGGCTTCACCCCCAGCTACGGCAGCCAACTGGCGCAGTGGCTCGGCGCGCGGGGTGAAACCCTGCCGGTGCGGCTGGTCATCACCGGGGGCGAGGCGCTGACCGCCGAGCACCTGCAACGCATCCGCGCGGGCTTCGCGCCCCAGGCCTTCTTCAACGCCTACGGCCCCACCGAGACGGTGGTGATGCCCCTGGCCGCCCTGGCCCCGGCGCAGCTGGAGGAGGGCGCCGCCAGCGTGCCCATCGGCCGCATGGTCGGCGCGCGGGTGGCCTGCATCCTCGACGCTGATCTCGCCCTGGTGCCGCCCGGTGCCATCGGCGAGCTCTATGTCGGCGGCGCCGGCCTTGCCCGTGGCTACCATCAGCGCCCCGGTCTCACCGCCGAACGCTTCGTGCCCAACCCCTTCGCCACCGATGGCGGGCGCCTGTACCGCACGGGCGATCTGGTGCGCCAGCGCGACGACGGCCAGCTGGAGTACCTCGGCCGCATCGACCAGCAGGTGAAGGTACGCGGCTTCCGCATCGAGCTGGGCGAGATCGAAGCGCGCCTGCTGGAACACCCGGCGGTGCGCGAAACCGTGGTGCTGGCCCTGGACAGCCCCAGCGGCAAGCAGCTGGCCGGCTACGTGGCCTGTGCCGCGGCGGAAGAGGGCGCCGATGCGCAACAGGCGCTGCGCGAAACCCTCAAGGCGCACCTGCGTGCCCAGTTGCCGGAACACATGGTGCCCGCGCACCTGGTGCTGCTCGACAGCCTGCCGCTGACCCCCAACGGCAAGCTCGACCGCCGCGCGTTGCCCGTGCCGGACCCGGAGCACAACCGCCAGCAGTACCTGGCACCGACCAGCGAGCTGGAGCAGAGCCTGGCGGCCATCTGGCGCGAGGTGCTCAACGTCGAGCAGGTGGGCCTGGCCGACAACTTCTTCGAGCTGGGTGGCGACTCCATCCTCTCCATCCAGGTGGTCAGCCGTGCCCGCCAGCAGGGCATCCACTTCAGCCCGCGCGACCTGTTCCAGCACCAGACGGTGCAGACCCTGGCTGCCGTCGCCCGCCGCGAGGCGCTGACCCAGGTGGACCAGGGCCCGGTGACCGGCAGCATGCCGCTGACGCCCATCCAGCACTGGTTCTTCCAGCAGGCGCCGGAAAACGTCGGCCACTGGAACCAGTCGCTGCTGCTGGAAGCCGGCGAACGCCTGGATGTGGCCCATCTGGAGCAGGCCCTGCAGAGTCTGGTGCAGCACCACGACGCCCTGCGCCTGTCCTTCACCCGTGACGGCGACACCTGGCACGCCGAACACCGCGCCCCCACCAGCGAGGCCGACGGCCTGCTGTGGCAGGCGCAGGTCGCTGATTCCACCGAGACCGCAACCCTGCTGGCCGACTCCCAGCGCAGCCTCGACCTGGCCAACGGCCCGCTGCTGCGCGCCTTGCTGCTGGAAGGTCCGGACGGGCGCCAGAAGCTGCTGCTGGCCATCCACCACCTGGTGGTGGACGGCGTCTCCTGGCGCGTGCTGCTGGACGACCTGCAAGCCGGCTATCGCCAACTGCAGGCCGGGCAACCCCTGGCGCTGCCGGCGCGCACCAGCGCCTTCAAGGCCTGGGGCGAACGCCTGGCGGCCTATGCCGGCAGCGAGCCCCTGCGCGAAGAACTGCCCTGGTGGCAGGCGCAACTGGGCGGCGACGACGCGCCGCTGCCCTGCGACCGCGAGGCCGAGCAGGACCTGGAGCGCGACGCCCAGCGCATCACCCTGCGCCTGGATGCCGAGCGCACCCGCCAGCTGCTGCAACAGGCGCCCGCCGCCTACCGCACCCGCGTCGACGACCTGCTGCTCACCGCCCTGGCCCGCGTGCTGTGCCGCTGGGCCGCGCGTGATTCGATGTTGGTGCAACTGGAAGGCCACGGCCGTGAGCCGCTGTTCGACGACATCGACCTCAGCCGCACCGTCGGCTGGTTCACCAGCGCCTACGCGCTGCGCCTGGCACCGGCCGAGGGGCTCGGCGCGGCCGTCAAGGCGATCAAGGAACAGCTGCGCCAGGTGCCCCACAAGGGCCTGGGTTACGGCGTGCTGCGCCACCTGGCCGACCCGGCCACCCGCGCCGCCATGGCGGCGCTGCCGCCGGCGCGCATCACCTTCAACTACCTGGGCCAGTTCGACGGCAACTTCGCCGAGGGCGCGCTGCTGCGCCCGCTGGAGGAAAGCGCCGGCCCGGCCCACGACGCCGACGCCACGCTGCCCAACTGGCTGAGCGTGGACGGCCAGGTGTTCGGCGGCGAGCTGCTGCTCAACTGGACCTACAGCCAGGCGCGCTACGACCGCGCTACGGTGCAGGGCCTCGGCGAGGCCTTCATCGCCGAGCTGCAGGCGCTCATCGCCCATTGCCTGGAGGAGGGCGCCGGTGGCCCGACGCCGTCGGACTTCCCCCTGGCGCACCTGAGCCAGGAGCAGATCGACCAGTTGCCGGTGCCGGCCGCCGCCATCGACGACATCTACCCGCTTACGCCCATGCAGGAAGGCCTGCTGCTGCACACCCTGCTGGAGCCGGGCACCGGCATCTACTACATGCAGGACCGCTACCGCATCAACAGCGCGCTGGACGTGGAGCGCTTCACCCGCGCCTGGCGCGCCGTGGTGGCGCGGCACGAGGCGCTGCGGGCGTCCTTCGTGTGGAACGCCGGCGAAACCATGCTGCAGGTGATCCACAAGCCCGGCGCCACCGAGGTGGACGTGCTGGACTGGAGCGACCTGCCCGAGGACGGCCACGAGGAACGCCTGCAGGCGCTGCACCGCACCGAGCGCGAGGCCGGCTTCGACCTGCTGCACCAGCCGCCCTTCCACCTGCGCCTGATCCGCCTGGGCGAGGCGCGCTACTGGTTCATGATGAGCAACCACCACATCCTCATCGACGCCTGGTGCCGTGGCCTGCTGATGAGCGACTTCTTCGAGGTCTACGCCGCCCTGGGCGAGGGCCGCGAGCCGCAGCTGCCGTTGGCGCCGCGCTACCGCGACTACATCGGCTGGCTGCAGCGCCAGGACCTGGGCCAGGCCCGCGCCTGGTGGCAGGGCAACCTGGCCGGCTTCGAGCGCACCACCCACCTGCCGAGCGACCGGCCGATCCTCCGCGAGCACGCCAACGACAGCGGCGGCATGCAGGTGGGCGACCGCATCACCCGCCTGGACGCCGCCGATGGCGCCCGCCTGCGGGAACTGGCGCAGCGTCACCAGCTCACCGTCAACACCCTGGCCCAGGCGGCCTGGGCCCTGGTGCTGGCGCGCTACAGCGGCGAGCGCGACCTGGTCTTCGGCGTCACCGTGGCCGGGCGCCCGGTGGGCATGCCGGAGATGCAGCGCACCGTCGGCCTGTTCATCAACAGCATCGCCCTGCGGGTGAAGCTGCCCGCACCGGGCCAGCGCCTGAGCGTGCGTGACTGGCTGCAGGGGCTGCTGGCCAGCAACCTGGAGCTGCGCGAGCACGAGTACCTGCCGCTGGTGGCCATCCAGGAATGCAGCGAGCTGCCCAAGGGCCAGCCGCTGTTCGACAGCCTCTTCGTGTTCGAGAACGCGCCGGTGGAAGTCGCGGTGCTGGACCGGGCGCAGAGCCTCTCGGCCAGCTCGGATTCCGGCCGCACCCACACCAACTTCCCGCTCACCGTGGTCTGCTACCCGGGGGACGACCTGGGCCTGCACCTGTCCTACGACCGGCGCTACTTCGAGGAGGCGACCATCGACCGCCTGCTGGGCGAGTTCAAGCGCCTGCTGCTGGCCCTGGGCGAGCACATCGAGGCCGACATGAGCGCGCTGCCGCTGCTGGGGGATGCCGAGCGCGAGCTGCTGCTCAACGGCGTCAACGACAGTGCCCGCGACTACCCGCTGGAGCAGGGCTACGTGCGCCTGTTCGAGGCCCGCGTCGCCGCGCACCCGCAGCGCATCGCCGCCCGTTGCCTCGACCGCCAGTGGAGCTACGCCGAGCTGAACCGCCACGCCAACCGCCTGGGCCATGCCCTGGGCACCGCCGGTGTCGGCCTCGACCAGCCGGTGGCGTTGCTGGGCGAGCGCGGGCTCGACCTGCTGGGCATGATGGTCGGCACCTTCAAGGCCGGCGCCGGCTACCTGCCGCTGGACCCGGCGCTGCCCACCCCGCGCCTGACGCGCATCCTCGAACTCAGTCGCGCCCCGGCGCTGGTGGCCACCCGAGCCTGCCGCGACCAGGCCATGCTGCTGCTGGAGGAGCTCGGCTGCGGCCAGCGTCCGCGCCTGCTGGTGTGGGAGGACGTGCTGCAAGGCGCCTGGCCGGAGCAGGACCCGGGCATCCACAGCGGCCCGGAGAACCTCGCCTACGTCATCTACACCTCCGGCTCCACCGGCTTGCCCAAGGGCGTGATGGTCGAGCAGGCCGGCATGCTCAACAACCAGTTGAGCAAGGTGCCGTACCTCGACCTGAGCGAGGCGGACTTGATTGCCCAGACGGCCTCGCAGAGCTTCGACATCTCGGTGTGGCAGTTCCTCGCCGCGCCGCTGTTCGGTGGCTGCACCGAGATCGTCCCCAACGCCATCGCCCACGACCCGCAGGCGTTGCTGGCCCATGTGCGCGAGCGCGGCATCACGGTGCTGGAGAGCGTGCCCTCGCTGATCCAGGGCATGCTCGCCGAGGAACGCGCCGTGCTCGGCACCCTGCGCTGGATGCTGCCCACCGGCGAGGCCATGCCGCCGGAGCTGGCGCGCCAGTGGCTGGAGCGCTACCCGCAGGTGGGGCTGGTCAACGCCTACGGCCCGGCGGAATGCTCGGACGATGTGGCCTTCTTCCGAGTCGACGCCGCCTCCACCGAGGGCACCTACCTGCCCATCGGCAGCCCCACCGACAACAACCGCCTGTACCTGCTGGACGACGCCTTCGAGCTGGCGCCCCTGGGCGCCGTGGGCGAACTCTGCGTCGCCGGCACCGGCGTCGGCCGTGGCTACGTCGGCGACCCGCTGCGCACCGCCCAGGCCTTCGTGCCCAACCCCTTCGGCGCGCCGGGCGAACGCCTGTACCGCACCGGCGACCTGGCCCGCCGCCGCGCCGACGGCGTGCTGGAATACGTCGGCCGTGTCGACCACCAGGTGAAGATCCGTGGCTACCGCATCGAGCTGGGCGAGATCGAAGCCCGCCTGTTCGAACGGCAGGACGTGCGCGACGCCGCCGTCAGCGTGCAGGAAGGCCCCACCGGCAAGTACCTGGTGGGCTACCTGGTGCCCAGCGATGCCACGCGCTTCGCCAACGCCGCCTCGCCGGCCAGCCGCCTGGCGGAAGAGGGCGCCTGGTTCGAAGCCATCAAGCAGCAGCTGCGCGGCGACCTGCCGGACTACATGGTGCCGCTGCACTGGCTCGTGCTCGAGCGCCTGCCGCTGAACGCCAACGGCAAGCTCGACCGCAAGGCCCTGCCGCCCCTGGAATTCGGCCCGCTGCAGGCCCAAGACCACCTGGCCCCGCGCAACGAGCTGGAAACCACCCTGGCCGGCATCTGGGCCGATGTGCTCAAGGTCGAACGGGTCGGCGTGCGCGACAACTTCTTCGAACTCGGCGGCCACTCCCTGCTCGCCACCCAGATCGCCTCACGCGTGCAGAAGACCCTGCAACGCAACGTGCCCCTGCGGGCCATGTTCGAGTGCAGCACGGTGGAGGAGCTGGCGAGCTACATCGAATCGCTGGAAGGCAGCGTCGTCACCGAGGAGAAGGCCGCACGGCTGGAGGACCTGATGGCCAGGCTGGAGATGCTGTAACGGCAGCAGGGCACGCGGAGCGGGGAGGGCTCCGCGTGCGTCGGCTGGATGGGCGGGTACACGGTGTTTTCAGAAAATACCTGAACGCCTGCACATAAACGGCTGATAAATCGCTTAAGAAGAACGTGCTAGCGCCGATAGCAAGGGACGGCCCTGCGTCCGTGCCCGGTCGATTGCCGACCGGACGCCGACAACGCCTGTGGCCACCTCATGCCTTTGCACCTTTTTGAGCGAGTTCCTCCATGCGAACCCTGAAATTCAGCCACAAGATCATGGTGGCAGCCTCCCTGGTGGTGATCGCTGCCTTCGCGTCCTTCGCGCTGTACAACGACTACCTGCAGCGGAACGCCATCCGCCAGAACCTTGCCAACTACCTCAACGATGTGGGCCAGGTCTCCACGGGCAACATCCAGCACTGGCTGGTGGGCCGCATGCAATTGCTGGAGAACCTGGCCGAGTCCATCGAGGACGACAGCAGCGAGGCGGCGTTGGCCAAGAGCCTGCAGCACCGCAGCATCGCCTCCGCCTTCCTTTATGCGTACTACGGCCAGGCAAGCGGCACCTACACCCAGTTCCCGCCCAGCGAACTGCCCGCCGGCTACGACCCGCGCCAGCGGCCCTGGTACAAGAAGGCGGCGCAGACCAGCGGCCCCGGCCTGACCGAGCCCTACCTGGCCGCCGACCCGCGCGACGGCCTGCTGATCACCATCACCCGCCCGGTGAACGCCTCGGGCACCCTGCAGGGCGTCGTCGGCGGTGACCTCAAGCTGAAGACGGTCGACGAGATACTCAACTCCTTCGACCTGGGCGGCATGGGCTACGCCTTCCTGGTGGACGACAAGGGCACGGTGCTGGTCCACCCCGACCAGCAGCTGGTCCTGAAGAAGCTGCCGGACCTGTTCGCCGGCACTGCGCCGCGCCTGGAGTCCGCCCTGCAGAGCGTGAGCGACCGCAACGGCGAGGCGCGGATCGTGACCTTCCTGCCGGTAGAAGGGCTGACCGGGGTGCGCTGGTACGTGGGCCTGTCCGTCGACGAGTCCAAGGCCTTCGCCGCCCTGCAGGAGTTCCGCGTTTCCGCGCTGATGTCCACCATCATCGGCGTGGTCGCCATCCTCCTGCTGCTGGGCGGTCTGATCCGCATCCTGCTGCGCCCGCTGCACGTGATGAGCCACGCCATGAGCGGCATCGCCGAGGGCGAGGGCGACCTGACCCAGCGCCTGTCGATCGACTCCCGTGACGAGTTCGGCGAACTGGCCGATGCCTTCAACCGCTTCGTCGAGCGCATCCACAAATCCATCCGCGAGGTGGCCTCCGCCACGCGCGAGGTGCACGAGCGGGTGAGCACCGTGGTGCAGGCGTCGAACGCCTCCATGACCAACTCCAGCGAACAGGCCGCCCGCACCGACAGCGTGGCCGCCGCCATCAACGAACTGGGCGCCGCCGCCCAGGAGATCGCCCGCAACGCCGCCGACGCCTCGGAGCAGGCCAGCGACGCCCGCCGCGACGCCGAGGAAGGGCAAGGCATGGTCGAGCGCACCCTGGTGGCGATGGGCGAGCTGTCGGAGAAGATCCAGGCGTCCAGCAACCACATCGAAGTGCTCAGCCAGAAGAGCAACGACATCGGCCAGATCCTCGACGTGATCAAGGGCATCTCCGAGCAGACCAACCTGCTGGCGCTCAACGCCGCCATCGAAGCCGCCCGCGCCGGCGAGGCAGGACGCGGCTTCGCCGTGGTGGCCGACGAAGTGCGCAACCTGGCCCAGCGCACCCAGAGCTCGGCGCTGGAGATCCAGCAGATGATCGAACAGCTGCAGACCGGCGCCCGCGAAGCCGTGGCGACCATGGGCGAAAGCCGCCACTTCAGCGACGACAGCGTGCGCATCGGCGGCCAGGCCGGCGAAAACCTGCGCGGCGTCACCCGCCGCATCGGCGAGATCGACGGCATGAACCAGTCCGTGGCCACCGCCACCGAGGAACAGACCTCGGTGATCGAAAGCCTGAACATGGACATCACCGAGATCAACGTCCTCAACCAGGACGGCGTGCACAACCTGCAGGCCAGCCTGAAGGCCTGTACCGAGCTGGATCAGCAGGTCAGCCGGCTGAAGCAGCTGGTGGATACGTTCAGGATTTGATGGGGCTGTTTCCGGCCCCGTGATTCCTGGAAACGCGAAACGGCAAACCAGACGTAGGGTGCCGTTTCGGTCTAAGAGCCGGCAGCGGCGCGATGCTGCGCCGCCCGGACTTCCGAAGCCGGCTGGAGGTTCTTTGACACGCGGAGCGGGGTAGGCTTCGCGTTCTCTGGTTCGGGTCTAGAAGGGATGTTCGAGGGGGCTCTCGCCTGCTCGGAACTGCTTCACAGAATCCATCTCGCACTGATTGACGCTGATCCTGCAAAGGCGTCTTCTACGCCATCTAACACGGAAACCGACAGGGTCGTCGGTCAATACTCCGTATCAAGGATGAGCATGCCCCTCTCTCATGTCGGCTGCCTGCAGGGCGGCCATCCTTCTGCCTACTGCAAGGCTCGGCTCCTGACCCGTCAGGTTGGCCGGGATCTCGTTTGTCTGCAGTTCAGGCTTGGCACCATTCCGATTCATTCCCCAGGTTCAGGTCGGTGCCAGGCAGGTATCTGCTCCCATGATTGCTAAAGGATTTGCATCGATGCACCAGCCCAGCAAGGTTCAACGCTTCCGTCTCCTGTTTCTCATGGGGGGGCTGCTCGTAGTTCCGGTGATGATCGCCTCGGCATTTGTCGGCTATCGCATCGTGCAGAACGACTCGGGACTGTGCATCGCCCAGAACCGTGTGCTGGGCCCTGAGGAACATCGCCAGGCGTTCCTGCGCAGCCTGATCCGTCTCGATGCCATCAACAGCCAGCGGCATGACGATCTGTTCCGCAGCCAGGAAAACCGGACAGGCATCATCCACAACCCGCCGGCGCTGGATCTCAAGGCCCTGATGGAACGCATGCAGGGCAACGAGAAGACCTTCGAGGAAAATTTCGCCATCGAACCCGTGGCCCCACGTCGACCGCAGTTCAATGCTGCAAGTGTTCGCGAGCCCTTCGTGCTGGTGAGCTACCGCGCCGCCGCCGACGGCACGGCGACCTTCACCGACAGCCGGCTCATCTCAGTCCGCGAGAAGGCGGATGTGGTGCAGGAGTTCGGCCGCCCCAGCCTCTATGAACGCTTCCGTGGTTTCGGCAATACCTACTACAGCATGACCTACAGCTTCGTCGACATCGCCTGCTGTGACAGCACGCCCTACGGGCGATCGCGTGCAGAGGTGCTGGCGGGCAATAGGGCTGCCTACCTTGAAACGTTGGCGACCATGGCCAGAGGGATCGCGACGCATACGCGTACGGCCACGGTATCCAACTGCGGGGAATTACTGACGCAAGACAGTGATAACGGAGTTGGAACCCAAACCATCAAATGGACTGGACTGTAAGGAAATAGACCATGAGTTTGCCCACGATTGAACAGATCGTTTCCCGCTATCTATTCGACAAGGATGCGCCGCCTGGCAACCTGAAGGATGACGCTCTGATACGCCCGAAAGGTGCGACTGGCACGGCTATTCAGGTGGACATGAACGAGTTCATGACTGCCGGAGCAGGGCGTTTTGTAGGCGTCGAACGTTTCAAATATGTGAGGAACTTTCTCGGTGGGCACGATGATGCCTACCTTGGGACTGGCAAGAAGCTCGCCGCAGGTGTCTACACGCGGGACCAGTTACTCAAGGCCTATGGCAAGAACCCGGACGATGGCGTACTCGCGGTGAGCGGGTATTACCAGGGGGTCCTGGATAGCGACTATGCCGAACGGGCCTACATCTTCGGTTCCGGCGAGTACCAGATCAACAAGGATGCGCTGTTCTACGTGAACGAGGATGGCTCCCGGGAAATCCTGGACATCTGTGTCGAGCCGAGGAATGACAACTTCGACTACGACGGTGGTGGTTTTCTGGCGCAGTTCACCAACTACCTCACCAAGGATCAGATCGACCCTTCCGGCATTGGCAGGCAGGTTCCCATCCAGTTCACCGGCTCGGTCTCGCAGAAGCTCGTCCTCGCCGGTGAGGACTGGTATGCGCTGGATGTAAAGAATCGCCTGGCTGATGCAGCAGAGCTGGCCAACAAGGCCATCCTGGTCGACCGACTGGCCTACTTCACGGGACTGTTCGCTGGGGTCATCGGCCGCCTGGTGACCAACAACATCATCACCTACGAGGATCCCGAGGGACGCTATGTCGTATACGACGGCGGGGATGTGAGCAACAACGGCGTCATCGATCCCATGACGATGTTGAATTTCACCGAAATCATTCCCTACAAGGGGGCTGCGGTGATTGCCGGCAAGGGCAACGACACGCTGTTCGGTACCGGTTACAGCAACGACCAGCTCTTTGGCGGTGACGGCAACGACCAACTGGACGGCCGTGGCGGAGCCGACAGCATGGAGGGCGGCTCCGGCGACGATACCTACATCGTCGACGACGAGGGCGATACCGTGGTCGAGGGTGCCAATGCCGGTACCGACCTGGTCAAGTCGAGCGTCAGCCACACGCTGTCCGCGAACGTCGAGAACCTCGAACTCACCGGCAGCGACGACATCAACGGCACCGGCAACAGCCTGGACAACGAGATTCGCGGCAACACCGGCAACAACCTCCTGCGTGGCGAGGGTGGGAGCGATCTGATCTACGGCAATGGCGGCAATGACACGATCTACGGCGGGGATGGCGACGACAATGTTTTCGCCCGCGAGGGGGACGACACCCTCTACGGCGATGGCGGCCTTGACTACCTCGATGGTGGCATCGGCAATGACCTCATCACAGGCGGCGTCGGTAACGACATCCTGGTCGGCGGAGCCGGGCTGGACACGCTGCGTGGTGGTGCAGACTTCGACACCTATTTCGCCGACAAGCAGGACGTGATCGAGGATGACGATGCGGGCAGGGGGCAGGTCTACCTCGGTAACCAGGTGCTGGCCGGTGGTACACGAAAGGAAAGCGACCCTGAGAATGTCTACAAGGACAAGCGCGGCAACGTCTATGTGCTCAGTGGCAGCACGCTGACCGTCAATGGCGGCCTGACCATCCTCAACTACCACAAGGACAAGAGCTCGCTTCAGATCGTCCTCACCGACGAGGAGGAAGAGGAAGAGCCGGATACTGGAGACGCTGAAAACCGTACCTCGCCGATCGTCATCGACCTGGACGGCGATGGCATCGAAACCCTGAAAGTGGGGGCGAGCTATTTCGACCTCGATGGCGACGGCCTCAGCGAAATGTCCGGCTGGGTCAGCCCCGACGACGGCCTGCTGGTGCATGACCGCAACGGTGACGGGCGCATCAGCAATGGCACCGAGCTGTTCGGCAACCACAGCCTGTTGAGCAATGGCAACAAGGCCGAGAACGGCTTCCAGGCTTTGGCCGAGTACGACAGCAACGGCGACGGCGTGATCAACGCCCAGGACGCTGCGTACTCGACCCTGCAGGTCTGGCGCGACCTCAACGGCAATGGCGTCAGCGATGATGGCGAACTGCAGGGGCTGGCTGCTGCGGGCGTCGTTTCCATCAGCACCGGCTACAGCACCTCGAGCCATACCGATGCCAACGGCCATGAGCACCGCCAGATCGGCACCGTGATGCTGGCCAACGGCATCGCCTCCACGGCGGCCGACGTCTGGTTCAAGGTCGACAGCACCCGCCGCATCAACAGCGGCGACATCGTGCTACCCAGGGACGTGCTGACCATGGCCAACGCTAAAGGCTTCGGCAAGGTCCAGGACTTGCGCCAGGCCATGGCGCTGGATGCCGGCCTCAAGGACCTGCTGGCGCAGTACGTCGCCGCAGCGCCGAGCCAGCGCGATGCACTGCTCGACACCCTGATCTACCGCTGGGCCGGCGCCGAGGGCGTCGACCCCTACAGCCGCGACCCCAAGAAGGTCTACGGCCACGTGATGGACGCGCGCCAGCTCGTCACCCTGGAGAATCTGGTTGGGCACCCTTACCTGGGTACCTGGTGCTGGGGCGAGCGGGACCCGAACCCCCATGGGCAGGCTGCTCCGATCCTGGTGGCCGAGTACCTGGAGTTCAAGCGCTTCACTGCCGCGCAGATCATGGCGCAGACCGAATACGCCAACGAGCTGGACATCATCCGGTCCGGCTTCGGCTCCGACGCGCAGAGCATCGCCGTCGACTGGAACGCGCTGCAGGGCAAGCTGAGCGGGTTGCTCGCCGAGGGCAAGCCGGAGCGCGTGCGCGACGTCATCACCATCCTCAACGACCTGGGCACCTATTCGCCGGCTTATCGAGCCAAACGTGATGCCGCATTCCAGGCCATCACGGCCTCCAGCATCGAACTGGCGCCTTTCTTCGATTTCTCTACGCGTATCGGCACCTCTGGTAACGACACGCTTTATGGCATCGACTCCGGAACGATTTTTTATGGCGCGGGCGGCGATGACCGCCTGTATGGCTATTCCGGCGTCGACAGCTATCACTTCGCGCGCGGCCAGGGCAACGACGCGATCCTCGACCGGGGCGGCCTCGACCAGATCGTCTTTGGTGCCGGCATCAACCAGGGCGACCTGGTGTTCTCGCGTAACGCCACCACTGTCTGGGTCCACGTCAAGAACACCGACGGCAGCGATGCCGGGTCGGTGCGCATCGATAACTTCTTTGACTTCGACGGTTCGCTGGCCTATGGCGCCATCGAGGCAATCCGTTTCGTCGATGGCGGTGGCCTGAGCCAGCAGCAGATGCTTGATCTGCTGACCGCCTCGTCGCTGACCGCTGGCAATGACCTGGTGTTCGGCACTGCCGCTGGCGACAGCATCGATGCCCTGGCAGGCAACGACAGCATCCATGGCCTGGGTGGCAACGACCAGCTCTCCGGCGGCGCTGGCGACGATGTGCTGATGGGGGATGACGGTAATGATTCCCTGATCGGTGGGGCCGGCAACGATTCGCTGATTGGCGGGCGTGGCAACGACAGCTACCTGTTCGATATTGGTCACGGCAATGATGTGATCGATAACGCCGCCGATGCAGCCGGCGGCAAGATCGACCGCGTGGTATTCGGTGCCGGTATCGATCCCGCCAGCGTCGGCGTGAAGCGCAATGGCAATGACCTGCTGCTGCAGACCTCGGCCAGTGACAGTGTGCGGCTCACCAACTACTTCAGCGCCGAAGGCACCAACGGTGTCGCCGTCGACCGCATCGAGTTCCACAACGGCACGGTGTGGACCATCGCCGACGTCAAGAACCTGGTGCTGCAGGCCACGGCCGGCAACGACCGCATCGAAGGCTACGTGACCAACGATCAGCTCTCCGGTCTGGAGGGGGACGATCGTCTGTTCGGTTATGGCGGCAACGACACCCTGCTGGGTGGCGAGGGGCGTGACACTCTCGATGGCGGCATCGGCGATGACCGGCTGTTCGGCGAAGCCGGCGACGACATGCTGGAAGGTGGCGAGGGCAACGACTACCTGGATGGGGGCGAAGGCAACGATCGCATCGACGCGGGTGTCGGTGACGATACGCTGGTGGGCGGTGCCGGCAATGACTACCTCAATGGCAGCGCCGGCCGCGACACCCTGCAAGGTGGAGACGGCGACGACACCCTGGTGGGTGGCGCGGGTGATGACTTCCTGGCCGGTGGCAAGGGTAACGACCGCCTAGACGGTGGCAATGGCACCAACAACTACCTGTTCGCCCGTGGTGACGGACAGGATGTGATCGTGGATGCCTACGAAGGGATCGTGACGATCTACCTCGCGGACCTGCCGCTGGAAACCCTGGTCTTCCGCCGCAATGGCACCAGCCTCGAGGTTTCGTTCCCGGACAGCCCGGCTGACCTGATCTCGCTTTCCGCGTTCTTCCGCGACGAGGTACCGCTGAGTGGCATTCGCTTGCGCTACGGCGATGGGCTGGAAACGTTCATCGCCGCTACGCAACTGCGCCAGCTCACCCTGGACGGCACGGCTGCGGGCGACCTGATCAACGCCTATTCCACCGACGACCTGATCGACGCGCTGGGCGGTAACGACACGGTCTACGCGGGCGCAGGTAACGACACCGTGCGAGGCGGCGAAGGGGACGACCTCCTGGACGCCGGGATAGGCAACGACCTCGTCGAAGGCGGTCTCGGCAACGACACCCTGCTGGCCGGGGAGGGTGATGACCTGCTGGACGGTGGGGCGGGCGACGATCAACTGGAGGGCGCCGCCGGCAACGACCAGTACCGGCTCACGGCGCAATGGGGTCATGACCTCATCATCGACCGGAGCGGTACCGACAGCGTTCGCTTCGACGGTGTGGCACCGGAGGACCTGCTGCTGCGCCGTGACGGCGAAGACCTGGTGGTGACCCATAAGACCACGGGCGACAGCGTGCGGATCCAGGGGCAGTTCTCTTACCAGGCTGGGCAGCCTGGTGTGTACGCCATCGAGCAATTCGTCTTCGACGGCGGCCTGGCCTGGGACTTCAACACCCTCAAGCTCAAGGCGCTGGAGGGCACCGCCCAGGACGACGCCATCTACGGCCATGCCGACGACGATGTGATCGACGCTGGCCTGGGCAACGACCTCGTCCAGGCGGGCTTCGGCAACGACCAGGTGCTGGGTGGTGAAGGCAACGACACCCTGCATGGCGAAGCGGGCAACGACACGCTCTTCGGCGGTGCGGGTGACGACCAGCTGTACGGCGAAGAGGGCGAGAACCAGCTCTCCGGCAGCGAAGGTAATGACTCCCTGTTCGGCGGCTACCAGACCGATCTGCTGAGCGGCGATGCCGGCGATGACCTGCTCGACGGCGGCGATGGCAACGACACCCTGCGCGGTGGCGAGGGCCATGACTCGCTGATCGGCGGGGGCGGCAACGACCAGCTGTTCGGTGACGCCGGCAACGACACCCTGCAGGGCAACGGCCTGCTCGATGGCGGCAGCGGCGACGACCTGCTGGAAGGCTACGGCGAACTGCTGGGCGGCGATGGCAACGACACGCTACATGGCCAGGGCTCCGACACCCTCATCGGTGGGGCAGGCAATGACCTGATCGTCGCGCGCAACGACGCCTGGAGCGGCAACGCCAGCGTGATCGAAGGCGGCACCGGCAACGACACGATCTACGGCTCCTTCGGCGACGACACCTACCGCTTCAACCTCGGTGACGGCCAGGACCTGCTGATCGAGCGCCGCGCCAACGAAGCCTTTAGCAACATCGATCCGAGCTTCGACACCCTGAGCTTCGGCGAGGGCATCGCTGCGGCGGACCTGGGCTTCCACCGCCGTGGCCTGGACCTGATCATCGAGCACGCCAACGGCACTGACCGCATCACCGTGCAGAACTGGTTCAAGGAGCCGACCGACCACTTCAAGCTGGACAGCCTGACCTTCGCCGACGGCAGCTCGCTGAGCCAGGCGGATGTGGAAAACCGCGTGATCCACCACGGCACCGACAACGCCGACAGCATCCTCGGCTACCGCGACCTGGCTGACACCATTCACCTGGGGGCCGGCGACGACAAGGCCTGGGGCCGTGCCGGCAACGACACCATCCTCGGCGAGGGCGGCAACGACTACCTCGAAGGCGAAGACGGCGACGACCTGATCCTGGGCGGCTCCGGCAACGACCAACTCGATGGCGGTGCGGGTGCTGACCGCCTCATCGGCGGCACCGGGGACGACAAGTACGTCTACGCCCTGGGCGACGGTGCGGACGTCATCGACAACACCGGTGGCGGCAACGACGGCGTGTTCTTCACCGGCGGCATCACCCAGGACCGGCTCGGCTTCCGCCGTGACGGCGACGACCTGGTGATCCTGGTCGACGGCGATGCCCAGCAGTCGGTGCGCGTGCAGGGGCACTTCCTCGGCGGCGACAAGGCCATCAGCTACGTCCAGCCGGACGGCGGCTTCATGCTCACCGCCACGCGCATCGGCCATATGGTCGCAGCCAACGGCGTAGCCGGCGGCTACGAGACGGTGATCGACGGCGGCACCACGGCGGATCGTCTCTCCGGCTACGACGGCCGTGACCTGCTGCGCGGCCTGGCCGGCAACGACACCCTGTTCGGCATGGGCGGCAATGACCAGCTGGAGGGCGGTGACGGCAACGACTACCTCTCCGGCGGCAACGGAGGTAATGCGGGCTCGGGTGACGACACCCTGATCGGCGGTGCAGGCAACGATGTGCTCGACGGCGAGGACGGCAACGACCGTCTGGTGGGCGGTGCCGGCGACGACAGGTACTACTACCGCGCCGGCGGCGGCAAGGACGTCATCGACAACACCGGTGGCGGCTTCGACGGCGTCTTCGTGCTCAATGGCGTGGCCCGTGCGCGTCTGAGCTTCCACCGCGACGGCAATGACCTGGTCATCCTCGTCGACAAGGACATGGCCCACCAGCTGCGCATCACCAACCACTTCCTGGGCGGTGACTCGGCCATCGACTACGTGCAGCCGGACGACGGCGGCAGCTACCTCACCACCGCGCAGATCGCCGGCATGATCACCGCCTTCCCGGACGGTACCGGCACCCCCGGCCCGGTGGACCCGAACCCCACCGACCCGGGCACCGGGCAACCGCCGGTTCCCGGCCTGGGCGGTGCCGATTCGCTGACCGGCACGGCAGGCAACGACGTGCTGATCGGCGGGGCCGGCAACGACACCCTGGCCGGCGGGGCGGGCAATGACCGCCTGCTAGGCGGCGTGGGTGACGACACCTACGTCTACACCGCAGGCCTGGACGTGATCGAGGAGTCGGGCGGCGCTGCCGACACCCTGCGCTTCGCCGGTGGCATCACCTACAACCAGGTGGGCTCGGGCCTGTCCAAGTCGGGCAACGACCTGATCCTCAAGGTCAACGGCAGCACCACCAACCAGGTGACGCTGAAGGACTTCTTCCTGGGTGGCGACAACCTGGTCGAGACCTTCACCTTCGAGACCGGTGGCCAGCTCACCGCCGCGCAGATCTTCGGCGCGTTCGGTATCGCGGTGCCGACCCCGGTGGCGGCCTTCGACAACACCGTGCAGGGCACGGCGGGCAACGACGGTGCCCTCAACGGCACCGCCCAGCGCGACCTGCTGCTCGGCTACAA
This sequence comes from Pseudomonas sp. zfem003, assembly GCF_032621675.1. Lineage (NCBI taxonomy): Bacteria > Pseudomonadati > Pseudomonadota > Gammaproteobacteria > Pseudomonadales > Pseudomonadaceae > Pseudomonas > Pseudomonas sp. zfem003. The sequence continues at coordinate 254,048 of NZ_JAVYJG010000001.1, read as the reverse complement.
CGGCAACGATTCGCTGTCCGGCGGCGCCGGCAACGATCGTCTGGAAGGGGGCAATGGCAACGACACCCTCGTCGGTGGCCAGGGCAACGACACCCTGCTCGGCGGGCGTGGCGACGACACCTACGTCTTCAGCGCCGGCAGCGGGCAGGACGTCATCGACAACACCGGTGGCGGCTACGACACGCTGCGCTTCGAAGGCATCGCCTTCAATCAAGTCTCCAGTGGCTTGATGAAGAGCGGTAACGACCTGGTGCTCAAGGTTAGCGGTGGCAGCGATCAGGTCACCCTGAAGAACTGGTTCCTGGGCGGCGACGCCGTCGTCGACGTGATCACCTTCGCAGCCGGCGGGCAACTGACCACGGCCCAGGTGTTCAGCGCCTTCGGCCTCACCAACCCGGACACCGTCGGTTCGCCGAACTACCTGAACGTCCCGGACGACCGCTCCTTCGGCACCGTCCTGGCCGGCCAGGCGGGCGATCAGAACATCCTCGGCTCCTCGGACGCCGACCTGATCGACGGTGGCGCAGGCAACGACACACTGCGCGGCAACAAGGGTAATGACTACCTGATCGGCGGGGACGGCAACGACACCTACCGCTTCGCCGCCGGCGACGGCCAGGACGTCATCAACAACCTGTCGAACAAGCCCGCCGACAACGATGTGCTGAGCATCGAAGGCATCACCCGCGAGAACCTCTGGCTGTCCCGCCAGGGCAACAACCTGGTGATCGACGTGCTGGGTTCGGCCGACGCCATCACCGTGCAGGACTGGTACGCGGGCGCGGCGCAGAAACTGGACGCAGTGCAAGCCGGCAGCTCCACGCTCTACGCCAATCAGCTGGAAAACCTGGTCAACGCCATGGCCGCCTTCGGTGCACCGCAGGGCGGGGAGATGAATCTGACCCAGGCTCAGCGGGATCAGCTGAACCAGATCATCGCGGTGAACTGGCAGTAGCTGTAAGGCTGTAGCGAATGAAACAGCCCGCCTGATGGCGGGCTGTTTTTTAGCGTGAAAATTGCTCGCCTGACATCAAGGAACTGAGTCCATGCATGACATCACCGATACCGAATCCGTAATACGAGAAGCGGAACGATTGCTGGATGAGGGGGACCCGCAGGTGGCACGCTCGATCCTCGCTCCCGGGGAGGGTATCGAGGCGTTCGAACGCAGAAGCTTCGAGATGCTCAGTGAGGCGGCTGAGCTGGGCCATGCCCCCGCAATCACTGCCTTGGCGAAGTGCTTCGATACAGGGGATCGGGTTGAGCAGGATTGCCAGCGGGCAGCCATCCTGTTCGAGCAGGCTGCTGCCTGTGGCCACCCGCAGGCGAAGCTTTATCACGGGTTGAATCTGTTCTATGGCTCGAATGGCATCAGGGCAGACCGGAAAGAGGCCATACGACTGTTGCAAGAGGCTGAAGCCGAGGGTGTGCAAGATGAGCGGACATCCCTCAGTTGATGGGCGCCCCCAACCGGCTTCGGTGCGAGGAGTGGGGTAGACGCTGAGCGTTAAGTCCTGCTGCCGCCGGTAGTGCGTCTCTGCCTTGTGGCCAACACGCTATCTGACGCGGTAAAGCACCAGCGTTCCGAGGTTGATCAGGCGACCTGGTACGTAACGCTCGACCACCAGCCGTTCTTCCCAGCGCTTCTCGTGGAGGGCATCCGGCTCATGGATGATGGTCAACAGATTGCCCTTGAGCTTGAAGCGCAGTGTGGTCTGGACGCGGTTACGGATCGCCATGCCCTTGCGGTCCATGCGCAGGGTGTTTGAGCCGAATACCCAGTAGCCTCGCAGGGGGGAGTCGAAATCCAGATCCGACCATTTGCCTTGCAGATCGGCCAGGGTCAGCAGTGGTGGGCTGGCCTTCTCGGCTGCTTCGTAACTCGCCTGTGCGTCTGCTCTCGGAAGGGCACTCTTGCCGGGTTGCTCGGCACTGTCGGTTGTCTTGGCCGGGGATGGGGTTTCATGCGCGATCACTTCCTGATTTTCAGGTGTGCCGCAGGGCCGGTCGGAAAACTGGGTCGTGCCATCGGCCACCTTGCACTTGAAGATGGCGGCTGAGGCCGAAGCGACGGGTGTGAGGAGCAAGGCAGAGGCAAGCAGGGCGCTGACAAGTCGCATTGAACATCCATGTAGTCGTGAGGGGTGTCGGATTCTACCTGTTGCTCCGGGATGCGACAGCACTCTGCACGGGGCCGGCGTGCACGAGTTGGTCGCTCGGGGTACCTGTATGACTCTCACTCCATCGCCTGCCGGTACTGCCGTGGCGTAAAGCCGGTGAGCTGCTTGAACTGGCGGCTGAAGGCGCTGTGGTCGGTGTAGCCGCATTGCAGGGCGACGTCGGTGATGGGCAGGTCGGTCTGCAGCAGGCGGTGGGCGTGTTCCAGGCGGGCCTTGCTGATCATCTGCCGGGGCGTGAGGTGGAACACGCGCTTGCAGTGGCGCTCCAGCTGGGCGACGGAGAGGCGGGCGATGCGGGTGAGGGTCTCCAGGGTGATGGGCTCGTGGAAGTGCGTGCGGATGTGCTCGTCCACGGCGGCCAGGCGTTCGTAGGCGGGGTGGCTGGCGCTGGCCGATTGCAGGTCCACCGAGATGCCCACCAGGCCGATCACCTGCCCGGCGCGGTCGTGCAGGGGGCGTTTGTGGGTCAGGCACCAGCCGGGTTCGCGGCTGCCGTAGAGGTGCAGCTCCAGCTGGTCCTCCAGCACCTGGCCCTGCTCCAGCACGCGGCGGTCCTGCTCGGTGTAGCCGGGGCCGAGCTGGGCGGGGAAGACCTCGGCGCTGGTCTTGCCCAGTAGCGGTTGCAAGGTTTTCAGGCCGCAGCGCTGGACCAGGGTGCGGTTGGCCAGCAGGTAACGCGCCTGGGTGTCCTTGATGAAGATCGCCGCATTGGGGATCGCATCCAGCATCGGCAACAGCAGCCGTGCGCTGGCCAGCAGCGCGTCCATGCTCTCGGGGCGTTCCAGCCCCTCGTCGGCGAACAGTCCTTCCAGCGGGTTCTGCGGCATCGTCCTGCCTCCCAGTGCGCGGCGAGCCGGCAGGTTGCCGCAGGCGGCCAGGGCCTGTCGAGCCTTGCCCGGCCATTCCGCCAACTGTGCCGATTTCGTCATGGGAACCGAGGAAATGCATCAAGCCCGCAGGCGCCCGGGCGGGCCAACCTATGGCCGTTGCAGACCTCGGGGCGCCGTCGCACCGGTTCGTCTTCGTGCCTGATTCGTCGCCAGGCCCCGGTGCTGCACAGGGATCTCTCCAGCCCATCCAATAACGCACAAGAAGGCTACGCCATGTCTGGAAAGTTCAAGAAACAGCTGTCCCTGACGGACCTCACCTTCATCGGCCTGGGGGCCATCTTCGGCTCCGGCTGGCTGTTCGCGGCCAGCCACGTCTCCGCCATCGCAGGCCCGGCGGGCATCTTCTCCTGGCTCCTCGGCGGCTTCGCGGTGCTGCTGCTGGGCATCATCTACTGCGAGCTGGGGGCGGCGCTGCCGCGTGCCGGCGGGGTGGTGCGCTACCCGGTGTTCTCCCACGGCCCGCTGCTGGGCTACCTGATGGGCTTCATCACGCTGATCGCCTTCTCCAGCCTGGTGGCCATCGAGGTGGTCGCCTCCCGCCAGTACGCGGCGGCCTGGTTCCCGGGCCTCACCGAGGCGGGCTCCAGCGACCCGACGCTGATCGGCTGGCTGGTGCAGTTCGGCCTGCTGTGCCTGTTCTTCTGGCTCAACTACCGCAGCGTGAAGACCTTCGCCCGCGCCAACAATCTGGTCAGCGTGTTCAAGTTCATCGTGCCGCTGCTGGTCATCGGCGTGCTCTTCACCTTCTTCAAGCCCGAGAACTTCCAGGTGCAGGGCTTCGCGCCGTTCGGCCTCTCGGGCATCGAGATGGCGGTGTCGGCGGGCGGCATCATCTTCGCGTACCTGGGGCTGACGCCGATCATCTCGGTGGCCAGCGAGGTGAAGAACCCGCAGCGCACCATCCCCATCGCGCTGATCCTCTCGGTGCTGCTCTCCACCGCCATCTACGTGCTGCTGCAGGTGGCCTTCCTCGGCGCGGTGCCGACCGAGCTGCTGGCCAACGGCTGGGCCGGGATGTCCAAGGAGTTCGCCCTGCCGTACCGCGACATCGCCCTGGTGCTCGGCGTGGGCTGGCTGGCCTACCTGGTGGTGGCCGACGCGGTGGTCTCTCCCAGCGGCTGCGGCAACATCTACATGAACGCCACGCCGCGAGTGATCTACGGCTGGGCGCAGACCGGCACCTTCTTCCGCCTCTTCACCCGCATCGACGAGCAGTCCGGCATCCCGCGCCCGGCGCTGTGGCTGACCTTCGGCCTGTCGGTGTTCTGGACCCTGCCGTTCCCCTCCTGGGAGGCGCTGATCAACGTGGTGTCCGCCGCCCTGGTGCTGAGCTACGCGGTGGCGCCGGTTACGGTGGCGGCCCTGCGCTGCAACGCGCCGGACATGCCGCGCCCGTTCCGCGTGCGGGGCCTGGCGGTGATGGGGCCGCTGTCCTTCGTGATCGCCGCGCTGATCGTCTACTGGTCCGGCTGGGGCACCGTGTCCTGGCTGCTGAGCCTGCAGATCCTGATGTTCGTGATCTACCTGCTGTGCCGCCGCTTCGTGCCCACCGAGCACCTGGGCATCGCCCAGCAGGTGCGTTCGTCCGCCTGGCTGATCGGCTTCTACGCCGTGACCCTGCTGCTCTCCTGGCTGGGCAGCTTCGGCGGCCTGGGCGTGCTCGGCCACCCCTACGACACCCTCGCCGTGGCCGCCTGTGCCCTGGGCATCTACCACTGGGGCGCCACCACCGGCGTGCCGGCCGAGCTGATCCGCCTCAGCGGCGAGGACGAAAGCGAGGAGGGCACCGACGCGGACGTCGCGCCCTCCGCCACGGCCTTCCCCAGCCGCGCCTAGCCCACTGTCTGCAACCCGATGACCGGAAGGAGTCTGGCCATGAACGACCTCATCAACCTCAGCCTCGACCAGGTGCATGCCCTGGCACTGCGTGCGCTGACCGTCAACGGCATGGGCGAGGACCATGCCCGCGCCATCGCCGACACCATCACCCGGGGCCAGCGTGACGAATGCCATTCCCACGGCCTATACCGGGTGCTGGTGTGCGTGCACTCGCTGCGCAGCGGCAAGGTGGACCCGCAGGCCCAACCAAGGGTGAGCCGCCCGGCGCCGGCCATCGTCCGCGTCGATGCGCAGCGGGGCTACTCGCTGCTGGCGCTGCAGACCGGCCTGCCGCTGCTGGTGGAGCAGGCCCGCGAGCTGGGCGTCGCCGCCCTGGTGATCCGCAACTGCTTCCACTTTTCCGCGCTGTGGCCAGAGGTGGAGGCCATCGCCGCCGAAGGGCTGGTTGGGCTGGCCATGACCCCCAGCCACGCCTGGGTGGCGCCGGAAGGCGGCCGCCAGGGGGTGTTCGGCACCAACCCGCTGGCCTTCGCCTGGCCCCGCGAGGGGCGCGAGCCCTTCGTCTTCGACTTCGCCACCAGCGCCATCGCCCGGGGCGATATCGAGCTGCACGCCCGCCAGGGCAAGCCGATTCCCCTGGGCTGGGGGCTGGATGCCGAAGGGCGGCCCAGCACCGATGCGCGGGCCGTGCTGGAGGGCGCCATGCAGACCTTCGGCGGCCACAAGGGCTCGGCCCTGGCGGCGATGATCGAGCTGATGGCCGGCGCGCTGATCGGCGACCTCACCAGCGCCGAGTCCCTGGCTTTCGACGGCGGTGCCGGTGCCACGCCGCTCCATGGCGAGCTGCTGCTGGCCTTCGACCCCGCGCGCTTTCTCGGCGGCGAGCTGGAGGCCGGCCGGCAGCGGGCCGAGGCGCTGTTCGCCGCCATCACCGACCAGGGCGCGCGGCTGCCGTCGCAACGGCGTTTCGCCGCCCGCCAGCGCAGCGAACGCGAAGGCGTCTGGGTCGGCCGGGCGCTGCTGGACGACATCCAGCGCCTGATCGACCACCCCCATTCCCCGACCTGACGGAGCCGCCCCATGAAGCGCATCCATGTCATCGATTCCCACACCGGCGGCGAACCCACGCGCCTGGTGATGGACGGCTTTCCCGAACCCGCCGGCCGCACCCTGGCCGAGCAGCGCGACAGCCTGCGCGAGCAGCACGACCACTGGCGTCGCGCCTGCCTGCTGGAGCCGCGCGGCAACGACGTGCTGGTGGGCGCGCTGTACCGCCCGCCGGTGACGCCGGGTGCCACCTGCGGGGTGATCTTCTTCAACAACGCCGGCTACCTCGGCATGTGCGGCCACGGCACCCTCGGCCTGGTGGCGTCCCTCCGGCACCTGGGGCTGATGGCCCCCGGCGAGCACCGCATCGACACCCCGGTGGGCACCGTCAGCGCCACCCTCCACGAGGACGGCCGCGTCACCCTCGGCAACGTGCCGGCCTACCGCCATCGCCGGCAGGTGCCGGTGGAGGTGCCCGGCCATGGCGTGGTCCACGGCGACATCGCCTGGGGCGGCAACTGGTTCTTCCTGGTCAACGACCACGGCCAGCGCCTGGAGCTGGACAACGTCGAGGCCCTGACCGGCTACACCTGGGCGATGCTGCGGGCCCTGGAGGCCCAGGGCATCCACGGCGAGGGCGGGGCGCTGATCGACCACGTCGAGCTGTTCGCCGCCGACGCCGAGGCCGACAGCCGCAACTTCGTCATGTGCCCCGGCAAGGCCTACGACCGCTCGCCCTGCGGCACCGGTACCAGCGCCAAGCTGGCCTGCCTGGCGGCGGACGGCAAGCTCGCCCCCGGCCAGCGCTGGGTGCAGGCCAGCATCACCGGCAGCCGCTTCGAGGGGCACTACCAGTGGGAGGGCGAGCGCATCCGCCCCTTCATCACCGGGCGTGCCCACCTCACCGCCGACTGCACCCTGCTCATCGACGAGCAGGACCCCTTCGCCTGGGGCATCTGAGCCCCGTTTTCCCGAACCCTGAATCCCTGCTCAAGGAGCGACAGCATGAACATCGACATCTTCCGCGGCTGCATCCCCGCCCTCATGACCCCCTGCACCGACGCGCGCCAGCCGGACTACGACGCCCTGGTGGCCAAGGGCCGCGAACTGGTCCAGGCCGGCATGAGCGGCGTGGTCTACTGCGGCTCCATGGGCGACTGGCCCCTGCTCAGCGAGGCCCAGCGCCAGGAGGGCGTGGCGCGCCTGGTGAAGGCCGGCGTGCCCACCATCGTCGGCACCGGCGCGGTGAGCACCCGCGAGGCGGTGGCCCACGCCGCCCATGCCGCCAAGGTCGGCGCCCAGGGGCTGATGGTGATCCCGCGGCTGCTGTCCCGCGCGGCCTCGCCGGCGGCGCAGAAGGCACATTTCACTGCCGTGCTGCAGGCCGCGCCGGAGCTGCCGTCGGTGATCTACAACAGCCCGTACTACAGTTTCTCCACCCGCGCCGACCTGTTCTTCGAGCTGCGCGGGCAGCACCGCAACCTGATCGGCTTCAAGGAATTCGGCGGCGCCGACGCCATGCGCTACGCCGCCGAGCACATCACCTCGCGGGATGACGAGGTGATCCTCATGGCCGGCGTCGACACCCAGGTGTTCCACGGCTACGTCAACTGCAACGCCACCGGCACCATCACCGGCATCGGCAACGTGCTGCCCCGCGAGGTGCTGCAGCTGGTCTCGCTGAGCCGCCAGGCCGCCCAGGGCGATGCCCGCGCACGCCGCCAGGCCCTGGAGCTGAGCGCGGCGCTGGACGTGCTCTCGTCCTTCGACGAGGGCTGCGACCTGGTGCTGTTCTACAAGTACCTGATGGTGCTCAACGGCGACCGCGAGTACCGCCTGCACTTCAACGAAGGCGACGCCCTCAGCGACTCCCAGCGCCGCTACGCCGAGCAGCAGTACAGCCTGTTCCGCCAGTGGTACGCCAACTGGACCGCCGAGCAGAACCTCGCCTGAACCCGCCCGCCCCGCCGCCCTTGGGCGGTGGGGCCCACCCGCCATCCAGGATGCCCCATGACCCTCACAGGCAAGATGCTGATCGGCGGCGCAGCGGTGCCCGGCACCCGCGACGCTCTCCACGCCATTGACCCGGCCACCGGCCAACACCTGCAACCCGCCTACCCGGGCGCCAGCCGCCAGCAGGTGGAACAGGCCTGCACCCTGGCCTGGGCCGCCTTCGACCCGTACCGGAACACCTCGCCGGCCGCCCGCGCGGCCTTCCTCGACGCCATCGCCGATGCCATCGAAGCGCTGGGCGAGGCGCTGATCGAGCGCGCCATGGCCGAGACGGGGCTGCCCCAGGCGCGCCTGCAGGGCGAGCGCGGCCGCACCTGCCAGCAGCTGCGCACCTTCGCCCGCACCCTGCGCGCGGGTGAGTGGCTGGACGTGCGCATCGACCGCGCGCAACCCCAGCGCCAACCCCTGCCACGGCCCGACCTGCGCCAGCGCCAGGTGCCGCTGGGGCCGGTGGCGGTGTTCGGTGCCAGCAACTTCCCCCTGGCCTTCTCCGTGGCCGGTGGCGACACCGCCTCGGCCCTGGCCGCCGGCTGCCCGGTGGTGGTCAAGGCCCATGGCGCCCACCCCGGCACCAGTGAGCTGGTGGGGCAGGCGGTGGCCCGCGCGGTCGAACGCTGCGGCATGCCCGAAGGCGTGTTCTCGCTGCTGTTCGGCGCCGGCCGCGAAGTGGGCCTTGGACTGGTGACGGACCCGCGCATCAAGGCGGTCGGCTTCACCGGCTCGCGCAGCGGTGGTCTCGCCCTGTGCCAAGCGGCCCAGGCGCGGCCGGAGCCGATCCCGGTCTATGCGGAGATGAGTTCGATCAACCCGGTGCTGCTGTTTCCCGCCGCCTTGCAGGCCCGTGGCGCGGCCCTGGCCCAAGGCTTCATCGCCTCGCTGACCCTGGGCGCCGGGCAGTTCTGCACCAACCCGGGCCTGCTCATCGCCCCTCGCGGGGCGGCGCTGGATGCCTTCCTCGCCCACGCCGCCGAACAGCTGCGCCCGTGCAAGGCCCAGGTGATGCTCACCCCCGGCATCCACCAGGCCTACGCGGCTGGGGTCGCAACCCTGGCCCGCCACCCGCAGGTGCGCCGGGTCGCCAGCGGCGAACCCGGGGACGGGCCGAACCGCTGCCAGGCGCAGCTGTTCGTCACTGATGCCGAGGCCTTCCTCGCCGACCCGCAGTTGCACGGCGAGGTCTTCGGCGCGGCGGCGCTGGTGGTGCAGTGCGAGGGCGCAGAGCAGGTGTCCCGCATCCTCGATGCCCTGGAGGGCCAGCTCACCGCCACCCTGCACCTGGACGATGCCGACCTGGACGCCGCCCACGCGCTGTTGCCGACCCTGGAGCGCAAGGCCGGTCGGGTGCTGGTCAACGGCTGGCCGACCGGGGTGGAGGTGTGCGACGCCATGGTCCACGGCGGGCCGTTCCCGGCCACCTCGGATGCCCGTTCCACCTCGGTGGGCACCGCCGCCATCCAGCGCTTCCTGCGACCGGTGTGCTACCAGGGCTTCCCCGATGCCTTGCTGCCGGCGGCGCTGCGCGAGGCCAATCCCCTGGGGTTGCGGCGGCTGCTCGACGGCGAGCGGGAGGCCTGAACATGGGCGATCTCCAGCCAGCGGATGTGGATGTCGCGGTGGTCGGCGCCGGCGTCATCGGTGTCGCCTGCGCCCTGCAGCTCGCGCGCCAGGGGCTGCGGGTGCAGGTGTTCGACCCGGACGGCGTGGGGCAGGGCGCCTCCTTCGGCAATGCCGGGCACCTGGCCACCGAGCAGGTGTTCCCCATCGCCGACCTGTCGATCCTCAAGCGCCTGCCGGGCATGCTCCTCGACCCCATGGGCCCGCTGCGCCTGGACTGGACCTACCTGCCGCGCGCCACCCCCTGGTTCCTGCGCCTGTTGCTCAACCTGCGGGCGGCACCCTTCGCCCGCACTGTGGCCGGCCTGCGGGCCCTCAACGAAGCCAGCCTGGGCGCCTGGCGTCGCCTGCTGCAGGCCATCGAGCGGCCCGACCTGCTGCGCGAAGACGGTTCGCTGCTGGTGTACGAGCAGGACGCCTCCCGCGCGGCGCTGCAGGCCCTCCAGGCACGCATGGCCGGGCAGGGCGTGCCGGTGGAGTCCTGGGGGGCGGAGGCGCTGCACGCGGCGGCGCCCCAGCTCAGCGACGGGATTCGCGGCGGGCTGTTCTTCCCGGCCACCGGGCACTTCATCGACCCGCACCGCGTGGTTGTCGAACTGGCGCGGGCGGCCGAGGCGCTGGGCGTCACCTTCCATCGCCAGCGCGTGCTCGACGGCCAGCGGCTGGGGGAGGTCGTCGTCCTGAGGCTGGACGACGGCAGCCTGCGCGCCCGCCAGGTGCTGCTGGCCTGCGGCGCCCACTCCGCGCCGCTCACCGAACGCCTCACCGGCACGCGGGTGCCGCTGGACACCGAACGCGGCTACCATCTGATGCTGCCCCGGGAGCAGGGGCGGCTGCCGTTCGCCGTCACCAGCTTCGAGCGGCGCTTCATCATGACGCCCATGGCCGGCGGCCTGCGCCTGGCCGGCACCGTGGAGTTCGCCGGGCTGGAGAAGCCGGCGAACATGCCCCGCGCGTGGCAGCTGCACCGCCTCAGCCAGGGGCTGTTCCGTGACGGGCTGGACACCGAAGGCGCCAGCCCCTGGATGGGCTTCCGCCCCTCGCTGCCGGACTCGCTGCCGATCATCGACCGGGTGGACGACGGCCGCGTCCTGCTCGCCTTCGGCCACCAGCACCTCGGGCTGACCCAGGCTGCCGTCACCGCCGAGTACATCGGCCAACTGGCCCAGGGGCAGGCCGTGGCGGGGCTGGAGGCGTACCGGCTGGGGCGCTTCGGCGGGCCGGCAAGGGGCTGAACCGCGTCACGGAAACCAACGGGTCGTGATTGACGGCAAAGGGCCAAAGGCGTCTGCTACGCCGATTTTCCGGACGCCACCGGGAAGGCCCTGCGCCCTCCCTCAAGGATGAAGACCATGCCCCTGACCGCTTCCCGTACTGCCCGCTGCCTGTCGACGCTGTTGCTGCTGAGCGTGACGCCCGCCACCTGGGCCACCACAGCCGAGCAGGCGGGGACCAACGCCTCGGCTAAGGCCTGGTTCACCCCGCAACGGGTGGCTGGGGACGGCGCCTTCTGCGACGAGGTGCTGAAGGCGGCCAGGGCACACTTCCTCACCCGCAAGCGCTGGGCGGCGTTCGTGCTGCCCGGTATGCAGCGTGTCGAACTGCGTGGCGCCGAGGCCGGCCAGGGGCCGGTCTACTTCGATTTGCTGACCCACCCGGGCTGTGGCGGTGCCTGCGAGCGTTACCAGGTGATCGCCAGCCGCACGCCGGGGCAGGACCGCGAGACGCTGGAGCAGCTGGCAAAAGGGCTGCCCGGCCCGGCCGTCGACGTGGAGCTGTTCAAGGACCGGGACGACCGCTACGTCAGCATCGGCAGCGGCATCGACGGCCAGCCGGACCGGCTGGAGGTCAGCCGCCTCAACGACGACCTGACCTGGACCACCTGCCGGATCAGCACCGGGCCGGATGAGGCGCAGATCGCCCAGAGCATCCCCGCAGCGGTGCGCTCGGCAGTGGAGGCGATGGAGCGGGCTGCGGCGCGGGTCCGGCAGGACGCCGGCTGGATGTGCGGCAGCGCGCGCACCCACGCCCGCTGGGAAACGGCCATGCATGACGCGTTGCAGGCGGTCCATTACCGTCCGTGGGCGGTGTTCGAGCGCGTCGATGACCCCACCGGTACCTACGAGCAGGACCTGCATGGCCTGCAGCGCTGGGCCGACAAGGGTGTGTTCGAGCGCCAGGCCTACGAGGCGTTCGTCCAGCAGATGGAGCGCAGCCAGGCGACTGTCGCCGCCTTCTTCGCCCAGCGTTACGGCCTGGCCAAGGCGCAGGCGGCTGCCCTGTCCCGGCAGGCGTTGCAGAACGCCGTCAGCGAGGGCATCCGCTTCTACCAGTACGCGCCCTACCCGAAGGACGAGGCCGTCCTGCGCGATGCCATCCTCGCCCACCGGCCGATGGCCGAGATCCGCGCGTTGCCGGGCAAGGTGGACGACCTGGCGGTGGCCATCGACTACCCCGAGGCCCTGGCCTACCTGATCGAGCAGGGTGCCGACGTCAACCAGGCGAACGCCTTCGGCAAGACGCCGCTGATGTACGCCGCCCAGTACAACCAGGTGCAGAGCGCTCGCACCCTGCTGGACAAGGGGGCCTACCCCAACGCAACCACACTGATTCCCGTGGATGGCTGCAGTTACAGCCTGCGGACCACCAACATGACAGCGCTGCACTACGCCGCGCGCTATGCCGGCCCGGAGCTGGTGAAGCTGCTGCTGGACAGAGGCGCCGAGCCCGCCATCAAGGCCCGCTGGGACGGCGAGCCGGGGCGCACGCCCCTGGATTGGCTGCAGCAGTACACCGCGCCAGGTGCCGCCGAGCGCAACTCGAACATCGCCGACGAGCAGGTGGCCGGGGTGGCGGCGCTGCTGCAACCGCCGTCGGCCCCGGTGTTGCAGGCCCGCGCCCAGCGGCTGGTGCTGGAGGGCGAGAAGGCCTACCAGGCCGACGACCTGAAGCGCGCGCTGCAAGCGCTCGACCTGGCGATCAACCTGCAGCCCGGTCATGAGCGGGCGCTGGCCGACCTGTCCCTGGTGGCGTTGCGGGACGGGGATTACGGCCTTTCCCTGCAGGCCGGGCAGGCCCTGATCGACGGCAGCCGCGATGCCCGCCTGGTGGCCAATGCCTGGCACAACCAGGCCCTGGCCTGCGAGAAGGCTGGCTCGACCCGCTACAACGACCGGCTCTACTGCAACGCGGGGCCGCTGTACGCCCGCTACCAGGCCTGGCGTGCAGACCCCAGCGCGCAACGCGCGGCCAACCTGGTCGGGCACGCCGTCCCCGAAGGCGGTTATACGGTTGCCTCGCTGGTCTACGACGACGTGCAGCTGGACGTGATCAAGGGCAGCGGGCCGACCTTCGATGGCCGCGAATACCTCTACCTGGCCCATCCGTCACGCATCGTCATCCACACCGAGCGCCTGGGCTGGAAGGCAGCCTCGGACACGCAGGGGCCGCCGGTGGTGGAAGAGGCGAGGGTGCTCGCCGGGAGCCAGACCCTCACCGTCCTGCGCTGCGACCAGGGCTGCGACCTGAAAGGGTTGCAGGTACTGCCCGCGCCCTGAGCCCGCTCCGCCTGGCAAAAAGTTAGAACCTCTCGCCGTCCCGGTCCTCAGACGTTCTAGGCGTCATCGACGCCGGACCCGAATGGACCCACAGACAAGAGAGGACCGTGCAATGGCTCAACATCGAGGTGGCAAAGGCAACTTCGCGGAAGACCCCCAGCGTGCATCCGAGGCCGGCAAGAAAGGCGGGCAGGTGAGCGGGGGAAACTTCCGCAACGACCCGGAACGGGCATCGGCCGCCGGCCGCAAGGGCGGGCAACGCAGCCACGCCCGGCGCACCAGCGAGGACTGAGCGCCACCGGGCCGGCGGCAGTTGCCGCCGGCCCGGTCATCCACCCGCCGCCCAGCGGCCCCATTGCCCAGCCGAGGACACCCCGATGACCGACAAGAAAGGCGCCAGCAGCGATCTCGCCGGTACCGACACCGAAGACCGCCGCAACACCAGCCGCAAGATCAAGCAGCTCGAGGCCTACCGCGAGGACGCCACCGGCGAGGCCCTGACCACCAACACCAGCACCCGCATCGCCGACAACCAGAACAGCCTGCGCGCCGGCGAGCGTGGCCCGTCGCTGCTGGAGGACTTCATCCTGCGGGAGAAAATCACCCACTTCGACCATGAGCGCATTCCCGAACGCATCGTCCATGCCCGGGGCGCGGCCGCCCACGGCTACTTCCAGGTCTACGAATCGCTGGCCGAGTACACCAAGGCGGATTTCCTCAACGACCCGTCCAAGCGCACCCCGGTGTTCGTGCGCTTCTCCACCGTGCAGGGGCCGCGCGGCTCCGCCGATACCGTGCGTGACGTGCGCGGCTTCGCGGTGAAGTTCTACACCGACGAGGGCAACTTCGACCTGGTGGGCAACAACATGCCGGTGTTCTTCATCCAGGACGCGATCAAGTTCCCCGACTTCGTCCACGCCGTGAAGCCCGAGCCGCACAACGAGATCCCTACCGGCGCCTCCGCCCACGACACCTTCTGGGACTTCGTCTCGCTGGTGCCGGAGTCGGCGCACATGGTGCTCTGGACCATGTCCGACCGCGCCATTCCGGTGGGCTACCGGGCCATGCAGGGCTTCGGCGTGCACACCTTCCGCCTGGTCAATGCCGATGGCCGTTCGACCCTGGTGAAGTTCCACTGGCGGCCGGTGTCCGGCGTGCGCTCCCTGGTCTGGGACGAGGCGCAGAAGCTGGCCGGCAAGGACCCGGACTTCCACCGGCGCATGCTCTGGGAGGACATCGAGCGCGGCGACTACCCGGAGTGGGAACTGGGCCTGCAGCTGATCCCGGAGGATGACGAGCACGCCTTCGACTTCGACCTGCTCGACCCCACCAAGCTGGTGCCCGAGGAAATCGTCCCGGTGAAGGTGGTGGGGCGCCTGGTGCTGGACCGCAACCCGGACAACTTCTTCGCCGAGACCGAGCAGGCCGCCTTCCACCCCGGCCACCTGGTGCCCGGCATCGATTTCAGCAACGACCCGCTGTTGCAGGGCCGGCTGTTCTCCTACACCGACACCCAGCTGTCGCGCCTGGGCGGGCCGAACTTCAATGAGCTGCCGATCAACCGGCCGTTGTGCCCGTTCCACAACAACCAGCGCGACGGCATGCACCGGCAGACCATCAACAAGGGGCGTGCCGCCTACGAGCCCAACTCCATCGATGGTGGCTGGCCGAAGGAGACACCGCCGGCCGCGCGCAACGGTGGTTTCAGCAGCTATCACGAGCCGGTTTCCGGCACCAAGCTGCGCAAGCGCGCGGACTCCTTCGGCGATCACTTCTCCCAGGCCCGGCTGTTCTACCGCAGCATGAGCGAGGTGGAGCGCGGGCACATCGTCGCCGCCTACAGCTTCGAGCTGGGCAAGGTGGAGCGCGTGGCCATCCGCGAGCGGCAGGTGAAAGAGATCCTCGCCAACATCGACCTCGACCTGGCGCGCCAGGTGGCCGAGAACCTCGGCATCACGCCACCCGGCGGGCCCACCGTGGCGGTGACGGATGGCAGCCTGCAGCAGTCGCCGGCCCTCAGCCAGATGAACCTGCTGCCGGGCAACATCCGCTCCTGCAAGGTGGCCATCCTGCTGGCCGACGGCGCCTGTGGGCGTGACGTGGAAACGCTGAGGGACGCACTGGAGCAGGCCGGGGCGAGCGCCAAGCTGCTGGCCCCCAGTTCGGCCCCGGTGGTGTCCGCCGAGGGCCAGAAGCTGCAACCGGACGCAACCTTCGCCGGCTTGCCCTCCATCGCCTTCGACGCGGTGTTCGTCCCCGGCGGCGTGGCGGCGGCCAAGGCGTTGAGCCGCAACGGCGAGGCGCTGCACTACCTGCTGGAGGCCTACAAGCACCTCAAGGCCATTGCCCTCTGTGGAGAGGCGGGGGACCTGGCCAGCCAGCTCTACCTGGAAGAGGACGACGGCTTGCTGAGCGGGCCCGATGCCAACGTGGTGCGCCAGGCCTTCTTCGAGGCCATCGCCCGGCACCGGGTCTGGGCCCGCGAGCCCAAGGCCGCCATCGTCCCGGCCTGAACCGGCGGGCGCCAGCGGCTCAGCCGCTGGCGTCCACCTTCACCCGCTGGCGCACGTGGGCGGCGAGGCGGCACTCGTCCAGCAGCGCCTGGGCCTGGGCGAGCAGGGCCGCTACCCGGGGTTCCTCGTGGCCTTCGCGAAAGTCCGCCAGGGTCAGGTACTGGCCGGGCGTTTCCGCTCCGGCGGGCGCATCGGCCAGGGTCCAGGCCAGCGGGCTGTCCACCAGGCGCTGCTGGAGCTGTTGGCCAGGCTGGGCCGGGTGGCCGCTGTCGGTGTCCATCCAGTCGAAGTCGGCGATCACCATCAGGCGCTTGACCCGCGCCACTGCCAGGCCGTCGAGCAGTGCGCCGATGGCGATGAAGGCCTGGTCGAAGGCGCCATCGCTGCGCATGGCCCGCTCCGGTGCCAGGGGCACGCCCGGCAGGTAGCAGAGCACCGCATCCATGCCCGCCACGGCCTGGCTCGCTGCCAGGGCGTCGTCCAGCGCACCCGCCTTGGTGCGCAGGCCGGGGCGGCTGTCCAGTGCGTTGAGATCGTCCACCAGGGCCGTCACTTCCCACTGGCGGGACAGGGCCTCCACCAGCAGGGCGCTGCCGAGGCTGCTGCGGGCGCCGAACAGCGCCAGCTTGTAGGTCGGGGTTTCCAGGTTGTGCATGGGGGCCTCGGGCGGCTGCGTCAGGGCTGCTGGTAATGGCCGGGCGTGGTGCCGGGCTCCTTGGGGTGGAGGATGGGGGTGACCTGGATGTCGCTGAGGCGCGACGGGTCGTCGATGTCACGCAGGGTCTGCACCTGCAGGCGGGCCTGCTCCGGCGTGAGGTGGGCGTGGGTGGACTCCACCTCCACGGAACCGGGCTGGTTGTCGTGGATGTAGCTCACCAGGAAGCGGTGTCGGCTCATGGTAGTCTCCTCGGGGTGGTTCACCCTCTAGACCACCCGGCCCTTGGAGCGAGTTCAGCTTTCCGGCTGGGCGGCGCGGCACTGAAAAACCTCAAACCAACTCGCTGCCACCGCATCAAAGTTTCTGACAGGACCCGTCCGGCCCGTTGGCCGAAGGAGGACGCAATGACCCTGTTGTGTCTGTTGGGTGGCTGCAGCTGGGCCACCGGAACCGAAGTGACCATGGGCCGCGAGGCGATGCTGTGCCAGGTGTGCAGCCGCTGCGGTGCCTGCCGCTACCTGCCCCTGGCGCCCTGAGGCGATAGCGGGTGAGCGCCTGGGAGCGTGTGCTGGAGACCCTGGCCGAGGAGTTCGCCGACCTGGAGGACCCGGCCCGGGCCACCCGCGTGGTGCTGCGGCTGTTCCTGGCTGCGCTGCTGGGCGGCCTGCTGGGCTTCGAGCGGGAGCAGCACGGCAAGGCCGCCGGGGTGCGGACCCACATGCTGGTGGCGCTGGGGGCGGCATTGTTCGTCCTGGTGCCGCAGATGGCGGGGGCCGAGCACGACGCCATGAGCCGGGTGATCCAGGGGCTGACGGCGGGCATCGGCTTTCTCTGCGCCGGCACCATTCTCAAGCGCGACCGCATGGACGAAGTGAAGGGGCTGACCACCGCCGCCGGCCTCTGGTCCACCACCGCCATCGGCGTCACCGTGGGCCTCGGCTACGAAGCCACCGCCTTGCTGGCCGCCCTGGTGGTGCTGGCCATTCTCAACCTGTTGCCGCACTTGCTGGGTCGCTTCGACCGGCCCCAGCGCTGACCACCTGGATACCCCATGCTCCGTGACTTTCCCTACGCCATCGCCTGGACCGACGCCATGCCCAGCGGCAACGGCTACGTCGGCCTGATCGAGTACCAGCCGAGCCACGAGGATGCGCAGGTGCAGGTGCTCTGGGTGTACGCCCCCGGCTGCACCTGCGCCCGGGAGGCCGAAGCTGCGGCCGACCACATGCTCCGCGCCATTGGCGAGATCACCCCGGAGGGGCGGGTGATCTACCGCGATGGGGTCAGTCTCTAGCAGGTTGCTGCAGAACAGGCAGGGCGGCGAAGCGCTGCAGCACGTCGAGCAGGTCCTCGCGTTTGTTCCGGGAGATGGCTTCCAGCAACAGGGCATAGCCCTTCTTCTCGCACTGCTGGCCGACAGTGGGATCGGCACCTTTTTCCAGCAGCAGGGTGAACAACGCCAGGGTGTCCTGCTGGCTGACGGTAGGGGACTGGGCATCGGCAGCGGTCTGCTCGGCCACCAGGGTCAGCAGGCTCTTGCCTGTGGGCTGGCCATGGCAGGTGCCACGGCCGTAGCTCAGGTCGAGGTTGGCGCCGGCGGCTATCAGTTGCTTCATGGCCCCGAAATTGTGGGCGGAAAAGGCTCGGTACAGAGCGGTTTCGCCATCGTCCTTGCTGCGCACATCGAGATCTTGCGGGTAACGCAGCAGCCAACCGAAGGCCTGCAGGCCACGCGTGTTTCCGGCCATCTGCATCAGGGGCGTCTCGCCTCGGCTGTCCGGCTCGTCGATGCGGACACCGGCCTCGATGAGGAACTTCAAGCGTCCGCCCTGGCTCAGGTCGAGGTTGTCTCTCAGGTCGCGTTGCATGGTCAGGATCGCCAAGGTGCTGCCGTTGTAGAGACCGCGGGTGCGCGCGCCGTGCTCCAGCAGCAGCCGGGCGATGTCCAGATGCGGCACGTCCAGGGCGTGCAGCAGGGCGCTGCGGCCATCGTCGGCCATGACCTCGCCGCTGATGCCGCTGGCCAGCAGGCGCTGCACCTCGGCCAGGTCGCCGGCGTCCACGGCGGCCACCAGCGGCCAGAAACCCTGGCAGGCCTGCGGGTTGGCGGTGGTGATGCCCAGGCGTTCGAGCACCCGGGGCGGGATGCTCATCTGGCGTTTCAGGCGCAGGCCGCAGTACACCCGGTAGGCCTCGACGGCTCGGCCCTGGTGGATGGTGTACTCAGGGCGCTGCTCGTAGATCGCCCAATCCAGGTCCGCCAGGTTGAGGTAGGCGGGCATGCGCCCCGGGTCGCGGCGCAGCACTTCTTCGAGCCAGGGGCGGGCGGTTTGCAGCTGGCCGGCCTCGCTGGCCCAGAAGGCGATGTCGTTGAGCAGGCCAGGGTATTCGCGACGCTCGGTGGCGATGCTGCGGAAGTCATGAAGGGCGAAGAAGTCTTCCACCTCGCGGATGCCCGGCCGCTTGTCCTTGGTCTTCAGCAGTTGCTGGTGCAGGGCACGGAACTGCTTCCAGGTGTCATCCGGGGACTGGGCCGGCACATAGGCGTTGAGGGTGATCGTTCCTTTGGCGCTGGTGAAGGGGCGGAACCAGGGCGGAAACTTCTGCAGGGCCTGCAACCACTGCTGCGCGATTGCCTCGCTGATGGGCTGCAGCGGGGTGAAGTCCATCCGGTCCATATCGCGGCGGTGGCTGATGGCCAGCAGCGGGTTCTGCGGATCGCGCTGGTCGACCAGCAGGTAGCGCTGGCTGAGCTGCCAGTCCGAGGGGGCCGAACAGTCGAAGCTCAGCGACGTGAGGCTGAGGCCGGTGTCCAGGGTGTTGCTCGCTGGCCAGCGCTCGCTGACCCGGATGGGAAAATCCGAGGGCTCGCAGGCACGCAGTTCCTCGGGGCTGAACAGGGCAATGGGCGGCGACTTGTAGACCCGCTGCTGGTACGCCAGGTCCTGGTAGGCATTGAGGTAGAACAACCCGCGGTGCTGGCTCAGGACGATACGCGCCGGCACCTTCGCCAGGCCCGGCAGGTGGAATGGCTTGATCTCCAGGGTGGCCGTCTCCGGACGGTCGAGCACGAACTTGCGGGCCATGCCCGACCATTTGATCCCGGCCATGTCGATGTCGAAGGCCAGGGCCTCGGGAGCGCCTGCCAGCAGGGCCAGCGCAAGGCCGAGCCCACGAATGCCGATGCGCCGGGCAGTGGCGCCAGAGAATAGGTTCAACGTTGCAGTCCCTTGCCGATGGAAAGGTCGGCAATGTAATGCAATCGGCGTTGTTGTACCGGGTGTTTGTCTCAGGGGCGGAACTGTCTTGGCGACTGCACTTGCCGCACGCCGCCGACGGGGAGTCAGCGGCGGGCTCGGGAGGGGGCGAGGGTGTTACGGGCAGCGCTTGTAAAGCACGACGTCCGCTCTGAAGTTGCCTTCCAAGGGGGCTGGGACACCTGTATCGACCGTGTCGGCGAACAGAGTGAGGTAATTGGCTTGCACATGAGGATGTGCGTTGACCTGCAGCCTCCCTTGCTGGTCATTGGAGCGGATGCGAACCCCAAGGATGTAGGGCACCTCCGCTTCGACTGCATCGGAGATGTCACGTGCACCATTGTGGTTCTGGTAAGACACCAGGCGAACCGGTAAATCCAGTGGGAAACCATCGACCAAAGGTTGAAGTATGTCGATCTTGGCCTGGTAGTCATCGTCGCCAATGATGGCGCCGTTTTGCAAAGCGTCGCGGATCTTTTCGAACAGTTGTTGTGCCGGCATGGGAAAGACTCCTGTCAGTATCCGTAGCGTGGAAATTACCGCCCCCGGATTCTAGACATGGAAATGGATGCTGGCGAAGTGCCGCTCCTGAACGTTTTTCATGATGGTTCGCGCGTTCCCTGGGGGCTTGTGAGTCCAGCTTTAGCGTCTGGCTCCGAACCGTCCTCCAGCAGCATCGGCCCGCTGCCGAACTCGGACAGGGCGTCGCCGGGGTTGCGCAGGGGGCAGGTTTCCATGCTCAGGCAGCCACAGCCGATGCAGCCGTTGAGCTGATCGCGCAGGGCGGTGAGGCGCTGGATGCGCTGGTCCAGCTCGTGGCGCCAGCGTTCGGAGAGGGCATGCCAGTCGGCGGCGGTGGGGGTGCGGCCCTCGGGCAGGGCGGCCAGGGCTTCGGCCACTTCCGCCAGGGGCACGCCCAGGCGTTGCGCGACCTTGATGATCGCCACTCGGCGCAGCACGTCGCGGGCGTAGCGGCGCTGGTTGCCGGCGTTGCGGGTGCTGCGGATCAGCCCCTTGGCTTCGTAGAAATGCAGGGTGGAAACCGGTACGCCACTGCGTTCAGCGACCTGGCCGACGGTGAGGGGCTTGTGGATGTTGGCGGGTGTGACGGCGGGCATCGTGCTGAGCTCTTGACCTCAAGTTAAGTTGAGGTTTTACCCTCGGCGCCGTTCATGCACAAGATCGGTCCGCAGAGGAGTCGGGACATGCAGTACGCAGAGGAAATCCACACCGCCATCCGGTTCGCCTTCGATCCCGAGCGCCGCCAGGCGCTGCTGGAGGGGCTGGCACCGCGCCTGGCCGCCTGCCTGGCGTCGCACCAGGGGTTGCTGGAAAGCTCCCTGGAGGTCGGCACCGACGGCGACTGGCTGGTCCAGCGCAGCCGCTGGCGCTCGCCGCAGGCCGCTCACCAGGCTTTGGGAGACGGCTCCTGCGGTGCGCAGCTGCTGGGCGAGGCCATCTGGCGCTACGGGGCCCGCTCGGTGTGGTTCGAGTAGGGCACACCGGACGTCAGAGCAGGAACATGCCCTTGGCGAGGAACAGGATGGCGAGCATCTGCAGCAGCACGCTGCGGTGGATCAGGCGGGAGCGGGCGGGCGTCATGCGGCCGCTGCGCATCAGCAGGACCACCAGCAGGAAGTGGCCGAGGATGCTCAGCGCTAGGCTGATCTTCAGCACCAGCAGGGTGCCGAAGTGGCTGGCGAAGGGCGCCGCCAGCACCGCGCGGTAGTGCCAGGCGAGGCCCAGCCCGGCGCCGTAGAGTGCCAGCACCACCCAGTGCATCACCTGCCGGGCGCGCTTGCCGAGGGCCTGGGACAGGCGGCTGCGGGCGTCTTCGTCCAGCACCGGTGTGGCGCGGCTGAGGATCATCACCTCGAAGAACACCCCGCCGATGAAGAACGCCGCAGCGGTGATGTGCACGAACTTGAGCAGCAGGTAGGTCATGGCGGGTCCTCGGGCGGCAGGGTGGGCGGATCATGACGGCTCGCCAGGGCAGTGCCATGACCCGCGTCAACGCGCCTGCCGGGGGCCGCCGCCGTAGCGCGCCAGCGCACCGGCCGCCAGGTCCAGGCTGGTGCACAGGACGAAGTAGAGCAGGGCGACGAAGAGGAAGATCTCCGTGGGGTGCACCATCACCCGGTTGCTCACCTGGGTGGCCACGAACGACAGCTCGCCGACGCCGATGACATAGGCCAGGGAGGTGTCCTTGATCAGCGAGACCCACTGGTTGAGGAACGACGGCAGCATGATCGGCAGGGCCTGGGGCAGGATCACCCAGCGCAGTACCTGCCAGGGGCGCATGCCCAGGGCGCGCGCCGCGTGCCATTGGCCCTCCGGCAGGCTGAGGATGCCGGCGCTGACCGAGTGGGCCAGGTAGGCCCCGCCGATCAGCGAGAGGGCGCAGACCACCGTGGCCAGGGCGGGCACGTCCACGTGGAAGACGATGGGCAGCAGGAAGTAGGTCCAGAACACCAGCATCAGCACCGGGATCGCCCGGAAGAAGCCCAGCATGCCCACCAGCAGCAGGCGCCAGCGGCCCTTCGACAGGGCCAGTGCGATGCCCAGCACCAGGCCGATCAGCGCCGACGCCAGGGCCGAGCACAGGGCCAGCACCAGCGTCAGCGCGGCGCCGCCCAGCGG
Organism: Pseudomonas sp. zfem003; assembly: GCF_032621675.1. Taxonomy (NCBI): domain Bacteria; kingdom Pseudomonadati; phylum Pseudomonadota; class Gammaproteobacteria; order Pseudomonadales; family Pseudomonadaceae; genus Pseudomonas; species Pseudomonas sp. zfem003. Next base: position 231,840 of record NZ_JAVYJG010000001.1, on the reverse strand, counting down.
GCCTTCGGGCCAGGGGCCCAGCAGCAGGTAGTCGAGGTTGTCGAGGATGACCGAGACGTCCATCAGGCGGCTCCCTGGCGGTAGCGCCGGCTGTGTTGCACCACCTGGCCGAGGGCTTCCATCAGCGCGATGGTGCCGATGTACAGCAGGGTGGCGAGGCCGAAGGCCTGGAAGGTCTTGAAGGTTTCCGTCTCGACCTGGCGCGAGGCGTAGGACAGCTCGGCCAGGCCGATGGCCATGGTCAGCGAGGAGTTCTTCAGCGCGTTCATGTACTGCCCCAGCAGCGGGGCGAAGGCCGTGCGCAGCGCCTGGGGCAGCAGCACCACGCGCCACACCTGGCCAGGCGTCATGCCCAGCGCCAGGCCGGCCTCGCGCTGCTGCGGGCGTACCGAGGCGATGCCGGCGCGGAACTCCTCGGCGACGAAGGCCGTGGTGTACAGCGTCAGGCCCCAGGCCCCGGCGAGGAACTCGAACGACGGCCAGGCCAGCACCAGCGGCCCGATGGCCAGTTCGTGCGGGCTGTTGAGCCAGAACACCAGCGCTTCCGGCAACAGCGCCGGCACGCCGAAGTACCAGAAGAACAGCTGCACCAGCAGGGGCGTATTGCGAAAGGTGGTCAGGAAGGCCTGCGCCGGCCACGACCAGTAGCGCGAGGGCGCCAGGCGGGCGATGGCCAGGGGCGCGCCGAGCAGGGTGGCCAGCAGGCAGCACAGGGCGGAAAGGCCGAGGGTCAGCAGGAAGCCGTCCAGCAGCCACTGCAGGTAGAGCGGGGCGAGGAGGTCGCCGAACATGGTTGGATTTCCGGAGCAGGGGCATCAACGACTGCGCCCCACCGAAGCGGGGCGCAGGGAGAGAGGGCGATCAGCTCTTGTCGCCGATCCGGTAGAGGCGAGCCAGGGGCGTCGGCGTGCTCGGGCCGAACCAGGCGTCGTAGATCTTCTGGGCGTCACCGCTGGCTTCCAGCTCGCGCAGCGACTGGTCGACGAACCCGGTCAGGGCGGCCTCGCCCTTGGGAATGCCGACGCCGATCAGGTCGTTGGAGATGGTGAAGGGCGGTACCTCGTACTTGTCCTTGTCCGGGACGTTGGCCAGCAGGCCGATCAGCTTGGGGCCGTCCTGGGTGATGGCCTGTACCTGGCCGTTGCGCAGGGCGGTGAAGGCGAAGGGGGTGTCGTCGTAGGCGATGACCTTGGCGCCGGGGAATTTCTCCCGCAGCACGCCTTCGTTGACCGTGCCCTTGTCCACGCCCACGCGCCATTTGTTCAGTTGCTCCGGCTCGGTCAGGGTGCCCTTGCGCACGATGAACTGCTGGCCGGAGGCGAAGTACGGAATGCTGAAGTTCACCTGCTGGGCCCGCTCGGGGGTGATGGTGAAGTTGGCCAGCACCAGGTCCACCTTGTTGGCAGTCAGCAGCGGAATGCGGTTGGCCGGGTTGGTGGGCAGCAGCTCCAGTTTCACGCCCAGCTTGCCGGCCAGGGCCTTGGCGTAGTCGACGTCGAGGCCGGCCAGTTGCTTGGTCTGCGGGTCGACGAAACCGAAGGGCGGGTTGCTGTCGAAGGCGGCGACCCGGAGGACGCCGGCCTTGCGGATGTCTTCGAGGCGATCGGCATGGGCCAGGCCGGACAGTACGGCCAGGGCGAGGGCGGTGACGGCAGTGAGTTTCTTCATGAAATGACAGCTCCTGGATGGGCCCTGTCGATTCGCAGGGCACCGTATGCGGGGATGGCGGGCGCCCTGGGTGAGGGCGCCCGCCGCTGCCGGAGGGTGGCTCCAGGCGACCTGGAGTGTGTCAGGGGCGGGCAGGGGCTGAAAAAGAATGAATCGGTCTATCTAATAGCTGAATGGAATAAATAGAGCTTGGATTGAGTTCGAATGGGAATTTGGGCGGCGGCGGCTCATTCGAGCGGATAGCGCCGGAACAGCGCGCTGTCGTTGAGCGCGCGCGCCTCGCGGCTCCAGCCTGGGTAGTTAGCCGGGTCGATCAGGTCCGCTGCCACATGCTGGATGAAGGCCCAGGCGACCGCGCTGCTGATCGCGGCCTGGTCGAGGGTGTCCACCTCGGCGCGGGCGCTGGCCTCCAGCCCGGCACAGGCAGCACGCAGCTGCAGGCTCACGCGCTCCAGCCAGGGGCCATGCTGCTTGGCTTCCGGCCGCAAGCGGCGTTCATACACCACCTGCACGGCCTTTTCGCAGGCCACCAGCGCCAGCCCTGTCCGGGCCAGGACACGGTGCCGATCCGTGGGCGGAAGCAGCGGGCGCGACGCCTGTGCCTCGAAGTGGTCGAGGATCAGGTTCGAGTCCATCAGCACCGTGCCATCGTCCAGCACCAGGGTCGGTGCCTTCACCACCGGATTGATCCGGGCGAAGGCCTCGAAGTCGCTGAATACCGACAGCGGATGGTGCTCGAAGGGGACGCCGTAGCAATCGAGGCTGATGGCGACGCGGCGTACATAGGGCGAGTCGAGCATGCCGTAGAGCTTCATGGGGGATCTCCTGTTGCGTAGTGCTGCTTACGCTAAAGCGTGAAAGGCGCGAATAAAATCGCTATTTTCTCGGCTTTTCCGTTAGGTGCGCTTACATGTCCGACCTTCCACCCTTGCCGGCGCTGCGCAGCTTCGAAGCCGTGGCCCGGCTCGGCAGCGTGACCCGCGCAGCCCGCGAACTGCACGTCACCCACTCGGCCGTCATCCAGCAATTGCGTCAATTGGAGGATGCCCTCGGCGTCGCACTGCTGGTGCGTGAAGGGCGGGGCCTCCGGGTCAGCGAGGCCGGGCGCCTGTATGCCTTGCAGATCCGCCGCACCCTGGTGGAGATGGCCGAGGCGACCCGCCGCGTGAAGGCGCCGCCCCAGGCCGGGACCATCACGGTCGCCGTGCTGCCGTCGTTCGGCCGGGCCTGGCTGGTGCCGCGCCTGCCGGACTTCCAGCGGCGTCACCCCGGCATCCACCTGCGCTTGCTGGCGTCCCTGGAGGTGGTCCACCTCGGCGACAGCGCGGCGGATCTGGGCATCCGCATGGGCGATGGCCAGTGGGACGGCGTGGAGGCGCGCCTGCTGCTGCACGACGAGTGGGTGCCGGTGGCCGCGCCCTTCTTCAACGGCGGGCAATTACCCCAGGAGCCCGACGCGATCGTCGCGGGCGCCTCATTGTTCTGCAGCGAATCCTGGCAGGCCTGGTGCCAGCAGGCCGGGGTGGCACCCCCCGCCCGCAGCGGCCTGGAGTGCAACGACTCCAACCTGGTGCTGGAGGCGGCGCGGCTGGGGCAGGGCGTTGCGCTCGAACGACGCAGCCTGGTGCAGGACGCCATCGTCCGGGGCGAACTGGTCCAGCTCGGCAGCGTAACGGCGCCTTATCCCTTCCCCTACTGGCTGGTGTGGCCCCGGCAACGCCCCTTGTCGGCGCTGGCGCAGGCCTTCGTCACCTGGCTGCAGGCGCAGGCGGCCGACGGGGCGGCCTGACGCCTGCCGCTGGTCCATCCGGCTGGAAATGGCCCTGCGATGCGGGAATAATGCCGCCCCCTTTTTATTAGGAGAATCAAATGGTTATCCATTTCCTGAGCGGAGAGGGTCAGGGTGCCTGCGGCCGCAGCGATGCCAACCTGAACGCCTCCAACCAGCCGGCCGAGGTCACCTGCAAGACCTGTCGCCGGACCAACGCCTTCACCCAGGCTGAACAGGGCGCCGCGCCCCAGGCCACAGCCGCCCAGGCGCGTGTCACGCCGCCGCGCAGCGAGCCCGCTGCGCGCAAGAGCCCCCAGCAGGCCGCCACCCAGGGCAGCGCCTGGCAGAGCTGGCAGGCCCGCCTGAGCCAGACTCCCGGCAAGCAGCGCCTGCCGCGCTCCCGCCGCCGCGCCCAGGCATTCGTCTAAGGGCTTCCCCACCCTGGCCCGGGCGTTGCCTGGCGGCCGGGGTGGCTACCGATCCGGATCCCCGCCCCGAAGGCGCCCTCAGGCCGGCTGTTCCCCTGCGCGCCTGAGCAGGGTGCGGCAGCGCTCTGAGAGGTGCTCCACGCGCAGGTGCTTGCCGGCCTTGGTGTAGCGCTCGCGCAGGGTCTTGAGGGCGGCGATGGCGGAGTAGTCGACGAAGCTGAGGTGCCGGCAGTCGAGGGTGACCCGCTCCGGGTCGCCGGCCGGGTCGAACTGGTTGAGGAAGGGCGTGGCGGAGGCGAAGAACAGCGTGCCATGCACCCGGTAGAGCTTGCTGCCGTCGGCTTCGATGTAGCTGTCGGCGTACAGCTCGCGGGCGTGGTGCCAAGCGAAATTCAGGGCGGCGATGACGATGCCGCAGAGCACGGCGGCGGCCAGGTCGGTGAAGACGGTGATCACGGTGACGGCGACGATCACCAGCACGTCGTTCAGCGGCACCTTGCCGGCCACCCGCAGGGAGCCCCAGGCGAAGGTCTGCTGGGCCACCACGAACATCACCCCGGCCAGCGCCGCCAGCGGGATGCGCTCGATCAGCGGGGACAGGAACAGTACGAACAGCAGGATCATCACCCCGGCCACCACGCCGGACAGCCGGCCCCGGCCGCCGGAGCTGAGGTTGATGGCGGTCTGGCCGATCATCGCGCAGCCGCCCATGCCGCCGAACGCGCCGGAGACGATGTTGGCCGCGCCCAGGGCCATGCACTCGCGGTCGGGGAAGCCTCGGCTCTCGGTGATCTCGTCAGTGAGGTTGAGGGTGAGCAGGGTTTCCAGCAGCCCGACCATGGCCATCAGCAGCGCATAGGGCGCGATGATCTGCAGCGTCTCCAGGTTCCAGGGCACCGACGGCAGGGCGAAGCTGGGCAGGCCGCCGGCGATCTGCGCCATGTCCGCCAGGGTGCGGGTGGGCAGGCCCAGCAGGTGCACCAGCAGCCCGACACCGAGGATCGCCACCAGCGCCGGTGGCACGGCGCGGGTCAGTCGCGGCAGCAGCCAGACCACCGCCATGGTCAGCCCCACCAGGCCGAGCATGGTGTACAGCGGCATGCCGCTCAGCCAGGCGTCGCCCTGCTTGAAGTGCTCCAGCTGGGCCAGGGCGATGACGATCGCCAGGCCGTTGACGAAGCCCAGCATCACCGGGTGCGGCACCATGCGCACCAGCTTGCCCAGGCGCAACGCCCCGAACAGCAGCATCACCGCCCCGGCCAGCACCGTGGTGGCCAGCAGGTACTGCACGCCGTGCTCCACCACCAGGGCGACGATGACCACCGCCATGGAACCGGCAGCGCCGGAGATCATCCCCGGTCGGCCACCGAACAGGGCGGTGAGGGTGCAGATGATGAAGGCGCCGTACAGCCCCATGAGCGGGTTGAGGTGGGCGACCAGGGCGAAAGCGATGCACTCGGGCACCAGGGCGAAGGCGGTGGTGAGACCGGCCAGGACTTCATGACGCAGGCGGGGTTTCTTCATGGGCTTACCGGGCCGGCGCGCTGCCGGCCCTGTCGGGGATGGGGGAGGGGCGCGCATGGTACGGAAATGCGCCCGGCCCCACCAGCACGGTCCGCCTCAGCGGTTGACCCGCTGGATCAGCTCCAGGCAGCGCTGGACATGGGCGCTGCCGTCCTGGGCGCGGCGGCTGAGGATGATGGGCGAGACCGCCTCCGGCTCCAGCACGTCGGCGTAGTCGATGTCGGCCCGGTGCTGCTGGCGCACCGAGGCCGGCACCAGGGCCACGCCCAGGCCGGCCGCCACCAGGCCGATGGCGGTCTGCAGCTCGTTGGCCCACTGCCCGACGCGCACCGCCAGGCCACGGTTGGCGAACAGCGCCAGCACGTGGTCGGCGTAGCTTGGGCGCGGGTTGGCGGGGTAGAGCACGAAGGGTTCGTCGGCGAGCTGCTGCAGCGACACCGGGCGCCCCAGCAGCCGGTGGCCGGCAGGTAGCACCGCCACCAGCGGGTCTTCCCGCAGCACCTGCTGGTGGATGGCCGGATCGTCGAAGCGGATGCGCCCGAAGCCGATGTCGATGCGCCCGCTCTTCAGCGCCTCCACCTGCTGCAGGGTGGTCATTTCCTGCAGGCCCAGCTCCAGGTCCGGGTCCTGGCGCAGTTCGCGGATCAGCTCCGGCAGCACCGCATAGAGCGTGGAAGGTGCGAAGCCGATGCCCAGCCACTGCCGCTGCCCCTGGCCGATGCGCCGGGTGGTGTCGCAGAGAGCCTGCACCTGCTGCAGCAGGGCTGCGCTCTGTTCATGGAAGTAGCGACCGGCCTCGGTCAGCCGCAGCGGTCGGCCGCGCTCCAGCAGCGGCGTGCCCAGCTCCTCCTCCAGTTGCTGGATCTGCCGGCTCAGCGGGGGCTGGGCGATGTGCAGGCGCTCGGCCGCGCGGGTGAAGTTGAGGGTGTCCGCCACGGCCTGGAAATAGCGCAGGTGCCTGAGTTCCACGATACCTCCCGGGTATGAAAGAAGAGGGAGATGATATTGGACCTGTAGTTCCCGCTGGCGCAATGTTCGTCCACCCAAACCCAGACTTGCAGGGTATCGAGCGAGCCGAATCCTGCGCCACGGAAGCACACCCATGAGTACCCCCCTGATCGAACGGCTGGACACCTGCATCGTCGACCTGCCGACCATCCGCCCCCACAAGCTGGCCATGCACACCCTGCAGCGGCAGACCCTGGTGATCCTGCGCCTACGCTGCAGCGACGGCGTCGAGGGCGTCGGCGAGTCCACCACCATCGGCGGGCTGTCCTACGGCTACGAGAGCCCGGAAGGGATGAAGGCCAACATCGACGCGCACCTGGCCCCGGCGCTGATCGGCCAGCCGGCGGACAACATCAACACCGCCATGCAGCGCCTGGACCGGGTGGCCAAGGGCAACACCTTCGCCAAGTCCGGCATCGAGACGGCCCTGCTGGACGCCCAGGGCAAGCGCCTCGGGCTGCCGGTCAGCGAACTGCTCGGCGGCCGCGTGCGCGAGGGCCTGGAAGTGGCCTGGACGCTGGCCAGCGGCGACACCGGCCGCGACATCGAGGAGGCCGAGCGCATGCTCGACCTGCGTCGCCACCGCCTGTTCAAGCTGAAGATCGGCGCCAACCCTCTGGAGCAGGACCTGGCCCACGCGGTGGCCATCAAGCGCGCCCTGGGCGACCGCGCCAGCGTGCGCGTGGACGTCAACCAGCACTGGGACGAGTCCCAGGCGATCCGCGGTTGCCGGGTGCTCGGCGAGCACGGCATCGACCTCATCGAGCAGCCGATCCCGCGTTACAACCGCAGCGGTCAGGTGCGCCTGAACCGCTCCAGCCCGGCGCCGATCATGGCGGACGAGTCCATCGAGAGCGTCGAGGATGCCTTCAGCCTCGCCGCCGAGGGCGCCGCCAGCGTGTTCGCCCTGAAGATCGCCAAGAACGGCGGCCCCCGTGCCGTGCTGCGCACTGCCCAGATCGCCGAGGCGGCGGGCGTGGCGCTCTACGGCGGCACCATGCTCGAAGGCGCCATCGGCACCCTGGCCTCCGCCCACGCCTTCCTCACCCTGCGCCAGCTGACCTGGGGCACCGAGCTGTTCGGGCCGCTGCTGCTGACCGAGGAGATCGTCACCGAGCCCCCCGTCTACCGTGACTTCCAGCTGCAGGTGCCGCGCACCCCCGGCATCGGCCTGACCCTGGACGAGGAGCGCCTGGCGCGCTTCCGCCGTTCCTGACCCCGGAGGACCCCGACCATGCTGTTCCACGTGAAGATGACCGTCCGCCTGCCCGCCGACATGGACCCGGAGCGGGCCACCCGGCTCAAGGCCGACGAGAAGGCCCTGGCCCAGCGCCTGCAGCGCGAGGGCACCTGGCGCCACCTCTGGCGCATCGCCGGGCACTACGCCAACTACAGCGTGTTCGACGTGCCCAGCGTCGAAGCGCTGCACGACACCCTGATGCAACTGCCGCTGTTTCCCTACATGGACATCGAGATCGACGGACTCTGCCGCCACCCCTCGTCGATCCATGATGACGACCGCTGAGCCCCGAACGCCCTGAACAAGAACAATGAGGTGACCCCCATGACCGTGAAGATTTCCCAGACTGCCGAACTCCAGCGTTTCTTCGAGCAGGCGGCCGGTTTCGGCAACGACGCCGGCAACCCGCGCCTCAAGCGCATCGTCCAGCGGGTGCTGCAGGATGGCGCCCGGCTGATCGAAGAGCTGGCCATCACCGATGACGAGTTCTGGAAGGCCGTCGACTACCTCAACCGCCTGGGCGCCCGTGGCGAGGCCGGCCTGCTGGTGGCAGGGCTGGGCCTGGAGCGCTTCCTCGACATGCTGCAGGACACCCGCGACGCCGAGGCCGGGCGTACCGGCGGCACCCCGCGCACCATCGAAGGCCCGCTCTACGTGGCCGGGGCGCCGCTGAGCGAGGGCTTCGCACGGCTGGACGACGGCAGCGAAGACGGCGTGGGCATCCCGCTGTTCCTCGAAGGCACGGTGCGCGACACCGACGGTCGCCCGCTGGCCGGCGCGGTGGTTGACCTGTGGCACGCCAACACCAAGGGCCTGTATTCCTACTTCGACTCCAGCCAATCCGAGTACAACCTGCGTCGCCGCATCGTCACCGACGCCGAGGGTCGCTACCGCGCCCGCAGCATCATTCCCTCCGGCTATGGCTGCGACCCACAGGGCCCGACCCAGGAATGCCTTGACGGCCTCGGCCGGCACGGCCAGCGTCCCGCGCACATCCACTTCTTCATCTCGGCCGGCGGCCACCGCCACCTGACCACCCAGATCAACCTCGCCGGGGACCGCTACCTGTGGGACGACTTCGCCTACGCCACCCGCGAAGGGCTGGTGGGCGAGGTAACCCACCTGGCCAGCGGCAGCGCCCACGACGTGGAAGGCCCCTGTGCCGAGTTGCAGTTCGACTTCGTGCTGCAGCCGGCCAGCCACAACCAGGACGAGCAGCGCAGCCAGCGCCCCCGCGCCCTGCAGGTGCCGGGCGCCTGAGCCTCGGGCACGCCCCGGTCGCGGTGACCGGGGCGCGCCGTCAAGGCACATCCGTGCAAGCCAGGTGGGCGGGCCCATGCTTGAATAGCCCGCTCAGCCACTGCCCGGATGCGCCCATGAACCGCAACGACCTCCGCCGCGTCGACATGAACCTGCTGGTGATCTTCGAAGCCCTGATGCTCGAACCCAACCTCACCCGGGTCGGCGAGAAGCTGTTCCTTTCCCAGTCCACCGTCAGCGCCGCCCTGGCGCGCCTGCGCGATCTGTTCGACGACCCGCTGCTGATCCGCAGCGGCCGGGGCATGGTGCCCACCAGCCGGGCCCAGGAGATCTTCGCCGAGCTGCGCCCGGCCATGGACGTGATCTCCGCTGCCGTCAGCCGGGCCAAGAGCTTCGACCCCGCCACCAGCACCAACGTGTTCCGCCTCGGGCTTTCCGACGACGCCGAGTTCGGCCTGTTCCCCGCGCTGCTGAACGCCCTCCAGGAAGAGGCGCCGAACATCGTGGTGGTGGTGCGCCGGGCCAACTTCCTGCTGATGCCGGCGCTGCTCGCCTCGGGGGAGATCACCGTCGGCGTCAGCTACACCACCGACCTGCCGGCCAACGCCAAGCGCCGCAAGCTGCGCGACATCGGCGTCAAGGTGCTGCGCGGCGACGACCGCCCCGGCCCGCTGACCCTGGACGACTACTGCGCCCGCCGCCACGTGATGGTGTCGTTCTCCGGCGACCTCTCCGGCAACATCGACCAGGACCTGGCGCGCATCGGCCGCAGCCGCCAGGTGGTGCTCGCGGTGCCTCAGTTCGGCAGCCTACGGGCGCTGCTGCGGGGCACCGAGATGATCGCCACGGTGCCCGACTACGCCGCCTGCACCCTGGTGGACGACGGCAGCCTGCGCGCCGACGACGCCCCCTTCGAGGTGGACAAGGCCGAACTGTCCATGGTCTGGAGCGGCGCCCACGACAACGACCCCGCCGAGCGCTGGCTGCGCGAGCGCATCCACCAGTTCATGTCCCGCGAACTCTGAGCCGGATCAGCCTGCACGGCGCAGGCCCAGGGCGAGGAGGGCGGTCAGCAGGCTGACCCCGGCGATGGCGACGAAGGCCGCGTGGTAGCCCGCCAGGGTTGCCGCCCCGGCATCCAGCCCGGCGGCCAGTGCCTGGGCGCTGGTGTGATGGGCCAGGCTGACGAATACCGCGATCCCCAGTGCGCCGCCCAGCTGCCGCGAGGTGTTGAGCAGGCCGGAGGCCAGCGCCGTGTCCGCCGGGGCGATCCCGGCGATGGCTGCGTGCACCGCCGTGGCCAGCATCAGTCCGACCCCGGTGCCCAGCAGCAGGGTCGGGCCCGCCACATGGCGCAGCAGGTCCACCTCCTTCGGCAGCCAGGCCAGCCCGAGAAAGCCCAGCGCCGCCAGCACCCCGCCGAGGCTGGGCAGGTGGCGTATCCCTTTTGCGGCGAGCCAGCGGGCACCCAGGGCGGCGCTGGCGATGGCCAGGCAGGTCGGCAGCATGGCAAGGCCGGTGTCACGGGCGCCCAGGCCGGCCACCTCGTGCAGCGCCAGGGCCAGGAAATACAGCGATGCGGTGAGGGTCGCGCCCAGGCTCAGCAGCAACAGGTTGCCCAGCGCCACGTTGCGCTGGCGGAACAGGCCCAGGCGCACCAGCGGCTCGCGCACCCGCGCCTCGATGATCAGGAAGGCCACGCCCAGCAGCGCCGCCAGGCCCAGCGCCAGCAGCACCCTTGGCGCGCCCCAGCCCAGACCGATGCTGCTCACCAGGGCGTAGACCAGGGCGCTGGCGGCGCCGGTGACGGTCAGCGCACCGCCCACGTCCAGCGGCTTGGGGTTCGTCGGCACGCCGGGCGCCAGGGGGCTTGAGGCGAGCACGAACAGGCCGATGCCCAGGGGCACGTTGACGAACATCACCCAGCGCCAGCTGGCGTAGGCCGTGAGCAGGCCGCCCAGCAGCACGCCGAAGGCCGCCGCCAGGGAACCAGAGGCGGTCCACAGGGCGATGGCGCGGTCCCGCCCGGCGCCCGGCCCGTGGGCGCCGACGATCACCGCCAGGGTCGAGGTGGCCAGCACCGCCGCGCCCGCACCCTGGAAGGCCCGCGCCGCCACCAGCAGCGCCGGGCCCTGGGCCAGGCCGCCGACCAGGCTGGCCAGGCTGAACAGCGCCAGGCCGGCGCGCAGCACCCGGCGCCGGCCGAGGCGGTCGGCCAGCCGTGCGGCCAGCAGCATCAGCCCGCCCAGTGCCACCAGGTAGGCGTCCACCACCCACTGGCGACTGCCCGCGTCCAGCCCCAGGTCCCGGGCCATGGAAGGGAGCGCGACGTTCACGATGGCGCCGTTCATCACCACCATGAAGGAGGCCAGGCAGGCGATCAGGGTGGCGAGCCAGAGGGGCGCGCCGGGGTTGAGCAGGGCCGTGGGCGCGGGCGCCCGCTGGCCGGTGGCGAGGGTGTTCATCGGTGTCTCCTGATGAGTCCGGGAATCCGGGGTTCGCCATCAGGATCGGGGCGAGGGCGCTTGTTCCGATAACCGCATCCGGACAAGCTATGTTGCAAAACTGCCACGCCGGAGATCGCCACCATCAATGAAGCCGACCTGACGGACCTGCTCGGCGGTCCGCTGCTCATCGCCCTGCGCGGCGGCCACGAGCCCGACCACGTCTTCCGCCTGGGCAGCCAGGAAACCGACTGGCACCGCCACCAGCGCGGGCAGCTCACCTGCGTCGAGACGGGCCTGGTGCACGTGCGCACCGCCCAGGGCTCCTGGGTGCTGCCGCCGTACCGCGCCGCCTGGATGCCGCCGGGGGTGCCCCACTGGGCGAGCCTGAGCGGCGTGCTGTCCGGGTGGAGCGTGCTGATCGAACCTTCGGGCTGCGCTCGGTTGCCGGCCCATCCCCAGGTGATGGGCGTAGGCGAGGTGATGCGCGCGCTGGTGAGCCGCGCGGCCAGCTGGAACCCCCGCGAGGCGCTGACCCCCGAGCGCGAGCGTCTGGTGCAGGTGCTGCTGGACGAGATCGTCGCCGCGCCCACCGAGCCGCTCCACCTGCCGATGCCCACCGACCGCCGGGTGCTGCCCATCGCCCGTGGGCTGCTGGCCAACCTGGCGGACACCCGCAGCCTGGAGGCCTGGGCCGAAACCGCCGGGCTGTCGCCGCGCACCGCCCGGCGCCTGTTCATCGCCGAGACCGGCATGGCCTTCGCCGAGTGGCGGCAGCAGGCGCGGCTGGTGCACGCCCTGGAGCGCCTGGCCCAGGGCGACCCGGTGGCGGTGGTGGCCGATGCCCTGGGCTACGCCTCGCCGAGCAACTTCATCGCCATGTTCCGCAAGGTCTTCGGGCAGACACCGGCGCGCTATTTCGTCAAGCGGCCGGGAGGCTGAAGGCCGGGCAGATGTGGATGGGATGAGTTCTCGCTTGGCACGGATTGCGCCGAAACGTAATCTTATTACGTTTCAAAACAGAGCCCGCCCATGCCCCTCACGCCCCAGACCCGCCTGCAATCCATCGACGCCCTGCGGGGCCTCGTCATCCTCTTCATGCTGCTGGACCACGTCCGCGAGACCTTCTACCTGCACCACCAGGTGGGGGACCCGATGGACGTGGCCAGCACCGACCCGGCGCTGTTCCTCTGCCGCACCCTGGCGCACCTCTGCGCCCCGGTGTTCATCCTGCTGACCGGATTGTCCGCCTACCTGTACGGCGAGAAGCACGACGGGCGCGCAGCGGTGTCGGCCTTCCTGTTCAAGCGCGGGCTGTTCCTGGTGGTGCTGGAGCTCACCCTGGTCAACTTCGCCTGGACCTTCCAGTGGCCGCCCAGCGTGATGTACCTGCAGGTGATCTGGGCCATCGGCCTGAGCATGCTGGCGCTCTCCGCGCTGGTCTGGCTGCCGCGCCCGGCGCTGGTGGCCCTCGGTCTGCTGCTGGTGGCCGGGCACAACCTGCTGGATGGCGTGCATGCCGAGCTCGGCACCTGGGCGCACATCCCGTGGGCGGTGCTGCATGACCGGGGCTGGATCGAGCTGGGCGAGGGCCTGCGCCTGCGCACCTCCTACCCGGTGCTGCCGTGGATCGGCGTGATCGCCCTGGGCTATGCCCTGGGGCCCTGGTTCGGCCGGGGCAGCCAGGCGGAGAGGCGCCAGCACCGGTTGTGGATGACGGGCGCGGCGTGCCTGCTGCTCTTCGTGCTGCTGCGCCTGGTGAACGGCTACGGCGAACGGCCCTGGGTGCCGGGCGCCGACCTGACCCACACACTGATGGCCTTCTTCAACATCACCAAGTACCCGCCGTCGCTGCTGTTCTTGGCCCTCACCCTGGGGCTCGGCCTGTGGCTGCTGCGGGCCTTCGAGCGCATCGGCCAGGCGCGCCTGGTGCCGCTGCTGGCCACCTTCGGCGCCGCGCCGATGTTCTTCTACCTGCTGCACCTCTACGTGCTGAAGCTGCTCTACCTGGCGTGCCTGGCCATCTTCGGCGCCAACCAGGGCACGCTGTTCGGCTTCGACGGCGTCTGGGCGCTGTGGCTGGCCAGCGCAGTGCTGGCGGTGGCGCTGTTCCCGCCGGTGCGCGCCTTCGCCCGGTTGAAGGCGCGGCGGCGCGACCTTGCCTGGCTGAAGTACTTCTAGCCGGGCGAGCAGGCGCCTTCGTCCGGGCGTTTCAGCAGCAGGCTGAGCTGCTTCGGCGGCTGGTGCACCAGTCCGTCGTCCGACTCGCAGACGCGCTGGATGAAGTTGTCGGTGAACAGCAGCTTGCCGTGCACGAAGTGCTCGCCAGGCCGCAGGTTGGGGTTGTCGATCCGCGTGCCGAGGCGCGCCGCCAGCCAGGCGCCGGCCTCGTAGTGGCTGATCCAGCGTTCGCTGGCCAGCTGCTGCAGCGGTGCCTCCGGCGCCTCGCGGGCGATGACGATCACCGGCACGTCGCTGACCTCCGGCACCAGGTCGTTGTGGCCCCAGTGGCCGTCCTCGCCCAGGCGCTGGCCGTGGTCACCGGTGATCACCAGGTAGCGCTCGCCTTCGAGCCGGTCGAACGCCTCCAGCACCTCGCCCAATAGCTCGTCCAGGTAGTGGATGGCGTTGTCGTAGGCGTTGGCCTGGTCGGCGGCGTCCTGGTCCGGCCAGGGCGCAACGCGCGCCTCGTGGCGGTAGTTGTTTGCGTAGGGCAGGTGCGCGGTGCGCAGGTTGAGCACCACGAAGTTGCGCGGCCCCCAGTGCTGCTGGGCCAGCAGCTCCAGCAGGGTGCGGTCCTGGCGCTGGAGGAAGCGCAGCGGGTGGTCCTCGCGGGTGATCGACACGTCCAGGTAGCGGCTGCCCAGGTGCGCCAGCAGCTTGGACTCCTGGGACGAGATCCAGTGGGTGCGGAAGCCAGCTTCCCGGGCGAAGCGGAACAGGTTGACCTGACCGGTGCGCAGCAGCGGGTCCTGGCCGGGTTCGCGGATGGGGTTGAGCAGGTACGGCAGGCTCACGTCGGTGGCCACGCCGGCCGCCACGCCAGGGCGCAGCAAGGCGTCGGGGTGGTCGCGCAGGTAGGCCTGCAGGCGCGGGGTGGTGTCGCGGTCGTAGCCGAACACGCCGAGCCGGTCGCTGCGCAGGGAGTCCGCCACCACCAGCCACACATGCCTGGCGCCGCTGGGCACGGCGCTCAGGCCGTAGGGCTGGAAGGGGGTCGGGGGCAGTTGCGTGTCCTCGCGCAGGGCCAGGCGCACCGCCCAGGCGGAGAAGGCGTTCAGGCTGTTGTGCAGGCCGCTGCGGGCCGGGCTGGGGACGAAGGCGTCGAGGTTGCGGTAGGTGGCGCGGTAGGGCTTGGACAGCAGCACCACGGCGATGAGCAGCAGCGCCCAGCGGCTCGAAGGCAGGCCCAGGGCCGGGCGCACCTTCAGGTGCAGGAGCAGCAGCGCCGTGTAGGGCAGGCCGACGCACACCAGCACCGGCCAGTGCTGGGTGAAGCTGTACAGCGCGGTGTCGCGCACCTCGGCCGAGTCGTTGAGCAGGGCCTGGATGTCGATGGCGCTCAGCGGTTCGCCGAAGAAGCTGATGTTGGCCAGCTGCATCACCTGCATCAGCGCGAACAGCAGCAGGATGCCCGCCACCAGCAGCCGTTGGCCGCAGAGCCAGAGGGCGGCGCTGAACAGCCAGAGCACCGCCACGTAGCCCAGCTCCAGCTCGGCCCGGTTGCTGGGGGTGAACTGCTGCTGGAGGAGGTCATCCGCCAGCAGCAGGCTGCAGCTCAGGGTGGCGAGCGCCGGCAGGGCCAGCCAGCGGCGCGTCGTCGGGCTGAGCATCAGTCTTCGACCTCGGTCTTCACGGCCTTGCCGCTCACCGGGTCGTGGTAGATCTCCACCTTGCGGCGGTCCTTGTCGTAGCCGTAGATCTCGTAGCAGTTGCCGTCGGTGACCTTGAACTTGCGGATCTCGTAGCCCTGCTCGCGCAGGCTGGCCTGGAAGCGCTCCGGGTCCTGCCAGGTGCTGCGCTCGGCTTCGGTGCAGGTGGGGCCGGCAACGGCACTGGCGCTGGCCAGCAACAGGGTGGGAAGCAGCAGGTATCGCATGGGTGGGGCTCCTTTTCAGTGAGGGGCCCACCTTGTGGCGCGAAGCTTAACGAAGGCTTAGGGGGTAATGGCGCGTTACATTTGCCGGCTTTCCAAGCCGCGGCGAATTCCCATCATGGCCGCCACCGAACGATGGAGAGCGCCCCATGCGCGTGCTGCTGGTCGAAGATGATGCCGCCCTGGCCCAGGGCATTCGCGTGGCCCTGCGCAAGGAGGGCTACACCCTCGACTGGGTGGCCGACGGCGTGGAGGCCGGCCATGCCTTGCGCAGCGAGGCCTTCGACCTGGTGCTGCTGGACCTGGGCCTGCCGCGCCAGGACGGCCTCACCCTGCTGCGCCAGCTGCGCAGCCGGCCGGAGACCCAGGTGCCGGTGCTGGTGCTCACCGCCCGCGACGGCAAGGCCGACCGCATCCAGGGGCTGGACGCCGGCGCCGACGACTACCTGGTCAAGCCGGTGGACCTGGACGAACTCAAGGCCCGCATCCGCGCCCTGCTGCGCCGTTGCCAGGGGCGAGCGCAGCCGCTGCTGGAACATGCCGGCGTCAGCCTCGACCCGGCGACCCAGGAGGTGCGCTACCACGGGCAGACGGTGGCGATGACGCCCATGGAATACCAGCTGCTGCACCAGTTGCTGGTGCGCCCTGGGGCGGTGGTCACCCGTGAGCGCCTCAGCCACACCCTCTACGGCTGGAACGAGAGCGGCCCCGGCAACACCCTCGAAGTACTGATCCACAACCTGCGCAAGAAGCTCGACAGCGGCCTGATCCGCACTGTGCGCGGGGTCGGTTACCTGGTGGAGCGCGCGCCATGATCGCCATCCGCACCCGCATCCTCGCGCCGACCCTGGCGCTGTTCCTGATCGGCAGCCTGGTGCTGGGCCTGCTGGCGGTGCGTGACAGCCACCGGGAAATCGAAGGCATCTACGACGCCCAGCTGCTGCAGACCGCCCGCCTGCTGCAGGGCGTGCTGCGGCAGCCGGGCCTGGAGCGCGCCGACTGGGCGAGCCTGCGCCAGGCGCTGGACCAGGCCATGGAGCGCTCCGCAGAGGGCGTGCTGACCCACCCCTACGAGATCGACGTGGCCTTCCAGATCTGGTCCCGCGATGGCCGCCTGCTGCTGCGTTCCGACGACGCTCCGGCGCTGCAGAAACCCCCGGCGGTGGGCGTGCAGGACTTCATCGTCGACGGCCACGAATGGTGCGGTGTGCTGCTGGACGATGCCGAGCAGGGCCTGCTGATCTGGGTTGGTGAGCGCGACGACCTGCGCCAGGACCTGATCCAGCGCATCGTCCAGCACGCCCTGCTGCCCAGCCTGGTGGGGCTGCCGCTGCTGGCCCTGGTGATCTGGCAACTGCTGGGCTGGGGCCTGCGCCCCCTGCAGCGCCTGGCGCGGCAACTGCGCGCCCGCCCGGTGGACAGCCTGGAACCCCTGGCACGCGGCCCGCTGCCGCCCGAGCTGGAGCCGGTGCGCAGCGCCCTGGACCGCCTGCTGCAGCAACTGCGCAATTTGCTGGAGCGCGAGCGGCGCTTCATCGCCGATGCCGCCCACGAGTTGCGCACACCCCTGGCCATTCTCGACATCCACGCCCGCAACGCCCGTCAGGCCGACAACGACCAGGAGCGTGACGAGGCCCTGGCCTTCCTCCAGCAGGGCGTGGGCCGCGCCACCCGCATCGCCAGCCAGCTGCTCACCATGGCCCGTCTGGAGCCGGAGATCGACACCCGGCAGCCCGTGGACCTGCCGGCCCTGGTGCGCGAGGAGCTGGCGGAGCTGACGCCGCTGGCCCTGCGCCAGGACGTGGAACTGGTGCTGGAAGGGGAGCCCGCGTGCCCGGTGCAGGGCGAGGAAGCCTCGCTGTCGATCCTGTTGCAGAACCTCATCAGCAATGCCCTGACCTTCACCCCGCCTGGCAGCGAGGTGCGGGTGCAGGTGGACGCCCTCGGCCAGGGCGTGCGCCTGCGGGTGCTGGACCAGGGGCCGGGGGCCAGCGAGGCCGAACTGGCGCGCCTCTGCGACCGCTTCTACAGCGCCGGCAACCCCCAGGGTGCGGGCCTGGGGCTGGCCATCGTGGAGATGATCAGCCGCCGCCTCGGCGCTTCGTTGTGCTTGAGCAACCGCGCCGAGGGCGGCTTCTGCGTGGAGCTGCTGTTCCCGCTGTTGGGCGGCGCGCGGCCGGGGGCCCCGCTGGAGGGCCTGGCCGGGCGTCGCTGAGGTTCAGTCGACGCTCAGGGTGCCCCAGAAGGTGTCGGTGGATGAGTAGGGGTAGGTCTTGCCGTCGTATTGCAGGGTCTTCTTCACCGTGCGCAGCGGCTTGTCGTCGTCGTCGCTCACCTGGGCGGAGAGGATCAGGTCGGCGAACCCGTGGCTGCTCTTCGGGCCGATGGCCAGGGTCATCCGCGCGTGCTCGGAGCGGAAGCGGTCGTTGTTCACGCAACTGGTGCCCTGCACGGTGATCCACTCCCGCAGGTAGCCGGTGAATACCGGGCGTAGGGTGGCGGCCTCGCCGGGGACGAACAGCGTCAGCTCGTCGAACTGACCCGCGTCCGGGCAACTGGGCCCACGGGCCTGGCTGCTGATCACCACGCCGAAGGCACGCACGTCCTTGGCCAGGCGGTAGCGCGCGGTGTCCAGCCAGAGGCTGTCGGCGCTGATCTCCAGCAGGGCGTCTTCTTCCAGGTTGCCTTCGTGGCGCTCCAGGATGCGCCCGCTGGCGCTGTCCACCCGTGCCACCAGCAGGTGCAGCAGGCGTTCACCGGGCGTGCCAGCGCTGGCGTCGCTGTCGTAGGCCAGGGCCACCACGCTCTGCCGGGCGTCGTCCGGCCAGCGCTTGCAGGCGGCGGCCACCAGCGGGCCTTCGCTGTCGTAGCTCGGCTGTTGCCAGCCTTTCTGGCCCAGTTGCTGGGCGATGCCGTTCAGCAACGCGGGCTCACAGGGCTGTGCATCGCGGGCCCAGGCGGGGTTGGCCAAGCTGGCGGCGGCCGCCAGCAGCCAGGGCAGGGCGCGGAGCAGGGGGCGATGGAGGCGACGGTCCATGTGCGGGTGTCCTGAGTGGAGAGAAGGGTGGGGCATTCTAGCGCCCGGCGGGGCTTGGCGGCGTGCGCCGGTCAGCCGTCGAACACCTGGCAGCCGAAGTAGAACGTCCCGGGCGGCGAGGCGCTGTCGGTGCCGACGAAGAAGGCATCCGGGAAGGGGGTGTCGTCGGAGGCCTGGCCGACCTCCTTGCGGTACTGCCCACGCCCCCAGCCGCTGGTGGCCAGTTCATCCTTGGGCACGGGCTGCACGCCGGTCCTGCCGACGAAGGCCGCCAGGTCGCCGGTGGCTTGCGCGTAGAACACCGCGCCGCTGTCGCCCCGGTACCAGAGGGTGGAGATCGGCACGCCCAGCACCTCGACCGGTTGCGGCAGGTGGTACTCCAGGTCGATCAGGCCGTCTTCGTCGTGGTCCACGGCGACGATGCCGTTGGCCTTGAACAGCGCCTTCACTGCGTCGTCGCGGGCATCCAGCGGGGCCTGTCGGCAGGTCAGCGCCTTCTCCAGCGCACCGACCACCTGGGCGTCCAGTGCGAAGGCGGGTGAGCTGGTCCAGAGCAGGGCGAGGAGGGCAATGGGATTCCTGGGCTTCACGGGACGGTCTCCTTGACGGTCAGCGGGCGGGCATTCTAGCGCGCCCATGGCCGCGTACCGTGATGCGCTGGGCGCTTCCGCAAGCGGCCCCGTCAGGCACTCAGGGGCAGGGCGCTGACCGCCGCCTCGGCCGCCACCTCGCCGATCACCAGGATCGCCGGGCTGCTCAGGCGGAAGGCGCTGGCGTCCTGCAACAGGGTGGCCAGGGTGCTGCGGCGCTCGCGCTGTTCGGGGAGCGAGGCGTTCTCGATCATCGCCAGCGGCATGCCCGGCGCCATGCCGCCGGCGAGCAGCCCGGCCTGCAAGGCGGCCAGCCGGGCGACGCCCATGTACACCACCAGGGTGGTGCCGCTGGCGGCCAGGGCGTCCCACTCCGGCTCGCTGTCGTCCTGGGTGTGGGCGGTGACCAGGGTCACGCCACGGCTGACGCCCCGCAGCGTGAGCGGGATGCCGCAGGCGGTGGCGCCGGCCAGCCCGGCGGTGATGCCGTTGACCAGTTCGCAGTCCACGCCGCGCTCCGCCAGCCAGGCGGCTTCCTCGCCGCCGCGCCCGAAGATGCACGGGTCGCCGCCCTTGAGCCGCACCACACAGCGCCCCTGGCGGGCGTAGCGCAGCATCAGGCGGTGGATGAAGGCCTGGGGCGTGGAGCGGCAGCCGCCACGCTTGCCCACCCGCACCACCCGAGCGCCGGGGCAGTGCACGAGCAGGGCCGGGTTCACCAGATCGTCGATCATCACCACGTCGGCCGCGCCCAGTACGCGGGTGGCCTTCAGGGTCAGCAGTTCGGGGTCACCGGGGCCCGCGCCCACCAGCCAGACCTTGCCGTTCATGTGCAACCTCCTCAGGCGCTTGCCCGTTGTGGCGCCGCCAGCAGGCGGCGGATTTCCGGTACGCAGGAGCCGCAGCGGGTGCCGCAGCCGAGCTCCTCCTTCAGGCCCGCCAGGTCCAGCCCCCGGGCGATGCCGGCCAGCACCGCCGGCTGGCTGACGTTCATGCAGGTGCACAGGGTGCGCGCGGCGGCGGGGGTGCCGCTGGGCGGTGTGCTCAGGGGCGCCAGCAGCCAGCGGCGCAGGCTTTGGTCGGCGCGGCCTTCCTGCCAGAGGCCCTTGAGCCAGTCCCGCGCGGCCGTTTCGCCCGCGAGGCGCAGGGCGGTGATGCGGCCGCCCTCGATGCGCACCCGCTTGCCCACCGCGCGGCGCGGGTCGTCGTAGGCCAGCACCGGGCCGTCCAGCAGCCCCAGGGCCTGGTCGATGCGCTGCAGCAACGCCGGATCGGGGGCCTCGCCGTGGGCGGCGCGGATCACCAGGGCGCCGCGCTCGTGGCCGCTGGGCACCAGGCTGGCGTAGGCAAAGGCGTCGCAGAGCGGGCGCAGGGTGGTGAAAGCGGCCTGCAGGTCGCCCTCCACCAGGGCGAACAGCTGCCAGGGCAGCGCCACCGGCTCCACCTCCACACAGGCGTGCTTGAGCTCCGGCTGGCGCGACAGCGGGTCCCGCGCCGGGCTGGTCAGGCGGTTGCTGCCCAGCCCGGTGAGGAAGCGGTCGCCCCAGTGCATCGGCAGGAAGGCCTGGCCGGGGCGCAGCGCGTCGTCGGTGACGGCAGGCAGCAGCAGTTCGCCCCGGTGGCTGCGCACCCGCACCAATTGGCCGTCGACGAGCCGGCGCCGGCGCATGTCCTCCGGGTGCAGGCCGAGTTGCGGCCCGCCCACATGGCCGAACAGCCGGGGCAGGGTGCCGGTGCGGCTCATGCCGTGCCACTGGTCGCGCAGGCGCCCGGTGTTGAGCACCAGTGGGTAGCGCGCATCGCGGCGCTCCACCGGCGGCCGGTAGGTCTCGGCGATGAAGCGGGCGCGGCCGTCGGCGGTGGCGAAGCGCCGGTCGCCGTACAGGCGTGGCGTGCCGGCCTGGGCTCCGGCGGGAAAGGGCCATTGCTGGGGGCCGAAGCGCTCCAGCAGGGCGTGGGAGAGGCCGCTGAGGTCCAGGTCGCGGCCGGCGGTCAGCCCCTTGTACTCGTCGAACAGCGCTGCCGGGCCGTCGAAGTCGAACAGGCTCGGCTGGCCAGGGCGCAAGCGGCGTTCCAGACGGCGGGCGAAATCGCAGGCGATGGCCCAGTCGGGGCGCGCCTCGCCGGGCGCCGGGACGGCCTGGTGCACGCGGCTGATGCGCCGCTCGGAGTTGGTCACGGTGCCGTCCTTCTCGCCCCAGCTGGCGGCGGGCAGCAGCAGGTCGGCGTGGCGGCAGGTCTCGGTGGTGGCGAAGGCCTCCTGCACCACCACGAAGGGGCAGGCGGCCAGGGCCTCGTGCACCTGTGCCTGGTCCGGCAGGGACTGGGCCGGGTTGGTGCAGACGATCCACAGCGCGCGGATGCGCCCCTCGCGCACGGCTTCGAACAGCTCCAGGGCGGCCAGCCCCGGCGCCTCCGGCAGCGCCGGCACGCCCCAGTAGGCGGCCACCTCCTGCCGGTGCCCGGCATCGCCCGCTTCCCGGTGGCCGGGCAGCAGGTTGCTCAGGCTGCCGGTTTCGCGGCCGCCCATGGCGTTGGGCTGGCCGGTGAGGGAGAAGGGCCCGGTGCCCGGCCGGCCGATCTGCCCGGTGGCCAGGTGCAGGTTGATCAGCGCGCTGTTCTTGGCGCTGCCGGCGCTGGACTGGTTGAGCCCCATGCACCACAGCGAGAGCAGGCGCGGTGTGCGTCCGATCCATTCGGCGCAGCGCTGCAGGTCGGCCGCGTCGATGCCGCAGGTCTGCGCCACCTGCGCCGGCCCGTAGTCGCGCACCAGCGCCTTGAGGGCGTCGAAGCCCTCGGTGTGCGCGGCGATGAAGCCGTGGTCCACCCAGCCTTCCCACAGCAGGAGGTGCAGCAGCCCGTGGAACAGCGCCACGTCGGTGCCGGGGAGGATCGCCAGGTGCAGGTCGGCCAGCTCGCAGGTATCGGTGCGCCGGGGGTCGATGACGATCACCTTCATCTCGGGGCGCTGCGCCTTGGCTGCCTCCAGGCGCCTGAACAGCACCGGGTGGGCGAAGGCCATGTTGCTGCCGACGATCAGCACGCAGTCGGCTTGTTCGATGTCCTCGTAGGAACAGGGCGGGGCGTCGGCGCCCAGGCTGCGCTTGTAGCCGACCACCGCCGAGGACATGCACAGCCGCGAGTTGCTGTCGATGTTGTGGGTGCCCACCAGGGCCCGGGCCAGCTTGTTGAAGGCGTAGTAGTCCTCGGTCAGCAACTGGCCGGAGACGTAGAACGCCACGCTGTCCGGCCCGTGCTCGGCGAGGGTGGTGGCGAAGCGCTCGGCGGCGTGCTCCAGGGCGGTGTCCCAGTCGGTGGCGCTGCGTGCCAGGCCCTTGGCCAGGCGCAGCTCCGGCCGCAGGGCGCGGGCCGCCGGGTCACCGCTGAGGTGCAGGCTGGAGCCTTTGCTGCACAGGCGACCGAAATTGGCCGGGTGGGCCGGGTCGCCGGCGACCTCGAGGATGCGCGCGCCGTCGTGTTCGATCAGCAGCCCGCAGCCGACGCCGCAGTAGCAGCAGGTGGTGGCGGTGGTCCGGGTCATGAGTGGTCCTCGTCGGGTCAGGCGCAGGCCGTGCTGCGCAGGGCCAGCAGCACGCGGCCACCTTCCACCCGCACCGGGTGCCGGTGGGCGCAGCCCTGGTCCGGGGCCACCGCCTCGCCGGAGGCGAGTTCGATGTGCCAGGCGTGCAGCGGGCAGGCCACGCGCTTGCCATAGACCAGCCCCTGGGACAGTGGGCCGCCCTTGTGCGGGCAGCGGTCGTCGAGTGCGAAGACTTCGTCTTCGGCGGTGCGGAACACGGCGATGTCGCCGTCGGGGCCGGCGACGATGCGCGAGCCCAGCGGGTTGATCTCGTCCAGGGCACAGATGTCGAGCCAGTTCATGGGGCGTTCTCCAGGTCGGGTCGGGTGGGCGGCACGACGCCTCAGGCGTCGGCCAGTGCCTTCACGGGGATGCGTTGGAATTCCTTCTTCAGGGCCGGTTCGGCGATGCGCGCCTGCCACGGGTCCTGTTCGAAGGACAGGGCGTATTGCAGGCGCTGGTTGAGGGCGCGGCGGTTGTCGGCGTTCTCCAGCACCGCCTGGCGGATGTGCGCCATGCCCACCCGCTGCAGGTAGTGCACGGTGCGTTCGAGGTAGAAGGCTTCCTCGCGATAGAGCTGGAGGAAGGCGCCGCTGTATTCGCGCACCTCGTCGGCGGTCTTGAGCTTGACGAAGAACTCCGCCACTTCGGTGCGGATTCCGCCGTTGCCGCCGATGTACAGCTCCCAGCCGGAGTCCACGCCGATGATGCCGATGTCCTTGATGCCGGCCTCGGCGCAATTGCGCGGGCAGCCGGAGACGGCCAGCTTGACCTTGTGCGGCGACCACATGTTGAACAGGTCGTGCTCCAGGTCGATGCCCAACTGGGTGGAGTTCTGCGTGCCGAAGCGGCAGAACTCGCTGCCGACGCAGGTCTTCACCGTGCGGATGGACTTGCCGTAGGCGTGGCCGGAGGGCATGTCCAGGTCCTTCCAGACGCCGGGCAGGTCCTCCTTGCGAATGCCCAGCAGGTCGATGCGCTGGCCGCCGGTGACCTTGACCATGGGCACCTGGTACTTGTCCGCCACGTCGGCGATGCGGCGCAGCTCGGCGGCGCTGGTGACGCCGCCCCACATGCGCGGTACCACCGAGTAGGTGCCGTCCTTCTGGATGTTGGCGTGGGCGCGCTCGTTGATCAGGCGCGACTGCGGGTCGTCGTGGGCCTCGCCCGGCCAGGTGGAGATCAGGTAGTAGTTCAGCGCCGGGCGGCAGGTGGCGCAGCCGTCCGGTGTGTTCCAGCCCAGCGCGGCCATGGTCTGGCCGAGGTGGGTCAGGTGCTGCTCGCGGATGGCCGCGCGCACCTGGCCGTGGTTCAGCTCGGTGCAGCCGCACACGGCCTTTTCGCTCTTGGGCTTCACATCCGCTGCACCGCCGACGGTGCTGATGAGGATCTGCTCCACCAGCGGTGCGCAGGAACCGCAGGAGCTGGCGGCCTTGGTGTGCTTCTTCACCTCGTCGACGCTGAACAGGCCGTTGGCCTGTATGGCTTTGACGATGGTGCCCTTGCACACGCCGTTGCAGCCGCACACCTCGGCGCTGTCGGGCATGCTCGCAGCGCTGCTCTGGCCCTGGTGGCCGACGTCGCCCAGGGCGCTCTCGCCGAACATCAGGTGGTCGCGGATACCGCTGATGTCGGCGCCCTCGCGCACCTGGCGGAAGTACCAGCCGCCGTCGGCGGTGTCGCCATAGAGGCAGGCGCCCACCAGCACGTCGTCCTTGATGACGAGCTTCTTGTAGACCCCGCCGATGGGGTCGGAGAGGGTGATGGTCTCGGTGCCGTCGCCACCCATGAAGTCCCCGGCGGAGAACAGGTCGATGCCGGTGACCTTGAGCTTGGTGGAGGTGACCGAGCCCTGGTAGCGGGCGAAGCCGAGCATGGCCAGGTGGTTGGCGCAGACCCGCGCCTGTTCGAACAGCGGCGCCACCAGGCCGTAGGCGATGCCCCGGTGGCTGGCGCATTCGCCGACGGCGTACACGCGCGGGTCGTAGGTCTGCAGGGTGTCGTTGACCAGGATGCCGCGGTTGCACGGCAGGCCCGCGCGCTCGGCCAGTTCGGTGTTGGGGCGGATGCCGGCGGCCATCACCACCAGGTCGGCCGGGACCACCTCGCCACCCTTGAACTGCACGGCGCAGACGCGGCCCTCGCCGTTGTCCATCAGCTCATCGGTGACGGTGTTGAGGCGGAAGTGGATGCCTCGCGCCTCCAGTGCGCTCTGCAGCAGCTTGCCGGCGGTGCGGTCGAGCTGGCGCTCCAGCAGCCAGTCGGCCAGGTGCACCACGGTGACGTCCATGCCGCGCTGCTTGAGGCCGTTGGCCGCCTCCAGGCCGAGCAGGCCGCCGCCGATCACCACGGCGTGGCTGTGACGCTGGGCGGCGTCGATCATGGCCTGGGTGTCGGCGATGTCGCGGTAGCCGATCACACCCGCCAGGCGGTTGCCCGGCACCGGCAGGATGAAGGGGTTGGAGCCGGTGGCGATCACCAGGCGGTCGTATTCGGCCTGGGTGCCGTCGTCGGCGGTGACCACTCGGCGGCGCCGGTCGATGGCCACCACCTTGCGGTTGAGCAGCAGCTGGATGCGCTGCTCGGCGTACCAGTTGAGGTCGTTGAGGACGATGTCCTCGAAGGCCTGTTCGCCCGCCAGCACCGGCGACAGCAGGATGCGGTTGTAGTTGGGGTGCGGTTCGGCGCCGAACAGGGTGATGTCGTAGAGGTCGGGGGCGAGCTTGAGCAGCTCTTCGAGGGTGCGCACTCCGGCCATGCCGTTGCCGATCATCACCAGCTTGAGTTTCTTCATGCGGAAGGCTCCTGCATAAAAATCCGGGCAAACAAAAAAGGCGTCCCGCTGTTGCCAGCAGGACGCCTTTGTCCAGGTCCCGTTCGATCGGGAAGGGCACCCGCTCGCCGTTGAGCAGGGGCCTGTGAATGTGTCGACACCTCTCTAGCAGGCAGCGTGCCAACCCGTCGGAGCCCGCCCGGCGCGGCGTTGCGGCACCCGGCACGGTAAAAGCGGGGTGGCGCGTGCGCCGTCCGGGGGCGTCATGCGCCGCCGTGGTGCGCCAGCAGGGCCAGCCCCAGCAGCAGGTTGCCGGCCAGGGCCAGCAGGGCGATGGCGCGCCAGGTGGCGGCCGGCGCCCGTTGCAGCAGCGGGCGCGGGCGGCTGTCGTCGCGGCGCTCGCCGCGCTCCAGTTCCAGCAACCAGTGCTCGGCGGTTTCGTGGCGCTGGGTCGGGTCCAGGGCCAGGGCCTTGTCCAGCAGGGCATCGATCCACGGCGGAACGTCCGGCCGGTAGCGGCTGGCCGGCGTCGGCGGCCCCAGGCGCGGACGCTGGAAGGCCTCCACCTCGCCCTGGGGGAAGTGCTGGGTGAGCAGCCGGTACAGGGTGACGGCGGCGGCGTAGAGGTCCAGCCCCGGTGCCGGCGCTGCACCGGCGTAGGCTTCCGGCGGCAGGTAGCCGGGGGTGCCGGGCAGGCCTGCGTCCGGCTCGGCGGACAGGCCCGGGCAGTAGGCGAGGCCGAAGTCCAGCAGGCGCAGCTGGCCGTCCTCGCCTTGCAGCAGGTTCTCCGGCTTCACGTCGCGGTGCAGCACGTTGCGCCGGTGCAGGGTGCCCAGGGCCTGCAGCAGCTGGCTGGCCACCTGCAGCCAGGCGTCCAGGGGCAGCGGGCCGTCCTCGGCCAGGCGCCGGCCGAGGTCGCGCCCGGGGTATTCGCGCTGCACGTAATAGAGGTGCTGGCGCTGGGGCAGGGGGTGCACCTCGGCGAAATGGCGGCCGGCCACCCGGCGCAGGAACCATTCCTCCTGCAGCAGGGCTATGGCCGCCTCCGGTTCGTCGTGGCGCTCGTGGGGCAGGGTCTTCAGCAGCCAGTCCTGGCCAGCGGCATCGCGCACGCGGTACAGCAACGACTGGCGCGAGGCGGCCACCTGGCCCTGCACCCACCAGCCTTCGAACCGTTGGCCGGGGCGCAGCTCGGGGGGCAGGGGGCGGTCGTCCACCTCGGCCATGGCGTCGGCCAGGGCCCGTTCCGGCAGTTGCTGGACCTGTACCAGCAGGGCGCTGGCGTTGTCCTGGCTGCCGGCCAGGTGGGCGGCGCTGACCAGCGCGCGGGCGGCGGCTTCGGGGTCGGCTTCGTCCTGCAGCAGGTGGCGGATGCCGTCGTCGCCGAGGCTGGCCCAGACGCCGTCGCTGACCAGCAGGAAGGCGTCGCCCTCGTGCAGGTCGCCGTCGCGGTAGTCCACCACCAGGTGCTGATCCAGCCCGAGGGCGCGCTTGAGCACATGCTGCATGCCGGGCTGATCCCAGACGTGGTCCTCGGTGAGGCGCTGCAGGCGGCCTTCGTGCCAGCGGTAGGCGCGGCAGTCGCCGACGTGGGCGAGGGTGAAGCGGCGCCCGCGCAGCACCAGGGCGGTGAGGGTGGTGAGCAGCGGCTGGCCGCCGCCGTTGGCGCGCAGCCAGCGGTTGTGGGCCAGCAGCAGGCGGTCCAGGGCCTGGGCCACGGCCCAGGTTTCCGGCGTGGCGTAGTAGTCCAGGGCCAGCGCCTGCAGGGTGGCGCGGGCCGCCAGGCCACCGTCGGCGCACTGGCTGACGCCGTCGGCGAGGGCGAACAGGCTGCCCTTGCTGGCCGCCAGGGGCGCGGCGGGGGTGACCACCCGCAGCGCGTCCTGGTTGTCCCGCCGGGGGCCGGTGGCGCTGGCCTGGCCGACCCGCAGGCGCAGGCTCATACCCGCGCTGCAGTGAGGGCGGCGCTGCCCCAGGTGGTGCGCCAGCGCAGCTTGACGCCGTACAGCCCGACCCAGGCCAGCAGGCCGAGGCTGGCGAACAGCCACAGGCCCAGTTGGTAGTCACCGGTGTGCTGCTTGATGGCGCCGAGCCCGGCGGTGAGGCAGAAGCCGCCGATGCCGCCGGCCATGCCGATCAGCCCGGTCATGACGCCGATCTCCTTGTGGAAGCGTTGCGGCACCAACTGGAACACCGCGCCGTTGCCGGCGCCGAGGCTGAGCATGGCGATGACGAACAGCGCCAGGGCGGCGAAGACGCTGTCGAGGTGGAAGCCCACGGCGGCGATGCACAGCGAGGCGAGGGTGTAGACCACCAGCAGGGTGCGGATGCCGCCGATGCGGTCGGCGAAGGCGCCGCCGATGGGGCGCATCAGGCTGCCGGCGAACACGCAGGCGGCGGTGTAGTAACCGGCAGTGACCGGCTCCAGGCCGTACTGGTCGTGGAAGTAGCCGGGCAGGGTGCTGGCCAGGCCGAGGAAACCGCCGAAGGTGACGCTGTAGAAGAACATGAACCACCAGCTGTCACGGTCACCCAGGGCCTTGAGGTAGTCGCCGAGGGCCTTGGGTGCCGGGCGGTTGGGAGCGTTGCGCGCGGCGATGGCGAAGATCGCCAGGGTCAGCACCAGCGGTACCAGCGCCAGGCCGAACACGTTGTTCCAGCCGTACAGGGCGGCCAGCCCCGGGGCGAACAGCGCCGCCAGCACGGTGCCGGAGTTGCCGGCCCCGGCGATGCCCAGGGCCTTGCCCTGGTGCTGTGGCGGGTACCACTGGGAGGCCAGCGGCAAGGCAACGGCGAACGAGGCCCCGGCGAAGCCGAGGAACAGCCCCAGCAGCAGCGCCTGCTCGTAGCTGTGGATGCCCAGCTGCCAGGCGCCGAACAGCGCGCCGATGACGATGACCTGGCCCAGCAGGCCGGCACTGCGCGGCGAGGTGCGGTCGGCCAGCAGGCCCATCAGGAAGCGCAGCACGGCGCCGGCCAGGATCGGTGTGGCGACCATCAGGGCGCGCTGCTGGGTGGTCAGCCCCAGGTCGGTGGCGATCTGCACCCCCAGGGGGCCGAGCACGTACCAGACCATGAAACTCAGGTCGAAATAGAGAAAGGCGGCGAACAGGGTCGGGGTGTGGCCCGCTTTCCAGAAACTCGTCATCGAACGAACTCCTCATCTGCATCAGTGGGGAACCGGACGGACCACCCCCGGCAGTGCACGGCGGTTGCGTCCCTCCGGCACATGCGCGCCGGACGGGGTCGGGCGCGCCCGGCCGGTCATGGCCGGGGCTGGATCGGGTGATGTCACACGCGCGGGCGGACTGCACCGCGCTGCCCCTGCGCCGGGGCTGGAACGCAAAAGGCGCCGCGATCCCGCAGCCGCTGGGCTGGGGAAACGCGACGCCTTTGCCGTTCGGTGGGCAACCGCCGTTGGCTACCTGGGGGAGGCTCAGCAAGAGCCGGGCCAAGTGCGGGAAAGGGCTGGCAGGGCAGGCGATACGCCAGTTGGCAGGCTGCCGGGGGGATTCATGCCGCTGGGACGATGCCCCGAGCAGGGGCACGCGGCCCCGGCCTGCCCGGCTTCAGTGCCCGAGCATCTCGTGCATGGCGATGATCTGCTCGGCCACCTGGATGAGCTTCTGCTGCCGGCTCATGGCCTGGCGGCGCATGAGGGTGTAGGCCTCCTCTTCGCCGCATTGCTTCATCTTCATCAGCAGGCCCTTGGCCAGCTCCACCCGCTTGCGCTCGGCCAGTTGCTGCTCACGGGCGTTGAGCTGGGCGCGCAGGGCCTGGTCGCTCTCGAAGCGGGCGATTGCGACGTCGAGGATCGGCGCCAGGCGCTGGGCCTGGATGCCCTCCACCACGTAGGCGCTGACGCCGGCCTGGATGGCCTGGCGCATGATCGCCGGGTCGTGCTCGTCGGTGAACATGACGATGGGGCGCGGGCGGTCGCGGCTGACCAGCACCACCTGCTCCATCACGTCGCGGCCGGGGGATTCGGTGTCGATCAGCACCACGTCGGGGCGCACCGCCTCGACCCGGCGCGGCAGGTCGATGTCCAGCCCGGACTCGTCCACCACCTCGAAACCGGCCTCGCTCAGGGCGGCCTTGAGCCGGCCCATCTTCTTCGGGGTGTCGTTGATCAGCAGGATGCGCAGCATGGCGGTCGTCCCTGGGTCAGAGCAGCGGGGCGGTCGCATCGGCGAGCGCGTGCACGGGGAAACGGCGGGCGTAGCCGGCCGGGTCGTCGCCGGTCCAGGCGACGCCATCCATCAGCAGCGCACTGCGCATCGGTGCCGGCACGGCGATGCCGAGGGCCTCGGCGGCATCGCGGTACAGCGCCAGGCATTGCACCTGGCGGGCGATGGCCAGGTAGTCCGGGTCGTCCCGCAGCAGCCCCCAGCGGCGGAACTGGGTGAGGAACCACAGGCCGTCGGAGAGGTAGGGGCAGGTGGCGCGGCCCTCGTCGAAGAAGCGCAGGGGATGGGCGTCTTCCCAGTGGTGGCCGAGGCCGTCGTGGTAGTGGCCGAGAAAGCGCGGCTCGATCACCTCCAGCGGCGCGCCGACGTAAGCCTCGGCGCTGATCAACTGGGCTGTGCTGCGGCGGTTCTCGGGGTTCTGCTCGATGAAGCGGCTGGCGTCCAGCACCGCCATCACCAGGGCGCGGGCGCAGTTGGGGTACTGCTCGACGAAGGCCCGGGTGGCGCCCAGCACCTTCTCGGGGTGGTCCGGCCAGATGGACTGGCTGGTGGCCAGGGTGAAGCCCTGGCCACGCTCCACCGCCAGCGCGCCCCAGGGGCCGCCGGCGCAGAAGCCGTCGATGCGCCCGGCCTGCAGGTGCGCAACCATCTGCGACGGCGGCACCACCTGGGTGTCGACATCGCGCAGCGGGTGGATGCCATGAGCCGCGAGCCAGTAGGCCAGCCACATGGCGTGGGTGCCGGTGGGGAAGGTGTGGGCGAAGGTGAGCCGTGCGCCGTGCTGGTGCACATGGCGCACCAGTGCCTCGGCGTGGGTCACGCCCGCCTGGCGCAACGGCTCGGACAGGTTGATGCCCTGGCCGTTCTGGCTCAGGGCCATGAGCACCGCCATGGGCGTGGCCGGGCTGCCGATGCCCAGGTGGCTGCCGTAGACCTGCCCGTAGAGCGCCTGGGCGGCATCCAGCCGGCCGCTGGTGAGCCCATCGCGCAGCCCCGCCCAGGATGCCTGCCGATGCAGGTTGAGGGTGAGGCCGTAGGGCTGGGCGAAGCCCTGGGTGGCCGCGACGATCAGCGAGGCCGAATCGGTGAGCGGCATGAAGCCGATGTCGAGCGCGCTCTTCTCGGGCGCGTCACTGCCGGCGACCCAGGCCAGGGCATCGCGGCGGGTGGTCGGGCGGGCGTGATCCATGGTGTCCCTGTCCTCGAAATGAAAAGGCGCCGCCCCGACCCTTCGTACAGTGCGATGGCCGTTGGCGGCGCCGTTGCCGTCGGGCCCCGACGGTGGGGCCTGGAGGGGGGATAGCAAGGGGTGTGCCAGGGGCGTTGGGGGTTGAAGCCGAACAGCGCCCGATCCCGACGCCACGGAGCGCCCGTTGTCCCTCGGCTCGCCCTAGTGCCGCTGTGCTAGTTGACGCTCACTCGCACCCGTCGCTAGATTCCGGCCCTTCTTCGCCGCAGGGCCCCTCGCCCCGCAGCCCTCACCGTGGCAAGGAACGGCCCGTCATGCACAAGATCACGCCCTTACTGCTCACCAGCGCCCTGGCATTCATCTGCCTGCCCAGCCACGCCGAGTACATCGAGCCCTTCAGTTGCAGGAACGGCTACTTCCCCTCCGAGGGCAAGTTCACCAAGCTCTACACCGTCGTGGGCAAGCACCAGACGCACTTTTTCAAGGACACCGAGGGTTGCCCCGAATCGGAGGGGTGCATGCAGAAGGCCTACGTCATCGAGGGCGATGAGGTGCTGGTCAACAAGATCGAAGGCGACTGGGCCTGTGCCTGGTACCAGGGCAAGAAGCGCGAAACCGTGGGCTGGATCGTGCTGGAGAACCTCGCACCGGCAGCCGATCCCGTGTCCCAGCCCACCGACTGGCTGGGCACCTGGAAGACCCCGTCAAGCTCCATCACCATCGAGCAGCGAGAGCAGGGCAATGGCCTGCACGTGACCGGCGATGCCACCTGGGGCATCGGTGCCAGCACCCACGTCGGACAGATTGACGGCCCCCTCAAACCAGAAGGCCGCTACGCGATGACCAAGGAAGGCGACGGCAAGTACGACTGCGCTGTGGAGTTCAGCCGGGTCGGCCGCTTCCTGATCGTGGATGACAACAACAATTGCGGCGGCATGAATGTGAGTTTTGATGGGGTTTATGTCAGGGAGTAGTGGGGCGAGGGTTACTGCTCAGCGCAGGCGATGATTGATCGTCTCCGGCTTGAGCAGTTCTTCTGCTCCCTGTGGCCCATAGAACCTCACGTCTTGAATTCCAAACCTGCTGGCTTTGACCACCGTAACGCCTGCGTGCATGCCCACTACAAAGGTGTCGCCTTGCTTGACCAGGCTATTGGGCGCGAAGCGCGACCAGGGCGCGTCGTAGGTGATCATCTCCATGGAAGCGCGTTTAGGCGATGGGTTCACGGCAATCAGGCTGTCGTAAGTCAGGATGTAGGCAACGCCCTGTTCAAAGAGAATCCTCACCGGGGCGGATGGAAGCAGGGTGATTCTGGTCAACTTCGGTTCACCTACGACGTCCGTCAGCTCATACATAGCGCCAACGTCGGTCACCATGTGGTTGAGTCCGGTAAATACGAAGATCGAGCCGCCAACCCTCTGGATGCTGACGACATTTTCCTTCACCAAGGTTCTGGTCGTTCCATCTTGCGAGGTGACGGTCAGCTCCCCACCCCATTCACCGCGATCCGTACCCCTGATCTTCACGCCATCGACCTCCAACTCGGTCAGGGGGCGTTCCATGCTCTGCTCATCGTGACTGATCAGGAGCTCGTCACTCTTTGCTGATACCTGATAAGAGCCAAGGTCCAGTGTTTTCCCAGTGATGCCGCTTTTCGGTACGGCCTGGGGCACCAAGCCGTTCTTCTGAAGTTCGCTTTCGAGGGTGTCTGCGACCGTCGTCATGGAGATCAGGGCTGAGAGTGCAGCGATTGCAATGCGTTGCATAGGAGATATCCGTTCTCTGCATGAAGGCTGGATAAACCGCGCGTGAGTCTACTCGCTCTCACTGGCCACAAAGAAACGCCGCATTCCCATGCGGCGTTTTTTCATTTCTGCACTTTAGAAAAACCGCTTCCAACTCGGCCCATCCCCCAACAACGGGTCGTCATGCGCTGCCATAAAGCGCGGCAGGTCCTGCCGGGCGATCCAGGTTTCGCTTTGCCAGTGCAGCGCGGCGATGCGCTGGTTGGCCCAGGTCATGAGGATGCGTCGCGGGCTGGCCTGCGGGTCGCGGTGGTAGTCGTGGAGGGTGGGGATCACTTCGTCGCTGAGCCATTGGCTGAGGGCGCAGTGCTCGGGGTGACCGAAGCGGTAGAGGGCGCGGTAGAGGCCGGCTTCGCTGACCAGTTCCACCTCTTCGCAGCGGCCTGTGCTGTAGCGCAGAAAGGCGAAGCGGAATTGGTGGGGGTAGAGGCGTTTGGTCAGGCGGTAGGGCCGGGTGGCGGCGATCATCAGGGCGAAGTCGAGGGCGACGAACCAGGGGCGGTTGTCGATCATGACGGCGCGCAGTTGGTGGCAGTGGCGTTGGAAGGTGATGGGGGTATATGCGTCATGCATGGCGAAGTTCCAATTAAGGTCCATTTGCTTACCGTCAGTTAGGCCAGCCGAGCCGATTACGGCTTTGCGGGTTTGGCTGAAGGCAACTCGCCTACTAATTCGGGCTGTCAACCCCGGCCACGGGATTGACCGTGACCGGCGCAGGATAGGGATGGGCAGGTGTGAGGGCAAGAGGTTCGGGCGATGGCGTTCGCGGCGTAGCCCGGACTTCAGTCCGGGAGCGGTTCCCTGGGCTGAAGCCCAGGCTACGGGGTCCGGGGGCTTGGGTGTTGTGGGGGCGGGGTATTGGTGGTGTAG
Source organism: Pseudomonas sp. zfem003 (assembly GCF_032621675.1). Lineage (NCBI taxonomy): Bacteria > Pseudomonadati > Pseudomonadota > Gammaproteobacteria > Pseudomonadales > Pseudomonadaceae > Pseudomonas > Pseudomonas sp. zfem003. The sequence continues at coordinate 198,370 of NZ_JAVYJG010000001.1, read as the reverse complement.
CCCGGGCTTCAGTCCGGGAGTGGGTTTTCCTGGGCTGAAGCCCAGGCTACGGGGTCCGGGGGGCTTGGGCGTTGTGGGGGCGGGGTGGTGGTGGTGGTGTAGCCCGGGCTTCAGTCTGGGAGCGGGTTGTCCTGGGCTGAAGCCCAGGCTACGGGTGCCTGGGCGTTTGGAGGGGCGGTCGTCAGTGCGGGGCGCGGCGGATGGTCTTGAGCAGGTCGTCGGGGCTGATCTGGCCGACCACCTGGGACGCAGCGCTGCCGGGTTGGGGCAGGTCGAGGATGTGGCCCTTCATCTTGCCGATGACGTGCATTTCGCAGGGTTTGCAGTCGAACTTCAGGGTCAGCACTTCGTCGCCGTGCACCAGCTGCATCGGCGCGACCTTGGTGCGCACGCCGGTGACGCCCTTGGCCTGCTTGGGGCAGAGGTTGAAGGAGAAGCGCAGGCAGTGCTTGGTGATCATCACCGGTACTTCGCCCGCTTCCTCGTGGGCTTCGTAGGCGGCGTCGATCAGCTGCACGCCGTGGCGGTGGTAGAAGTCCCGCGCCTTCTGGTTGTAGACGTTGTAGAGGAACGACAGGTGCGCCTCGGGGTACACCGGCGGCGGGTTGGTTTCGGCCTTGCGACCGCCACGGGGGTGGGCGGCGACGCGGGCTTCGGTGAGCTTTTCGATGGCTTCGCGGCGTAGGGCCTTGAGCTGGGAGTTGGGGATGAAGAAGGCCTGGGGCGCGTCCAGCTCCACGGCGTCGGCGTGGTACATCGTGGTGCCCAGCTGGCCGAGCAGGTCGTGCAGTTGCTCCAGGGCCTGCTCGGGCTTGTTGGCGGCGCCGAAGGGGCCGTCCAGGGCGACGTTGGCGCTGACGCCTTCCTCGCTGGTGGCGGTCAGTTCCAGGCGCTCTTCACGCAGCTTGGCGACCCAGGAGAGGCCGACGCGGCGCTCGGAGGAGGTCTTCTGCAGGGCCTGTTGCCAGTTGTGGTCGAGGTTGCGCGAGAGCGGGTGGTTGGGGCGCAGGCGGAACAGGCCCTCGGGCATCTCGTTGGGCTCGACGCGGTAGCGGTAGCGCTTCTCGCCGTCTTCCTCGAATTCGCCCTTGGGCTCGGCGATGTTGGCGCGGAAGCCCACCACCTCGCGCTTGACCAGCACGTTGAGGCCGTCGCCGTTGGACAGCGGCTCCTGGGTCACCACCAGCAGGTCGCGCTTGTTGACCTTCTCCACATGGCCCACCAGCAGGCCGGTGAAGGTGGGGGAGTCGAAGGCGCCGATGTCGATCTTGCGGTCGGTGACGAAGTAGTCGGTGCTGCCACGGTGGAAGGTCTTGTCCGGGTCGGGCACGAAGAAGTGATCGGTGCGGCCACTGGAGGCGCGGGCCAGGTCCGGGCGGTTTTCCAGGATGCCGTCCAGGCGCTGGCGGTAGTAGGCGGTGATGTTCTTCACGTAGCCCATGTCCTTGTAGCGCCCTTCGATCTTGAAGGAGCGCACGCCGGCATCCACCAAGGCGCTGAGGTTGGCGCTCTGGTTGTTGTCCTTCATGGACAGCAGGTGCTTCTCGAAGGCGACGACGCGGCCCTGGTCATCCTTCAGGGTGTAGGGCAGGCGGCAGGCCTGGGAGCAGTCGCCGCGGTTGGCGCTGCGGCCGGTCTGGGCGTGGGAGATGTTGCACTGGCCGGAGAAGGCCACGCACAGCGCACCGTGGATGAAGAACTCGATGGCGGCGTCGGTCTCGTCGGCGATGGCGCGGATCTGCTGCAGGTTCAGCTCACGGGCCAGCACCAGTTGGGAGAAGCCGGCCTGGTCGAGGAACTTGGCCCGCTCCAGGGTGCGGATGTCGGTCTGGGTGCTGGCGTGCAGCTCGATCGGCGGGATGTCCAGGTCCATCACGCCCATGTCCTGGACGATCAGCGCGTCGACGCCGGCGTCGTACAGCTGGTGGATCAGCGCGCGCGCCGGCTCCAGCTCGTCGTCGTGGAGGATGGTGTTGATGGTGACGAACACGCGGGCGTGGAAGCGGTGGGCGAACTCCACCAGCTGGGCGATATCGGCCACCTCGTTGCAGGCGTTGTGCCGCGCGCCGAAGCTCGGCCCGCCGATGTAGACGGCGTCGGCGCCATGCAGGATGGCCTCGCGGGCGATGTGCACGTCACGGGCGGGGCTGAGCAGTTCGAGGTGGTGCTTGGGCAAGGACATGGTGTTTTTTCTTTATCAGGCGACACGGGCAAGGCGCGCATTGTAGCGGCAGCCCGTGGCGCCGGCACCCGTCCCGACGAGCGCGCCTGCCGCCACCGGCCTCAGAAGCCCTGGAAGCGGGCGAAGGCCTCCACCGGGGCGCGCTCGGAGCGCAGCTGGTTGACCGGCGCCTGCGGGTCGGCGTGGCCCAGGGCCATGCCGCAGTAGAGCACCTGGTCTTCGGCCAGGGCGAAGTGCCGGTGCAGGCTCTGGCGCACCATGCCCCAGGCCTCCTGCATGCAGGTGGAGAGGCCGCGCTCCTGGGCCACCAGGGCGAGGGACTGCATGAACATGCCCAGGTGCGCCCACTGGCCGTGGCCCATGCTGCGGTCGATGACGAAGAACAGCCCCACCGGCGCGCCGAAGAACTGGAAGTTGCGCGCCAGGGCCCGCAACCGGCCGGCCTTGTCCTCGCGGGGGACGCCCAGCAGGGCGTAGAGCGCTTCGCCCACCTGGTAGCGGCGGGTGCGGTAGGGCTCGCCGAGGGCGGCCGGGTAGATGGGGAATTCGTCGGCTTCGCCGGCCGGGTTGCGCAGCAGGGTCTCGGTGGCCAGGCGCTCGACGGCGGCCTTCTCGGCCCCGGCCACGGCGATCACCTGCCAGGGCTGCAGGTTGCCGCCGGAGGGCGACCAGCGCGCGGCATCGAGCAGGGCGTGGACGGTGGCAGCGTCCACCGGCTGGTCAGTGAAGGCACGTATGGAGGTGCGTTGCTGGAGCAGTTCGGCGACGGACATGGAAACCTCGGCAGCAGGGCGGACCGCGCCAGTGAAGCCGCCCCGGGCGTTCGCCGCAAGCAGCAGAACCGCCAGGGACGAGGGCGCGGCTGCCGGGGCTCAATCCCTGTTCAGGGCGTCGATCCCGGCCTGCGCTACCTGGGTGTCCTGGGCGGAGGTGACGCCCGAGACGGCGATGGCGCCGACCACGGTGTCGCCGATGCGGATCGGCAGGCCGCCTTCCAGCAGGCCGGTCATCGGAGTGGCGAGGAAGGACAGCCGGCCCTGGCCGAGGATCAGTTCCTCGTAGAACTGCGTCGGCCGCCGGGTCAGCGCGGCGGTGCGGGCCTTGGCGGTGGCCATCTCCACGCTCATGGGGCTGGCGTCCTCCAGGCGTTGCAGGTGCAGCAGGTGGCCGCCGTCGTCGACGATGGCCACGGTCACCGGCCACTGCTGCTGGCGGGCGAAGGCGCGGGCGGCCTGGGCCATGGCCTGGACGTCGGGGTCGCTGAGGCAGGGTCGCTGGTTCATCGCATGGGCTCCGGGGTGAGGCTGGCGAGGCAGCGGCCGAGGGGGCTGGCCGGCTCGCTGAGGTCGAAGAGGATGTCGAAGTGGTCGCGTCCTGCGCAGGGTTGCACTGCGGTGACCGGCAGGTAGCGGGCCAGGTGGCGGGCCATGGCGCGGCTCTGCTGCTGGAAGGCGTCGGTTTCCCGCTCGCCCCAGGCCAGGGCCACCGGGACTTCGCAGCTGGGCACCCGGCGCAGGGGGCTGAGGGCGGCGGCACGCGCCGCCGTGAGCTGCAGCGGCTGGTCGATGTAGGTGCCGATCAGCGGCGCCAGTTCATAGATGCCGCTGACCAGCAGGGCCGCCTGGAACGGCGGCGGCCCCTCCCAGGGGTGGCTGAGCATCATCGCCACCAGGTGCGCCCCGGCGGAACTGCCGGCGAGGACCAGATGGGGTACGCGCCCCCGTACCAGCAGGGCCGTCCGCAGCTGGAGCAGGGCGCTGGCGACCTGCTCGACGATCTGTTCCAGGCCCGCCTCGGGCGCCAGGCGATAGCCGACCGCCGCCAGGTCGTAGCCCTGGGCGTACAGCCCGGGTGCGGGGAACAGCGAGTCCTCGGCGCTCAGCTCCTGCCAGTAGCCGCCGTGCACGTACACCAGGGTGGCCCTGGCCGGTTGGGGCGCGGGCAGCAGCAGGACCTTCTCCCGGGGCGAGGGGCCGTAGGGCAGCACCTCGGCCGGGCCGCAGAGGGCCTCGGCGGTGCGGCTGTCACGGTGGTAGCGCTGCAGCGTCTCGGCGAAGCCGGGCGCCAGGCTGCTCGGCGAGTAGGCCCGCTCGCGCTGCTCAAGGGGCAGGTGCAGGCCGAAGGGGTCGTCATGCAGGGCCGTCATGCCGCGCCCTCCAGGGGGTGCAGCGGGTCGAGGCGGTCGAGCAACTGGCGCTCGGCCTTGGCCAGGTCGATCTGCTCGAAGCGCTCGCAACCCTGCACGGCCTCCCGCAGCAGGCGGGCCTGCACCTCGCCCCGGGCGAAGGCCGTGGCGTAGGGCAGGCAGCTGAAGGTGACCATGCTGTAGCGCGGCACGAAGCGCCCCGGGTGGCGGGCCTCCAGCCACGCGGCCAGTTGGCGCTCCAGCTGGTAGTCCGCTGCGCGCACCCGTTCGCGCATTTCCACGTAGTTCTCCAGGGCCATGGCCTGGATTGCGCCGGCATTGGGCCGGCGCTCCTCGGCGTAGGCCTGCAGGGCCGCCTCCAGGGGTTGCGGCCGGGCCAGGTGGCGGGCCAGGGCCAGCACGTCCTCCAGCCCGCAGTTCATGCCCTGGCCGTGGAACGGCACCATCGGGTGAGCCGCATCGCCCACCAGTACGGCGCAGCCCTGGGCGTGCCAGCGCTCCAGCCAGAGGGTGCCGAGCTGGCCGATGGGGTTGTGCTCGAAGTCCGCCTCCAGGTCCGGCAGTTCGGCGGAGAGGTCGCTGTAGTGGGTGTCGAACCAGCGTCGCGCGGTGGGGCCGTCCGGCAGTTGGGCGAAGCAGTCCGCGCTGCCGTCGTCGTGGGGCAGGAACAGCGTGGTGGTGAAGCTGCCGTCGATGTTCGGCAGGGCGATGCTCATATGCCCGCCTCGGGGCCAGATGTGCAGAGCATCGGCCAGCAGGCGCCCGGAGGCGGGGATGTTCAGCTCCTTGTAGCCGTGGGGCTGGCGCTCGCGGCGTTCGCCCAGGGGGCCGCCTTCGGCCATGGCCCGGCGCACGCCGGAGTCGGCACCGTCGGCGCCCACCAGCAGGTCGAAGGGCCAGCGCTGGCCACCGGCGATGACCTCGCGGCGCGCCCAGTCGATACCCGCCAGCGGGGTGTCGAAGTGCAGCTGGGCGCCGGCTGCCTGTGTCGCGTCCAGCAGCAGCCGGTTGAAGCGGCCGCGCTGGATCGACCAGATGGCGTCCCCGGCTCGGCTACTGTAGGCGTGGAATTGCTCCGGCACGCCCGGCACATGCACCCGCCGGCCGTGCATGGCCACGGCACCGGCCAGCACGGCTGCGTCCAGGCCGGCCTGGCGCAGGGCCTGCAGGCCGCGCTCGGCCAGGGCGAGGTTGATCGACTTGCCGGCCTGGGCGGTGTGCAGGCGCGGGTCGGGGCGTTGTTCGAGCACGGTGACCTGCCAGCCCTGGCGCTGCAGCAGGCACGCCAGCAGCGGGCCGGTGAGCCCACCGCCAACGATCAGGGCGGTGCGATGTTCTGCCATCGGGAAATCTCCTGGGTTCAGAGGACGGTGCGCAGGTTCCACAGTTCCGGGAACAGCAGCGTGTCGAGAGTCTTGCGCAGGTAGTCGGCGCCGCTGCTGCCGCCGGTGCCCTGGCGACGGCCGATGACCCGCTCGACCATGCCGATGTGGCGGAAGCGCCAGTGCCTGACGTTGTCCTCCAGCGCCACCAGTTGCTCGGCCAGCTCGTAGAGGTCGCGGTGGGCTTCGGGAGCGCGGTAGACGGTGAGCCAGGCGGCCTCCACCGAGGCGTCGTAGCCGGTGGGCTCGTCGACGGCGGCCTGCAGGCGCGCGGGGTCGATGGCCAGGCCGCGCGCGGCCAGCAGGCGCACCACCTCGTCGTAGAGCGAAGGCGCCAGCAGCCGGGCCTGCAGGGCGCGCAACGCTGCCGGGTCTTCGGCGTGGTCTTCCAGGTGGCGTGCGCACTTGTTGCCGAGGAGGAATTCGATCTCGCGGAACTGCACCGACTGGTGGCCGGAGGCGCTGCCCAGGGCCGGGCGCATGGCCAGGAAGTCATTGGGGGTGAGGGTGGCGAGCACGCTCCAGGCGTGGATCAGGTGCTCCATGATCCGCTGCACGCGGGTCAGCGCCTTGAAGGTGCGGGGCAGGTCCTGGCGGCCGACGTGGTGGGTGGCGAGGGTCAGCTCGTGGAGCATCAGCTTCATCCACAGTTCGGCGGTCTGGTGCTGGATGATGAACAGCAGTTCGTCCGGCACCCCCGAGCGGGGCACCTGGCTGTGCAGGATGTGCTGCAGGCTCAGGTAGTCGCCGTAGCGGCCGTCGCCGGTACGGGGCGCCAGGGCGTTCCTGGCGCCGGAAAAGGGGCATCCCATGGTCGCCGCTCCTATGCCGGGTTCCGGCAGTCCTGGCCACCGGCGACGGCGGGCAGGATGGTGATCTCGTCGCCGGGGGCGACACGGGCCTCCAGGCCGCCGTGGAAGCGCACGTCCTGGTCGTTGACGTACAGGTTCATGAAGCGCACCAGGGTGCGGCCCTTCAGCAGGCGCTGCTCCAGGCCCGGCCAGCGGCGCTCCAGGTCATCGATGACTTCACCCAGGCTGTCGCCCTGGGCGCTGACCTGGGCTGCGCCGGCCGTCAGGTCGCGCAGGGTGGTGGGGATGTGGATGGTGATGGACATGGCGGTTCCTCGTGGTCGGGGCATGGGGTTCAGTCGAAGGCCAGCGGCTGCTCCAGGATTCGGCCGTCCTCGATGCGGAAGCAGCGCATCGACAGGTCGAAGCGGGGATCGGTGCTGACGATGAGGTGGAACACCTCGGGAAAGGCGGCGGCGTACTCCACGTCGGTGTCGCTGGGGTAGGGCCGGGATGCGGTGTGGGAGTGGTAGAGCACCAGGGGCACTTCGCCCCGGCCGTTCATCTCGCGCCACACGCGCAGTTGCTGCAGGGGCTCGAAGCTGAAGAAGTCCTCGGCCTGGGCTGCGTTGTGCATCGGCACCAGGCGCAGGCTGCCGGGCTCGCCGGGCACGGCGGCGATCAGCCCGCAGCATTCCAGCGGGTGCTCGGTGCGGGCCTGGTGGGCAATGGCATCGCGCAGGGCGGCGGGCAGGGTGAGCATCGGGCCGTCCTCAGTAGCGGGGCTGGTCGGGGGCCACGTCACGCACCCAGGCGAGCACGCCGCCCTGCAGGTTGCGCACCTTGTGGTAGCCGGCGGTGAGCATGGCCTCGACCACCTCGCGGGAGCGGCTGCCGCCCTTGCAGCAGATCACGTAGGGCTGCTCGCGGTCGGCCAGCGGCCCCTGGCCGAGGCTGGCCAGGGCACGGGCCTTGGGCAGCAGGTCGGCGCCTTCGATGCGGACGATGTCCCACTCGTTGGGCTCGCGCACGTCGATCAGCCGGAGCGGCTGCCCGCTGCCGAGCAGGGCGTGCAGCTCCTGCGGGGTGATCACCGGCACGGGAGCGGCCGGCGCCGCGGGCTGGCCCAGGCCGCACAGCTGCGGGTAGTCCTGCAACGCGGTGATGGGCTGGCGCTGCGGATCGCGCTGCAGGGGCAGGTAGCGGTAACGCATGCGCAGGGCGTCGTAGACCATCAGCGTGCCCAGCAGGGATTCGCCGATCCCGGTCAGCAGCTTGATCGCCTCGGTGCCCATCACCGAGGCCACGGCGGCGCAGAGCACGCCGAGCACGCCGCCCTCCGAGCAGGACGGCGCCAGCTCCGGCGGGGGCGGCTCGGGGTAGAGGTCGCGGTAGTTCAGGCCGCCGCCGGGGGCGTTTTCCCAGAACACGCTGGCCTGGCCTTCGAAGCGGTAGATGGAGCCCCAGACATAGGGCTTGCCGGCCAGGACGCAGGCGTCGTTGACCAGGTAGCGGGTGGCGAAGTTGTCGGCGCCGTCGATGATCAGGTCGTAGCCCTGGAACAGCGCCACGGCGTTGTCGTTGTCCAGGCGCAGGTCGTGCAGGTTCACCTGCACGTGCGGGTTGAGCGCGGCGATGGTGCGCTTGGCGCTCTCGGTCTTCAGCTCGCCGAGGGTGTCCATGCGGTGGATCACCTGGCGCTGCAGGTTGGAGGCGTCCACCCGGTCGAAGTCGACGATGCCCAGGGTGCCGACACCGGCCGCTGCCAGGTACAGCAGGGTCGGCGAGCCCAGGCCGCCGGCACCGATCACCAGCACGCGGGCGTTCTTCAGGCGCTGCTGGCCGGCAAGGCCGAACTCCGGCAGCAGGATGTGGCGGCTGTAGCGGGCGCGCTCCTCGGCGCTGAGGGTGGCCTGGTCGCTGACCAGGGGGCCGAGGGTGCGGGGCAGGGGAGTCGGGGTAAAGGCAGTCATGTTCAGCTCCGGGGCAGGTCGAGGGCCTGGCTCAGGGCGTGCCGGAGCCGGGTCATTTCATCGGGGGTGCCGAGGGTCACGCGCAGTCGCTGTTCCAGGCCGGGCCAGGGGCGGCCGATGCGGATGCCGCCTGCGGCCAGGGTGGCGATCACCTCTGCGGCCGGGCGCTGGCAGTCGATCAGCACGCAGTTGCTCCGGGACGGGCTGTAGCGCAGGCCCTGGCGGTCCAGCCAGGCGCAGAAGGCCTCGCGCTGGGCCGTGTTGGCGGCCTTGCGCCGGGCGCATTCGGCCTCGTCGTGCAGGCAGGCCAGCGCGGCGGCAACGGCCGGCACCGGCACGTCGTGGGCCGGCTGGGTGTGCATGCGGTCCAGCACGGCGGGCTGGGCGATGGCATAGCCCATGCGCAGCCCGGCGAGGCCGTGGATCTTGGAGAAGGTGCGGGTGACCACCAGGCCGGGGTGGGCGCTGACTGCCGGGATCATCGAAGGCTCGTCGCTGAACTCCAGGTAGGCCTCGTCGATCAGCACCACCGGCGGGTGGGGCAGGGCGCCGGCCTGTTGCACCAGAGCCAGCAGCGCTACGTGGGGGGTGACGGTGCCGGTGGGGTTGTTGGGGTTGGCGATGTAGATCAGCCCGCCCTCGCTGGCGGCGAGCATGGCCTGCACATCGTGCCCGCCGTCCGCCAGCAGGGGCACCCGGCACACCGCCCGGCCGTGCAGGCGTGCGGCCTGCTCGGGCACCGGGTAGCCCGGCGCGGCCACCACCAGCGGCGCATCGGCCCGGGTGAAGGCCAGGGTGGCGTAGTGCAGGGCACGGTTGGAGCCGGGGTACAGCGAGACCCACTCCAGCGGCACGCCATGGCGCTGGGCAAGGGCCTGGCGCAGCGCCTCCACCCGCTCGAACTGGTAGCGCGAGGACAGGCCGATGGCCTCGCTGGCCGCCTGCCGCGCAGCCGGCGGTACGCCATAGGGGGATTCGTTGAGGTTGAGGCAGAGGGGCGTTTGCAAGGCGCAGGCGTCCCCTTCGCCCGCCGCGTGGCGGGCGCTGGATAGGTGGTTCATGTCAGGTTCCCGGGTTGGGCGTTCGTGGGTGGCTAGCGGCCGCTGCGTACCGACTTCGGGGTGTAGCCGAAGAACTTGAGGAAGGCGGCGCTGAAGTTGTTCGGGTGCTGGTAGCCCACCTGGTAGGCCGTCTCCGAGACCCGGTAGCCGGCGGCGAGCAGCTCCTGCGCGCGCTGCATGCGCATCTCCAGCAGGTGGTGGGCGGGGCTGGTGCCGTAGGCGTGGCGGAAGCATTCCTTGAGCTTGTATTCGCTGATGCCCAGTGCGGCGCAGAGGCAGGCGTTGTTCAGCGGCTGGCCGAGGTTGGCGCGCATGTAGGCCTCGATCCGCTCCATCACATCCAGGTCACGGCCGCTGATGCGCTCGGCCTGGGGCGTGGCGGGGGCCAGCAGGTTGAGCTGCTCGGCCAGCAGGCTCAGGGCATGGATGCGCTGGCGCAGGCCGTCGTGCTCGCCGACCCGGGGGTTCTTGAAGAAGCGCAGGTGTTCGCTGCTGCAGCTGCCGTTGTAGGCGATCTGCCGGAAGCTCTCGTTGTGGCTCAGGGCCTTGCCCAGCAGGCGGCCGCAGCGCTCGGGGCCGATGTAGCGGGTCAGGGTCGACTCCGACACCACCAGGCGCAGTTGCTGGATGGGCTCGTTGGCGGCGTAGCGACGCTCGCCGGTGCCGGCCTGGAACACCGAGACCGTGGTGTGGTTCGCCGCGAAGGGCAGGGCATTGCCGACCCGGTCGAGAAACTCGGACTGGCCGGACAGCCCGAAGGTGATGACCAGGGTGCGGTCGTTGCCATCGTGCTCGCAGACCTCCCGCAGGATGCGGCCCGAGGAGACCCGCGAGCGCACCAGGGAGAACCCGGCCTCGCAGTCCAGCCGCTCGATCAGCGCCTGGCCCTGGGCCGATGCCGTCTGGTGGCGTGTCCATTCCTTGAGTTGCTGGGCGCTGGCCAGCTTGGGTTGTGCCAAACCGTTCATAGCAAATCACTCCTCATCACTCGCCCGGTGTGCCTGTGCGGGGCTCCATCCGGGCGCAGTGATCACCGTCCTTGACTGGGTTCGCCGACGCATCAGAGCACAGGCGAAGTGCGCAAAAAACTGCCTCGCCGGAACTGCATATGAAAATCGCCGGAGCGCATATGTAATGCGAATGATTAGCATTAATCAAGGAAGTATGATCCTCCCATCGACCTGCAACGGATTGCCGCAGGCCCTGGAGATAGAGGGGTTCGGCGCTCCGGGTGCAGGAAGCGCGAACAGGAACGAAGGAGTTGTTCATGTCGATACGGCCCCTGGAAGGCGTGACCCTGCGTCTGGCCGAAGCCCCGACCGGGCTGCAGGCCACCCGCGAGGCGCTGGCCCTGCGCATGGGCTTGCTGGGCGCGCGGGTATGCGCGGCAGCGGGTGTGCAAGGCCTGGATGGCCAACTGACGGCCTGGCTGGAGGATGCCGCCGGCGCGCGGGTCACCTTATATGTGCGTGGCTGGCCCTGCGGGGTGCAGCCGGTGAGCGAGGCGCTGGCCCAAGCGGCCTGCGGGCTGGTGGGCTGGCATGGGCGCAGCGCCGGTGGGCTGTTCACCCTGGGGGTGGACTACCTCGCGGTGCTGACGGCCTCCCTGGCGTCCACCGCAGCCGTGGCCGCCCTGCTCGGGCAGCGCCGGGGCAGCGGCAGCCATGAGGTGCACCTCAGCCTGGGCGGCGCCGGCCTGCTGGCGATGGCCCAGTACCTGGCGATGGACGATGCCGGGCAGGTGCTGCCGGTGCCGGGTGGCGCCGATTGGCAGCACCCGCCTTTTACCAGTGGCGAGGGCCTGCGCTTCGAGCTGGAAGCCCTCGACCCGGAGGCCTGGCGCCGCTTCTGGGAAGGCCTGGGGGTGTCCCTGGCGGACATCGCCGCCGGCTGGTCGCCGTTCATGCAGCGCTACACCACCGCCACGGCGTGGTTGCCGCCCTCGCTGTTCCGCGCCTGTGCGTGCTATCGCCTGGACGACCTGAACTGCCTGGCCCGGGATGCCGGGGTCAACCTCTGCACCCTGCGCCTGGCGCCCCGGGAAGACTGCGCCCAAGGCCCCTGGGCCTTTGACCCGCCCGTATCGGCCGCTGCCCTGGCGCGCGCGCCCTCCAGCGCGGCCCAGCCCCTGGCCGGCCTCGCGGGGCTGGAGGCCTGCCGGCTGATCCAGGGGCCGTTGGCGGGGCACCTGCTGCGGGAACTGGGCATGCAGGTCACGCGCATCGAGCCGCCGGGCGGTGATCCGATGCGCGGCATGGCGCCTTTGGTGGGCGGCCTGTCCGTGCACTTCCAGGCGATCAACCGGGGCAAGCCCTGGGTCGAGCTGGACGTGCGCAGCGAAGCCGGGCAGGCCCGGCTGGGGCAGCTGCTGGAGGGCTGCGATGCCTTCCTGCACAACTGGGCGCCCGGACGCGCCGAGCGCCTGGGGCTGACCGCCGAGGCGCTGCGCCGCCATGCCCCGGGCCTGGTGTACGGCTCGGCCTCCGGCTGCGGACGCCACCCTGGAGCGGACGACCCCCTGGGCACCGACTTCATGATCCAGGCCCACAGCGGCCTGGCCGCCCGCATCCAGCAGCACGACCGCCCGGCCGGCGCGCTGCTCACCCTGGTGGACGTGCTGGGCGGCGCTGCCCTGGCCGAGGGCCTGGTGGCCGCGCTCTACCAGCGCCACGTCCACGGCTTGGCCGGCGGCCTCGATTCCAGCATGAGCGGTGCCGCCGGCCTGCTGCTGGAGGCCGCCATTGCCGACGCGGGGCAGGTACTGGCCTGCGCCGACGGCCACCTGATGCTCGACGGTGCCGACCCCTCCGAGGTGGCGAGCCTTGGGCACCTGGCCAGTGGCGAAGCCCTGGCCCACCTGGCTGCGCGGGGCATTCCCGCCAGCCGCATCTCCCGCTGCGCCGCCGATGTCGGCGCCCACCCCTGGTTGGGCTGTGCCCTGGGCCGTGACGAATACGGCCTGCGTACCGCCAGCCCCTGGATCATCAACGCTTGAGGTCGATACCCCATGGCAAACGAACACCTGTCCGCCGTGCAGCCCCCTGTCACCGGTGACCGCTACACGGCGCCGGACTGCGTCCCCGCGCACCTTCGCGCGCACTGGCGGGCCGAGGGCATCTATCCCCACAAGAGCCTGTTCGAGTCCTTCCTCGACATTGCCCGCTCACGGCCCCTGGCGGTCGCCGTCACCGAAGGGGCGGCGAGCCTGAGCTTCGCCCAGCTGCGGGCGCGCAGCCTCAGCCTGGCCCAGGTGCTGCACCAGCTCGGCGTCGGGCCTGGCGTGGTGGTGGCGGTGAACCTGCCCAATGGCTGGCGCGCCTGCGCCGTGGACCTGGCCGTGGCGGCCCTGGGCGGCATCGTGCTGCCGTACCCCCTGGGGCGGCGCAAGCGCGACACCCTCGCCATGCTCGGCAAGTCCGCCGCGCGGGTGCTGATCTGCAAGCGCCAGGTGGGTGAAGCCGACTACGCCGCGCTGGTGGACGGCCTGCGCCCCGCGTTGCCGGCGCTGGCCCATGTGCTGGTACACGGCGAGTGCTACCAGGACTGGCCGGATCTGGACCAGTGCTGGGAGGGGCCGGCCTGGAGCACCGAAGGCCAGCGGGTGGACCCGGATGCCGGCGCCCGGCTGATCGCCTCCTCGGGCTCCGAGTCCGAGCCCAAGCTGGTGCTGTATTCCCACAACGCCCTGGTGGGCGGGCAGAGTGCCTACCTCAACGGCCTGGCGCGCCAGCCCGAGGCCATGCGGGCGCTGTTCGCCGTGCCCCTGGCGTCGCCCTTCGGTTCCCTGGGCACGCCTTGCACCCTGGCCTCCCTGGGTGGCGCGCTGATCTGCCTGGACCGCTTCGAGGCCGACGCGGTGCTGCGGCTGGTCGCCCAGCAGCGCGTTACCCACCTGTTCGCCGGGCCCAACATGGTGGACATGCTGCTGGCCAGCCCCCTGCTGCAATCGGCGCAAGGGCAGGCGCTGGATTTCAGCGCGCTGGAGGCCATCGTCAGCGGCGGCTCGGCCCTCAGCGCCCAGACCCTGGCCGGCGTGCGTCGGCACTTCGGCTGTGCCCTGGTGCAGTCCTACGGCTCGGCGGACGGCGTGGCCTGCCACACCGCCCTGGACGACGCCCCCGAGGTGACCGTGCAGACCGTCGGGCGACCCGACCCTGCAGTGGTCAGCCTGAGCATCCGCGACGAGCAGGGGCACGAATGCGCGCCAGGCGAGGTGGGGGAGATCTGGGCACGGGGGCCGATGACGCCGCTGTGCTACTACCGCGCCCCCGAACTGGACCGCCAGTACCGCCACCCGGACGGCTGGGTGCGCCTGGGCGACCGTGGCCAGCTGGACGCCGATGGCCGGCTGCGCATCGTCGGGCGCCGCGCCGACACCGTGATGCGCGGCGGGCACAAGGTGAACCTGGTGGAGGTGGCGCACCTGCTGCGCGAGCACCCGGCCATCGCCCAGTGCGTAGTCCTCAATGCCCCGCTGGAGGACGGCGCCACGCGCATGCACGCCTTCGTGGTGATGAAGGCGGGGCAGCCGCCGCTGACCCTCGCCCAGGTGCGCGGCTTCCTCAATGACGAAGTGGGCGCCCAGCCCAGCCAGTTGCCCGACGCCCTGGCCTGCGTGCCGGAGCTGCCGCTGGCGCCCTCCGGCAAGGTCGACCAGGCGGCCCTGTTGCAGAGCCTGCAGGTGCCACGCCCGGCCGTCTCCGCGCAACCGGTGATCGACCTGCTGATGGGCGTCGAACGGGCCGGCGTGCTGCGGGCCGCCATCGAACTGCAGGTGTTCGACCACCTGGGCGAGGGTGCCAGTGCCCGCACCGTGGCCGAGCGCACCGGGGCCAGCGAGCGCGGCACCCGCATCCTGCTGGATGCCCTGGCCGGCCTGGGCCTGCTCCGCCAGGAGCCGGGGCAGGCCTACTACCGCCTGGGTGAGCTGGCCGAACGCTTTCTGCGGCGCAGCTCACCGCACTACGTGGGTGGGCTGGCGCAGGTCTACACCGCCGACCTGATGTGGGATGCCTTCCGCCACTTCAAGGACGCCGTGGTGGCCGGTGGCAGCGTTCTGCCCCAGGGCCTGGAGACCGCCAACCATCCGTACTGGGGCGAATTCTCCCGGGGCATCGCCAACACCGCGCGGGTGACCGCCCAGCGCCTGGCGCAGCAGGTGCTGCCGTGGCTGGCCCAGCGGCAGCAGCCGAGCGTGCTGGACCTGGCCTGCGGCAACGGCACCTACGGCTTCACCCTGGCGGCCGAGTGCCCGGCGGTGAGCCTCTGCGGGGTGGACTGGCCAGCCAGTGCCGAGCTGTTCTGGAGCACCGCCGAGACCTTCGGGGTGCGCGAACGCACACGCTTCATCGGTGCCGACATCTTCACCGTGGAGCCGGGTGAACCGGTGGACCTGATCATCCTCAGCCAGGTCCTGCACCACTTCGACGAGGCCGAATGCCGGCGCCTGCTGGGCCGCCTGCAGGCCTGGCTGAAACCGGGCGGGCGGTTGCTCATCGCCGGCTTCATGCGCTCGGACGCGCCGGCGGAGCAGGAGCCCATTCCGCGCCTGTTCGCCGCGCAGATGCTCAGCCTGACCGAGGCCGGCGACTGCCATGCCCTGGGCGCGGTGCAGCGCCTGCTGGAGGAGCAGGGCTGGCAACAGATCGAGTCCGCGCCACTGCGCGGCCTGCCCATCCAGCGCATCTGGGCGGCGCGCGGCGATACCGGGGAGGTCGCATGAGCCGTGTGCTGTGGAACCTCTCGCGGCCGTTGCGCCCGGCCATCGCCCTGGCCGCTTGCGGCCAGCTCGCGGTCAGCGCCTGCAACGCCGGCCTGGCCCTTTGCCTGGCCTGGGCCCTGGCCGGCCTGTTCGAGGGCCAGCCGCTTGCGGCGCTGTGGACGCCCCTGGGCGCCTTCCTCGGCCTGACGCTACTGCGCATCGCCCTCAACGGCGGGGCCGAGGTGCTGGCCATGCGGGTCGCCGGGCTGACCCGGCAGCACCTGCGCCAGCGCCTGTTGCCCCAGGTGCTGCGGGTGGCCGGGCAGGCGCCCGGCGAGCATGACAGCGCCGGGCTGAGCACCACCCTGATCCACAACGTCGAGGCCCTGCAGGCCTACTACAGCCGCTACATCCCGGCGGTGATCGGCGCGGCCCTGGGGGGCAGCGGGCTGCTTGCGCTGATGGCGCTGTTCGACCCGCGCTCGGCCCTGGTGGCCGCCGTGGGCGCCTTGTCGCTGCCCTTCGTCGATCGCCTCTGGCTGCGCTGGCGACGCCCCTCGGCCGGCGGGCTGTTCGCCAGCATCGGGCGCTTCTCGGCGCACCTGCTGGACAGCCTGCGTGGGGTCACGACGCTCAAGGCCTTCAACGCCCAGGACCGGCGCCGTGATGCCCTGCGCGGCCAGGCCCGCGACCTGCGCCGGCAGGCGATGGCGGTGCTGCACGGCATCCTGATGCGCAATGGCGTCACCGGGTTGCTCAGCCTCGGCGGGCTGGCGCTGGTCACGCTGCTCAGCGTCCAGCGCGCCGGTGCCGGCGAGCTGTCGGCCTTCGCCCTGTTCGCTGCCGTGCTGCTGGCCCGCGAAGCGTTCCGCACCCTGGAGAAGCTGGACAAGACCTTCCACGTCGCCTGGTCGGGCAACGGCGCCGCCGCCCCGGTGGCCGAGCTGCTGGCAGCGCAGCCGCCGGTGCCCGAACCGGCCCGGCCCGAGCCGTTGCCGGCCGGCCACGAGGTGGCCTTCGAGGGCGTCACCTTCCGTTGGCCCGGCAGCCAGGCCCCGGCCTTGCAGAACCTCAGCTTCACCCTGGAACCCGGCCAGTGCGTGGCCGTGGTGGGGCCCTCCGGGGCGGGCAAGTCCACCCTGGCAGCGCTGCTGATGCGCTTCATCGCCCCCCAGGAAGGGCGCGTCACCCTCGGCGGCGTGGACATCCGTCACCTGCGCTCCGCCGACCTCTACCAGCGCGTCAGCGGGGTGTTCCAGCAGAGCGTGCTGCTGCACGGCAGCCTGGAAGACAACCTGCGCATGGGGGCGGCAGATGCCAGCCCTGAGGCCCTGGCCGAAGCCTGCCGGCTGGCCTCGCTGGAGCCCTGGGTCGCCAGCCTCCCGCACGGCCTGGCGACCCCGGTGGGCGAGGGCGGCAACCGGCTCTCCGGCGGCCAGCGCCAGCGCGTGGCCATTGCCCGTGCCTGGCTCAAGGGCGCGCCGATCCTGCTGCTCGACGAGGCCACCGCCAACGTCGACGTGGCCAGCGAGGCGCATATCGGCGCGGCCATCGAGCGCCTGCGCGGGCAGCGCTCGATGCTGGTGATCGCCCACCGCCTGGCCACCGTGCGCCATGCCGACCGCATCCTGGTGCTGGACCAGGGACGCCTGGTGGAAAGCGGCGACCACCGCAGCCTGCTGGCCCGCCAGGGCCTGTATGCGCGCCTCTGGGCCCTGCAGCACGCCCACGAAACCCAACCCCTGAGCGAAGGAGCCCTGGCATGAAAGGCAATCCCCACGCGATCCGCGCCGGCGAAGGCAGCCGCTGGAGCGACCTGCTGCGGCTGTCGGCCGGGCAGCCGGCGCTGTTGGCGCAAACCCTGGTCGCCACCCTGGTGGCCCAGGCCGGCATGGTGGGCAGCCTGGCCCTCGGCGGCTGGTTGATCGGCCTGGTGCTGACCGATGCCCCGGCCAGCCTGTGGCAGCCGGTGGCGGCGGCGATGCTCGCCTGTGCCCTGGCCGGTGCCGGTGGGCGCTGGTGGCAGGCCCATGTCTCCCATGTGTTCGCCTTCCACCTGATCGAGACCCTGCAGGTCGGCAGCTATGAGGGGTTGGAGCGGGCCGCACCGGACGTGCAGGCCGGGGTGCGTCGAGGGGAGCAGGCCAACGTGGCGCTCAACGACGCCCAGGCCCTGGAGCACTTCTTCGCCCACACCCTCACCGATGCCATCGGCGCCGTGTTGGTGCCGCTGGTGGCGCTGCTGGCCCTGGCCGCCATCCAGCCCTGGCTGACCCTGGCGCTGCTGCCGTTCCTGGCGGCCCTGGCCAGCGTGCCGTTCTGGCTCGGCGGGCGCGCCCTGCGCCAGGGCCGGGCGATGAACGAGGCGCTGGCCGGGCTCAACGCCGAAGTGCTGGAAGGCATCGAGGCGCGCCGGGAGATCCTCCTGTTCGACCAGGAGGCGGCCTGGCACGCGCGCCTGGGTCGCCTGCTGGCCCGGCTGCGGCTGGAGCAGCGCCGCTATGCCC
This sequence comes from Pseudomonas sp. zfem003, assembly GCF_032621675.1. Classification (NCBI taxonomy): domain Bacteria; kingdom Pseudomonadati; phylum Pseudomonadota; class Gammaproteobacteria; order Pseudomonadales; family Pseudomonadaceae; genus Pseudomonas; species Pseudomonas sp. zfem003. The sequence goes on along the minus strand of NZ_JAVYJG010000001.1, from coordinate 180,627 downwards.
TGCGCAGCGGTGCCGAGCAGGGGGTGATCGAGCTGATCCAGGCCCTGGCCCTGGTGAGTGCGCTGGCCTGTGGCGCCTGGCTGCTGCAGATCGGCCTGCTGGACCTGGCACAACTGCCCCTGGCGGTGATGCTGGTCGGCGCGGCCCTGCTGCCCATGGCCGACGTGGCTCGCGAGGCCGGCCAGCTCGGCGCCGTGCGCGCCAGCGCCGGGCGGGTCCTGGGGCTGTTGCGCCAGCCGCCACGGGTGCGTGACCAGGGCTGCCAGCAGCCCCAGGGCGCGCGCCTGGAGTTCGATCAGGTGCGCTTCAGCCATGGCGGTCGTCCTGTCCTGCAGGGTGTCGACTTCCTGGTGCGTCCTGGCGAAATGGTGGCGCTGGTGGGGGCCTCGGGAGCCGGCAAGACCACCTGCGCCAACCTGCTGATGCGTTTCTACGACGTCGAAGGCGGGGCCATCCGCGTCGGCGGCGTGGACGTGCGTGAGATCCCCCTGGCCGGGTTGCGCCAGGGCATCGCCTGGGTCGGCCAGGACGCCTACCTGTTCGACGACAGCATCGAGGGCAACCTGCGCCTGGCCCGCCCTGATGCCACCGCCGAAGAGATCGAGGCCGCCGCCCGCCAGGCCCAGGCGCACGACTTCATCCAGGCCTTGCCGGAGGGCTACCAGACCCGCTGCGGCGAGGGCGGCGCGCGCCTGTCCGGCGGCCAGCGCCAGCGCATCGCCATCGCCCGTGCGCTCCTGTCGCAGGCGCCGGTGCTGGTGATGGACGAAGCCTCCTCCAGCCTCGACGCCCATAGCGAGCACGCCCTGCAGCAGGCCCTGCTGGGCCTGCGCGGGCAGCGCACGCTGCTGCTCATCGCCCACCGCCCCAGCACCATCGCCCAGGCCGACCGGGTGGTGCTGCTCGAAGACGGGCAGGTGCGCGACCAGGGCACCCATTCGACCCTGCTGGCCCGCTGCGATGCTTACGCGCGGCTGCTGGCCCAACCCACTCAGTAACGGCGCCAGGCGCCTACAAGGAAGATTCGCGATGGTCAGAAGTCGTCGTACCCCCACCCACGTCTGGGTCAGCACCGCGCTGGCGTTGTCCTGTCCGGCCCTCCAGGCCGCAGAGGCATTGAGCCTGCCCGAGGTCAGCGTCAATGCCGAAAAGGTCCCGCGCAGCCTCGACGCGGTGCCGGCCAGCGTCAAGGTGATCGATGGACAGACCCTGGAAGACGAGCACATCACCGGCTTCGAACAGCTGGAAGGGCGAGTGCCGGGGCTGTCGTTCCAGCCCTTCGGCCAGTCGGGCATCAACTCCCCGGTGATGCGTGGCCTCACTGCCAACTTCAATGCGCTGTCCACCTCGACGCTGATGCTGGTGGACGACGTGCCGACCCTCACCGCCCAGGGCTTCGAGAACCGCTTCATCGACATCGACCGCATCGAGGTGCTGCGCGGGCCGCAGTCGACCCTCTACGGGCGCAATGCCGAGGCCGGGGTGATCGCGGTGTACAGCAAGCCGATGGACGAGCTGGCGCGGGCCAGCGTGTCCGCCGAAGCGGGCAGCCGCGACAAGCGGGCCACGCGCTTCGCCCTGAGCAGCCCGCTGGTGGACGAGCGGCTGTTCGGCAGCGTCTCGGGCGAGTGGCAACGCCAGGACGGTTTCATCCGCAACGACGCCCTCGGCAAGCAGGCCGATGACCGCGAACGCTACAACCTCAACGCCGGCCTGCGCCTGGTGCCCCAGGAGGGCACCGACATGGTGCTGCGCTATGCGCGCCAGGCCTATGACGACGACGCCTCGCTGTGGGGCGCGCCCACGGCGCGGCGCAACCACGTGGCCTCGGGCATCGACAGCTGGAACCGCTCCTGGGGCCAGACCCTGTCGCTGAACATCGGCCACAGCCTGGGGGATGACCTGAACCTGCGCTCGATCACCGCCTACAACGACTTCCACGACCGCATCCAGCAGGACACCGACTTCCTGCCGGTCAACCTGTCGATGATTGCCCGCGACCTGCGCCTGCGCACCCTGTCCCAGGAACTGCGCCTGGAAGGGCAGTGGGGCCTTGCCGACTGGCTGGCCGGGGTCTACGTCGACAGCTCCGAAAACGACCTGCGCAACGTCAGCCAGCGCGGCCCCTTCGTCCAGGAGCTGCGCCTGGACCAGAGCAGCCGCACGCTGGCTGCCTTCAGTCACTGGAACCTGCACCTGACGCCGGACTGGACCCTTTCCCTGGGCGGACGGGTGGAGCGCTACCGGGTGGGCATCGACCCCCGTGGCGATGCCAACCAGTCCCGGAGCTGGTCGTCGTTCTCGCCGAAGGTGGCACTGCAGTACGCCTTCGCCGAGCAGAACCAGGTCTACCTCAGCGCCAGCAAGGGCGTACGCAACGGCGGTTTCAACGTGCTCTCGGCCGCCACCCACTACGCCGCGTTCGAGCCGGAGAAGGTCTGGTCCTACGAACTCGGCGTCAAGGGCCGGACCCTGGAGGAGCGCCTGCGCTACTCGCTGGCGGCGTACTACATGGACGTCACCGACATGCAGGTGATGCAGATGCCCAGCCCGGGCGTGCAGTACATCACCAGCGCCGCCAGCGCCACATCCAAGGGGCTGGACCTGGATGCCGAGTACCTGCTCAGCGCCCGCTGGAGCGTGCAGACCGGGCTGGCCTGGAACCGCACGCGCTTCGACAGCTTCCAGGACGGCCGCGCCCGCTACGACGGGCACCACAACCCCTTCGCCCCCGACCTCACCGGCTACCTGGGCCTGCGCTACGACGACCCGGAAGGCTGGTACGTGCAAGGCAACCTGGTGGGCAGCGACAAGGTCTACCTGGACGCCGCCAACCAGTACACCCGCAACGGCTACGCGCTGGTCAACCTCAGCGCTGGCGTGCGCTACGAGCAGTGGGAGCTGAGCGGCTACGTGAACAACCTGGCCGACCGCGAGTACGACGCGGTGGGCTACCAGAACGGTTTCATCACCGTCTACAGCCCGCCTCGCGAACTCGGCGTGCGCGTGACCTGGAAGCTCTGACATGGACCGCCCGAACCCTTCCCACTGGCCCCTGCAACTGCTGCTGGGCTGGGTCAACTTCGCCATGACCGCGCCGTTGATCTACCTCTACCTCGGCTTGCCGCTGGTGATGCGCCAGCACGGCTGGAGCGGCACCGAGATCGGCCTGTTCCAGCTGGCCGGGCTGCCGGCGGTGCTCAAGTTCGTGCTTGGCGCCCCGGTGGACCGCTGGGCCCGGGGCGCGCCCGGCTACCGCCGCTGGGGCCTGGTGCTGATGGCCGGCTATGCCGCCAGCCTCGTCGGCCTGGCCTGCCTGGGCATCGAGCAGGCCGGCTTCGTGCCGCTGTTCGCCCTGGCCATGCTGGCCAGCCTGCTCGGCACCTGGGCCGACGCGCCGGTCAACGCCCTGGCGATCCGCTGTTTGCCGGCGGAGGAGCGCCAGCGCGCCGGCATCATCCGCTCCGCCGCCAGCTCCCTGGGGGCGGTGGTGGGCGGCGGGGTGATGCTGATGCTGCAGGCGCGTGCCGGCTGGGCCTGGCCGTTCTGGGCGCTGAGCGGCGGGCTGCTGCTGGCCGCCCTGGGCCTGTGGCTGATCCCGCGGGCCACCCTGGCGCAGACGGATGGCGTGCAGGCCCGGCAGGTGGGCGTCGGCCAATGGCTGGCCTATTTCAGCAACGCCGAGCGGCGCCGCTGGGTGGTGATGCTGATGCTCTATTTCCCCTTCATCGGCGCCGCCTGGGTCTACCTCAAGCCCTTGCTGCTGGACCATGGCCTGCCGCCCGAGCAGGTGGCGCTGGTGGCCGGCGTGCTTGGCGGTGTGGTGGGGGCCGTGGGCAGTGCGCTCGGCGGCCACCTGGCCCGGCGCAGCGGATTGCAGCGGGCCCTGCCGGCCTGCGCCCTGGCCGGCGTGGCAGCTCTTGGCGCCCTGGCCGGCACGGTGGCCAGTGGTGCCGGCGTGCCCTGGCTGGTGGCCTGCACCCTGCTGCTGGCACTGGTGATGGGCGCCTCGGCCGGCCTGCTGTTCGGGATGATGATGAACCACACCCGCGCCGGCCTGACCGCCGTCGACTACGGCCTGCAGTCGAGCCTGTTCGTACTGACCCGCACCCTGGTGCCGATGCTCGCCGGCATCCTGCTCGACCGCTTGGGCTACCTGGGCATGCTGGCGGGGTTGATCCTCTGCATGGCCGGGGTCTGGGCCTGGAGCCGGCGCTTCGTCCGCCACGGGCAGGACCTTGCCGAGCGGTTGCCGGCGCAGGCGGTGCCCTGACCGGGTTGTCGATTCAGTAAAAAAATCCCGCACCCGAGGGGCTCGGGGCGGGATGAAATGCCGACCGGGGGGCGGTCGGGCAAGGGCAACACTCAGGCCTGGGGCTGCCAGCCGCCGCCGAGGGCCTTGTAGATGGCGACGATGCCGCTGTAGAGCTCCACTTCGGCCTGGGCCTGGGCGTCTTCGGCGGCCAGGCGTTCGCGTTCGGCGTCCAGCAGCACGAGGAAGTCCACGGTGCCTTCGCGGTAGCGCACGGCGGCCTGCTCGGCGGCGGCGCGGGTGGCTTCCGACTGGCGCACCAGGGCGACCAGGCGTTGCTGGCGCTTGCCGTAGTCGCTGAAGGCGTTCTCGGACTCTTCCAGGGCCAGCAGCACCTGCTGTTCATAGCTGGCCAGGGCGCCGTCGGCTTCGGCCTCGGCACCGCGCAGGCGGGCCCGCACGCTGCCGAGGTCGAAGGCGGCCCAGCTGATGGTGGGCGCCACGCCCCAGGCGCGTGCAGCGGAGGAGCCGATCTGCGAACCACGCCCGGCAGTGAAGCCGAGGAAGCCGGAGAGGCTGACCCGGGGGAACAGGTCCGCCGTGGCCACGCCGACGTTGGCGGTGGCAGCGGCCAGGCGCCGTTCGGCGGCGGCGACATCCGGACGACGACGCAGCAGCTCGGCGGGATCGCCGATGGGCAGTTGCTTGGCGATCACCGGCAGCGGCTTGGGCGACAGGTCCACGCTGAGCTGGTCCGGGCGCTGGCCGAGGAGGGTGGCGATGCGGTTGCGCGCGCGGCTGGCGATGGCCTGCAGTTGCGGCAGGGTGGCTTCGGTGGCGGCCAGGCGGCCGTCGGCGCGCAGCACGTCCAGCTCGCTGCCGACGCCGGCGTCGCGCAGTTGCTCGGTGAGGCCACGGGATTCCTGCTGGTTCTTCAGGTTTTCGCGGGCGATGCCCTCGCGCAGCTGGGCGCCGCGCAGGGTGCCGTAGGCGTCCACCAGTTCGGCGATGAGGCTGACCTGCAACTGCTGCAGGTCGGCCTGGGCGGCGCCGGCCTCGGCGTCGCTGGCTTCGATCTGGCGCTGGATGCGGCCGAACAGGTCCAGTTCCCAGGCCATGTCCAGGCCCAGGTCGTAGCGCTCGGTGGTCACCCGGTCCTCGGTCTGGCCGGGCTGCTGGGCCTTGCCGCCCTGGGCGGCTGCGCGGCTGGTGATCACCGGCAACTGGTCGTTGCCGACGTCGTCACGGATGGCACGGGCGGCGCGCAGGCGGGCGAAGGCCACGCGCAGCTCGCGGTTCTGTTCGAGGGACTGCTGCACCAGCTGGTTCAGGGTCGGGTCGTCGAACTGCTGCCACCAGAGGCTCTCGAAGTGCGAACGGTCGACCGGGGTGGCCTCGGCCGAGGCGAGCCGCGCGGGCTCGCTCTCGGGGGCCTTGTAGTCCGGGCCCACGGCACAGGCGGATAGCGCCAGTGCCAGCAGGGCAGGGGCGAATGCCTTGTTGATCATGCGTGCAGTTCCTTGAGTTTCTGGGCCTTGGCCGCCTTGCGCGCTTCGCCTTTCTCGACGAAGCCGCGGATCAGCACATAGAACACCGGGGTCAGCAGCAGGCCGAAGAAGGTCACGCCGATCATCCCGCTGAACACCGCTACACCCATGGCGTGGCGCATCTCGGCACCGGCACCGGAGGACAGCACCAGGGGCACCACGCCCATGATGAAGGCGATGGAGGTCATCAGGATCGGGCGCAGACGCAGGCGGCAGGCTTCCAGTACCGCGGCCAGGCGGTCGAGGCCTTCTTCCTGTTTCTCCTTGGCGAACTCGACGATGAGGATGGCGTTCTTGCACGCCAGGCCCACCAGTACGATCAGGCCGATCTGGGTGAAGATGTTGTTGTCGCTGCCGGCGAGGATCACCCCGACGATGGCGGAGAACAGCACGGTCGGCACGATCAGGATCACCGCTAGCGGCAGGCTCCAGCTTTCGTACTGGGCGGCCAGCACCAGGAAGGCCAGCAGCACGCAGAGCGGGAAGATGAAGATCGCGGTGTTGCCGGCGAGGATCTGCTGGTAGGTCAGGTCCGTCCACTCGTAGGTCATGCCGTTGGGCAGCTCTTCCTTGAGCAGCTTGGCGATGGCGTCCTCGGCCTGGCCGGAGCTGTAGCCGGGGGCGGCGGCGCCGTTGATCTCGGCGGTGATGAAGCCGTTGTAGTGCATGACGCGGTCCGGGCCCGAGCTGTTGTCCACCTTGACGAAGGTGGACAGCGGGATCATCTCGCCCCGGTTGTTGCGCACCTTCAGCTGGCCGATCTGCTCGGGCTCCAGGCGGAACGGTTGGTCAGCCTGGACGTTGACCTGGTAGGTGCGGCCGAAGCGGTTGAAGTCGTTGGCGTACAGCGAACCCAGGTACACCTGCATGGTGTCGAAGATGTCGCTGATGGCCACACCGTGGGTCTTGGCCTTCTCGCGGTCGATGGCGGCATCCACCTGGGGCACGTTGACCTGGTAGCTGGTGAACACCGACATGGGGTTCAGCTCCGGCAGCTGGCGCGCCTTGGCGATGATGTTCTGGGTCTGCTTGTACAGCTCCTCGTAGCCCAGCCCGCCACGGTCCTCCACCTGCAGGCGGAAGCCGCCGATGGTGCCGAGGCCCTGCACGGGCGGCGGCGGGAAGATGGCGATGTAGGCGTCCTGGATCCCGGCGAACTCCTGGTTCAGGGCGGCGGCGATGGCCCCGGCGGACATGGATGGGTCCTTGCGCTCATCGAAGGGCTTGAGCGGGGTGAACACGATGCCGCTGTTGGGGCTGTTGGTGAAGCCGTTGATGGACAGGCCGGGGAAGGCCACGGTGTTCTCCACGCCCGGGTGCTTGGCGGCGATCTCGGACATGCGCTTGATCACGGCCTCGGTACGGTCGAGGGTGGCGGCGTCCGGCAGTTGGGCGAAGGCCACCAAGTACTGCTTGTCCTGCTGCGGCACGAAGCCGGTGGGGGTGCTGGAGAAGCCCAGGTAGCCGCCCAGCAGCAGGCCGCCGTAGACCAGCATGGCGATGCTGCTGCCGCGCAGCACACGGCGCACGGTGCCGACGTAGCCCTTGCCGGCGCGGTCGAAGAAGCGGTTGAACGGGCCGAACAGCCAGCCTCCGAAGAGCCGGTCCAGCAGGCGCGAGAAACGGTCCTTGGGTGCGTGGTGGTCCTTCAGCAGGACGGCGGCCAGGGCCGGCGACAGGGTCAGGGAGTTGAACGCCGAGATCACCGTGGAGATGGCGATGGTCAGCGCGAACTGCTGGTAGAACTGCCCGGTGAGGCCGGAGATGAAGGCGGTGGGCACGAACACCGCGCACAGCACCAGGGCGGTGGCGACGATGGGGCCGGTCACTTCCTTCATGGCCTGGCGGGTGGCCTCCACCGGCGACTTGCCGAGGCCGATGTTCCGCTCGACGTTCTCCACCACGACGATGGCGTCGTCCACCACGATGCCGATGGCCAGCACCAGGCCGAACAGCGACAGGGCGTTGAGGGAGAAGCCGAACAGGTGCATCACTGCGAAGGTGCCGATCAGCGACACCGGCACGGCGGCCAGCGGGATGATCGAGGCGCGCCAGGTCTGCAGGAACAGGATCACCACCAGCACCACCAGCACGATGGCTTCGAGCAGGGTGTGCACCACTGCCTCGATGGAGCCGCGCACGAAGATGGTCGGGTCATAGACGATTTCGTAGTCCATGCCCTGGGGGAAGCCCTGTTTCAGCTCGGCCATGCGCTGGCGCACCGCATCGGAGATGGCGATGGCGTTGGAGCCGGGGCGCTGGAACACCGGGATGGCCACCGCCGGCTGGTTGTTCAGCAGCGAGCGCAGGGCGTACTGGTTGGAACCCAGCTCGACCCGGGCGATGTCCCGCAGGCGGGTGATTTCGCCGTCGTCGCCGGCGCGGATGATGATGTTCTCGAACTCTTCCTCGGTGACCAGGCGGCCCTGGGTGTTGATGGAGAGCTGGAAGCTGTTGCCGGCATCCGACGGCGGCGCGCCGAGGGCACCGGCGGCGACCTGGCGGTTCTGTTCGCGGATGGCGTTGACCACGTCGGTGGCGGTCAGGTTGCGCGAAGCCACCTTGTTCGGGTCCAGCCACACGCGCAGGGAGTAGTTGCCCATGCCGAACAGCTGCACGTCGCCCACGCCGTCCAGGCGCGCCAGCTCGTCCTTGACGTTGAGCGCGGCGTAGTTGGACAGGTAGAGCATGTCGTAGCGCTGATCCGGCGAGGTCAGGTGCACCACCATGGTCAGGTCCGGGGAGGCCTTGTCCACGGTCACGCCGAGCCGCTGCACTTCGGTGGGCAGGGTGGGCATGGTGCGGGTGACGCGGTTCTGCACCTGCACCTGGGCGTTGTCCAGGTCGGTGCCGAGGGCGAAGGTCACGGTGAGGGTGAGCTTGCCGTCGTTGGTGGACTGGGAGGACATGTAGAGCATGCCTTCCACGCCGACGATGGCCTGCTCCAGCGGCGAGGCCACGGTTTCACCGATCACCTTGGGGTTGGCGCCGGGGAAGTTGGCGCGCACCACCACCGTGGGCGGCACCACTTCGGGGTATTCGCTGATGGGCAGCTGGAACAGCGAGATGGCGCCGCCGATCAGGATCAGCAGCGACAGCACGGCGGCGAAGATCGGCCGCTTGATGAAGAACTGGGAAAAATTCATGGCGTACTACCTCAGCCGCGCGGGCTGACGGAGGGTTTTGCGTTCTGTTCGGCCACGCGCGGGGCATCACGGCCTTCCACCGAGCGGCGCAGGTCGTCCAGGCGGGCGAGGGTCTTGTCGTCGGCCATGGGCACCGCCTGCGGGTCCACGGTGGCGCCGGGCATGGCGCGCTGCAGGCCGTTGACGACGATCTTCTCGCCCTTGGCCAGGCCAGTGCGGATGATGCGCAGGCCTTCCACCTTCGGGCCCAGCTCCACCGGGCGGTAGCTCACGGTGTTGTTGTCGCCCAGCACCAGCACGTACTTCTTGCCGAGGTCGGTGCCGATGGCTTCGTCCTTCACCAGGGCGGCGGGGTAGGTGTCGCTGCCCACCAGCTTGACCCGGGCATAGAGGCCGGGGGTGAACTGGCCGTCGGTGTTGTCGAACACGGCGCGGCCACGGATGGTGCCGGTGCGCGGGTTGACCTGGTTGTCGAGGAAGTCCAGCTGGCCCTGGTGCGGGTTGCCGGCCTCGCTGGACAGGCCCAGGTACACCGGGCTGGCGCCACGGGCGTCGGCACCGGCCTTGCGGGCCAGCTCCACGTACTTGAGGAACACGCGCTCGTCGGCGTCGAAGTAGGCGTAGACCTTGTCGGTGGAGACCACCGAGGTCAGCAGCGATTCGCCGGCGTTGACCAGGTTGCCTTCGGTGATCTCGGCACGGCTGACGCGGCCGTCGATGGGCGCGGTGACGCGGGTGAAGCCGAGGTTGAGGCGGGCATTGTCCAGTTGCGCCTGGATCGCCGCGACATTGGCCTGGGCCTCGGCGGCGGCGCTGGTGCGGGCGTCGGCCAGCTCGGCGGAGATGGCGTTGCTCTGGCGCAGGCGGTCACCACGGCGGGCTTCGTTCTGGGCGCGGTTGAGGCCGGCGCGGGCCTGCTGCAGCTGGGCTTCCAGGCGTTTCACTTCGGCCTGGAAGGGGCGCGGGTCGATCTGGAAGAGCAGGTCGCCCTTCTTCACCAGGCCGCCTTCGTGGAAGGCCACCTTGTCGATGTAGCCGGAGACGCGGGGACGGATCTCGACGGATTCGGGGGCTTCCAGGCGCCCGGTGAATTCATCCCATTCGTTGATCGGCTGCTGCAGCACTTCGGCAACGCTGACCTTGGCGGCGGCCTGGTTCATCGGGGCCTCGGGCGTCTTGCCGCAGGCCGCGAGCACCAGCATTGCGGCGAGGGTAAGGCCGGTGCGCCAGGGTTTGTGGGGGGTCTGTTCCATGTGTAGCTCCGCCAGTTGGACTTGTGAGTGGGCGGAGTCTGCGTCGCGGGGCTGAGCGGAACGAATCGAACGCTACGAAGGTGACTATCACTCTCAGTGATGAATGGTTCCGGGAGTGCCTCCAGGCGTCGCCGGAGGCGCTGGCATCAGTGCCCCGGTTCCACCAGCAGGCGGGCGCGGGCGAGGGCGTCGGGGTTCACTTCAAGGCCCAGGCGGGTGACCCGGGCGCCGGCCCGTTCCACGCTCTGCAGCCAGCCCAGCAGGGCGTCGAGGCTGCCTTCCAGGGTGAGGTGGATGGCGCCGCCGGCTTCGTTGTCCATGCGCTCGATGTTCAGTTGCGCCTCGGCGCCGGAGCGGGCCAGCAGGCCGGGCAGGGCCTTGGCGTCCAGGCTGGCGCGGGGGGCACTGGCGGGCAGGCGGGTGAGGTCGAAGCGCAGCATCTGCGCCTGCTGGTACTGCTGCTGGGCGTGCTGCAGGGCGGCGCGCTCCGGTTGCAGCAGCAGGGTCCAGGCCAGCACGGGGGTGAGGAACAGCACGAGCAGCAGCAGGGCGCGGCGCTCACGGGGTGGCAACTGGTCCCAGCGCTGGCGCAAGGGGGCGGTGAGGGTGGCGGGCGACATGGGGGCTCCTCGGGTCAGGGGGTGGCGATCTGCAGGCGCGCGCTGACGCCCTGGGCGTCACGGGCGCCGGCGTCGGACTGCACCGCCAGGCCCTGGCCGGTGAGCCCTTCGCGCAGGCGTTCGAGGTCGGCGAAGGAAGCGCTGCCGACCCGCAGGGTCCAGCCTTCGCCAGCCTGGTAGTCGAGCCGCTGGACCTTGGCCAGGGCGCCGCCGCCGGCACTCCAGGTGCGCGCCAGGTGCTCCAGGCCGCGGGCCAGGTCGGCGTCGGGCTGGTCGGCCTTGGCCAGGCGGGCGCGCACCTGGCGCTCCAGGTCCACCACGCGGGGCTCGTCGGGCACGCGGGCCCGCCACTGGGCGAGGTTCTCGGCCTCCAGGGTGGCGGTGGCCTGCTCCAGGGCCTGGCGCTGTATGCGGTCATGCAGCCATTGGCCGCTGCCGGCGAGCACCAGCAGCAGGGCCAGGGTGCCCCAGGGCATGGCACGGCGGTCGCCACCGGCGAACTCGCCCTGGCGCAGGTCGATGGCCTGGCGGCTGCCTTCGGCCAGCAGCGCCCAGGGTTCGTCTTCCCGCTGCTGCAGGTCGCTGGGCAGCAGCGCGGCGCTGGCGGCCAGGGTTTCGTCGTCCAGGGCATCGCAGAGGCCGGGGGCGCCGCCCACCAGCCAGCGACCGGCACAGCGCAGGGCCAGGGGTTGGCCGGGGGGCAGGCAGTCGGCGTCGAGGTGGATGCGCCGGGGCGTCAGCCCCACGGCGGACAGACGCTCCAGGCAGGCCCTGAGCCAGGCGCGGTCGAGGGCGATCACCCGGCACTGGCGGCCCTGTTGCAGCGGCCCCTGGGCCAGGTGCAGGCGGTCCAGGTCGTCCAGCAGGCGTTCTTCCAGGGCGGAGCGCACCGCCTGGCGCAGCCAGCGGCCGCTGCGCGCCGGGACCTCGACGCTGTGCAGGCTGGCAGCCTCGGCGGGCAGCAGCAGGGTCAGGGCGTGGCCGGCCAGTGCCTCGGCGGCCTGCTCCAGGTTGCCCTGGGCGGGGGCGCCGGTGGCCGTCCACCAGGTGGCGGGGCTGTCGGCGGCGGGGGTGGACAGGTGGAGCCAGGCGTGCACGGGGGTCACTCCGTCGTTGAAGGGGATGGGAGCACCTGGCGACGCAGCACCCGCAGGTGCCCGTCCTGTTCCAGGCGCAGGTCGCTGGCCAGGTGCAGGCGGCGGTCGCCCAGCTCGGCCAGCAGGTGGATGCGGAAGAAGCGGCTGTCCACGGCCAGGCCCGGGGCGCGCACTTCGCGGCCCTGCAGCAGGGGCAGTTCGAGGAAGTCCTGCACCGTGGCCCAGCCGTCGGCGGGGCGTGCCTGCACCAGAGTGCGGGCGAGGGACGGGTCGAGGCCTTCCAGGCTCGCCAGCTGCACCGCCGAGGCGGTGTTGAGGTTGAGGGACGCGCCGCCGAGTGTCGCCACGTGGGGTGCCAGGCGGGCGAAGTCCTGGGGAGCGAGGTCGCCCAGGCGCAGCAGCTCGCTGGCATCCAGCAGGCCCTGGGCCTTGCCGCCGGGGCCGGGCCGGGTGGGCAGGCGTGCGGGGTCGTGGGCGGGCACGTCGAGCTGGGCCAGCAGGCGCTGGTAGCGGGCGCGCTGCAGGTCGCTGCGGCCGACCCGCAGGTGGTCGAGGTCGAAGCGGCCGGCCAGGTCTTCGATGCGCACCTGCACCTGGCCGCCGCCCAGGTCCCAGCGCTGTGGCGTGCGTGCCCAGCCCTGGCCGAGGTGGACCTGGGGCGGGTCTTCGCGGTTGGCCAGGTCGTCCCGCAGTTGCTGGCGGGCCCAGGTCTCGCCGCTCAGGGCCATCTGCCAGAGGTGCTGCTGGTCCAGCTGGCGGGCGGTGGCGGCCAGGCTCAGGCGCTGGCGGGCGAGCATGTCGGCCACCACCAGGGTCACCAGGGCGGTGACCAGCAGCACGCTGAGCAGGGCGACGCCGCGCTGGCGGTGTTCAGTCATCACGCTGGCCCTCGCTACCGGGCAGGAGGATCACCCGGCGCAGCTCCGAGTAGCCCGGTGCGTCGAGCACCAGGTCCACGGCGGCCGGCAAGGCCAGGGCGCCGCCTGTGGCGGGCCAGCTGTCGTGGCGCGCGCCCTGGGCGTCGATGTAGCCCAGGCGCAGCAGGGTGACGCCCTGCAGCAGGCGCTGGCGGCGGGTGGCGCCGTCGTCGGGGTTGCGGAATTCGCGCCACCATTCGCCGTCTTCCCACTGGTGGCTCACCAGCAGCAGGTCGCTGCGGGGCTGGCCGAGGGGGTTGGCCGCGCCACCGCGCAGCAGGCGCAGGCGGTCGTCTCGGCCGATCAGCGCCTGGCGCCGGCTGGGGTCGTCGGGCAGGGGGCGGGGCACGGCCTGCCAGAGGTCGCGCTGGAGGATGTCCAGGGCCCGCTGCAGGCTGCGCAGTTGCTGTTCGTGCAATTCGATGCGCTGTTCGCTGTGCAGCACCCGCTGCAGCAGCTGGTAGCTGGCCAGGCCTAGTAGGCTGAACAGGGCGATGGCGATCAGCACTTCCAGCAGGGTGAAGCCGCGCTGGGTCATGGGCGGGCCTCGATGAAGCCGTTCAGGCGCGCGCGGGTCACCGGCGGTCGGCCGGGCACGGCGACGGCCACGTCCACTTCCAGCAGGCGCGGGTCGGGGGCGTTGCCCACTTCCACAGCCAGCAGCCATTCGCGGCCGGCGAAGGCGATGCGCTCTTCCCGGTGGCCCATCTGCGGTGCCAGCAGGCCGACGCGCAGTTCGTTGAGACGGTTGTCCGCCAGCCAGCTGGCGAGGCTGCGCTCCACCAGCCCGGCGCTGTTGCGGGCGACGTGGGTGGCGGCGCTGTAGAGCGCGACGGAGAGGGTGGCGAAGATCGCCAGGGCGACCATCACTTCCAGCAGGGTGAAGCCGTCAGAGCGTTTCAACGCGCACCTCCTCCAGGCCGTCGCTGGACAGTTCCAGCACCGGCCGGCCGCGCACCTCGATCTGCAGGCTGAAGGGCGTCAGCTCGTCGCTGGAGAGCACCAGCAGCTGGGGGCCGGGGCCGGGCACGGGGGCGCCCAGGCCGGGGGCCTGCTCGCCCAGTTCCAGGTGCAGGCGCAGGCTGTCGGGCAGCTGCTGCGGGCGGTAGTCGCTGGCCGGGATCCAGCGGCCGTCGGTGTCCAGTCGGTGCACGGAGTAGCCGTCGGGTTCGATGCGCACGCCCAGTTCCTGGCGCTCCAGCATGGCGTCCTCGCGCAGCAGGCCGAGCAGGCTGCGCAGGCGCTCGGCTTCGCGCTTGGCGTGCTGCGGGCCGTGGTCGCTCTGGGCGAGGGTCAGGGTGCTGGCCAGCAGGCCGACCATGAGGATCACCACCAGCACTTCCAGCAGGGTGAAGCCTCGGCCCTGGCGAGCCGGCGGGGTGCGGTGGCGCCAGCGCTGCATCAGAGGTCCCAGTTGCCGATCTCGGCATTCAGGCCTTCGCCGCCGGCACGGCCGTCGGCACCGAAGGAGAACAGGTCGTAGGCGGTGCCGCGGCTGCCGGGAACCACGTACTGGTAGGGGTTGCCCCAGGGGTCGACGGGCAGGCGCTTGAGGTAGCCGTCGGGGTTCCAGTTGCGCGCGGCCGGGGTGCCGCTGGGCTTGCTGACCAGCGCTTCGAGGCCCTGCTGGGTGCTGGGGTAGCCGTGGTTGTCGAGCTTGTAGATGTCCAGCGCCATGGCGATGGCCTTGATGTCGCTGCGGGCGGCGGTGACCTTGGCCTGGTCCGGGCGGTTCATGATCTGCGGGACCACGAGTGCGGCGAGGACGCCGAGGATGACCACGACGACCATGATTTCGATCAGGGTGAAACCCCGTTGCCGGTTGCGGGTGTGCATGGGTGTGCCTGCCTTCAGGTGATGAGTTGGTTGAGGCTGAGGATGGGCATCAGGATCGCCAGGACGATGAGCAGCACGCTGGCGCCCATGAACACCAGCATCGCCGGTTCGAACAGTCCGACGAGCATGGCGATGCGGTTGGCCAGCTGGGTTTCCTGCTGGGTGGCGGCGCGGTCGAGCATGGCGTCCAGCTCGCCGGAGCGCTCACCGCTGGCGATCAGGTAGAGCATCATCGGCGGGAAGTGGCCGCTGCGCTCCAGTGCCCGGGTCAGGCCGCCACCTTCTCGCACCGAGCGCGCCACGTCTTTGAGACTCGTCCGAATCCGTTGGTTGGCCACCACTTCGGCGGCGATTTCCAGGGCGTCCACCAGCGGTACGCCGCTGCGCCCGAGGATGGCCAGGGTGCTGGTGAAACGGGTGCAGTTGCTCGCCCGCAGCACCTTGCCCACCACCGGCAGGCGCAGCTGCAGGCCGTGCCAGGCCAGGCGCGTGGCGGGGCGGCGCAGGGCCAGGTGCACGCCCACCGCTGCGCCGGCGACGAGCAGCAGCATCAGCAGGCCGTGGGCCTGCAGGCCGGCACTGGCGGCGATCAGGCCTCGGGTCAGGGCGGGCAGCTCCTGGCCGCTGTCGATGAACACCTTGACCACGTCCGGCACCACGAAACCGAGCAGGAAGCCGACGATGCCGAAGGCCGCCACCAGCAGGATGCTGGGGTAGAGCATGGCCAGCTGCAGCTGCTGGCGCGCCGCCTGGCGGGCCTCGGTGTAGTCGGCCAGTTGCATCAGCACCTGGGCCAGGTGGCCGGCGCGCTCCCCGGCGGCCACGGTGGCGCGGTACAGCGCCGGGAAGGCGCGGGGGAACTCGGCCATGGCGCGGGCCAGGCCGTGGCCTTCCAGCACCCGCGCGCGGATGGCCAGGACCATGGCCTGGTGGGCGCGCTTCTCGCACTGGGCGGCGACCGCCGCGAGCACCTCTTCCAGGGGCAGGGCGGCCTGCACCAGGGTGGCCAACTGGCGGGTCAGCAGGGCCAGGTCGGCGGTGGACAGCCCCTGGCGGTTGCGCCCCGGGGCGCCCTCGCGCGGGGTGCTGCCCCGGTGGTTCCTGAGCTTGAGTGGCACCAGGTTGCGCTCGCGCAGCAACTGGCGCGCCTGGCGCTCGCTGTCGGCTTCCTGCACACCGCGCAGCTTGCGGCCGCCCGGGTCCATGGCGAGGTATTCGTAGGCGGCCATCTCAGTCCTCCCGGGTGACGCGCAGCAGTTCTTCGAGGCTGGTCACGCCGGCCAGCACCTTGTCGCGGCCGTCCATGAACAGGCTGGGGCCGTGGCGGCGGGCGTGGCGGGTCAGTTCGGCCTCGCCGGCGCCCTGGTGGATCAGCTGGCGCAGGGCTTCGTCCAGCAGCACCAGTTCGTAGAGGCCCTGGCGGCCGCGATAGCCGCTGTGCTGGCAGGCATCGCAGCCCACCGGGTGCCAGAGCGTGGGGCGCGCCTGCGGGTCGAGGCCGAGGTGCTCGCAGGCAGCGTCGTCGGCGGGGCCGGGCTGCTTGCAGTGCGGGCAGAGCACCCGCACCAGGCGCTGGGCCAGCACGCCCACCAGGGAGCTGCACAGCAGGAAGGGCTCGACGCCCATGTCCACCAGGCGGGTGACGGCGCCCACGGCGCTGTTGGTGTGCAGGGTGGAGAGCACCAGGTGGCCGGTGAGCGAGGCCTGCACGGCGATCTCGGCGGTTTCGTGGTCGCGGATCTCACCCACCATGACCACGTCCGGGTCCTGGCGGAGGATGGCCCGCAGGCCCCGGGCGAAGGTCATGTCCACCTTGGTGTTGACCTGGGTCTGGCCGATGCCGGGCAGGTGGTACTCCACCGGGTCCTCGATGGTGAGGATGTTGCGGGTCTGGCTGTTGAGGCTGGCCAGGCCGGCGTAGAGGGTGGTGGTCTTGCCCGAGCCGGTGGGGCCGGTGACCAGCAGGATGCCGTGGGGGCGCGCCAGGGCGCCTTCCAGGCGGCTGCGGGTGCCGGGGTCCATGCCCAGGCGGCTGAGGTCGAGGCGGCCGGCCTGCTTGTCCAGCAGGCGCATCACCACCCGTTCGCCGTGGGTGGAGGGCAGGGTGGAGACGCGCACGTCCACTTCGTGGCCGGCGATGCGCAGGGCGATGCGGCCGTCCTGGGGGATGCGCTTTTCGGCGATGTCCAGCCGCGCCATGACCTTGATCCGCGACACCAGCAGCCCGGCCAGTTCACGGCGGGGCTGGAGGATCTCGCGCAGCAGGCCGTCCACCCGCAGGCGCACGGAGAGGTGGCGCTCGAAGGTCTCCAGGTGGATGTCGGAGGCCTTGGCCTTCACCGCCTCGGCGAGGATGGCGTTGATCAGGCGGATGATCGGCGCGTCGTCTTCCTGCTCCAGCAGGTCGGTGGTCTGCGGCAATTGCTCGGCGAGGCTGGCCAGGTCGTCCTGGCCGGCCATGGCGTCGCCCAGGCCGTCGGCCACTTCGCGGGCGTCGTTCTGGCCGTCCTGGTAATGGCTGGCCAGGGCCTGGGCGAAGGCCTCGGCGTCCAGCACCCGGGGGCGCAGGGCGCTGCCGTGCTGGCGGCGTACCTCGGCGAGGATCGCCAGCTCGGCGCCGGCCCGGCACAGCAGCTCGCCGCCGTGCAGCAGCACGCCGTGGCGCCGGGCGTAGCTGAAGGGCAGGCGCGCGCTGCTCATCGCCCCTTGGCTCCGCGCATGTCCAGCACCTGGCCGCCGTCGTTGTCGAACAGCTGGCGCGGGTCGCTAGGCAGCAGCAGCCCGCTGGGGCCGCGGTCGTTGCTGCGCAGGTTGCGCAGGTCGTTGTACTTGCGCTGGCCGAGTTCACCACTCTCCTCGCTGGTGCGCAGCAGGGTCGGGCGCAGGAAGACCATGAGGTTGGTCTTCTCGGTGACCTCCTTGGTGGAGCGGAACAGCCCGCCGATCAGGGGGATGTCGCCCAGCAGCGGCACCTTGCTGACCTGGGTCTTGACGTTGTCCTTGATCAGGCCGCCGATGACGATGATCTGCCCGTTGTCGGCGAGGATGGTGCTCTTGATCGCGCGCTTGTTGGTGATGGCGTCGCTGGTGGTGATGCCCGGCGGGGCGGCGGCCAGCTCGGAGCTCTCCTGCTCGACCTTGAGGCGCAGGCTGTTGCCCTCGTTGATGTGCGGGGTGACCTTGAGGGTCACGCCGATGTCGCGGCGCTCGACGGTGGTGAAGGGGTTGTTGGCCCCGGCCGCGTCGGTGGTGTAGGAGCCGGTCTGGAAGGGCACGTTCTGACCGACGAGGATCTCCGCCGGTTCGTTGTCCAGGGTCAGCAGGCTGGGGGTGGAGAGCAGGTTGTTGTTGGAGTCGCTGGACAGGGCGGTGACCAGGGCGGCGAAGTGGCCGCTGCCGACGCCGATCACACCGCCGTCGGGCAGGGTGGGGCGCTTGCCGTCCTGCAGGGTGCCCAGCAGGGAGCCGATGGTCAGGCCGCTGCCGCCGAACTGGATGGAACCGGCTGCGTCGCCGCCACGGCCGGCCCACTGCACGCCGAGGGCGTCGTTGATGTCGCCGCTGACTTCGACGATGGCCGCTTCCACCAGCACCTGGGCGCGGGGGCGGTCGAGCTGGGCAATCACGGCGTCGAGGGTCGCCAGCTGGGCCGGTTCGGCCATCAGCACCAGGGCGTTCTGGCTTTCGTCGGCGCTGATGAGGATGGAGCCGGCACGGCCTTCCTTGCCGCCGTTGCCCACTTCCATGCGCTTGCCGATGCCGGAGAGCAGGTCGGCCAGTTGCTTGGCGTCGGTGTGGTGCAGGCGCACCACGCGGGTGCCGTCGTTGGCGTTGCCGGGCACGTCCAGCTGGCGGGCGAGGGTGGCCATCTGCTCGCGGGCCTGGCTCGGGCCGACCAGGATCAGCCGGTTGCTGCGGGCATCGGCGATGGCGCGGGCGCCGGCCGGGGCACCGCTGCCCTGGTTGACGCTCTCGGTGAGGGTGGCGGCCAGGTCGGTGGCCCAGGCGTGCTTGAGGCCGAGGGTGGAGAAGGCGCGCTCGCCGGCGCTGTCCAGCTCGCGCACCAGGGAACGGATGCGGCCGACGTTGCTGGCGCTGTCGGTCACTACCAGGGCGTTGGAGCTGCTGGAGGGGGCGACGTAGGCGTCCACCGCCACCAGCGGGCGCAGCACGGCGGCCACTTCGGCGGAGGTGGCGTTGCGCAGCGGGATGACCTCGGTGACGAACTCGTCGTCTGCCGCCTGCTCGCTGCCGCTGGCCTTGGTCTTGGCGTCGGCCACGGGGACGATCAGCACGCGGTCGCCCTGGTCGAGGGCGGCGTAGCCCTGGCTGCGCAGCACGGTGAGGAACAGCGAGTAGATGCCGGCCTGGTCCAGCGCGCTGCTGGACTGCACGGTGACCTTACCGCTCATGCGCGGGTCGAGGACCATGGTCTTGCCGGTGATTTCGCCGACTTCGCTGACCAGGTCGCGCAGTTCGGCGTCCTTCATGTTCAGCGTCCATTGGCGGGATTCGTTGCGTTCGGCGAACGCGGGAAGGGGGGCGAGCAGGGTGCCAAGCACCAGCAGCGCGCCGGTCACGCGGGGCAGTTTCATGGTCGGGTCTCCGGCGTGTGGGTGGGGGCCCCGTTTGCGATTTCGGCCGCAGGCGGACGGGGTACGAAAAGGCGGGTTTCAGGGCGCGGGAAACCCAGGCGGTAGTCGCGACCGCCGTGCTGCAGCAGCACGTGGTCGGGGGCGACGGCACGCAGTACGGCGCCGCCGGGCAAACGGTCGCCGATGCGGTAGAAGGCGCTGCCCGACGGGCCGGCGATCAGCGCGCGGGAGTCGGCCTCGCCGCGTTCGGCCAGGCTCGCCATCAGCACCAGCGAGAGGCTGGTGCTGGCGTCTTCGGCGGCCTCCTCGGGGCTAATGCTGGCGGGCAGCACGCCGAAGAGCAGGGCCACCAGGGTGCTGTCCAGCGGCGCGGCCTCGGCAGCCACCGGGGCGGCGGCGCTGGGGGCCGGCTGGGCCAGCTCGGCGGCCAGGGCCTGGCGGGCGTGCCAGGCATCCCGGGCGAGCCAGGCCAGCCAGCCGGCGAGGGCGAGCACGGCCAGGGCCAGCAGGGCCCGGCGCAGCGGCAGGCGGAGGTCGGGACGCAGCGACGGCAGCATGGCTCAGGGCTTCATCCGGTCGAGCACGGCGTGGCCGCGCAGTTGATGGAACACCACGGCGCCGATATGGCCGGCGACCAGCAGGGCCAGCACCACGCAGAACAGGCGATGGCTGCTGTTGAAGAATTCGATGAGTACCGGCTCGGCGAACGGCTGCGGCAGGGTGGCCAGGCCGAACAGGTCGATGGGGCGGTCCATCATCAGCACGCCGGTGGCGAGCACCAGGGCGGTGGCGATGTACAGCGCCAGGTGGCCCGCCTTGGCGAGGAACTGGCCGAGGCCGTTGCCGTGGGCGATGTCGTCAGGGCCGGGCTGGGCCAGGGCGTAGCCGATGCGCAGCACGAAGAACGGGATCAGCAGCGCAGTGAGCGAGACGTTGATGAAACCGATGGCCTCGGACAGGGCCGCCGGGACATCCAGCAGGGCATTGGCGAAGCCGGTGACGGTGGCCCAGAGGATGACCAGCGCCGAACCCCAGTGCAGCAGGGCGCGGGGACGCGAGTAACGAGCAGTGGACATGAACAGTGTTCCCAGGGAAATGAAGAGGAGCGTGGCGCCAGGCGCCACGCTCCGTTTGTTGCAGGCTCGGGTTACTTGCGTTTCCAGGCCATGTTCCAGTGGGAGCCCTTGCCGGGTTCGAACTGGGTGGAACCGGTGTTCCACTGCTTGCAGTAGCCGCTGGCCGGGAACGGCAGGCACTCGTAGGTGTTGCCATCCTTCGCCAGTACGGTGGTGCCGGCCTTGTAGCTCTGCAGGCCATCCGGGAAGACGAAGTCGTAGTCACCGCTGCCGGGGTTCTCGCCACCGCCTTCGCCCGGGTTCTCGCCGCCGCCGTTACCCGGCTCGGCAATCAGGGTGAAGCTGTGGGTCTGCTGCAGCAGGGAGCCTTTCTTCGGCGTGGCGACCACGACCAGGTCGTGTGCACCGGCTTCAGCCTTGTCCAGGGTCATGTGGAAGTGCGGGGTGTTGCCCGGCGCGGCTTCCTTGTGAGCGATGGTCTCGCCCTTGGCGTTCAGCACGGTGGCCTTGATCTGGAACTCGCCGCCTTGTGCGATGGCGTTGAAGTGCAGGTCAGCCTTGCCGTCCTTGATCTGGTAGCTGGAGGACAGGCCAGTCAGGCTCAGGGAACCCGGAACGGAGGGCTTGTCCTTCTGGACTTCGACGTTGGTGACCTTGCTGTCGGCCTTGACGTGGATGCCGTTGCGGCCGTGGTTCGGGACGATCTCGCCGTTGGCGTTCAGTTCACCGAGCTTGTAGCCGTAGTCACCGGCGTTGACCTTCTGGGCCAGCAGGAAGGGCCAGGTGTTGGCCTGGGCCTGTTCGGCGGTGGCGATCTTCATCTCGACGGTGTTCAGCGGGCCGGTCTTGCTGAAGGCGCGCAGGGTCACGGTGTCGCCGACGCTCAGGGCTTCCGGCTGCACGGCGCCGATCTGGTTCCACTCCGGAGCGGGCGGCGGGGTTTCGCCACCACCGGCCTGGTCGCCGTCGATATTGACGTCGACGACGGAGTAGAAGGTGGCGTCGGTGTCGCCTACGCGCCAGGTGGCGAGAATCACGTGGTAGCCGCTGCGGTCAGCCGGGACGTTCACGCGGTGGGTGGTTCTGCCCTGGCCCTGGGGACGCACGCTCACGCCTTCGACATAGGGCTCGTGCAGCAGCGGGGTGGCTTCGAAGCTGTCACGGGTCAGCGGCTGGTTGGGGTTCCAGTCCTTCTTGGTGATGTAGAACTGCCAGTAGGCCGTGGCGTGGCCAGCGGTGTAGAACCAGGTGATGTCCTGCGGGCCGGGCTTGATGGTGGTCTTGGCCCAGCGGGTGGCGGTCTGCTCGTTCAGCTTGCCGTAGGCGTCGTGGCCGCCAGCAGCGATGGTGCCGTCAGCCGGACCGCACTCCATGAAGGAACCGCCGCACCACTTGCCACCGTGGTGGAAGTCGGAACCCGGGCGGTATTCGACACTCTGGGGTTCCCATTGGATGTTGCCGCAGTCTGCGTTCAAGCTGCCGCCGGAGGAGGCGCACATGTAGGAACGGGCTTTCGGGCTTTCGATGTAGCCGTGGGCGAAGGCCTGCTGGGAGGCCAGGGTGGCGAAGCCGATGGCCAGGGCCAGGGGGAGTTTGCGAAGGCTCTGCTTGCGCATGTGTTGAAGGTCCTTGTGGGTAGGTTTCAAAGGAGCCCTCGATGCAGGCGTGGGGTCGATCATGTCTTCTCCAGCCCCCGCATCTCGGGACTGGGGTCAGAATGCCGTCGGGCCTGGACCGCTCACATTGGACGAGTCCGAAAGCCGTTCGGCCGCTCGGGACGGCAGGCATGGGGAAGGAAGCTGTACCGCCGGGAGGGCCGGACAGGGCGAGGAGTGCGGGGCTGCAGCAAGCTGGCCGCGTCGCCAAGGAGGGTTTCCGGGCGCAGCAGGCCGTCAGAAGGTCGGGATGCGGCCTGGGCATGGCCGATGCGCAGGGCGAAGGACGGAATCAGCAGTGCGGTGGACGGGACGTGGGTGCTGCACACGAGCCAGGCGTCGTGGACAGGGGCGCTGTTCCCATTGAAACGAAAAGGAGCGTGGCGCTAGGCGCCACGCTCCTTTTATTGCAGGCTCGGGTTACTTGCGTTTCCAGGCCATGTTCCAGTGGGTGCCCTTGCCGGGCTCGAACTGGGTGGAACCGCTGGTCCACTGCTTGCAGTAGCCGCTGGCCGGGAACGGCAGGCACTCGTAGGTGTTGCCATCCTTCGCCAGTACGGTGGTGCCGGCCTTGTAGCTCTGCAGACCATCCGGGAAGACGAAGTCGTAGTCACCGGTGCCGGGGTTCTCGCCACCGCCTTCGCCCGGGTTCTCGCCGCCGCCGTTACCCGGCTCGGCAATCAGGGTGAAGCGGTGAGTCTGCTGCAGCAGCTCGCCTTTCTTCGGAGTGGCCACGACCACCAGGTCATGTTCGCCGGCTTCCACGTTGTTCAGCGCCATGTGGATGTGCGGGGTATTGCCCGGCGCGGCTTCCTTGTGAGCGATGGTCTCGCCCTTGGTGTTGAGCACGGTGGCCTTGATCTGGTACTCGCCGCCCTGTGCGATGGCGTTGAAGTGCAGGTCAGCCTTGCCGTCCTTGATCTGGTAGCTGGAGGCCAGGCCGGTCAGGTTCAGGGAACCCGGTACGGAGGGCTTGTCCTTCTGGACTTCGACGTTGGTGACCTTGCTGTCGGCCTTCACGTGGATGCCGTTGCGGCCGTAGTTCGGGACGATCTCACCAGCGGTGTTCAGTTCGCCGAGCTTGTAGCCGTAGTCACCGGCGTTGACCTTCTGGGCCAGCAGGAAGGGCCAGGTGTTGGCCTGGGCCTGTTCAGCGGTGGCGATCTTCAGCTCGACGGTGTTCAGCTGGGTGCTCTTGTCGAAGGCGCGCAGGATCACGGTATCGCCGATGCTCAGGGCTTCCGGCTGCACGGCACCGATCAGGTTCCACTCCGGAGCGGGCGGCGGGGTTTCGCCACCACCGGCCTGATCGTTGTCGATGTTCACGTCGATGGCCTGGTAGAAGGTGGCGTCGGTGTCGCCAACGCGCCAGGTGGCGAGAATCACGTGGTAGCCGCTGCGGTCAGCCGGCACATTCACCTTGTGAACGGATCTGCCGTTGGCCTGGGGACGCTCATGTACACCCGGGATGAACTGCTCGTGGGCGATCGGCGTGGCTTCGAAGGCGTCGCGGGTCAGCGGCTGGTTGGGGTTCCAGTCCTTCTTGGTGATGTAGAACTGCCAGTAGGCCGTGGCGTGACCCTGGGTGTAGTACCAGGTGAAGTCCTGCAGGCCGGGCTTGATGGTGGTCTTGTTCCAGCGGGTGGCGGTCTGCTCGTTCAGCTCGCTGAAGCGCTTGATGCCACCTGCAGCAATGGTGCCTTCTGCCGGTCCACATTCCTGGAAGGTACCGCCGCACCACTTGCCATTCAGGTGATGGTCAACTGGCGGGGCGTATTCAACGCTCTGGGGTTCGTACTGGATGTCGCCGCAGCTGGCGTTCAGGTTGCCGCCGGTGGAGGCGCACATGAAGGAGCGGGATTTCGGGATTTCGATGTAGCCGTGGGCGATGGCCTGCTGGGAAGCCAGGGTGGCGAGGCCGACGGCCAGGGCCAGGGGGAGTTTGCGAAGGCTCTGCTTGCGCATGCGTTGAAGGTCCTTGTGGATAGGTCTTAAAGGAGCCCTCGATGCAGGCGTGGGGTCGATGGGGTCTTCTCCAGCCCCTGCATCTCGGGACTGGGGCCAGAATGCCGTTGGGGTCGGAGCGCTCACATGGGACGAGTCCGAAAGCCGTTCGGCCGCTCAGGGTTGCGGGTATGGGGGCGGGAAGGCAGCGCCGCTGGGTGGACCGGCGGCGCGGGGAGGGCGGGACGCGGGCAGCTACTTGACCGCCTGGTCCTCGATGCGGTCGGCGTCGAACAGGGTCTCCAGCTCGGCACGGGCCTCGCGGGCGGTCTGCAGCATGGCAGCCGTGTCGCCGTGGACCTTGTACTGGGCCGCCAGGACTTCCTCGTCGTGGCGCTGGAAGCGGCGGATGCGCGCCTCCGCCTGCTCGGGCGGCAGGCCCATGGCGAGGAGGATCTGCCGGGCCATCTCCAGGCTGGAATAGAAGGTCTCGCGCACCGGCATGGCGCCCAGGTCGAGCAACTGGTGCACGTGCTGGCGGTCACGGGCGCGGGAGATGATCTTCAGGTGCGGGTAGAGCCGGTGCACCAGTTCGGTGGTGCGCAGGTTGGTGACCGGGTCGTCGGTGGCGATGACGAAGAACTCGGCCTTGTCCACCTTGGCGGCGCGGAGGATCTCCGGGCGCAGCGGGTCGCCGTAGAAGATCGGGATGCGGCCCAGGCTGCGGGACAGCTCGATGGTTTCCACCGAGGTATCCAGCGCCAGGAAGGGCACGCGCTGGGCGTGCAGCACACGGGCGATGATCTGGCCCATGCGCCCGGTGCCGGCGATCACCACGCGCGGGGTATCGCCTTCGATGCGCTGGTACTCCTCGGGCACCTCCACGGGGGCCGGCGCCGTCTTGGCGAAGCGGCTCACCAGCAGGATCAGCAGGGGCGTCATGGCCATGGACAGGGTGATGGCCAGCACCAGATAGCCGTGCAGGTCGGCATCCACCAGGCGGTGCTCGCGGGCCATCTTGAACACCACGAAGGCGAACTCGCCGCCAGCCGCCAGCACCACGGCCAGGCGCAGGGCGCTCTGCCGCACCAGGCGGCCCGCCACGCGCGCCACCAGGTACAGCACCGGGAACTTGCAGGCCACCAGCAGCAGGGTGAGGCCCAGCACCAGCAGCGGCTGGCGCAGCAGCAGGCCGAGGTCGGTGCTCATGCCCACGCTGATGAAGAACAGGCCGAGCAGCAGGCCCTTGAAGGGTTCGATCTGCGCTTCCAGTTCGTGACGGTATTCCGAGTCGGCCAGCAGCAAGCCGGCGAGGAAGGCGCCCAGGGCCATGGACACGCCGGCTTCCTCCATCAACCAGGCGGTGCCGATCACCACCAGCAGCGCGGTGGCGGTGGACACCTCCTGCAGGCCGGTGCGGGCCACCACGCGGAACACCGGGCGCAGCAGGTAGCGGCCACCGATGATCACCAGGCCGATGCTGCCCACCACCTCGGCGAGGTGGCGCAGGCCGCCGCCGTCCTGCTCCGGGGTGGCCGAGCCGCTGAGCAGCGGCACCAGGGCGATCAGCGGGATCGCCGCGATGTCCTGGAACAGCAGGATGGCGAAGGCCAGGCGCCCGTGGGGGCTGGTCAGCTCCTTGCGCTCGGCGAGGATCTGCAGGCCGAACGCCGTGGACGACAGCGCCAGGCCCAGGCCGAGCACCACCGAGGCCTGCCAGCTCTGGGCGAAGCCGAACCCGGCCACACTGCCGATCAAGGCCCCGGTGAACAGCACCTGGGCCAGGCCGACACCGAATACCGAGCGACGCATCACCCACAGGCGCTTGGGCGACAGCTCCAGGCCGATGATGAACAGCAACAGCACCACCCCCAGCTCGGACAGCGTGGCGACGCTCTGCGGGTCATTCACCAGCCCGAGCACGGACGGGCCGATGAACAGACCGGCAAACAGATAACCGAGCACCGCGCCCAGGTGCAGGCGACGGGCGAGCGGAACGGCGAGGACGGCGGCGAGCAGGAAGACGACGGCGACCTGCAACGAGCTGCCTTCATGGGGCATGGCGGAATCCTTGGTAAAGCGGGAACGGTGCCTACAGGCGGGTGGAGGGCAAGGATAGGGGCTGCTACTGGCCGCTGTCACCGTTTTTGGCCCCCGTGCGGGGCTCTGGATCGCAGGGGCGAGTGTCAAAAACGCTCGCCCTGATCGGTGGCTTTCGACATTGCCCGTGCTGCAGGTGCGCCGGATCATCCGCCCACGCTCCCCCACAAGAACAAGACGGAGTTACCCATGCGCGACTACTTCTCGGCTGCCCATTCCTTCGACCTCGACGCCGCCTGGGCCGGGCTGGCCGGTGATCCGGCGGCGCTCAACGCCTGCACCGAATGCTGCGACCGCCACCCGCCGGAGGCCCTGGCGCTGGTGTGGGAGGGCCGTGATGGCCAGCGGGCGCGCTGGACCTTCGGTGAGCTGCGCGCGGCCTCCGCCCGCTTCGCCAACCTGCTGGCCAGCCGGGGCATCGGCGCGGGTGACTGCGTGTCGGGCATGCTGCCGCGCACGCCGGAGCTGCTCATCACCATCCTCGGCACCTGGCGCGCGGGGGCCATCTACCAGCCGCTGTTCACCGCCTTCGGGCCCAAGGCCATCGAGCACCGGGTGCACAGCGCCGGGTCGAAGCTGGTGGTCACCGACCTGGGCAACCGCAGCAAGCTGGACGAGGTGGAGAACGCGCCGCCGGAGCTGACGGTGGGCGATGACTTCCGGCCGGAGCTGGAACGCCAGGCCACTGCCTTCGAGCCGGTGCTGCGCCGGGCCGAGGACCCCTTCCTGCTGATGTTCACCTCCGGCACCACCGGCCTGGCCAAGCCGCTGGAGGTGCCGCTGAAGGCGATTCCCGCGTTCGTCAGCTACATGCGCGACGCGGTGGACCTGCGCCCCGAGGACCGCTTCTGGAACCTTGCCGATCCCGGCTGGGCCTACGGCCTGTATTACGCCGTGACCGGTCCGCTGGCCATGGGGCACGCCACCACCTTCTTCGAGGGTGGCTTCACGGTGGAGAGCACCTGCCGGGTGATCCGCGAGTACGGCATCACCAACCTGGCGGGCTCGCCCACGGCCTTCCGCCTGTTGCTGGCCGCCCGCGACGAAGTGGAAGCCGCCCTGAAGGGCCGGTTGCGGGCGGTGAGCAGCGCCGGCGAGCCGCTGACGCCGGAGGTGATCCGCTGGTTCGCCGAGGGCCTGGGTTGCACCATCCATGACCACTACGGGCAGACCGAGCTGGGCATGGTGCTGTGCAACCACCACGCCCTGGAGCACCCGGTGCGCCTGGGCGCTGCCGGCTTCGCCATGCCCGGCCACCGCGTGGTGGTGCTGGACGAGCAGCACCGCGAGCTGCCGCCCGGCCAGCCGGGCATCCTCGCGCTGGACCGGGCGCGCTCGCCGCTGTTCTGGTTCCCCGGCTACCGCGCCATGCAGACCCGCGCCTTCGTCGGCGACTACTACCTGAGCGGCGACACCGTGGAGCTGAACGAGGACGGCAGCATCAGCTTCGTCGGGCGTGCCGACGACGTGATCACCACCTCCGGCTACCGGGTCGGCCCCTTCGATGTGGAGAGCGCGCTGATCGAGCACCCGGCGGTGATCGAAGCGGCGGTGATCGGCAAGCCCGACCCGGAGCGCACCGAGGTGGTGAAGGCCTTCGTGGTGCTGCACGCCGGCCACGCGCCGGACGAACCCCTGGCCGAGGCGCTGCAGCAGTACGTGCGCAAGCGCCTCTCGGCCCATGCCTACCCCCGCGAGATCGAATTCGTCGCGGAACTGCCCAAGACCCCCAGCGGCAAGATCCAGCGCTTCCTCCTGCGCAACCAGGAGATCGCCAAGGCCCAGGCCGCTGCCCACTGATCCGAGGAGAACACAACGTGCGTATCGAACAATCCGTATTCCTGGTGACCGGCGGCAGCTCCGGCCTCGGCCTGGCCACCGCCCGCGAGCTGGTGGGGCAGGGCGGCCGCGTGGTGCTGGTGGACATCAATGCCGACGCCGGTGCCGCCGCCGCCGAGGAGCTGGGCGCGAGCGCGCGCTTCGTCCGTGCCGACATCACCCGCGAGGACGACGCCCGCCAGGCTGTTGCCACCGCCAAGGAGGCCTTCGGCGGCCTGCACGGGCTGGTCAACTGCGCCGGCATCGCCCCGGCGGAGAAGGTGGTGGGCCGCAACGGCGCCCACGGCCTGGAGAGCTTCCGCCGGGTGATCGAGGTGAACCTGATCGGCAGCTTCAACATGCTGCGCCTGGCCGCCGAGGCCATGGCCGCCGCCGAACCCAATGCCGAGGGCGAGCGCGGGGTGATCATCAACACCGCCTCGGTGGCGGCCTTCGACGGGCAGATGGGCCAGGCGGCCTATTCCGCCTCCAAGGGCGGTGTGGCCGCCATGACCCTGCCCATCGCCCGTGACCTGGCGCGCTCGGGCATCCGCGTGATGTGCATCGCCCCCGGCATCTTCGAGACGCCGATGATGGCCGCCATGCCCCAGGAGGTGCGCGATTCCCTGGGCGCTTCGGTGCCGTTCCCGCCGCGCCTGGGGCGCCCGGCAGAGTATGCGGCGCTGGTGCGCCACATCGTCGAGAACGTGATGCTCAACGGCGAGGTGATCCGCCTCGACGGTGCCATCCGCATGGCGGCCAAGTAAGGAGAACCCCATGAACCATGACCCCATCGTGATCGTCAGCGCCGCCCGCACCCCCATGGGCGGTTTCCTCGGCGACTTCAAGGACATGACCGCCGCCCAGCTCGGCGCCGCCGCCAACCGCGCGGCCCTGGCGCGCGCCGGGCTGGCCGCCGACGCCGTGGACGAAGTCATCACCGGTTGCGTGCTGCAGGCCGGCCAGGGCCAGGCGCCGGCACGCCAGGCCGCGCTCGGTGCCGGGCTGCCGGCCGGCGTGGTCTGCTCCACGGTGAACAAGATGTGCGGCTCGGGCATGAAGGCGGTGATGCTGGGCCACGACCTGCTGGCCGCCGGCAGCGCCGACGTGGTGCTGGCCGGCGGCATGGAGAGCATGTCCAACGCGCCGTACCTGCTGGAGCGCGCCCGCTCCGGCTACCGCATGGGCCACGGCAAGGTGCTCGACCACATGTTCCTCGACGGCCTGGAGGACGCCTACGACAAGGGCCGCCTGATGGGCACCTTCGCCGAGGACTGCGCCCAGGCCTACGGCTTCACCCGCGAGCAGCAGGACGCCTTCGCCATCGCCTCCCTGACCCGCGCGCAGAAGGCCATGAGCGAGGGGCGCTTCGCCGCCGAGATCGTCGCCGTGGAGGCCAGGGCCGGCCGCGAGACCCGCACCGTCGATCAGGACGAGCAGCCGCCCAAGGCGCGCCTGGAGAAGATCCCGACCCTGAAGCCGGCCTTCCGCGACGGCGGCACGGTGACGGCGGCCAATGCCAGCTCCATCTCCGACGGCGCCGCCGCGCTGCTGCTGATGCGCCAGTCCGAAGCGGAGAAGCGCGGCCTCAGGCCGCTGGCCCGGATTGCCGGCCATGCGTCCTTCGCCCACGCGCCCAACCTGTTCACCACCGCGCCGGTGGGTGCCATCCAGCGGCTGCTGACGCGCACCGGCTGGAGCCTGGCGGAGGTGGATCTGTTCGAGGTCAACGAGGCCTTCGCCGTGGTGCCCATGGTGGCCATGCGTGACTTGGACATCGCCCACGACCGCATCAACATCCACGGCGGCGCCTGCGCCCTGGGGCACCCCATCGGGGCGTCCGGCGCGCGGGTGCTGGTGACTCTGCTCAATGCGCTGGGCCAGTACGGCCTGAAGCGCGGCGTGGCCTCGGTGTGCATCGGTGGCGGCGAAGCCACCGCCGTGGCCCTCGAACTCATCGGCTGAAGGAGCCCGTCATGATTCCCTCCGAAGACGACATCCAGATCCGCGACGTGGCCCGCCAGTTCGCCCAGGAGCGGCTGAAGCCCTTCGCGGCCGACTGGGACCGTGAGCACCGCTTCCCCGCCGAGGCCATCCGCGAGATGGCCGAGCTGGGCTTCCTCGGCATGCTGGTGCCGGAAGAATGGGGCGGGGCGGCCACCGGCCACCTGGCCTACGCCATGGCCCTGGAGGAGATCGCCGCCGGTGACGGCGCCTGCTCCACCATCATGAGCGTGCACAATTCGGTGGGCTGCATGCCCATCCTCAAGTTCGGCAGCGAGGAGCAGAAGGCCCGCTTCCTGCGGCCACTGGCGGAAGGACGGATGATCGGCGCCTTCGCCCTCACCGAGCCCCAGGCCGGCTCCGATGCCAGCGACCTGCGCACCCGTGCCCGGCGCGATGGCGACCACTACGTGCTGAACGGCGCAAAGCAGTTCATCACCTCCGGCAGTCATGCGGGGGTGGTGATCGTCTTTGCCGTGACCGACCCCCAAGCCGGCAAGAAGGGCATCAGTGCCTTCATCGTCCCCACCGACACCCCTGGCTATCAGGTGGTGCGGGTGGAGGAGAAGCTCGGCCAGCACGCCTCGGACACCTGCCAGATCCAGCTGGATGACGTGCGCATCCCTGCCGCCCTGCGCCTGGGCGAGGAGGGCGAGGGCTACCGCATCGCGCTGTCGAACCTGGAGGGCGGGCGCATCGGCATTGCCGCTCAGTCGGTGGGCATGGCACGGGCCGCGTTCGAGGCGGCGCGGGACTACGCCCACGAGCGCAAGACCTTCGGCAAGCCGATCATCGAGCACCAGGCAGTGGCCTTCCGCCTGGCGGACATGGCCACCCGCATCGCCGTGGCGCGGCAGATGGTCCACCACGCCGCCAGCCTGCGTGAAGCGGGCATGCCCTGCCTGACGGAGGCCTCCATGGCCAAGCTGTTCGCTTCGGAAATGGCGGAGGAGGTGTGTTCGGCGGCCATCCAGACCCTGGGGGGTTACGGCTACCTGAAGGACTTCCCGGTGGAACGCATCTACCGCGACGTGCGGGTGTGCCAGATCTACGAGGGGACGTCGGATGTGCAGCGGATGGTGATTGCGCGGAGCCTCTAGGCTCTCTACGAAAAGTGCCTGCGCTCGGTGATGCTGCGTTCGTGCGCGCGGAGCCTCGCGGCTCCGCGTTGTACCTCAGGCCACCGGCTTGCGCGGTGGCGGGGCGATGCCGGGTTGGCTGCGGGCGAACATCAGGTAGGCGTCCATCAGCAGGGCCTCCAGCCCCGACAACAGGCGTTCGCGCTGGTGAGCCGCGTGGGAGTTGCCGTCGGCCTCCAGCTCGTCGCGGATGCGCTGCACCAGGTGGGTGGCCTGCACCAGGCGGTAGTTGCCGAGATCACGGCAGGCTTCCGGCGGGGAGTCCCGGCGCACGTCCAGCACCTCGTCGGAGAAGTCCTCCAGGGTGGGGAAACGCAGCGGGTCGTTCAGGGGCGCGGCGTCGAACAGGGTCTGCTCAGGCGCGCGTATATCCCGCAGCAGCAGGTCCTGGTGGGGCCGGGGAAGCAAGGTGGCGTCAGGCATGGGCGGGCTCCGGGTGGCGGTCGGCTGCGGCAGCCGGGGAGGTCCATTGGGTACGCATGGCGGGTGTCCTGTCTGGGCCTTTTGTCAGGCCTCTGGCTGGTCGGAATGGTCCGGGAGGTCAGCCGGAACGGGGGCGCTGCACGTTCATGTGTGAACCCGTTCACAGGTTGACCGTCGTGGCGGGCGACTCTAGCGAGGGCCCGTAGGCGCACTCAAGGAAGATGCGGCGTTTTCAGATTTATCTGATCGCCAGGGCGCCGAGTGCGTCGCCCGGAAAAGCAAAGCCCCGGCACGGGGCCGGGGCTTGCAGGTAGGCAGGGGGTGTCAGAGGGCGAGTTTGTGCACCACCTGGGTGGGGTCGTCTTCGTCACGGCGGCGTTGCATGCCGAAGCGGCGGGCCAGCCCGCGCATGCCGGCGTTGCTGGCCGAGTCGATGGAGTAGAGGCCGCGAATGCCATTGCGCTTGGCGGCTTCGATCAGGTGGCGCAGCAGGACGCTGCCCAGGCCACGGCGCAGCCACTCATCCGCCACGGTGACGGCGAACTCGCCTTTCTCATCGCTGACCCGTGCATACCGGCTGATGCCGACTTCCAGCAGTTCACCGTCCACGTGGGCCAGGGCGACCAGGGCCACGCGGTCGTGGTCGTCCACGTCCATCAATTGCTCCAGCAGCGAAGGCGCCACTTCGCGGAATTCGCCGAGGAAGCGGTTGTGGCGTGCCTCGGGCGACAGGCGGTTGATGAAGGCGCGCTCGCGCTCGCGGTCATCCTCGCGCAGCGGGCGGATCAGGACGTGGGTGCCGTCCTCCAGGGGCTCGATCCAGTACTCGCCACGGGGCGCGGCGTGCAGCGGCAGGGGATGGGCGGGCTGGGCAATCGCGGTGTTGAGCGCGGACATGGGCATGTCTCCATACAGGTTCGAAACCGGTGCGCGCGTTGAGCGCGGCGTATGGCTCCTGTTTACGCCCCTGGTCGCGTGCACGATTGATCGGGATCAATCCTGGCGGGAAGCGGGCTGCGCCGGGTTGTCGCAGGCGTGGCAACGGCGGAAATGATCCAGATCAAGGGAAGGGCCGATGGGAGGTTCAGCATGGCTCCATCGGATTGAATGACTCATGGAGAACGACCATGGCTACGCCTCGTGACTGCTCTTCCGCACTGGCCCTGCTGGATCTCTTCCTGTTGGGCTGCGACGGGCCCGAACTGCCAGAATCCAACCTCTTCCATTCCAGCCCGTCGGTTCGCCGGCCGGTGGCTGGGGGTGTGAATGGCGTGTCCGGCGACGGCCCGATGCCGGGGCATCGCCCTGGGCTGCTGGCCTCGCGGGCCGGGCTGGGCAAGCGTCACTGACGAAGGGCGGGAAGGGCCGGTGCCTGTGCGCACCGGCTCCCGGCTCGGGGAGGGGGAAAGCCCCGCGTCACGTACGTCCCTGTACGCGAACCACGGGAAAGCGGTTGGCAGGCCGTTTAGCTGCAGGGCGCCTGCGGGCCGCCGGTGATGGCTTCGACGTTGTTCAGCACGTCCTGGCCTTGCTTGATCTTCTGGGCGTTCTCCACGTCCTGCATGGTGTAGTTCGAGTAGCCGGTGCGCGAGCTGTCCATGTTCGCCTTGGTCTGCATCAGGGTGGTCCCCAGTTCCAGCAGGCTGCGCCCGGTGGAGACCAGGTCGGCTGCGGCGTTGGGGGTGCAGGGTGAGTTCGCTGAGGCGACCTGGGTGGGCTGCCGGCCCTGGTTCATCAGGCCCTGGGACTGGGTGTTCTGCGGCAGGCAGCCGGACGTGGTGAAGATGACCGAAACGAGCGCGAAGCCGGCGGCGATTCCTTGGAGGTTCATCGGGCATTCCTTTGTTGGGCGGGCGGAGTGGCCCTGGAGGGGAGCAGGGCCGGGTCGTGGGCGAGCGACCCACAGGGGCACCTTTGAAAACGGGCTGCGTTTTCAAAGGTGCCGAGGGCAGGCCTGGACGCCGTGGACGGAAGTCTAGGGAGGCGCTTGGCGGCCTTGAATAGTACGGGTGTGCTAGCCGGTGTGACCGGGCTGGCATTACCGGCCCATCCATGCCTCTCCGCCTCGGGAACCGGGGGCGGCTGTCGGGCCTGAACGGCGGTGAATCCCGTCATCTTCGTGCCTATAATCGGCGCCTTCCCGCAGTCCGGAACCTTCCCCATGCTCTGTGCCGAGCTCAAGGCCTTCCACATGGTCGCCCGCCTGGGCAGCATCACCCAGGCCGCCAAGAAGCTGGGGCTGAGCCAGCCCACCGTCACCACCCAGATCCGCAACCTGGAGAGCCGCTACGCCGTGGAGCTGTTCCACCGCGGCGGACGGCGGCTGACCCTGAGCGAGGAGGGCGTGCGGCTGTTGCCGATGGTGCGCGAGCTGCTGCAACAGGAGGCGGACATCGAGTTCTTCCTGCGCAACAGCGGGCAGATGCAGGGCACCCTGCGCATCGGCGCCACCTCGCCGTACTACGTGCTGGGGTTGGTGCGGCGCTTCCGCGAGCGCTTCCCGCAGATCGAGGTGTCGGTGGAGATCGGCAACTCCCAGCAGGTGCTGGAGGCGCTGGACGAGTACCGGGTGGACCTGGCGGCCTCATCGCAGCCAGTGGAGGATGCGCGCCTCACGCGCCTGCTGCTCGGCCGTGATCCGCTGGTGCTGGCGGTGCACCGCAGCCATCCCCTGGCCGCTGCCGGGCTGGTGCAGGTGGCGGCCCTGCGGGGCCATGACCTGCTGATGCGTGAGCGCGGTTCGATCACCCGGCAGATCACCGAGCGCCTGTTGGCGGAGGCGGGCATCGACGTGGGACCGCTGCTGGAGATCGGCAGCCGCGAATCCATCCGCGAGGCGGTGATCCGCAACATCGGCATCAGCATCATCGCGCGGCATGAAGTGCCGGATAACCCGGAGCTGCGGGTGGTGGAGCTGGAAGGCGCGCCGGTGATCGACGAATACCTGTACTGCCTGAAGGACCGCCGCCAGGCGCGTCTGCCGGCCGCGTTCATGGCCCTGGCGCGCGAGGCTTGCGAAGAGGGCCGCTGACGGGGCCGCAGAAGGGAAAGCCCCCGGCAAGGCCGGGGGCTGTGGCTCAGAGCCGGTTGAAGCTGACGTTGTCCAGGTACAGGGACTGGTCCTTGCGGGTGCCCAGTACCAGCAGCTCCACGCGGCGGTAGGTGCCGGCGGGGATCTGCACGTCCTGCTGCAGACGGCTCCAGGCGCCGCCCACGGTGCCGCTCATGCCCAGGGGCAGGTAGCGACCCTGGCCGCTGGTGTCTTCCAGGTACAGGTAGCCGTAGGTGAGACCCTTGATGGCAGCGTTGCGGCCGATCATCACGTCGGCGGCCAGGCGGTAGCCGAAACCTCCCTGCACCTTGCCCTGCAGCGGGATGCTGGCGCCGCTGCCTTCGTACAGGCGGGCGTAGCTTTCCAGCGAGGTGCCGGTGTTGCCACCCAGGGTCACCAGGCGGGTGGTGCCGTGGAAACCGGCCCAGCCGGCCGCGCCGTTCTCGAAGTTCCACGCCAGCGTCGAGGGGACGGTGGGGGTGGTCGGGGTGGTGGGCTTCGGCTCGGTCACCTCAGTCAGCTCCACTTCGTCCACCAGCACGCTCAGGCCGTCGCGGCTGATCAGGCCCACGTAGGTGGTGCGCGGCGGGGTCTGGGCGCGGGTGTAGGTGAAGGTGCGTTCCAGGGTGGTGAACTCGCTGCTGGTCACCGACTGGGTCACGCCCGAGGCGCTGCTGTAGCTGATGCGGTCGTTGGCCTCGTGGAGGATGCCCAGGTAGAGGTTGCCGCGGGCATTGGCACCCTTGAGCATGACCTTGGCACGCAGGCGGTAGCGGGCGCCTTCGCGCAGGGCGGTGACCGGGGTGGCGAGGATGTCGCTGCCGCCGTTGGGCAGTTCCAGCAGCAGGGCGTTGTCGCGGCAGGTCTTGCCGACGTTCACCAGGCTCGTCGTGCCATAGCCCAGCAGGGCCTGCCAGCCCTCCTCGGTGCGGAATTCACCATTGGCCACCAGGCCCTTGAGCGCCGGCTTGTTGCACCAGGCCGGGGTCGGCGTGGTGGGCGGTGTGGTCGGGGGCGTGGTCGGCGGGGTGGTGGGGGTGCCCGGGTTGGTGGGGTTCTGCGTCTCCGGCACCTTGGTGGCGCGCAGGGCGGCGATCTGTGCCGCCATGGCGTTCAGTGCACGGGCTGCGTCGGCGTGGTTCTCCTGGCCGCAGGCCTGGTTGGCGCAGGTGCTGTCCACCACGCGCGGCGAGGAGAACAGCGGGGCCTGGACGCGGGCGTTGAACACGTGTGGGTAGCCCATGATGGTGGAGAACTGGCCCTGCACGCCGTAGCCACGGCTCCATTCGAAGGTGCCCTGGTGCCAGTCGGACTGGTAGTAGCCCTCCGTCTGGTCCTGCTCGTAAGAGTGGCGCAGGCCCATGTTGTGGCCGATCTCATGGGCCATGGTGCTCAGGCTGCAGTCGACGCCTGTGATGGCGTAGGCGCTGTTGGCGGAACCGGAGTTGAAGGTGCCGCTGTTCTTCGGCCCGGAGAGCACATAGCCGATGCCGCACACGCCGTAGCCCTGGCCGTCCTGGGTGCGACCGATCAGGTGGACCATGTCGGCGCCGTAGGTCTCGCGCAGCTGCTGCACGCGGCTGTCGGCGGCGAAGGCGGCCAGGTCACGGCTGGAGACGGTGGGGTAGCTGGCCCAGTCCAGCAGCTGGCGATGCACCAGGCGCAGGCGCAGGTCGACGTTGCTTTTCTTGTAGGCGTTGTTGGCGTACTCGATGTAGCTGGCGATGCGCGCGTCCATGTCGCGGCCGTTGGGCAGCGCCTGGGCGTCCTTGGTGTAGAGCACCAGGATGTCGACGGTGCGCGGCTCGGCCGCATGGGCGGCCTGGACGGCGACGGCCAGCAGGGCACCGATGAAGAGTCTTTTCATGGGAGACGTTCCTTGTGGGATCAGCCCTGGGCGGGCGGCGGCAGGGGAGGCAGTTGCTTGGCGTCGGGGGTGACGATCGGGTCCGGCGTGGCGCGCATCAGCAGCGCGTTCTGGTCGGTCACCTGGGTGGCGCCGGTGGCGTTGTCCACCACGAAGGACAGGGTCTGCTCGGGGGTGGCGAGGGTGATGTGGGTTTCCAGCTGGCCCTTCACCACGGTCAGGGTGTCGGCGTCGCTGCCGCCCTCCACCGGGCCGCTCCACACGGCGGTGCTGCCGGTGTTGTGGGTCTCGTCCAGCTTGGCTCGCAGGGGCTCCTGGCGACCCGGTACGCCCAGTTGCAGGGTGCGGCCCACGGCGAGCGCGCCCAGCAGGTCGGGGGAGGTCCGGGTGTGGTAGACGGTCATGCCGTCCTGATCCTCGGCCCGCAGGGTGTCAGGCGCCCACAGGGCCAGGGTGGTGGCTGGGGGTACATCCTGCGGAGCGGCTGGTGAGGCTTTCGCGGCGACCGGGGCAGCGGCTTGCGGCAGGCTGCCGGCGTCTGCCAGGGACGGCGACGGGGTCGGGCGGGTGTCGGACGGTGCCGAGGCCACCGGCGCCTGATCGCCTTGTGCTGGCGCGTCCTTGAGCAGGACGGCGAGGGTCGTGCCGGCCGTCACCAGGGCGACGGCCGAGTAGAGCCAGGTTTTCCGCATGGGGTTCTCCTTTTTCACCCGGTCTGGGCCGGGTCTCTCGTGATCCGCCGGAGCACGTCCGTGATGCGCAGGCGGGTTCGATCAACGGGCAGGCAAAGGCCAGCCATTGAATTCAATGACGACGCAAGGGGCTGTTCGGTTGAGCCGGTGAATTAATTCCGAATGAAGTGGGTACTACTTATTCAAACGTGCGGTGTCGGTTTGAATTGAACAATTCGTTTCTACTATCAGATTGCCAGTGTCTTAAGTTGCATGAAGCCAACTAAGGGAATAGCGCAGAAGTGAAGCGGCACGCACTGGAGTGCTTCACAACCGTTTGTAATCAAAGGATTTTGTCTAGCGATTACGTCGATGATGGCGACGTGTTATCAGTTGTTCGCTGTTGGATACCGCCGGATTTCGTAATTACCCACGATTGGCGGCGAGGCTGTCAAACCAGCAATGTGCGAGAAATCCCAATTATCCCGATGGCCATTGAGGAACTGTTTAAGGTGGTGGTTGGTTCACTTGCGGAAGTTGAACGCGTTCAACTTTCTGCGAGCCGTGTAACGTCCTTCAGGAAGCCAGGGATCGGTAGCAGGCGGGGTAGCAGCGCAATGGTGTGATCCAGCGCTTTGCTAATAGCGAAAGCGTATTTATGACCAATGAAGGCACTGTGATATCAATTTTCCGGCGTCAATAAATCGAACAACTGGCCGTTACCCCTCGCAACGGTCGAACCTGTTCCACGGTTCGTCAGGGATGCTCTTCCGTGGTTTCGCTGCCACCCGGCTGTGCCGGGTGAAACATGGGAAGGTGGTCATGCCCCGTACGCTCCTCTACCTGGCGGTTGCCCTGGTCACATCAGGTGTCACCCTTGCCGTCCTCCTGCGCGATGCCCCATCGGCTCCGGCCGTTACCCAGCACACCCCATTGCCAGCAGCATCGGCGGCTCCGTTGCCCGTCGCCCCGGTCATGGCGGGTGCCCCCGTAGCGGCCAGCCCGATGCCGGTTGCGGTGAACGTGGTGCCGGCACCCCATGTCGCCACGGTGCCCGTGGCGGACGCCCCCACCGACACCCTGGTCGAACTCTGGGACAGCCACTCCCTGGTGCCCGAGCAACAGCAGGAAATGACCCTTTACCGCACCCAGGTGGCGACCACCTCCCTGGGTGAACTGTCCGTCGGCAAGACCCTGCAGCTGGGCGTGCCCGGCCGCCAGGCACCGCTGCGCGCCACGCTGGACGAGACCCACAACACTGGCGGTGCTGCCGTCTGGAGCGGCCCGGTGGAGGGCGGCCAGCCGGAAGACACCCTCACCGTGGTGAAGGGCCAGCTGGAGACCCACATCACCCTCGCCACCCGCGAGCAGACCCTGTCCATGGTGGTGGACAACGCCACCGGCAGCACCCTGGTGACCGACCAGAACCAGTTGCTGATGCGTGCCACCCCGGACGCCCTCGTGACCCCCGATTCCACGCCGTTGCAGCCCCTCCCGCCGCCGACCCGCGGCTGAGCGCTACAGGAACGATGACCATGAAGAAACTGCTCGCCTGCCTGGCCCTGCTCCTGCTGGCCCCCTTCACCCAAGCCGCCACCACCGAACCGCGCACCGTCGACATCCTGGTGCTCTACACCAAGGACGCCCAGGCCCTGCCCAACGGGCGGGACATGAACGCCCGCATCGCCAGCTACATCGAGTTCGCCAACAACGCCTACAAGAAAAGCAACGTCAACCTGCGCCTGCGCCTGGTCAACGCCCAGCCGCTCACCTGGGCCAGCTACCCGACCATCTCCTCCAATGACCTTGCCGCCTTCGCCGCCGACCCGCGTGTGCAGCAGCTGCGCGAAACCTACGGCGCCGACGTGGTGCAGCTGATCAGCCGCACCCAGGTGGGGCAGGGCTATGGCGTGTGCGGCATCGGCTACGTGCTCTCCGGGCCGAAGAACAGCGGCACCTTCCAGAACGGTGCCTGGGCCAGTGCCTACGGCATCACCGGGGTGGACTGCAGCCTGAGCACCATGGCCCACGAGATCGGCCACAACATGGGGCTGCGCCATTCCTACGAGCAGGACCAGACCGAGGGCTACTACACCTACCTGGCCCGTGGCATTCACCAGGGCACCTACGAGTGGGGCCGGGGCTACGGGGTACAGGGGCGCTTCTCCACCATCATGGCCTACCCCCAGGTGTTCAACGCGTCCGTGCAGGCACCGCTGTTCTCCACGCCTAACGTGGTCGATACCACCTGCGCCAACCAGGCCTGCGGCCGTGCCAGCTTCGCCGACGCCGCCCGGGCGCTGAACGACATGGCCGCGCAGATCGCCGCCCTGCGCCCGACCAAGGTGCCCGAGACGGTCAACCCGACCTCGACGCCTACTACGCCCACGACCCCCACCTCGCCGACCACACCCACCACCCCGACGACGCCCACCCCGCCGGTCACCACGGCCTGGTGCGACAAACCGGCGCTCAAGGGCCTGGTGGCCAACGGCGAATTCCGCACCCTGGATGGCTGGAAGGCACTGCTCAACCTGGCCAAGCTCAGCACCCTCAACGTCGGCAAGACCTGCCGTGACGACGCCCTGCAGTTCGAGCTGCCGGCCGGCCGCGACGACGTGCTGGCCACCTCGGTGGGCGCACTGAAGGTCGGCGCCACCTACCGGCTCAAGGCCAAGGTGATGCTCAAGGGCACCAACGTGCGCGGCAACGTCTACCTGGGCATGGTTCACGAGGAGAACGCCGGCATCAGCTACAGCACGGCCAACGGCGTGATCAAGTCGGTGACCAGCACTGAGTTCACCCCCATCGACGTCACCTTCGTCTACCAGCCGCCGGCCAGCGTCATCCGCAACACCTACCTGGGCCTGGTCAGCGTCAACCGCCTGGCTGTGTTGCTGGATGAGGTGGAACTCAGCGAAGTGACCCCCACCAACCCCGTCACCCCGGTGACCCCGGCCGCCTTCAGCTGGAACTTCGACAGCGCCATCGGCGACTGGGCGGGCTTCTACGGCAGCACCCGGCTGACCGCCCTGGCAACCACCGGCAAGTCCCTGGAGGTGTACGCCCGCAAGGCCGACGGCACCGGCGCCAGCCTGCTCCTGGCCGGCAAGGTGCAGCCGGGGCTGTCCTACCGCTTCGCCGCCGACGTGATGGTGGGCCGCACCACCAGCATCGCCGCGCTGGCCTATGCCTACCTCTACCTGGAAGACACCGCCGGCAACGGCCGGCTGCTGTCCCTGGGCGTGGTGAACACCCAGGGCGGCGCCTGGGGCAAGCTGCAGCAGAGCTTCCAGGTGCCAGCCGGAACCTACCGGCGCATGGAGCTGATGGTGCTCAGCACCCGCTCCGACCAGTCGCTGTACCTGGACAACGTCAGCCTCAACCGGCTCTAAGCCCGCACGCCCGGTCCCTGTTGCAGGGGCCGGGCTTTCCAACCAGGGGCTGGCAGTCGCATGCCAGCCCCGTCTTGCCTCTTAGTGCCTCGAAACGAAATCAAAACGCGCGCCGGCAGCGCGGACGAGCGTGGCGATGTCCGCCTCCTGTTCCGGCAGACCCGCGAAGATCACCTGCAGGCCTTCGAGTCGCTGGCCCTTCAGCGCCCCCTGCATGACCGCGGCGTCCAGTGCCGGCGCACCCCCGATGACCAGAACGCGCGGGGTGGACGAGCGCGCCACCTGGCTCAGCAGCGCCGCCAGCTGAGTGGCGTTGGCACCGCCGCCGGAGGCGATCGCCAACTGGTCTGCCAGGGTTCCGTGGCTGGGGATGGTGACGGTGACCAGCTCGCGTGCCTGCGTGGGGTTCGGTGTTTTCGCCAGGGCCTCGGCCAGGATCTGGCCCTGCTTCTTCTCCGGCGGGTGGGTGCTGCAGCCACCCAGTCCGAGGGCCATGACGGCCAGCGCCAGGACAACGGCGCGATGGGGGCGGGGGCGGTGTTCGTTCGGCATGCTGAGTCTCCTTCTCCATGGATCGATGGGCCCTGAAGCCCGTCCCGGCGCGGCCGCGCCGGCCGCTGTGCACACTACCAGAGCGCTGGCCTATACCAAATCCGCCAATGCCACTATCGGTGGGCTTGGGGTTATCGCCACATGGATTTCGCATTTGCTCCCTAGCATCAGCCTCGTCGAGCCGTACCGCGCTTCCTGCGGTGCGCCAGTGTTCTGCGAGGTCCTGTCATGTCCGCCACCCCCTATCTGCAGGCTTGCGAAGTGCGCAAGCGCTTCGGCAGTTTCACCGCCCTGGACGCGGTTTCCCTGGACATCGCCGAAGGCGAGCTGGTGTGCCTGCTGGGCCCCTCCGGCTGTGGCAAGACCACGCTGCTGCGCTGCATCGCCGGGCTGGAGCGGCAGGATGCCGGCGTGCTGCGCATGGGCGGGCGGGACATCTCCCACCTGCCGCCCCAGGCCCGTGACTACGGCATCCTGTTCCAGTCCTATGCGCTGTTCCCCAACCTCAGCGTCGAGCAGAACATCGCCTACGGCCTCACCGGTGCCAGCCGTGAAGAAGCCCGCCAGCGCGTGGCGCAGATGCTCGAACTGGTGGGCCTGACCGGCAGCGAGAAGAAGTACCCTGGCCAGCTGTCCGGTGGCCAGCAGCAGCGCGTGGCACTGGCCCGTGCCCTGGCGCCGTCGCCGTCGCTGCTGTTGCTGGACGAGCCCATGTCGGCGCTGGACGCCCGCGTCCGCGAGCACCTGTGCACCGAGCTTCGCCAGCTGCAGAAGCGCCTGGGCATCACCACCCTGATGGTCACCCACAACCAGGACGAGGCCATGCTCATGGCCGACCGCATCGCGGTGATGAACCACGGCCGGGTCGAGCAGTACGACACCCCCGAAGCCATCTACCGGCGCCCGGCCACGCCTTTCGTCGCCAGCTTCGTCGGCCAGGGCAACTGGCTGCCGTTCGAGGGCCGCGACGGGCGCCATGCCCGGGTCGGCGACCTGCGCCTGTGCCTGCCCGAGCAGGCGGGCGAGGGCGCCAGTGGCCAGCTGTTCTGCCGCCCCGAGGCCATCGCCGTGGAGCCCGGCCAGGACGACGACAACCGCTTCCGCGCCCAGGTGCGCGAGATCACCTTCCTCGGCAACCGCTGCCGGGTCAGCTTCGAGCTGGACGCCTTGCCCGGCCACCCGCTGCTGGCCGAGCTGGACCCGGCGCAGATGCCGCGCCTCGGCGGGCCGGACATCTGGGTGGCGCTGCCGTCCCGCAGCCTGCAGGTGTTCGCCTGATGGAGCGCACCCTGGCCCTGCCGCAGAGTGCCCGCCGTCGCCCGGGCGACCTGGGGGACCGCCTGTTCATCCAGGGCGGCAAGTGCTTGTTCCTGGCCTTCCTCGCCGTCGCTGTGGTGCTGCCCCTGGCGGCCATCTTCTGGCGCGGCTTCAGCGGTGAAGCCGGGCAGGGCGGTGGCCTGGTGGCCGCCCGCGAGCTGCTGGCCAGCGCCAACTTCCACTGGCTGCTGGGCAACAGCCTCAAGGTCTCCCTCAGCGTCGCCGCCCTGGTGGTGCCGGTGGCCTACCTGTTCGCCTACGCCCTGACCCGCACGCTGATCCCGGCCAAGGGGCTGTGGCGCGGCATCTCGCTGTTGCCGCTGCTGGCGCCCTCGATGCTGCCGGGGATCGCGCTGATCTACCTGTTCGGCAACC
This sequence comes from Pseudomonas sp. zfem003, assembly GCF_032621675.1. Classification (NCBI taxonomy): domain Bacteria; kingdom Pseudomonadati; phylum Pseudomonadota; class Gammaproteobacteria; order Pseudomonadales; family Pseudomonadaceae; genus Pseudomonas; species Pseudomonas sp. zfem003. Next base: position 137,976 of record NZ_JAVYJG010000001.1, on the reverse strand, counting down.
AGGGCCTGTTGCGTGGCTGGCTGCCGGACAACATCTACGGCTTCTGGGGCATCGTCCTGGGCGAGGCCATCTACACCTTCCCCCATGCGCTGATGATCCTCATCTCGGCGCTGTCCCTGGCCGACGGCCGCCTGTTCGACGCCGCCTCCAGCATGGGCGCCGGGCCCTGGAAGGCCTTCCGCAGCATCACCTGGCCGGCCACGCGCCAGGCCGTGTTCGCCGCCTTCTGCCTGGTGTTCACCCTGACCATCACCGACTTCGGCGTGCCGGTGGTGGTGGGTGGCGACTACCAGGTGCTGGCCCTGGAGGCCTACAAGGCGGTGGTGGGGCAGCAGCAGTTCGGTCGCGGTGCGCTGATCGGCATGGTGCTGCTGCTGCCGGCGCTGCTCAGCTTCGGCGTCGATGCCTGGCTGCGCCGGCGCCAGGGCGATGCCATGAGCGGCCGCGCCCACGTCCACCAGCCCAAGCCCTCGCGCCTGCGGGATGCCGGCTTCCTCGCCCTGGTGCTGCTGGTCTGCGCCGTGCTGCTGGGGGTGCTGGGCATGGCGGTGTACTCCTCGCTGGTGAAGTTCTGGCCCTACAACCTGTCGCTGTCCCTGCGTCACTACGCCTTCGAGGAAACCGCCGGCGGCGGCTGGCTGGCGTACCGCAACAGCCTGACCCTGGCGACCTGCACCGCGCTGTTCGGCGGCGCGCTGATCTTCACCGGCGCCTGGCTGATGGAGAAGACCCACGGCCAGCGCGCCCTGAACCAGGTGCTGCGCCTGCTCAGCTTCGTGCCCATGGCGGTACCCGGCCTGGTGCTGGGCCTGGGCTACGTCTTCTTCTTCAACCTGCCGGCCAACCCGCTGCACGGTCTCTACGGCAGCATGACGCTGCTGGTGGTGTGCTCCATCGCGCACTTCCTCACCACCGCGCAGATGACCGCCAGCACCGCGCTGCGCCAGCTCGACGGCGAGTTCGAGGCCGCCGCGCTGTCGCTGAAGATGCCGCTGTACCGCCACTACCTGAAGGTGACGCTGCCCATCTGCCTGCCGGCGCTGCTGGACATCGTCCGCTACCTGTTCGTCTCGGCCATGACCACCGTGTCCGCCGCGATCTTCCTCTACAGCCCGGACAGCGTGCTCGCCGCCGTCGCCGTGCTGAACATGGACGACGCCGGCAACGTCGGCGGCGCGGCCGCCATGTCCACCCTCATCCTGCTCACCTCGGCCGCCGTCTCGCTGCTGCTGGCCGGGGCCTCGCGCGGCCTGCTGCGCCGCTCCCAGGCCTGGCGCCAGACCGCGCCCGGCCACTGATCCACGGAGATCCCCATGCATTACCAGACCCCCACGCACCTGCAGGCCGCCATCCTCGACTGGGCCGGCACCGTGGTCGACTTCGGCTCCTTCGCCCCCACGCGGATCTTCGTCGAGGCCTTCGCCAGCTTCGACGTCGAGATCAGCCTGGAGGAAGCGCGCGGCCCCATGGGCATGGGCAAGTGGGACCACATCCGCACCCTGTGCGACGTGCCGGCCATCGCCGCGCGCTTCGAGCGCCGCTTCGGCCGGCTGCCCACGGACGCGGACGTCACCGCGATCTACGAGCGCTTCATGCCGCTGCAGATCGCCAAGGTCGGCGAGCACTCGGCATTGATTCCCGGCGCCCTGGAGGCCATTGCCGCCCTGCGCGCCAGGGGGATGAAGATCGGCACCTGCTCCGGCTACCCCAGGGTGGTGATGGACAAGGTGGTGGAACTGGCCGCCGAGGCCGGCTACCGCCCGGACCACGTGGTCGCCACAGACGAGGTGCCCAGGGGCCGCCCGAGCCCGGCCCAGGCGCTGGCCAACGTCATCGCCCTCGGCCTCGACGATGTGGCCGCCTGCGTGAAGGTGGACGACACCGAGCCCGGCATCCTCGAAGGCCGCAGCGCCGGCATGTGGACCGTGGCGCTGCGCTTCTCCGGCAACTTCCTCGGCCTCGACTTCGCCGCCTACCAGGCCCTGCCGGCCGCGCGCCTGGCCGAGGAGCGCACCCGTATCGACGCGCTGTTCGCGCCGAGCCGCCCGCATTACCTGATCGACACCCTCGCCGACCTGCCGGGGGTGATCGACCTGATCAACGCCCGCCTGGCGCGCGGCGAAACCCCTGCCAACGCCTGACCACAACACGCCAAACCTGACCCCAGCACACCAACCAAGGAGCTTCACATGTTCAAGCGTCTCGCCTTCGCTGCCGCCGTTGTCGCAGGCTTCGCCCTGCAGGCCCAGGCCGCCACCGAGCTGACCGTCTACACCGCCCTGGAGGCCGAGCAGCTGGCGGCCTACAAGAAGGCCTTCGAGAAGGAAAACCCGGACATCGAGATCAAGTGGGTGCGCGACTCCACCGGCATCATCACCGCCAAGCTGCTGGCCGAGAAGGAGCGCCCCCAGGCTGACGCCGTGTGGGGCCTGGCGGCCTCCAGCCTGGCCATCCTCGACCAGCAGGGCATGCTCGAGCACTACGCGCCCAAGCACCTGGACGCCATCGGCGCCAACTACCGCGACGCCGCCAACCCGCCGGCCTGGGTGGGCATGGACGTGTGGGCCGCCACCATCTGCTTCAACACCGTCGAAGCCGAGAAGCAGGGCCTGACCAAGCCCGGCAGCTGGGAAGACCTGACCAAGCCCGAGTACAAGGGCAAGATCGTCATGCCCAACCCGGCGTCCTCCGGCACCGGCTTCCTCGACGTCAGCGCATGGCTGCAGACCTTCGGCGAGAAACAAGGCTGGGCCTACATGGATGCGCTGCACCAGAACATCGGCCAGTACGTCCACTCCGGCTCCAAGCCGTGCAAGCTGGCCGCTGCCGGCGAGTTCCCCATCGGCATCTCCTTCGAATACCCGGCCGTGCAGCTGAAGCGCCAGGGCGCGCCGCTGGACATCGTCCTGCCGAAGGAAGGCCTGGGCTGGGAAATCGAAGCCACCGGCGTGATCAAGGGCACCCAGCACGCCGACGCCGCCAGGAAGCTCGCCGACTTCTCCGCCAGCCCCGCCGCCATGGAGCTGTACAAGGAGAACTTCGCCGTCCTCGCCCAGCCCGGCATCGCCAAGCCGCAGACCGAACTGCCCGCCGACTACGAGCAGCGCCTGATCAAGAACGACTTCGCGTGGGCTTCGAAGAACCGCGACTCGATCCTCGCCGAGTGGCGCAAGCGCTACGACGGGAAGTCCGAGAAGCTGCCGCAGTAAGCCCTAGCCCGCTCGCTTCGCCCTCTCTCTCCGGGGAGAGGGTCGGGGAGGGCGGGCATCGAATTCCAGGAGACACCCCATGCCCATCCACGACACCGATATCGCCATCGTCGGCGCCGGCATCCTCGGCCTGTCCCACGCCTATGCCGCTGCCCGGCGCGGCCTGCGGGTGACGGTTTTCGAACGCAGCGAGCAGCCCCTGGGCGCCTCGGTGCGCAACTTCGGCCAGGCGCTGATCACCGGCCAGGCGCCAGGCCCGATGCTGGAACTGGCCCGCGAGGCCCGCCCGATCTGGGCGCACCTGGCAGAGTCGGCCGGCTTCCACATCCGCCGTCAGGGCTCGCTGCTGTTCGCCCGCGACGAAGCCGAAGAACAGGTGCTCGACGCCTTCTGTGCCGGCCGCGCGCGGGAGCACGGCTACACCGTCGAGCTGCTGCGCGGCGAACGCCTGGCAGCGCTGTACGACGGCCGTTTCGCCCACCACCGCGCTGCGTTGCACGGTGCCGATGACCAGCAGCTGTACTCCCGCGAGGCGCTGCCGGCCCTGGTGGCCTACCTGCGTGAGCAGATGGGCGTGACCTTCCATTTCTCCACCCTGGTGCGCGACGTCGAACCCCAGCGCGTGCACACCAGCGCCGGCAGTTGCCGCGCCGAGCAGATCATCGTCTGCTCCGGCCATGACTACCTGACCCTGCTGGCCGAGCCCATGGCCGCCCTGCAGCCCCAGGTGTGTCGCCTGCAGATGTTGCGGGTACGCCCGGCCCGCACCATCGGCCTCGACCATGCCGTGCTGACCGGCCTGAGCTGCACCCACTACGGTGCCTTCGCCGACCTGCCCGAAGCCATCGCCCTGCGCGAACAGGTCCAGGCCCGCCGGCCGGAACTGATCGAGCACGGCATCCACCTGCTGGTCAGCCCCACGCCCCACGGCGACCTGATCGTCGGCGACTCCCACGACTATGGCCGCAATGCCTCGCCGTTCAATGCCGAAGCGGTGGACAGCCTCATGCTGGACCTGGCCGAGCACACCCTCGGCGAGCGTTTGCAGGTGGTGGAGCGTTGGCAGGGCGTGTACGGCGCCCGTGGCCCGGCGTCGTTCAGCGTCATCCAGCCCGAGCCGGGCATCACGGCGGTGCTGATGCACACCGGCCTGGGCATGAGCATCGGCCCGGCGCTGGGCGAGCGCACCGTGGCGTCGTTGTTGGGGTGAGCCCTGTAGGAGCGAGCTCTGCTCGCGAAGCGTTTGCGCTGGTGGGCTGAAGCCCACCCTACGGCAACCCCGTAGCCCGGGCTTCAGCCCGGGAGCGGTCCCCACCTCATTCCCGGGCTGAAGCCCGGGCTACGTCTGCATCGGAGCGGTGCCGGTGGGTTGAAGCCCACCCTGCGGGGTGATGCTTATTTACGGGGCCACGCCGACTGCCCTAGTCCAGGCGCTTGCTCACCCGCTTCACCGCCACCCCCAGCACCACCAGGTTGAACAGCAGCAGTGCGACGATCTCCGGCCACAGGTCCATCAGGCTGGCGCTGCGCAGCATGATGCCGCGCGCCAGACGCAGGAAGTGGGTGAGGGGCATCAGCTCGGCGATCCACTGGGCGAGGCGTGGCATGCCGGCGAAGGGGAACATGAAGCCGGAGAGCAGGATCTGCGGCAGGAAGATGAAGAAGGCCATCTGCATGGCCTGGAACTGGCTGCGGGCGAGAGTGGAGATGAACACCCCCAGGCTCAGGCTGGCGAACACGAACACCAGCGAGGCGCCGTAAAGCGCCAGCAGCGAGCCGCGCACCGGCACCTCGAACAGCCAGCGCCCCACCAGCAGGATCACCGTCACCTGCAGCAGGCCGATGCCGACGAAGGGCAGCACCTTGCCCAGGGTCAGCTCCCACGGCGACACCGGGGTGGTGATCAGCAGTTCCATGTTGCCCCGTTCCCGCTCGCGGACCAGGGCGATGGCTGTGAACAGCACCATGGTCATGGTGAGGATCACCCCGATCAGCCCCGGCACCGTGTTCAGCGGCGCCAGGCGTTCGGGGTTGTAGAGGTTCACCACCTCCACACCGGTGGCGCGGGGCCAGCCGGGCAGCGGGTAGGCGGCCAGTTGGCGGGCGGAGGCCTGCACCACCTGGTCGGAACCGTCCACCACCAGTTGCAGGGGCGGTCGGTCGCGCCGTTGCAGGCGTGCCTCGAAGTCCCGGGGGATCACCAGGGCCGCACTGATCACGCCTTCGGCGAACAGCTGGTCGAGCTGCTGCGTCGTGGCCAGGTGGTAGCGGAAGTCCAGCACCTGGCTGGCGCCCAGCTCGGCGATCACTTCCCGCGAGCGGGCGCTGTCGGCCTGATCCAGCACGGCGGCGTGGAGGTTGCGCACGTCCATGTTGATGGCGTAGCCGAACAACACCAGTTGCAGGATGGGGATGCCGATGATCATGGCGAAGGTCAGCCGGTCGCGGCGCAGCTGGCGCAGCTCCTTGAGCACGATGGCCCCGAGCCGGCGCATGTTCATGGGCGGGCCTCGGCATGGGTGGTGGGACGCTGGGTGACGGTGACGAACACGTCCTCCAGGTTGGCGTCGGTGTCGCGCACGTCGGCGTCGATGCCGGCCTTCTCCAGCAGCCGGACGACGCAGTCACGGGCATCGGCCGCGGCGCTGAGCACCCGCAGGTTGGCGCCGATCTGCGCCAGGGCCAGCACTTCCGGCTGCCCTTGCAGCGCGCGCTGGGCCTGGCGGGGCTGGGCGCACTCCACCAGCAGCGGCCGGCCGGGCAGGGCGTCCATCAGCTCGGCGGGGCTGCCGTCGGCCACCAAGCGGCCGGCGTCGAGGATGCCCAGGCGGGTGCAGCGCTCGGCTTCGTCCATGTAGTGGGTGGACACCAGCAGGGTGGTGCCGGCCTCGGCCAGTTCGAACAGCGAATCCCAGAATTCCCGGCGTGACTGCGGGTCGACGGCGCTGGTGGGCTCGTCCAGCAACAGCAGGTCGGGCTTGTGCAGCACCGCCCCGGCCAGGGCCAAGCGCTGCTTCTGCCCGCCGCTGAGGGTGCCGGCCAGCTGCCGGCGGCGGTCGCCGAGCCAGTAGCGCTCCAGCAGTTCGTCGATGCGCCGGCGTGCGTGGGCGCGGTCCAGCCCCTGGACGGCAGCGAGGAAGTCCAGGTTCTCGGCGACGGTCAGGTCTTCGTAGAGGGAGAACTTCTGCGTCATGTAGCCGATGCGCCGCTTGAGGGCCTCGGCGTCCTGGGGGATGCGGCAGCCGAGCACCTCGATCTCCCCGGCGCTGGGCAGCAGCAGCCCGCAGAGCATGCGGATGGTGGTGGACTTGCCACAGCCGTTGGGGCCGAGGAAGCCGAACACTTCGGCACGGTTCACCTGCAGGTCGAGGTTGTCCACGGCGGTCAGCTCGCCGAAGCGCTTGGTCAGGCCCTGGGCGTGGATGACCGCTTCGCTGCCGTTCATGGCGCGCTCCAGTGGGCCTGCAGGGGCAGGCCGGCCGGCAGGCGGCGGGCGTCATCGCCCTGCAGCAGCAGCTCGGCACGGTAGGCGAGGCGGCTGGCGTCGTCGCCGGTGAGGGCGTAGTAGGGCGTGAAGGCGGCTTCGCTGGCGATGCGGCGGACCTGGGCGTCGAAGGGGGTGGCGATGCCCTCCACCTGCACCTGCAAGTGGTCGCCGATGGCCAGGCGCGGGCGCTGAGAGGCGGGCACGTAGACCCGCGCGTAGGGCGCCTCGCCCACCAGCAGGCTGGCCAGTTCGGCACCGGCCGGGGGCTGGTCGCCGGGCTTGTAGGGCAGGGCGTCCACACGGGCGGCACGCGGGGCGCGCAGGGTCAGGCGCTCGCGGGTGATGCGCAGCTGGGCGACGCGGCCCTCCGCCGCCTGCACCTGGGCTTCGGCCTGGTGCAGCTGTTCCGGGCGGGTGCCGTTGAGCAGCTCGCGCAACTGGGCGTTGGCGCTGTTCACACTGGCGCGGGCCTGGTCGCGGGTGGCGCGGGCGCGGTCGAGGTCGGCGATGGCCACCTGGCGGCGCTCGTAGAGGGCGGCGATGCGGGTGAAGCTGCGCTCGGCGTCGGTCAGCTCGGCCTGGTAGCGGGCCAGGCTGGCACGGGCCGCGTCGATGGTTTCGTCCCGGGAGCCGTTGCGCAGCTCGTCGAGGCGGGCGCGGGCGGCGGCCAGGTCGCCTTCCGCCTCGGCCAGGCGGGCATCGGTGCGGCGCGGGTCGAGTTCCAGCAGCACCTGGCCGGCGCTGACCTGTTCGCCTTCGGCCACGTGCCAGGCGAGGATCGGCTCGGAGGCCTCGGCAGGTACGGCGATGCGGTCCCATTCCAGGGTGCCTAGCAGCTGCGGCGGTGCGGGCTTGCAGGCGGCCAGCAGGGCCAGGCCGAGCAGGAGGAGCGGGCGGGTGTTCATGGGCGCATCTCCAGGCCCCGTTCCAGCAGGGCCAGTACGTGGTTGACCAGGGCCTCGTCGTCGAGGTCGTCACTGGCGAAGATGCCGCGCCAGAGCGAGCCGGCGGCGTACGGCAGCATCACCAGGCCGAGCAGCGAGACCACCAGCAGGCGCGGGTCCAGGTCCGGGTTGAGGTGGCCTTCGCTGCGGGCTTCGGCGAAGCGCCGGGCCAGTTGCACCGGCAGCAGCGGGGCGAAGCGGGTCAGCACCACCCCGCGCAGGGCGCCACCTTCGCAGAGCACCTCGCGCACCCACAAAGGCGGCAGCCAGGGATGCTGCGAGAGGGTCGCGCTGAGCCCGCGAACGAAGGCCCGGACCAGTTCGCGGGGCTCGTTCCCGGGCGTCGCCAGGCGTTGCACCATGCCCATCAGCAGGGGCTGCAGGCGTTCCTCCACCACCGCGTCCAGCAGGCGCTCGCGATTGCCGAAGTGGTAGTTGAGCAGCGCCGGGGTCACGCCCGCGTGCTCGGCAATGTCCCGCAGGCGGGTAGCCTGCACGCCCGCCTGGGCGAAGCACTGGATGGCGCTGTCGAGCATGCGCTCGCGCAGGTCGGGGGCGTCTCCGCTGGGGCGTCCGGGGGTACGGCTGCGGGTCATGGGGCAGGCTCCGGGGGCAAATGGGCTTAATTAAATCCTGATTTAAATAATTCGCAAGCCGGTTGATGCGCGTATTCGAGGGGGAACTCGGGACCGGCTGGGTCAGTCAGCTCTGGGGAGACCCATCGAGAGGGGAGAACCGGCCATGACGCTCTGGATCATCAGCTACCACAAGGACAACAACACCTCGACGCTTGAGCTGGAGGCGCCCGAGCGGCCGACGCCGGAGCAGGCGTGCGCGGCGGTGCTGGATTGGGCGGAGGATCACCTGCCGGCAGGGGAATACGCCGGCAGCGAGGCACCGAGCCGGGAGCCGGCGATGCGTTTGCTCAAGCGCTATGGCGTGACCATCACGGGGATCGCGGCTCGCTAGCAGGTGGTGGCGGGCCACACGGACGCCCCTTGCCCCGGCGTGCCGAGGCAAGGGGCGGGTTCAGGCGCGGGACGGACGACGGGGCGGGGGGTAGCTCAGCTCCTGCTCGACGGTGCCGTCCTCGCTGTGGATCAGCACCGTGCCGGCGCGCTTTTCCATGAAGGCCTCGATGGCCTCCAGCAGCCGCTCCCGTTCGGCAGCGGTCTTCGACGGGCGGGTCGCGCCTTCCTTGCGCAGCTCCCAGCCCTTGTCCGTTGGGGTGATGTGGTAGCAGCCCATGCAACTCTCCTGGTGCTCGTATTGGTGTTTCCGGACTACGCGCCCCTCCTTGGGCTTTGACTACCGGCGCTCATAAGAGTCGCCGGAAGTTCCCGGGTTCCATGCGCAATGCGACTCAGCGCTTGCGGCGAATGCGTCCGCGTTCCACTTCGCGGGCGTGGCGGTGCAGGTGATGTGCATCCGCCGATAGCGTGCGGGCGGTCTTCACCAGCACTTCGGCCAATTGCGGGTCCTCCAGCTGCCGGGCGGCGCTTTCCAGGGTGATGCAGGCCATGCGGTTGTTCAGCGAGGCGTCCTTCAGGACGCACCGCAGCCGCTCGTTGGTCCGGTTGAGCGCCATCGGGTGTGCTCCTGCTCGTCGTGGCCGCGCACGCTGCGGGTGGGCGCGGCATCCACCGGTGTTCAGAACTCTTCGGGCCCATCGCTGCCATCGTCCGGCGGGGCTTCCAGCATCCGCTCCAGTTCGCCGATGAGCTGCGCGCCAAGGGTTTCGAACTGCGCCCGGTCGGCCCAGCGCCGGGGAATCAGCCCGGCGACGATGGACACCTGGCCGGTGCGCAGGTCCCGGGCCGAGACCACCACGTCGTCGTCGCGGATGCGGACCACGCACAGGTGGTGGTCCAGGTGTTCATCCAGGCGTCGCTGGAGTTCTTCTTCCGTGGGTTGGTAGCTCATCGGCGCCTGTTCCAGAAAGAAGCCCGGCGCATGCCGCCAGCGACCGGGCTCGAAGGGAGTCGTGTGAGTCATGGCTTGAGAGCCGGGACGGGGCACGGGAGTTCAGCTTTTTTTGCCGATAAAAACCCTTTGGCATCAGAAGGATGCCGTCGTGACGTCACGTGGATTGGCGAAGCGAGACGGTGCCCGGCGGCCATGCAGAATGCCCGGATCGTGCACATTGCCCGTGCAATTTGCAGGGGTCGCGAGCGTGTTCGGCGGGCCCGGAAGATTGATTTGGCATCAAGGTGCCACTGATTAAGTGGACAGACCTTCTACCAACTTCGGGCTCGCATCGATTAACGCCATGGAAAGCTGGACTGGCATGGAACTGGCTATTGCCTGCTCCACGCACGGGGCGCGTGCCGGGTTACGCACACCGATGGCCTGCGCCCCGGACCGGCCTTACGCATGCCGTGAATGATTCCCCATGCCTGCCCCCAGGCAGGCCGAGCACAAGGAGATGCCCGATGACCCAGACCCTGTCCCACAAGCAGATCGACCACTGGCTGGCCCAGTCCATTCCGGGGTGCCGGGTTGAAAGCCGTGCCGACGGCGATGGCACCTTCAGCCTGTTCATGTACAACTCGGCCACCCAGGAATCCTTCAAGGTCAGCGCCCTGAAACCGCAGGACTATCCCGACTCCCGCGCGCTGCGTCGCCTGGGCAAGCAGGTGTTCGAGGACATGGTGCTGCTGCAGGCCGGCTGCGGCGGCCGCCGTCTCACCCGGCTCGCCAACGCACAACCGGCCGAGATCCGCCGGGCGGTCTGACCACCGCTGCATATCCGCCGGGGCCGTTCGTGCCCCGGCACTCACAGCCCTGGCCGGCGTCGTCCCGTTCCTACGCGGTAATAGGACGCTATCCAGAACATCGCCCCTCATCTTCAACCCGCCCCGGCCGACCTTGATGGGAATACCCAAAAGGAGAGGTCGCCATGGAAATCAACAGCAGCCTGCCGCTCTGGACCACCCGCTCGGACACCCGCCTCGCTGAAGTCACCAAGGCGGCTGAGTCGACGCGAACGGTGGCCACACCACTGGAACGGCCGCAGGAAGATCTGGACAGTTTTATTGCGGCGCGGACCTATGACCGGCTTGGGCAATTGTCGTCGGGTCAGAGCGGGGGCGGCGACTACGAGGTCTGGGCCTTGGAGCAGGCGAAGCGTCCACCCAAGGAGAATGCCCGTCCGCTGGAGCAGATCGACGCAGAACTCAATATGGCCCATGCAGGGTTTCAGGAGATCTACGGCAAGATGCTGCGGGAATTGTCAGGGCGGGAGCCGGTCATGCCAGACGGCATGGTGGGGATATCGGTCGATGGCGACGGGAAGATCATTGTGCGTAACCACAACGGCCTGCTTAGAGATGATGTGGCGCAACGCCTGTCGGCACGGATGAATGCTTCTGAGGAGTTGCTGCGGTACGCCAATCGCTATGTAGAACTGGCAATTGAGCGAGTTGAATCAGATATGAATGTCTATCTGGAGGGGCTTGGTCGCTACCACCTGGACAAAAGCAACTTCGCAGATGCATTCGTGGCGATGGAGTTCAATAGCCTTCTTCTCCATCTGTCTAGTTCCGGTGTTGTCCGGTATGGGCATTGGAGCGAACGCAAGATTTATCCGTCTGAGTAACGCTCTATCACTGGTCATGTAGTCCATTTCCTTCCTTGAATCAGGTCGTTCGAAGCCTGCTTTACGTTCAGCTTCAACCCGCCCCGGCCGACCTTGATGGGAATACCCAAAAGGAGAGGTCGCCATGGAAATCAACAGCAGCCTTCCGCTCTGGACCACCCGCTCGGACACCCGCCTCGCTGAAGTCGCCAAGGCGGCAGAGTCGACGCGCACGGTGGCCACACCCCAGGAGCGGCCACAGGAGGATCTGGACAGCTTTATCGAGGCGCGAACCTATGACCGGCTGGGGCAATTGCCTTCAGGCCCGAACATCGCCAGCGATTTCGAGATCTGGATATCGGAGCAGGTGAAGCGCCCACCCAAGGAGAATGCCCGCCCGCTGGAGCAGATAGACGCAGAACTCAATATGGCCCATGCAGGGTTTCAGGAGCTCTACGGCAAGATGCTGCGAGAGTTGTCCGGACGGGAGCCGGTCATGCGCGATGGGCTGGTCGGGATAACGGTAGGTAGCGACGGGAAGATCATCGTGAACAACCACAATGGGTTGTTAAGGGATGACGTGGCGCAACGCCTGTCTGTTCGCATGAATGCTTCGTCCGAGTTACTGCAGTACGCCAATCGATACGTAGAGTTGGCCATTGAGCGCATCGAGTCAGACATGAACGTGAATTTCGATGGCTTGGGTCGTTATCACCTGGACAAGGAAAATTTCTCGAGTGTCGTAACGGCTATGGAGTTCAACAGCCTCCAAGGTCATCTGCTTTCGTGGGGTGTCATACGTTACGGCTATTGGACCAAGCCGACGCTCTATACGCCTTAGCAAGAGGCGTCCCGCTTCTTCACCCGCTCTCCAACACAAACATCCCCACCTGCGGCGCCGGGCTCAGCCAGCGGCGGGCGAGGCGCCAGCCGGATTGGGCGGCCATGTCGGCGATGCCTTCCAGGTTGTACTTGTGCGAGCACTCGGTGTGCAGTCGCTCGCCGGCGGCGAAGTGGAAGCGCTGGCCGGCGGCGCTCACCACCTGGTCCCGCTGGCTGACCAGGAACATCTCCATGCACTGCGCCTGCGGATTCCAGCGGGCCAGGTGCTGGAAGGCATCGAGGTCGAAGGTGCCGCCCAGTTCGCTGTTGATGCGGGTCAGCAGGTTCTTGTTGAACTGGGCGGTGATGCCGTCCCCGTCGTCGTAGGCCGCTTCCAGGGTGGCCACGTCCTTCTGCATGTCCAGCCCGAGGATCAGCCGTGAGTCACGGCCCAGGTAGCGGCGCACCGAGCGCAGGAAGCGCAGGGCCTCCGGCGGGCTGAAGTTGCCCAGGGTTGAGCCGGGGAAGAACGCCACGCGAGGGCGCGAGGCCACGGCGGCGGGCAGGTGGGGCAAGTGGCCGAAGTCGCCGACCTGGGGCAGGACCCGCAGCCTCGGGTAGGCCGCCTCCAGCATGGCGGTGGCCTTGCGCAGGGCTGATTCCGAGATGTCGATGGGCAGGTAGACGCCCACCTGCGGGGCGGCGTCCAGCAGCAGGCGGGTCTTCAGGCTGGCACCGCTGCCGAACTCCACCAGGGCGGCACCCCGTGGGATGACGCTCGACAGCTCCCCGGCGATCGCCTCCAGCAGCGCCGTTTCCATGCGCGTCGGGTAGTACTCGCGGGTGCGGCAGATGGCTTCGAACAGCTCCGAGCCGATGGCGTCGTAGAAGTACTTGGGCGGCAGGCTCTTGTCCGGGGCGCCCAGCCCGGCGCGCACGTCCTCGGCGAAGGAGGTGTCCGCCCCGGCTTCCCGTTGTGTGCCAGCCGGATCACGGGCCAGGCGCAGGCCGGCGAACATCCAGCGCTGGTGCGGGTAGAAGAAGTTGCGGTAGCTCACCCGGGCGTGACCGGCCGGGGTGATGCTGGCGCCGCCGCGCAGCACCATCTGGCTGACCATGAACTTGCCGTTGTATTCGCCCACCGCGCCTGCGGAGGGGCGGAAGCCGGGGTAGGGCGCGTAGGCGCTCGCCGTCCATTGCCAGGCGCTGTCTTCCACCTGGCCCAGCACGCCGCTGCGGGCGGCCACTTCCCATTCCGCTTCGCTGGGCAGCCGCGCCTCGGCCCACAGCGCATAGGCGCAGGCCTCGTAGTAGCTGATGTGGCGCACCGGCGCATCGGGCACCAGCGGGCGCAGGCCGCCCAGGCCCAGCTCCTGCCAGCCATCGCCCTGGCGCTGCCAGTACAGCGGCGCCCGCCAGCCCTCGGCCTGGACCCGCGCCCAGCCATCGGCCAGCCAGAGGTCGGGGCGCTGGTAGCCGCCGTCGTCGATGAAGGCCTGCCAATCGCCGTTGGTCACCAGGCGATCGCAGATCTGGAAGGGTTGCAGGTAGGTGGTGTGCCGTGGGCCCTCGTTGTCGAACGCGAAGCCGTCGCCATCGTGCCCCAGCTCCACCAGCCCGCCCGGCAGCGAGACGAAGCGCCCGGGCCGGTCGCCCTCCGGCTCCTGCCAGCGCGGATCGTAGGCCGGCGACAGCGGCGAGCGGCTGAACAGGTGCAGCACGTCCATCAGCAGCAGTTCCTGGTGCTGCTCCTCGTGTGCCAGACCCAGCTCCAGCAGGGCCAGGTCGGGTTCGGTGAGGTCCGGGATGAGCCGCTCCATGTGCGCATCCACGTGGGCCCGGTAGGCCAGCACCTCATGCAGGGGCGGCCGGGTCAGCAGGCCGCGCTCGGGGCGTGGCTGCCGGGGGCCGACCGCCTCGTAGTAGGAGTTGAAGAGGTAGGCGAAGGCCGGGTCGAACACCCGGTAACCCGCCAGGCGCGGTAGCAGAAAGGTTTCGAAGAACCAGCTGGTATGGCCCAGGTGCCACTTGCTCGGGCTGGCGTCCGGCATGGACTGCACCACCATGTCCTCTTCGCCAAGGGGTGCCACCAGGTTTTCGCTCTGGCGGCGGACGTGCCGGTAGCGCTCGAGGTACGGGGTGCTGTTCATCGCGGTTCTCTCAGTGCTGTGGGCAGGACTGTTGGATGCGCGGCGGGGCCGTAAGGGGTGTGAGTCCGGTGCTGCGGAGGAAGTTCGGGCTCGATGCGCCAGCGGCTGGCTGGATTTCTGATAAATCAGGTTATTAATGCATCGTAAATCATTGAAAAATAACAATTTAAAAGTCAGTAAATGCGGTAAATCAGCCGTCATACCTCGATTGGCTCTCCCAATTCCGAGTCTTTCGCTGGGTTATGGTGATTCCATGTGATTTTTTACATTACTAAGTGATCGTAAATATCTGATAAATAACGATATTTATATTGAGTAAAGAATGAGCGATGCCAGTGCCTGCCCCACCCCCGACGTTCCCGCTGGCCGTTCCTCGCTCAACCTGAATCTTGCCGCCGGGCCCCGGTCCACCTAGAGGACAACCGGAGGAAATCACCATGAAATCGAACAAGCCGAGCGCCCGCATCCACGAGATCGACGACATCGAGGACCGCATGGGATCGATGGAGCAGCTGGACTTCAGCGAGCGCAAGGATGAACGCCAGGGCCGCGTCGGCGACCTGCGATCCGAAGAGGAGCTGGAGCGGGAGTTCCCGGACGAACGCGTGCGTGAGGCCGGCATGACCGGCGGCGAGACCCTGGGGCAGAGCCTGCATGAGGACGGCGTCTCCGATGACGACCTGAGCCCAGAGACGCTGATCGACGAGAACGGAGAGCGCCTGGGCCGGGGCACCACCGGCAGCCTGCCGGCAGACAAGGAGCTGAGTGTGGTGGGTGCTGACGAGATCGGTGCCGGAGACGGTCTGGACGAAGCCGAGGAGGGCCGCGCCTACCCCCTGGACGGCAAGCCCTGGGACGGCGAGGCGCGCTGAAGGGGCCACGCGGCGGGCTACGGCCCGCCGCTCAGCCTTTCGCCTGGGCCGGCTCGCCCTTGTCCTCGCGCCAGTCCACGCGGCGCAGCCGGCGTGCCCGGCGCTCCAGCACCAGGTAGACCACGCAGGCCACCGCCAGTGGCAGCAGGAAGTAGATGGCCCGGTAGCCGATCAGCGCTGCCAGCAGGGTGCCCTTGGCGAACTGGTGCTGCATCAGCGCGATGAACACCGCCTCCAGCACCCCCAGGCCGGCGGGGATATGGGTGACCACGCCAGCGATGCTGCTGATCAGCAGGATGCCGAGCACCGTCGGGTAGAACGCCTGGGGTGGCAGCAGCACGTAGATCAGCAGCGCCATCAGCGCCCAGTTCAGCATCCCCAGGCCGACCTGCACCAAAGCCATGCGCAGGCTCGGCAACGTCAGCTCCTGCTGGCGGATGCGCCAGGTGCGGCGCCTGGCGAAGCGGCAGGCGGCCAGGTAGCCGAGGGACAGCGCCACCAGCACGACGCCGATCACCTGCAGGCCGGTCTCGCCGATCTTCCAGTTCTCCGGCAGTTCCACCAGGCGCAGGGCGAACACGCAGCCGGCCAGCAGCATGTAGCCCAGCCAGTTGGTCATCAGGCTCAGGCTCAGTACCTGGGTGATGGTCGGCACGTCGAGCCCCAGGCGCGAATAGAGCCGGTAGCGCATGGCGATGCCGCCCACCCACGAACTCAGGTTGAGGTTGAAGGCGTAGCAGACGAAGGTCACCGGGAAGGTCTGCCACGCCGGCAGCTTGTGGTCCGTGTAGTGGCGGCCCACCAGGTCGAAGCAGCAATAGGTGGCGTAGCTCGCCACGCACGCGGCCAGGCCCAGGGCCAGGGTCCCGGCGCTGTAGGCGGAGAGGGCGCGGACGACCTCGTCCCAGTCCATGTTCTTCACCAGCAGGAACAGCAGCACGGGCACCAGGCAGAAGAAGAACACCGTCAACGCCCGCTTGCCCCAGGTGAACCAGCGTTGGCGATTCATCGGGCCTGCTCCTGTTCCAGCACCGCGTCCTTGGGCTCCACCGGTGTCACCGGTTCGACCCGCGGCGAATGCGCCGGCAGCAGCCCGGCGAGGGCGGGGAAGTGCCGCAGGAAGTGGAAGCACAGGAAGATCAGCGGCGCACGCCACCAGTGGCCCCGGGTGATGCGCTGCAGCGTCACCGCCTTGCAGTGCTGCTGGGCCAGCTGGGTGAGGTGGTCGTGCAACTGGCAGTTGAACGCCGCATCGCGGATCACCACGTTCGCCTCCAGGTTCAGCGACAGGCTCAGCGGGTCGAGGTTGCTGGAGCCCACCGTCGCCCACTCGCCGTCCACCAGCGCCACCTTGCCGTGCAGCGGGCGGCGGCAGTATTCGTGGATCACCACGCCGTCGCGCAGCAGGTAGTTGTAGAGCAGCCGCGAGCACAGGCGGACGATGGGCATGTCCGGCATGCCCTGCATGATCAGCGTCACCTTCACCCCCCGGCGCGCAGCGTTGCGCAGCTCGCGCAGCAGGCGATAGCCGGGGAAGAAATAGGCATTGGCCACCACCAGGCGCTGGCGGGCGCTGCGCAGCGCCTCCAGGTACTGCTCCTCGATGTCGTTGCGGTGGGCCGCGTTGTCCCGCAGCACCAGGCGCAGGCGCGAGCTCCCCACCTGGCGCGGCGTCGGCGGCGGCACGGAGCTGGGCGGCTCCGGCGCATGGGCCAGCAGGTCGCGGCAGACCCGGTGCAGGTCGGCGACGATGGGGCCGCGCAGGGCCACCGCGTAGTCCTGCTTGGCCATCTCGCCGTAGTCGGCCAGGTGGTCGGCGCCGAAATTGATGCCGCCGATGAAGCCCAGCTCGCCGTCCACCACCACCAGCTTGCGGTGCAGCCGGCGGAACAGGTTGGTGCGCAGGCCCAAGCGCCGGGGCTGCGGGTCGAACATGCGCAGGTTCACTCCGGCGGCCGCCAGCTCGGCCACGTAGCGCTCGCCGAGGTCGGCGGTGCCGTAGCCGTCCACCGTGGCCTCCACCCGCACGCCCCGGGCCGCGGCGGCCAGCAGGGCCTCCTTGAGGCGCTGGCCGACCTTGTCCTCGAAGATGATGAAGGTCTCCAGCAGAACCTCGTGGCGGGCGTGTTCGATGGCCTCGAACACGCGGGGGAAGAAGGCCTCGCCATTGATCAGCAACTCCACCTGGTTGCCGTCGCGCCATGGGTAACTCACAGGTGCACCTCCACCAGCAGCGGGGCGTGATCGGACAGGTGCGACCACGGCCGCTGCCGCAAGACTTGGGGGGAATGGGCGCTGGCGTTGCGCAGGTACACGCGGTCCAGCGGCAACAGCGGCCAGCGCGCGGGAAAGCTGCGTGCCGGCGCGCCATGGGCCTCGACGAAGGCCTCGCGCAGGCCGCAGGCGGCCAGCACCGGGTCGGCGCGCTGGCGCCAGTCGTTGAAGTCACCGGCCACGATCACCGGCGCCTCCGAAGGCAGGCCCGCCACCCGATCGCAGAGCAGGGCCAGCTGCTGCTGGCGATGGGCCTCGCGCAGCCCGAGGTGCACGCAGATGGCGTGCACCTCGTCGTGCCCGGGCACCTCCAGCACCGAATGCAACAGGCCGCGCTCCTCGTTGCCGGCGATGGACACGTCGAGGTTCTCGTGGCGCAGGATCGGGAACTTGGAGAGCAGCGCGTTGCCGTGGTCGCCGTCCGGGTAGACCGCGTTGCGGCCATAGGCGTAGGCGCCCCACATGCTGTCGGCGAGGAACTCGTATTGCGGCGTGGGCGGCCAGTCCTGGTAGCGCCGGGAGTGGCGGCGGTGGGTGCCGAGCACTTCCTGCAGGAACACCAGGTCCGCCCCCAGGGTGCGCACCGCATCGCGCAGCTCCGGGAGGATGAAGCGCCGGTTCAGCGCGGTGAAGCCCTTGTGGGTGTTCACCGTGATGATCCGCAGGCGCCGCACCGCCTCGGCGCCGTCGAGCCCGGGCAACGGGCGACCGGGGGCCAGGCTCATGGCAGCACCCCCTCGGCCGGCGGCTGGCCCGGGCGCACCGCCAGGTCCCGGTCCAGCCCCAGGCGCTCCAGCAGGCGGCGGGCGTCGTAGGGCGCGCGCACCTTCAGGTCGTTGTCGAAGTAGCAGTAGACGTCCCGGGAGCCGCCCTCGGTGAGCGGGTCGGGCTCGGCCAGGCGCGCGTCGGGCACCTGCCGGCCCCGCTGCCAGGCCTCGATGCGCCGTTGCCAGGCCTCCAGGGCCTCCTCGCTGTAGCCGCTGGCGTATAGCGTCTTGTCACCGTGCAGGCGCAGGTAGACGAAGTCGGTGGTCAGGTCCTCCAGCAGCGGCCACTTGCCGGCGGTGTCCGCCACCACCAGCGCCACCCCGTGGCGGCGCAGCAGCTCGATGAAGGCCGGGCTGCGGAAGCTCTCGTGGCGGATCTCCACCGCATGGCGCAGGCGGGTGCCCGGCGCCAGGTCCAGGTAGCCCTCGCGGTGCATGCGCGGCTCGCACTGGTGGGCCAGCGCCAGGGCCTGCTCGCCGTCGTGGGGCAACTGCGCCAGGAAGGCCTCGAAGCGCTCGGCATCGAAGCGGAAACTGGGCGGGAACTGCCAGAGCAGGGCGCCCAGCCGGGGCCCCAGGCGCAACAGGCCCGAGGCCATGAAGTTGGCCAGCGGTGCCTCGATGTCGCGCAACCGCCGCACATGGGTGATGAAGCGCGGCGCCTTGACGCTGAAGACGAAATCCTCCGGCGTCTGGGCCGCCCAGTCCGCATAGCGCTCCGGGGTCTGCAGGGCGTAGAAGCTGCCGTTGATCTCGATGCTGCCGACGGCGCGGGCGGCGAAGGCCAGCTCGCGCTTCTGCGCCAGCCCCTCGGGGTAGAAGTCGCCCCGCCAGGGGGCATAGCGCCAGCCGGATATGCCGATGCGTACGCAAGCCATGGGCGTCCCCCCCGTCAGCGCTGGCGGTCGTCGATGGCCCGCTGCAGGGCGCCGGCCACCTGTTCGGCGTCCTTCACCTGCTCCTCGCCGGCAGGGCCGGCCGAGCCGTGGCGCTGGGGATGCAGCTCCACCTTGATCCAGCCGGCCTCGCGCCGGTCGAAGGCCTTGAACGCCTCGATGGCGTCGCCCATGGGCTTGACCTGGGTGAGGATGCGCGCCGGGTCGATGCGCTTGGCCAGCACCAGTTCGATCAGCCGGGGGATGTACTTGCGGTGGTGGCAGTTGCCCATGTTCAGGGTGAGGTTCTTGTTCATCGCCAGACCGATGGGGAAGTGCCGCGCCTGGGGCGGGTAGACGCCGATGATGGACAGCGTGCCGGCCTTGGCCAGGCCCTCCACGGCCCATTGCAGGGCCTGGCTGGGGGCGTCGCCGGGGTGCCAGTTGGCGCCGTCCGGGTGGGTGCGCGGAGTCAGCTCGGCCATTTCCTGGCGCTGCGCTCTGCCGCTGGCGCACCCGTGCTCGGCGTCCACGCCCACGGCGTCGATGGCGCGGTCCACGCCGATGCCGTCGGTGAGCCGGCGCAGCACCTGCACCGGGTCTTCCCGGTCGAAGTCGATCACCTCGGCGCCTTGCTGGCGGGCCATGCGCAGGCGGTCGGGCCGGTGGTCCACGGCGAACACCCGCGCCGCGCCGAAGAGGAACGCGCTGGCGATGGCGAACTGGCCCACCGGCCCGCAGCCGAACACCGCCACGGTGTCGCCGGGGGTGATCTCGGCCATCTCGGCGCCGAAGTAGCCGGTGGGGAAGATGTCGGACAGCAGGATGGCCTGGTCGTCGCTGATCTCGCTGGGCAGGCGCACCAGGCCGATGTTGGCGTGGGGGATGCGCGCCTTCTCCGCCTGCAGCCCGTGGAACGGACCGGTGGCGGCGGGGCCGCCGTAGAAAGCGGTGCCGGCCTCCTTGCCGTTGGGGTTGGCGACGTCGCACTGGGCGTAGTAGCCGGCCCGGCAGTAGCTGCAGTTGCCGCAGGCGATGGTGGAGGGCACCACCACCCGGTCGCCCACCTGCAGGTTGCGCACGTCCTCCCCCAGGGCCTCGACGATGCCAACGCCCTCGTGGCCGAGGATGGTGCCCTTGACCATGCCGCTGACGCTGCCGCGCACGAAATGCAGGTCGGTGCCGCAGATGGCCGAGGCCGTGAGGCGGATGATGGCGTCGGTCGGGGCCTGCAAGGTGGGTTCGGGCACATCCTCCAGGCGGATGTCGCCCACGTCATGGAAAACCACGGCCTTCATGCTGGCTGCTCCTGTCTGGCTCCGGGACCGGCCGGGGTCGTGCCCGGCCACCTGATGAGTCCGACTGGGGCAGGGCGGTGGGGTTCAGGTTTTCTGCCCGGGCGGGCGGCTCAGTCCAGCGGGCCGAACACCTGGCGGTAGCGCTCGCGCCCCTGGGGCGTTTCGCGGCTGAAGCGCAGCTCCAGGCCCCGGGGATTGCGCACCGGCGTACCGGCCAGGGCGTGCCAGCCGCTGCCCTCGGCCCAGGTGCGCAGCTGGAAGTCGCCGATACCCTCCAGCACCGTCACCGCGCGCCCCAGGGGCGGCAGCGGGTAGCGCTGTGCCGGGGCGGAGGTGGCGCGCCGCAGCACGCCGCCTTCCACCCACCAGCGCACCCGTTGCAGGGCGCCGGGCTGGCCGGGGGCGCGGCGCACCAGCTCCAGGCGGGTGAGCAGCCGCCCGCCGCCGCGCACCTGCACCGCCGCCAGGCGCTCGGCGGGGGGCGGCGGCTCGTCGGCCCGGCGCGGGGGTTCCAGCTCCACCCCGGCGCGCTGGTCCAGGTCCCGCTGCAGCTGGTTCAGCGCACGCAGCAGGGCGTCGTCCCGCTCCGTGGCCAGGCGCAGGTGCTCGTCGGCGCGGCTGACGCTGTCCAGGCCGCGCCAGGCGATCAGCGCCACCACCGCCATCAGCAGGATCGCCACCATCACCTCGATCAGGGTGAAACCCCGCTGGCGCGCCGTCATTCCAGCTCCAGGCGGCCGTCGGCGCCGCGCACCAGGGCGACCCGGTTCAGCCCGTCGGAGAGTTCCACCCGTGCCGGGCTGCCCAGCCACTCGGCGTCCAGCAGCAGCCGGGGCGGGGTCGCCCGCACCCGCGCGCCGGCCAGTTGCCAGGGGCGCGGGCGCAGCGTGGCATCGCCGTCCAGGGCACTGCCGGCCGACGCACCCAGGCGGCGGAAGCGGTAGCCGCGCTCGTCCGCCTCCCAGGCGATCACCTCGCCGCTGCTGCGGGCCTCGTCCTGGGCCACCTGCAGCAACAGCACCAGGCGCCGCGCCTCGTCCCGCAGCAGGCGCGCCGGGTCGGGGCGGATGCTCAACCCCACGGCGGCGCTGGCGATGCCGATCACCACCAGCACCACCATCAGCTCCACCAGGGTGAAACCCCGAGCCCGTGACACAAAACCGTGAAGATCGCCTGCTAGGGTCGGCTGCCTGACCTCAGGGAGGACCGCCCCATGCACTGGACCCGCCGACCCGCCCCCGCCGCCCTGGTGCAGGGCGCCGCCATCCTCGCCACCCTGGCAGGGCTGGCCACCTGGTACCTGCTGCTGAGCGACCCGCCGCCCCTGGAGGCCCGCGCCAGCAGCGCCACGGCCGTGCAGGTGGCGGTGCCGGAACAGCCGGCCCGCTGGTTCGCCCGGCGCAGCGACAGCGTCACCCTGCAGGTGACCGGGCTGTTCGCCGGCCCGCGTGGGCGGGTGGCGATCCTCGCCGTGGACGGCAGCAGTCCGCAGCCGTTCCTGGTCGGCGAGCCGCTGGCCGAGGGGGTGTGGCTGGAGGCCATCGAGCCCGATGCCGTGGTCATCCGCCGGGGCGAGCGCCGCGAGCGCCTGGCCATTCCGCGCCTGGCCCAGGGGCCGGAGCTGCCGGATCTGCGCTGAGCGCCTCATGGGCGCACCGTCCCGGCGTCCTGCGCCGGCAGGCGGGCGTTCAGGCGGGCCAACGGCGGCCCGTCGGCGTCCCGGGGGTGGACCTCCAGGCGCAGGTTGAACAGCTCGCCGTCCCGCGTCACCTCGCGCACGCAGGCCAGGCGCAGCCGCCCCTGGTCGCAGTCGCGCACCTCGCGGCCGCCGCGCAGGCGGCCCTGCAACTGCGCCTCGGCCAGTTCACTGCGCGCCGCCAGCAGCGCCAGCGAACGGTCCCGCAGCAGGCCGCTGCCCTGGGTCGCCACCCCGGCGGCGCGCACCGCCGCCGACATGGCCACGGCGACGATGGCCAGGGCCACCAGCACTTCCACCAGGGTGAAGCCGGCCGCGTCGCGGCGGGGGAATCGGGTCATCGCGCGTTCTCCAGGCTGTGCCCGCGACCCTAGCCGGGTCAGCTGACGAAACGGCGACCAATGCTCAGGAGGAGGCGGTCCCCGGGCGCCAGGCACAGTCCCGAGAGCCGTATCCCAGGGCCGCCGGGGCCGCCAAGCTCCCGAGGATTTTCAATCGGTCTGACATATCCGCTTGGAACAATCCGCTGCATCTGATCGGGCAAGAGCCCGCCGACCGGCAAGGACTGCAGCGAGGAGTAACGGATATGGATGGCGTGCGCCTGGCCTCCCAGCGAGGCTTCACCCTCATCGAGATCATGGTGGTGGTGGTGATCCTCGGGATCCTTGCCGCGATGGTGGTGCCCAAGGTGCTCGACCGGCCGGACCAGGCCCGTGCCACCGCCGCCCGCCAGGACATCGCCGGGCTGATGCAGGCCCTCAAGCTCTACCGCCTCGACCAGGGCCGCTACCCCAGCCAGGCCCAGGGCCTGAAGGTGCTGGTGGAAAAGCCTGCCGACGCCGCCACCAGCAATTGGCGCGCCTACCTCGAACGCCTGCCCAACGACCCCTGGAGCCGGCCCTACCAGTACCTCAACCCGGGCGCCAACGGCGAAGTGGACGTGTTCTCCCTGGGCGCCGACGGCCAGCCCGAAGGCGAGGGCGTGAACGCCGACATCGGCTCCTGGCAGCTCTGAACGTGGACCGGCAACGGGGCATGGCGGTGATCAGCGCGCTGCTGGTGGCGGCGCTGGTGGCGGTGATCGCCGCCGGCCTGCTGGCCCGCCAGGCGCGGCTGGTGCGCCTGGCGGAAGGTGAGGGCGAGCGCCAGGCGGCCCAGTGGGTGGCCCGCAGCGCCACGGCCTTCGGCCTGCAGCGCCTGCGCCAGGCCTGGCAGCAGGACCCGGCCACGCGGCTGGATCAGGGTTGGGCCCGTGGCTGGCAGCTGCCGGTGACCGACAGCGCCGCCTTCGACGGGCGCCTGCTGGACGAGCAGGGCCTGTTCAACCTCGCCAGCCTGGTGCACGAGGGCCAGCTCGATCCGCTGGAGCAGGCCGCCTTCCAGCGCCTGGGGGCCAGCCTCGGCGTCGCCCCGGCGACCCTCGCCGCCCTGGAACAGCGCCTGCTGGCCGCCTACGGCGAGGCCCGCCTGCCGCGCCCGCGCAGCCTGGAGGACCTGGCCGGCGCGCCGGGGGTGGAGCCCCGCGCGCTGGCGCGGCTGGCGCCCTTCGTCACCGTGCTGCCACTGCCCGGCTGGGTGAACGGCAACACTGCGCCGGCCGAAGTGATCGCCGCGCGGGTGCCCGGCCTCGGCCTGGAGCGGGCCCGCGCCCTGGTGGCCGAGCGTGACCGGGGCCAGGGCTTCATCAACAGCGGCGATCTGCTCAATCGCCTGCGCCTGCCGCAGCTGGACACCGAGCAGGTGCGCCTGGGCATCACCAGCGAATGGTTCCGCCTGCAGGGCCAGGTTCGCGTCGGCAGCCGCCAGTGGCCGCTGGAGGCCTTGCTGTTCCGCCCCGAGGACGGCGCGGCGCGGGTGGTCTGGTCGCGGGTGGGCGCATGAAGCGCCGCCTGCGCCTGGCCCTGCCGCCCTTGCGCCTGCTGGAGCCCGGCAGCGTGCTGGAGGGCCTCTGGCTGGAAGCACGCGAGCAGGCCTTGCCCTGCTCGGTAGCGCTCCCGACGCTGGCCGCCACGTTGCGCGGCGCACCCCTGGAACTGCGCCTGCACCCCGAAGACAGCCTGCTGGCGCGGGTGGCGCTGCCGCCCTTGCCGGCCCCGCGCCTGGCCGCTGCGGCCGCCTGTGCCCTGGACGGCCTGGCCCTGGAAGGGCGCGATGCCCTGCACCTGGCCCATGGCCCGCGCGAGACCGACGGGCAGGTGCAACTGGCCTGGCTGGCACGCCCGGCCCTGGCACGGCTGCAACGCCTGCTGGCGGGGGTTCGCTTCCGCCTGGTGCCGGCACCGTTCTTCCTGCCGCTGCCGCCGCCCGGCCAGGTCAGCGCCCAGTGCCTGGACGGCTACCTGGTGGCACGCAGCGGGCCGGACCACGGCTGGGTGCACCCGCTGCCGGCGCTGGCCCTGGCCGAGCAGCCCGACCCCACCCGCTGGCACTGGCTGGGGCCAGGCGGCCCCGAGGGTGTCGCCGCGCTGCCCGTCGAAGCCGCCTGGCAGGGGCCGGCCGGCACCCTCGACCTGGCAGCTGGTGCCGCCCCGCGCCACGAAGGCACGGCGCGCTGGGGGCGGGCCCTGGGTTGCTGCGCCCTGGCGGCGCTGGTCTGGACCCTGGGCCTGAACCTCTACGCGGCGCAGCTCGCCGAGCAGGGCCAGGCCCTGCGCCGGCAGATGAACGAGCGCGTGCGCCAGGCCTTCCCGCAGCTGCCGGTGGTGCTCAACCCGCTGCAGCAGGCCCGCCAGCAGCGCGACGCCCGCCTGGCCGGGCAGGCGCCGGGGGCGGACGGCTTCGACAGCCTGTTGCGCCAGGCCGGCCTGGCCCTGGCGCTGCCGGCCGGCAGCCTGGAGGGGCTGGACTACGCCGACGGCGCCCTGCACCTGATCCGCCCGGCGCGCAGCGCCAGCCCCTTGCCGGCCGACTGGCAGGCGACCCTGGCCCCCGCCGGCCTGGAGGGCGAGGCCGTGGCCGATGGCTGGACCCTGCGCCGTGCACCGGCCCCGGAGGCCCGCCGCGATGAACCGTGAAGCCCTGCAGCAGCGCTACGACGAGGCGCGCCAGGCCTGGCAGCGGCTGGCCCCCCGCGAGCGCCGCGTGCTGCGCGTGGCGGCCCTGGTGCTGCCGCCGTTGCTGCTGTGGTTCGCCCTGGTGGACCCGGCGTTGCAGCGCATCGACCACTGGCAGGCGGAGCTGCCGCGTCTGCGGGCCCAGGCGCAGACCCTGGAAACCGTGCTGGCGGAGGCGGGCGTGGGCCAGGCGCTGCCCCCCGGGGAGGCCGACACCCGCCTGCGCGAGACCCTGGAGCGGGCCGGGCTGACGGAACACGTGCGCCTCGGCGGCGAGCCGGGGCGTTGGCAGGTGCAACTGGACGGCGCCCCGGCGCCGGCCCTGATGGAGTGGCTGCTGGGCGGCTTGCCCAGCGTGCCGGTGCGGGTGCGCGAAGTCCGCCTGCGGCGGGATGGCGAACGCGATGGAAAGGCGGCGGAAGGCCGGCTCACGGGTGTCATCGAATTGGACAGGGCGCCAGGCACAGGGGAAGGATCATGACAAAACGTAATTGGCGCGGCTGGCAGGGCCCGGCGCTGCTCGGCCTGGTGGCGGTCCTGGCCGCCTGCAGCCAGGGCGGCGCACAGGTGCCGCCGGTGCTGCCGGCCCCCAGCGAACTGGGGCGCCCGCTGGTGGCGCCGGGGCCGGCGGTGGACACCCTGGCCGAGCGCCAGCGGCGCCAGGCCCAGCTGGAACAGCAGCAACGCGAGGCACGGGCGCGCCAGGCCCACGCACCAGGGCCGTCTGCGCCGCGCCCGGCAGCGGGCAGCGGGGCGTCCGGCCTGGGGGAGCAGCCGGTGCAGCTGAACTTCGTCGAGGCGGACATCCCGGCGGTGTTGCGGGCGCTGTCCCGCGCCACCGGCCGGCAGTTTCTCGCCGATCCCCGGGTCAAGGGCCAGCTGACCCTGGTCTCGGAAGGGCCGGTGCCGGCGCGAACCGCCTACGGGATGCTGCTGGCGGCGCTGCGCATGCAGGGCTACTCGGTGGTGGAGGCGGGCGAGGTCAGCCAGGTGGTGCCCGAGGCGGACGCCAAGCTGCTGGGCGGGCCGGTGGGCGACGGTGACCGCGCGGCGGGCAACGGCATGATCACCCGCACCTACCGCCTGCAGTACGAGAACGCGGTGAACCTGATCCCGGTGTTGCGGCCCATCGTCTCGCCGAACAACCCGATCAACGCCTACCCCGGCAACAACACCGTGGTGGTCACCGACTACGCGGAGAACCTCGACCGGGTGGCGGCGATCATCGCCAACATCGACGTGCCGGGCTCGGTGGACACCGACGTGGTGCCGGTGCGCAACGGCATCGCCACCGACATCGCCGCGATGCTCGGCGAACTGATGGACACCCCCGGCGGCGATGCCGGGCAGAAGGTCTGGGCGGTGGGCGACCCGCGCTCCAACAGCGTCATCCTGCGCACCGGCAGCCCGGAGCGCACGGCCCTGGCGCGGCAGCTGATCGACCGCCTGGACAGCGCCCAGGGCAACCCCAGCAACCTCCACGTGGTGTACCTGCGCAACGCCCAGGCCAACAAGCTGGCCCAGGCCCTGCGCGGGCTGCTCACCGGCGAGGCGGAGGCCGGCGGCGGGCAGGGCGACGGCACCCGCGAGCGGCTCAACGGCGGCGAACTGGGCGGCCAGGGCCAGGCCGGCAGCACCCGGCAGTCCGCTGGCACAGGCACCCCGTCCCGCAGCGGCAGCCAGGCGGTAACCGCCACCACCCCGACCGCCAGCGGCCAGGCCCACGGGGTGGAAGCGCCGGTGGCATTTTCCGCCGGGGGCGCCACGGTGCAGGCCGACACCACCACCAACACCTTGCTGATCTCCGCGCCCGAGCCGCTGTACCGCAGCCTGCGGGAGGTGATCGACCTGCTGGACCAGCGCCGCGCCCAGGTGGTGATCGAGAGCCTGATCGTCGAGGTCAGCGAGGACGACGCCAGCGAGTTCGGCATCCAGTGGCAGGCCGGCGACCTCGCCAACGGCTGGTTCGGCGGTGCCAGGCTGGGCGGCTCCGGTCTCACCACCACCGCGCGCAACAGCCTGGACGTGCTGCCCGGCGGGCTGAACATCGGCAAGGCCTCCGGCGGGGTGGACATCCCCGGTGTCGGCCGGGTGCTGGACCTGAAGGTGCTGGCCCGGGCGCTGAAGGCCAAGGGCGGCACCAACGTGCTGTCGACGCCGAACCTGCTGACCTTGGACAACGAGGTGGCGAGCATCTTCGTCGGCCAGACCATCCCCTTCGTCACCGGCAACTACGTCACCAACGGCGGCGGCAACAGCAACAACCCGTTCCAGACCATCGAGCGCGAGGAGGTGGGGCTGCGGCTGAACGTGCGCCCGCAGATCTCCGAGGGCGGCACGGTGAAGCTGGACATCTACCAGGAGGTCAGCAGCGTGGACGAGCGCGCCACCAGCGACGCCGGCACGGTGACCCAGAAGCGCGCCATCGACACCAGCATCCTCCTCGACGACGGCCAGATCATGGTGCTCGGCGGCCTGCTGCAGGACGGCTACACCGAGACCAGCAACGCCATCCCCGGGCTCTCGGCGCTGCCGGGCGTGGGGGCGCTGTTCCGCAGTGACCGGCGCACCCGCAGCAAGACCAACCTGATGGTGTTCCTGCGGCCCTACATCGTCCGCGATGCCGCCACCGGCCAGGGCATCACCCTCAACCGCTACGACTACATCCGCCGCGCCCAGGGCGCGCTGCAGCCGGTGCGGCGCTGGTCCCTCGACGACATGCAGGCGCCGCAGCTGCCGCCGGCCGCCCAGGCCATGCCACCGGCACAGCCCAGGCCGATGCGTGCCGTGCCGCTGGCCCCGGGGGAGCAGCCGTGAGCGGCCTGCCCTATGCCTGGGCGCGGGCCCAGCGGGTGCTGCTGGAGGGCGGCACGGACGAGCCGGTGCTGCTGATCAGCGAGGCCACCCCCGGCTGGGCCATCGGCGAGGCGCTGCGGCGGTTCGCCGGGGCGCGGCTGCAGCCGGTCAGCGATGCCGAGCTGGAACAGGCCCTGGCCCGGGCCTACGCCGACACCGGCAGTGCGGCGGCGGTGGTGGGCGCGGTGGAGAGCGAGGTGGACCTGGACCGCCTGCTGCAGGACATCCCCGAGGTGACCGACCTGCTGGAGGCGGAAGACGGTGCGCCGGTGATCCGCATGATCAACGCGCTGCTGACCCAGGCCGCGCGGGACGGCGCCAGCGACATCCACATCGAGCCCTTCGAGAGCCACGCCGTGGTGCGCTACCGGGTGGACGGCACCCTGCGCGACGTGGTGGCGCCACGCAAGGCGCTGCACCCGGCGCTGGTGTCGCGGATCAAGATCATGGCGCAGCTGGACATCGCCGAGAAACGCCTGCCCCAGGACGGCCGCATCGCCCTGCGAGTGGCCGGTCGGCCCATCGACGTGCGCGTTTCCACGGTACCCACCGGCCACGGCGAGCGGGTGGTGATGCGCCTGCTGGACAAGCAGGCCGGGCGCCTCAGCCTGGAGCGCCTGGGCATGGCGCCGGGGCTGCTGGCGCGGCTGGACGGGCTGATCCGCCAGCCCCACGGCATCGTGCTGGTCACCGGGCCCACCGGCTCGGGCAAGACCACCACGCTGTACGCCGCCCTGGCCCGGCTGGATGCCAGCGTGCACAACATCCTCACCGTGGAGGACCCGGTGGAGTACGACCTGCCGGGGATCGGCCAGGTCCAGGTCAACGCGCGCATCGACATGACCTTCGCCCTGGCCCTGCGGGCGCTGCTGCGGCAGGACCCGGACATCATCATGATCGGCGAGATCCGCGACCTGGAGACGGCGCAGATCGCCGTGCAGGCGTCCCTCACCGGGCACCTGGTGCTGGCCACGCTGCACACCAACGATGCCGTCTCCGCCGTGACCCGCCTGGTGGACATGGGCGTGGAACCCTTCCTGCTGGCCTCCAGCCTGCTGGGGGTGTTGGCCCAGCGCCTGGTGCGGCGGCTCTGCCCGCAGTGCAAGGCGCCCGACCCGCTGCAGCCCGGCGGCTGGCGCGCGGTGGGCTGCACGGCCTGCAACCACACCGGCTACAGCGGGCGCACCGGCATCCATGAGCTGTTCGTGATGGACGACGGCGCCCGGGCGCTGGTCCATGAAGGCGCCGCCGAGCAGGTGCTGCGCCAGGCCGCGCGGGCGGCGGGGATGGCCAGCATGCGCGACGACGGCGAGCGCTGGGTGCTCGACGGCACCACCACGCGGGAGGAAATCCTACGCGTGACCCGGGACACCTGAACATGGACGTGCAGCGCTACCGCTACGAGGCCGCCGACGCCGGCGGGCGCATCGAGACTGGCGTGCTGGAGGCCGACAGCGAGCGCGGGGTCCTGGCGGCCCTGCGCGGGCGTGGACTGGTGCCGCTGGAGGTGGCCCCGGCAGCGCCGGCCGCTTCGGCGGGCTGGCTGGCGCCGCGCCTGTCGGAAACCGAACTGGCCGGTACCACCCGCCAGCTGGCCAGCCTGCTGGGCGCCGGCATGCCCCTGGAGGCGGCGCTCAGCGCGGCCCTGGAACAGGCCGAGCGGCGCCACGTGGCCGAAGCCCTGGAGGCGGTGCGGGGGGATGTGCGCAGCGGGGTGCGCCTGGCCGATGCCCTGGGGGCGCGGCCACGGGACTTTCCCGCCATCTACCGCGCGCTGGTGGCGGCGGGCGAGGAGTCCGGCGACCTGGCCCAGGTGATGGAGCGCCTGGCGGACTACGTGGAGGAGCGCAACGCCCTGCGCGGCAAGGTGCTGACGGCGTTCATCTACCCGGCGGTGGTGGGGGTGGTGTCCATCGGCATCGTGGTCTTCCTGCTCGGCTTCGTGGTGCCCCAGGTGGTCAGCGCCTTCTCCCAGGCGCGCCAGGACCTGCCGGGCCTGACCCGCGCCATGCTCCAGGCCAGTGACTTCGTGCGTGCCTGGGGCCTGGCCTGCGCGGCGGCCCTGGTGGCCGCCGGCTGGGGCTGGCGGCGCTACCTGCAGAACCCGGCGGCACGCCTGGCCTGGCACACACGGGTGCTGCGCCTGCCGCTGGTGGGGCGCTTCGTGCTGGGGGTGGACACGGCCCGCTTCGCCTCGACCCTGGCCATCCTCGGTGGCGCCGGGGTGCCGTTGCTGCGGGCGCTGGATGCAGCGCGGGAGACGCTTTCCAACGCGCGCCTGGCGGCCTGCGTGGCCCAGGCTTCCCTGGCGGTGCGCGAAGGCGTGGGGCTGGCGGTGGCGCTGAAGGCGGGGCGGGTGTTCCCGCCGATCCTCATCCACCTGATCGCCAGCGGGGAGAAGACCGGCGCGCTGCCGCCGATGCTGGAGCGCGCGGCCCAGACGCTGTCGCGGGACATCGAGCGGCGCGCCCTGGGCATGACGGCGCTGCTGGAGCCGCTGATGATCGTGGTGATGGGCGGCGTGGTGCTGACCATCGTGATGGCCGTGCTGCTGCCCATCATCGAGATCAACCAACTGGTTCAGTGACCGCGCGCGGGCTGCGGGCCGGGGCATCGAGCCCGGCGGCGTGGCGCCCGGCGATGTAGCCGAAGGTCATGGCCGGGCCGAGGTTGATGCCGCCGGAGGGGTAGTGCCCGCCCATCACGCTGGCCATGTCGGTGCCGGCGGCGTAGAGCCCGGCGATGGGCTGGCCCCGGGCATCCAGCACCCGTGCATGGCCGTCGGTGCGCAGCCCGGCGAAGCTGCCGAAGCAGCCGGGCAGCACCTTCACCGCATAGAACGGCCCGTGCTCGATGGGGGCCACGCAGGGGTTGGGCCCGGGGTGCCCGGGGTCGCCGCTGCGGCGGTTGAAGGCGGTGCTGCCGCGTCCGAAGGCCGGGTCCTGGCCGTCGCGGGCGTGGCGGTTGTAGGCGGCGAGGGTAGCGGCCAGGCCGGCGGGGTCGATGCCGCAGGCGGCTGCCAGTGCCTCGGGCGTGGCCCCGCGCTTCAGGTAGCCGCTGCGCAGGTGCACGCCGATCGGCAGCGGTGCCGGGCGTACGTGGCCCAGGCCGTAGCGGCGGAGGAAACGGTGGTCGCACACCAGCCAGGACACCACCGGTTCGCCTTCCGGCGTGGTACGCAGCAGGGCGTCGACGTAGTCGTAGTAGCCGTGGGCTTCGTTGACGAAGCGCTGGCCGCTGGGCAGCACGGCGATCACCCCGGGCTTGCCGCGCTCGATGATGTGCGGGAAGTGCCCGGTGCTGCCGTCCCCGTGCGGCACCTCGGACACCGGCGCCCAGGCCAGCGGTGCACGCAGGTCGCGGGCCACCACGCCCCCGGCGGACTCGCCCAGGCGCAGGCCGTCGCCGCTGCAACCGGGCGGCGGCAGGGCCAGGGTGGCCTGGCCGTTGCGCTCGTGCGGCACCAGCTCGCGCCGTCGCTCGGCGTCATGGGCGAAGCCGCCGGTGGCCAGCAGCACGGCACGGGCGCGGATGCTGTGTTCGACGCCGTCCTGCTCGATCACCGCGCCGCTGACGCGGCCTGCCTGCAGCAGCAGGCGCCGGGCCGGGGCCTGGGTCAGCAGGGTGACCCCCAGGTCTTCAGCGGAACGGGCCAGGCGCGCCACCAGCGCCACACCGTTGACCAGCTGCAGGGCGCGACCATGACGGGCCAGGTGCCACAGGTGGCGGCTCACACGGCGCGCCACGTGGAGGAAGGCACGGGGCGAGCGGGTGAGGTTGAGGAAGGCGGCGAGGTCGGTGCCGGCCATGATCGGCATGCCGAGGAACGAGGTTTCCCGCATCGTCGTGCGCAGGCGGGGCAGCAGGTCCAGCACCGCGTGGCCGTCGTAGGGCGCGGCGATCAGCTGGTGTCCGCCGGTGGCCGCACCGGGAGCATCGCCATGCATGTCGGGAATGCCGTTGCCATCGGCGAACTGCAGGGCGGTGTGCTGCTCGAAGAAGGCCACCATCTCGGGGCCGTGATCGAGGAAGGCATCCACCAGCTCGGCGCGGTAGTGCTCACCCAGCACGTGACGCAGGTAGGTGCGGGCTTGCTCGGGGGGCTCGTCGATCCCGGCCCGGCGCGCCAACGGGTTGCGCGGCACCCACATCCAGCCCCCGGACCAGGCCGTCGCCCCGCCCAGTACCGGGTCCTTCTCCACCAGCACCACCCGCTTGCCGTGGTGAGCCGCCGTAACCGCCGCCGCCAGCCCGGCAGCACCGGAACCGATGACCAGCAGGTCGCATTCGAGGGGAGGGGAAGCGGGTGTGAGCATGGGATATTCCTGAATGTGGAACGAGGTTCCATATTCTATGGGGGCACCCGGGGCGGGACCAATCAGGTGGGGTGGGCAGTGGGCGGTCAGCGAACGGAAATGAACAGGCGTTTCCAGCAGGCCCGGTAACCCGCTGGGCCCTGCCGCCCAATGAAAAACCCCGTCAAAGGACGGGGTTCTTCAGAGCAGGCAAGCCGTCACGCACTACTGGGTTCCGCCGCCTTGCTGCTGCGCCCGGCACTGCGTGGCGCGGGGTGGTGGTCGTCGTCCTCGCACAGAGGCACTTCATTGCCGGCGGCGTCGTACAGCTTGCCGTTCTGGAAGTAGTCACCCTCGTTCAGGCAGGCGATGTCGGTGTAGCGCAGCTGGCGCTCGCGGCCGGCAGCGATCACCGAAGGCTGGTCGGGCGTGCCGGCGGTGAAGTGGTTGAACACCAGGTTGAGCACGATGGCCATGATCGCGGCGGAGCTGATGCCGGAGTGGAAGATGGTTTCGAACCAGCCGGGGAACTGGTGGTAGAAGGTCGGCGCGGCGATCGGGATCATGCCGAAGCCGATGGAGGTCGCGACGATGATCAGGTTCATGTTGTTGCGGTATTCCACCTTGGCCAGGGTGCGGATGCCGCTGGCGGCCACGGTGCCGAACAGCACGATGCCGGCGCCGCCCAGCACGGAGGTGGGCACCGCCGCGATGATGCGCCCCATCACCGGCAGCAGGCCGAGGGTCACCAGGATCAGGCCGCCGGTGGCGACCACGTAGCGGCTCTTCACCCCGGTGACGGCCACCAGGCCGACGTTCTGGGCGAAGGCGCTCTGGGTGAAGGAGCCGAACACCGGCGCCAGGATGCTGGACAGCATGTCGGCACGCAGGCCGTCGCCCAGGCGGCGGGAGTCCACCTTGGTGCCGATGATCTCGCCCACGGCGAGGATGTCGGCGGAGGTTTCCACCAGGGTCACCATGATGACGATGCACATGGAGATGATGGCGGCCACATGGAAGGTCGGCATGCCGAAGTGGAAGATCGAGGGGAAGGCCACCAGCGGTCCTTCGGAGACTTTGGAGAAGTCCGCCATGCCCAGGGACATGGCCACCAGGGTGCCGATCACCATGGCCAGCAGGATCGACAGGCGCGAGATGGTGGCGCTGCCCACCTTGCTCAACAGCAGGACCACCGCGAGGGTGAGCCCGGCGAGGCCGATGTTGGCCATGCTGCCGAACTCCGGCGACTGGCTGTTGCCACCCATGGCCCAGCGCGCGGCCACCGGCATCAGCGTCAGGCCGATGGTGGTGATGACCACGCCGGTGACCAGCGGCGGGAAGAACTTGGTGATGCGGGAAAACACCGGGGTGATCAGCAGGCCGATGAGCGAGGCTGCCATCACCGCACCGAGCACCGACTGGATGCCGCCGCCTTCGCCGCTCTGGAGGATGGCGATCATGGTCGCCACGCCGGCAAAGGACACGCCCTGGACCAGGGGCATCTGGCTGCCGAAGAAGGGAACACCGAGGGTCTGGAGGAGGGTGGCTAGGCCACCGGCGAAGAGCGAGGCGGCGATCAGCAGGCCGATCTCGGCGGGGGAGAGGCCGGCGGCCTGACCGAGGATCAGCGGTACGGCAACGATGCCGCCGTACATGGTCAGGACGTGCTGCATGCCGTACGCAAGGTTGGCGCCGACGCTGAGTTTTTCATCTTCCGGCCGTTGTGCTGCGGGCGCGGTCGTAGCGGTGTTTTTCATGGAGGTGCACTCACTTCTTGTCGTTGTGCGCGCACTGTAGTGCTTTTTGTCTCAATGTTTCCAGATGGTTGTATACATAAAATTCAGCACCCTGTGTGCGATTTGCGACCGGCCAGTCGGCGCTTTGGCGTAGGAGCGCGTGAAACCTGCGTTCCAGAGCGGATTCGTTGAAAGGGCCGAAAAGCGTCCGTGGCCGTGAAGCTGGACGAACGGTCAGGAAATCTGCGGGAAGGCCGTTCGCTGACACGGGGAATGCGCTCGACACTGGCCGGAATGCCCTTCTAATATGCAAGCCCCTTCTTGCCTAAAGCCCCGCCGATGACCGACGACTCCGCCACCTCCACGGCCGACCGCATCCTGATGCTGGTGAAGACCCGGGGCCCGCTGGCCACCGCCGAACTGGCCGAGGAACTGGAGCTGACCCCCGAGGCCGCCCGCCAGCAGGTGCAGAAGCTGGCCCAGGGCGGCTTGCTGGAGGGCCAGCAGGCGCCCATCAGCGGGGCCGGGCGTCCGCGCCAGCGCTGGGCGCTCACCGAGGCCGGCCACCGGCGCTTCCCCGATGCCCACGCGCAGCTCACCGTGCAGTTGATCGCCTCGGTGAGGCAGCTGTTCGGGGAGGAGGGCATGGACCGCCTGATCGGCCAGCGCGAGTGCGAGACCCGTGCGCTCTACCGCCAGGCCTGCCAGGCCGACAGCGTGGTTGGGCGCCTGCAGCAGCTCGCCGAGGTGCGCTCCCGCGAGGGCTACATGGCGAGGGTGGAGGCCGATGGCGCGGATTGGCTGCTGATCGAGGACCACTGCCCGATCTGCGCAGCAGCCACGGTCTGCCAGGGGTTCTGCCGCTCGGAGCTACAGCTGTTCCGCGAGGTGATCGGTGCCGACGCCGAGGTGGAGCGCGAGCAGCACCTGCTGAGCGATGCCAATCGCTGCGTCTACCGCGTTCGCCTGAAGTGAGCCTCGCGCCCGAAGTTGCCGGGCGCGGGGTAGGGGGTCAGCGCCGGGACGGGCGCTGGCGGAGGTAGTCGAGCACGGCGGCCTGGTCGCCGGCGAACTCGATGCGCGCGGCCTTGCCTTCGCGCTGGAAGGCGTACATCGGGTCGTAGTATTCCCGCAGCAGGCCTTCGATCCAGCCCCGGTGCAGGTCCACCTCGCCGCTGGCCTGCTGGCGTTGCAGCGCCTCGTCGAGGATCGCCGTCATGCGCTTGTGGCGCTCGCCACCCAGGCGCTTGAGGATGTTGGCCATGCCCTGGCGCAGGCGTGCGGCGAACTGCTCGAAACCGGCTTCCTCGCCGTGCAGGGCGACGAACTCGGCGCACAGGCCGATCACGTAGTCCCGCAGGATGCGCTCCACGCGGTTCTCGAAACTGTCGTCCAGCCACACCAGCGGGTACTGCTGCATGCCCTGGTACAGCTCCATGGGCAGGTTGCAGCTGCCCACCACGCGGCCCTCGTCCTCCAGCACGAACTGACCGATGCCGCTGTCGCGCTTGCGCAGCAGGTCGATGGCCAGGCCGTTCTCGAAATCGATCTGCGCCGGCTGGGCGGTGGCGCGGCGGCCGAAGCTGGAGCCCCGGTGGTTGGCGTGGCCTTCCAGGTCCAGGGCGTTGCCGAGGGCCTGGATGACGTCGGTCTTGCCGGTGCCGGTGAGGCCGCCCACCAGCACGAAGTCGCACTCGTGCACGGCGGCCTGGAGGGTCTCGATGAGGAAGGTCCGCATCGCCTTGTAGCCACCGGTGACGCGCGGGTACTGGATGCCGGCCTCGTCCTTCAGCCACTGCTGGACGATCTGCGAGCGCAGCCCGCCACGGAAGCAATAGAGGTAGCCATCGGGGTGGGCTTGGGCGAAGGCGGCCCAGGCTTCGATGCGGGCCGCCTTGGTGGCGCCGCTGACAAGCTGATGGCCGAGGGCGATGGCGGCTTGCTGGCCCTGCTGCTTGTAGCAGGTGCCGACCTTCTGCCGCTCGATGTCGGTCATCAGCGGCAGGTTGACCACACCGGGGAACGCGCCTTTGGCGAACTCCACCGGTGCACGGGCGTCCATCATCGGCACGCCCTCGAGGAACAGGCGGCGGTAGTCGGTGGTGTTTTCGCGCATCACTCCACCTCTACCGCGTGGCTCTGTCGCTCGGCCAGTTCGCCGATGGGCGCCAGGTCCAGGCCCAGTTCGCGGGCCACGGCGAGGAACTCCGCCTCGCCCTCCGGCGCCACTGCCACCAGCAGGCCGCCGCTGGTCTGCGGGTCGCAGAGCAGGTGGCGACGGGCCTCGTCCAGCGGGGCGATGCGATCGCCGTAGCTGTCGAAGTTGCGCAGGGTGCCGCCGGGGATGCAGCCCTCGGCCAGGTAATGCTCCACGCCGGGCAGGCGCGGCACCGCGTCGTAGCGGATGCGCGCGGTCAAGCCGCTGCCGTCGGCCATTTCCACCAGGTGGCCGAGCAGGCCGAAACCGGTGACGTCGGTCATGGCGTGGACGCCGGCCAGCTTGCCGAAGCGGCTGCCCGGGCGGTTCAGGGTGCACATCCAGTCGCGGGCCAGGTGGCGGTCCTGCTCGCGCAGCTTGGACTTCTTCTCCGCTGTGGTGAGGATGCCGATGCCCAGCGGTTTGGTCAGGTACAGGCGGCAGCCGGCGGTGGCGGTGTCGTTGCGCTTCATGTGGCGCTTGTCCACCACGCCGGTGACGGCCAGGCCGAAGATCGGCTCGGGAGCGTCGATGGAATGGCCACCGGCCAGGGGGATGCCGGCCTCGTCGCACACCGCGCGGCCGCCACGGATGACCTCGCGGGCGACCTCCGGCGGCAGCACGTTGACCGGCCAGCCGAGGATGGCGATGGCCATCAGCGGGTCGCCGCCCATGGCGTAGATGTCGCTGATGGCGTTGGTCGCGGCGATGCGGCCGAAGTCGAAGGGGTCGTCGACGATGGGCATGAAGAAGTCGGTGGTGGAGACCACCCCGCGCTCCTCGTCCAGGGCGTAGACCGCCGCGTCGTCGCGGGAGGCGTTGCCCACCCACAGGCGCGGGTCCAGGTTCTGCGCGCCGCTGCCGGCGAGGATCACTTCCAGCACCTTGGGGGAGATCTTGCAGCCGCAGCCGGCGCCGTGGCTGTACTGGGTCAGGCGGATGGGTTCGCTCATGTCGCACCTCACTGAAATCGTGGCGGCGGATTCTATCAGGCCGCTGGGAAACTCACCGGGCCGCCGCTGCGGCAATAGACATCCTCTGGATGTCCATTGGGTTAGGTCCCTGTAACGAGCCGTGTGCTCATGCTGCTTAACCAGTTCTGTTGATGTCACCTGTTTCGCCTTCCCAGGCGAGTCACTTTTCTCAATCGCCCAGAAAAGTAACCAAAAGGGCTCGCCCCTGCATCCGGGTCCCGCTTCGCGGGACTTCCCTCGCTCCATCGTTGCTACTCGCTTCGCTCGCCCTTCGGGCCGCACTGAAGTGCGTTCGCTGCAAGCAGCGTCCGGGGGCCGGCGCGATGGGCCATCCATGGCCTGGCGCGCCTCTCTCGGCATCCATGCCGCTCGTCCCCCTGCGCAACGACTGCGCTCGGCCTCCTGAAGGGGCATTTTCCCTGCCTCACCTTCCTCTCCAAGCAGAAGTCCAGCGTACGCCCGTGTCTTCTTCCTTTCGGAAAGAGAGGCGGGAAGGGGCTCCAAGGGCTTTGAAAGTCGAGATAGAAAGCCCCTGCAACACTGGCCTTTGCGCCCGCGATTCCTATAATTCCGCCGCGGCGCCCGCAGTGGCCGCCCATCTCCCCCGATCCTTCCGCTATTGAACCGGAGAATCAGCATGCTCAAGCGCACCCTGGCCCTCGTTGCCGGCCTTGCCCTGTCCTGTTCCGCCCTGGCCGTGCAGGCCACCGAAACCCTGCGGGTCAGTGCCATCCCCGATGAAGCGCCCACCGAGCTGCTGCGCAAGTTCAAGCCGCTCGGCGCCTACCTGGAGCAGCAACTGGGCATGAAGGTGCAGTTCGTGCCGGTGGCCGACTACCCGGCGGTGGTCGAGGCGCTGGCCACCGACCGCCTGGACCTGGCCTGGCTCGGCGGCTTCACCTTCGTCCAGGTGCGCCTGAAGACCGGCAATGCCATCCCCCTGGTCCAGCGCGAGCAGGACGCCCAGTTCACCAGCAAGTTCATCACCGCCAACCCGGAGGTGAAGAGCCTGGCCGACCTCAAGGGCAAGAGCTTCGCCTTCGGTTCGGTGTCTTCCACCTCCGGCAGCCTGATGCCGCGCTTCTTCATGCTCAAGGACGGCATCAAGCCCGAGACCTACTTCAGCCGCGTGGCCTATTCCGGTGCCCATGACGCCACCGTGGCCTGGGTCCAGGCCGGCAAGGTGGACGGCGGCGTGCTCAACGCCAGCGTCTGGGAGAAGCTGGTGGCCGCCGGCAAGGTGGACACCGCCAAGGTGCGCGTGCTCTCCACCACACCGACCTACTACGACTACAACTGGACCGTGCGCGGCACCCTCGACCCGGCCCTGGCCGAGAAGATCAAGGCCGCCTTCCTCGCCCTCGATCCGGCCAACCCGGAGCACAAGGCGATCCTCGACCTGCAGGCCGCCAGCCGCTTCATCGAGACCCAGCCCGAGAACTACAAGGGCATTGAGGAGGCCGCCCGGGCCGCCGAACTGCTGAAATGACCGTCCGCCTCACCGGCGTGGGCCTGCGCCTCGGCCAGGTCCGCGCCCTGGACGGCATCGACCTGCACATCGGGGCCGGCGAGCGGGTGGCGGTCATCGGTCCCTCCGGGGCCGGCAAGTCCAGCCTGCTCAACCTCCTGGCCACCGCCCTGCAGCCCGACAGCGGCACGGTGGAGCTGCTCGGCGAGACGCCCTGGCGCCTTTCGGGCCGCGCCCGCCAGCGCCTGCGCACGCGCATCGGGCTGATCCACCAGGCGCCGCCGCTGCCGTCGCGCCAGCGGGTGGTCACTGCCGTGCTTGCCGGGCGCCTGGGGCGCTGGGGCACCCTGCGCGGGCTGGCCAGCCTGCTGCACCCACGGGATGTGCCCGGTGCCCGTGCGGCCCTGGCCACCCTCGGCCTGGCGGACAAGCTCTTCGCCCAGTGCGGCCAGCTGTCCGGTGGCCAGTTGCAGCGGGTCGGCATCGCCCGCGTGCTGTACCAGCAACCCGAACTGCTGCTGGCGGACGAGCCGGTCTCGGCCATGGACCCGGTGCTGGCCGACCACACCCTGGAGACCCTCTGCCGCCATGCTGGCGAGCGTGGCGTCACCCTGGTGGCCAGCCTGCATGCCGTGGAGCTGGCCCTGGCGCACTTCCCCCGGGTGATCGGCGTGCGCGACGGCCGCCTGGCCTTCGACCTGCCGGCCGCCCAGGTCACCCCTGAACGCCTGGACGCGCTCTACGCCAACGCCGGTATCGCCTCGCCACAGGCCGCCGGCGCCGCGCCCGCCCCGGTGCAGATCCCCCGATGCTGAGCCGCGACACCCGCGATCCGGCCTTCCTGCCGCGCCTGCTGCTGGGGCTGCTGGCGGTGCTGGTGCTGTGGCCGGGCATCCGCCTGGCCGAACTGGACCCACGCGTGCTGTTCCAGGCCGACAGCCGCCAGGCCATGGGCGGCTTCCTGGCCGGGTTCTGGCCGCCGGCCCACGGCGCCGAGTTCCTTGAGTTGCTGCTGGACGCCACCCTGCAGACCCTCGCCGTGGCCACCGCCGGCATGGCACTGGCGCTGCTGCTGGCGGTGCCCATGAGCCTGCTGGCCAGCCGCGCGCTGTCGCTGTCGGCTGCCTCCCGCAGCGGTCGGCCCAGCACCTTCGGGCTGGTGCTGCGCTGGCCGGTGCGGGCCTTGCTGGTGTTCCTGCGCAGCGTGCCGGAGATCGTCTGGGCGCTGCTGTTCGTCCGCGCCGTGGGCCTGGGGCCGACCGCCGGGGTGCTGGCCATCGCCATCACCTACAGCGGCATGCTCGGCAAGGTCTACGCGGAAATCTTCGAATCGGTCGGCCAGCGGCCTGCCCATGCGCTAATGCAGGCCGGTGCCGGGCGCCTGTCGGCGTTCTTCTACGGCATCCTGCCCAGCGCCGCCGGCGAGCTGGTGTCCTACACCGTGTACCGCTGGGAGTGCGCCGTGCGCGCCTCGGTGGTGATGGGCTTCGTCGGTGCCGGCGGGCTCGGCCAGCAGATCGACCTGTCGATGCGCATGTTCGCCGGTGCCGAGGTGGCCAGCATGCTGCTGACCTTCCTGCTGCTGGTGTGGCTGGCGGACCAGTTGAGCCGCCTGCTGCGCGGGAGGCTGGCATGAAGCGGGTGATCGACCTGGCCATCGTCCTCGCCCTGCTGGCGGCCGTGGTGGGGTCGTTCCGCTACCTCGGGCTCGACCTCCAGGCCTTGCTGGGGGAGGGCGTGGGTGGGCAGATGGCCGACTACGCCCTGCGCTTCCTGCGGCCGGACCTGGGCCTGGAGCACCTCCAGGCGGTGGGCCGGGGGGCGCTGGAAACCCTGGCCATGTCCGGCCTGGGCACGCTCCTGGCCGCGCTGCTCGGCCTGCTCCTGGCACTTCCCGCCGCCGGGCGCTTCGGCTGGCCGGGCAAGGCCCTGGCGCGGCTGCTGCTCAATGCCCTGCGGGCCATTCCGGAACTGGTGTGGGCGGCGCTGATGGTGCTGGCGGCCGGCCTCGGCCCCAACGCCGGGGCCCTGGCCCTGGCGGCGCATACCGCCGGGGTGCTCGGCCGGCTGTTCGCCGAGGCCCTGGAGAACGCCCCGCCGGAGCCTGCCGACGCGATCCGCCTGGAGGGCGGCAGCCACCTGGCGGCCTTCTGCTACGGCACGCTGCCCAACCTCTGGCCGCAGTTGCTGGCCTACATGCTGTACCGCTGGGAGAACAACATCCGCATGGCCAGCGTGCTCGGCTTCGTCGGCGCCGGCGGGCTGGGGCAAATGCTCTACACCACCCTCAGCCTGTTCCAGGAACGCCAGGCCAGCACCGTGATCCTCGCCATGCTGGCCCTGGTGCTGCTGGTGGACGCCCTCAGCGACCGCATGCGCCAGCGCTGGGTGCGGGCCTGAAGGGCGCTTCTAGAAAACCACCTGCGTCATCAGAGACCTCAGCCGCCGCGCTGCTTCTTCAGTTGCGCGTCGAAGGCGGCCTCGGCCTTGTCGGCGTAGGCCTTGCAGCTCATGGGTGACGGGTTGGGGTGTTCGGCGTTGGTGTAGTCCCAGCCGCTGGCCTCGGCGTGGGGGGTGATCAGCAGGTCGCAGGGCAGGGCGCGGACGGCCGCGAAGCCGCTGCGGAAGGCCTCGGCGATCTTCGGGAAGCGCGGGTTCATCCACAGGCTGTAGCCGGGGGCGCTCAGGCTGTCGCTGTAGGCGATGCGCAGGGGCTTGCCGTCGCGGCGGTCGGTCCAGGTCCAGCTCAGGCTGCCGGGGGTGTGCCCGGGGGTGAAGTGGGCGGTGAAGGTCATGCCGCCCAGTTCCACCGTTTCGCCGTCCTGCACCAGGCGGTCCACCTGCACCGGGGCGAAGACCATGTCGTCGCCGAAGTGGATGTCCTGGCTGTCGCCGCGCTGCAGCAGCACGGCCGATTCGGCGTTGCTCACCAGTTGCGCGCCGGTGGCCTTCTTGATGGCGGCCAGCGGGCCGACGTGATCGATGTGGGCATGGCTGTGCAGGATCAGCTTGAGGTCGCCCGGCGCCACACCCAGCTCGCGCATGTTGGCCAGCAGGTGGTCGGCCACCTGGGGCATGCCGCCGTCCAGCAGCACGGCGCCTTCCGGCGTCTTCACCAGCAGCGCGGTGATGCTGGCGGTGCCGATGTGCCAGGTGTTGTCGGCGATGCGCAGCGGTGCCACCGGGGTCAGCCAGGCGGTCGGGGCGGTGTAGGGCTGCAGTTGCGGCAGGACGGCCTGGGCGGCCACGGCGGGTTGGGCCAGCAGCAGGGCAAGGCCGAAGTTGGTCAGGGTACGCACGGGGCAGTCCTCGGAAAATGAAGGGGCGCCATTCTGACTGCCTGGTCGCGCAGGTCAATGCCTGTCGACTGGCCAGCCTGTCGGCGCGTGCCGCGCAGCGGCCTGTAACGCGAATGAGACAGCTGTCACAGGATGGCAACCTGATATTGCTTCAATGGCCGCCATTCAACGGGCTCGGGGGAGTCGCCAATGGCAGCCGAAAACGCGCTGGAACGCCTGCTCAGACCGGTGGCGGCGCTGCCGCCGAGCCTGAGCATCAGCGACGTGGCGGATCAGCTGCTGGCTCCCGAGCACCGCCGCTTCCTGTCCCTCCCGGTGGTGGAAGGCGGCCGGCCCATCGGTCTGGTGAGCCGCTACACCCTGCAGGACATCTTCATGCAGCGCTTCGGCCGCGACCTCTGGGGCCGCCGCCCGGTGGCCGACGTGATGAACGCCGAGCCCCTGGTGCTGAGCCTGGACAGCAACCTGGAGCAGGCCGCCAAGCAGGTCACCGCCGGCCTGCAGTACCCCATCACCGAGGACTTCATCCTGGTGGACGGCGACGGCCTGTACCGCGGCCTCGGCACCGTGCTCGACCTGCTCAAGGCCATGGAGCTGCGCATCGCCCAGCGCAACCGGGTGCTGCGCCAGGCCCTGGTGGACCTCAAGGAGTCCCAGGCGCAGCTGGTGCAGTCGGAGAAGATGGCCTCCCTCGGGCAGATGGTCGCCGGCGTCGCCCATGAGCTGAACACCCCGCTGGGCTACGTGCGCAACAACGTGCAGCTGCTCGACCAGCTCAGCGCCCCGCTGGTGGAGCTGGCCCGCAGCCAGGCCGCGCTGGCCGATTGCCTGGCCGACCCGGCCTGCGACGAAGCGCGCCTGGCCCAGGCCTTCGAGGCTGCCGCCGCCATGCGCGAGCAGGCCGCCCCCGAGCAACTGGCGGACGACCTGCGGCAACTGCTCGACGACACCCTCTACGGCCTCGGCCAGATCGGCGAGCTGGTGGTGGGGCTGAAGGATTTCGCCCGGCTCGACCGCGCCATGGACGAGGCCGTGGACCTCAACGACTGCGTGCGCAGCGCCTTGCTGATCGCCCGCAACCACATCAAGGACAAGGCCGAGGTGGTGCTGGGCTTGGGCGAACTGCCAGCCGTCAGCGCCGCGCCCTCGCAGATCAACCAGGTGCTGCTCAACCTGCTGACCAACGCCGCCCAGGCCATGGTCGGCCACGGCCGCATCCAGATCCGCACCTGGGCCGAAGGCGACTGGGTGTGCGTCTCGGTGCAGGACAGCGGCTGCGGTATGGCTCCCGAAGTGGCCCGGCGCATCTTCGACCCGTTCTTCACCACCAAACCGGTGGGCGAGGGCACCGGCCTGGGCCTGTCCATCAGCTACAAGATCATCCAGGACCACGGCGGCAGCATCCGCGTGGCCTCTGAACTGGGGCGCGGCACGCGCTTCCTCATCCGCCTGCCGACTGCGCAGGCCCGCGCCCTTAAACGGAGTGCCTGAGCCATGACATCCGCCATCCGCATCCTGTTCGTCGACGACGAGGAGCGCATCCTGCGCAGCCTGGCCATGCAGTTCCGCCGGGACTACCAGGTGGTCACCGAGAGCGACCCGCTGCGCGCCCTGGAGCGCCTGGCGCGGGAGACCTTCCACATCGTGGTCAGCGACCAGCGCATGCCGCAGATGAACGGCGCCGAGCTGCTGACCCAGGCCCGCGAGATCGCCCCGGACTGCCTGCGCATCCTGCTCACCGGCTACTCCGACCTGGATGCGGCGGTGGAGGCGCTGAACAGCGGCGGCATCTTCCGCTACCTGACCAAACCCTGGGACCCGCAGGAAATGGCCTTCACCCTGCGCCAAGCAGCGGAGATCGCCGCCCGCCCGCAGGCCGCCTCGGCCAGCGCACCCAGCGCCGAACCCCGTGGCCTGAGCGTGCTGCTGCTGGACGAAGACCCGGAGACCCTGGCCAGCGTGGCCGACTTCTGCATGGCCGGTGGTCACCGCCTGCTGCGGGCCCGCAGCCTCACCGAGGCCATCGGCCTGCTGAACGAGGAGGGCGCCGACCTGCTGGTGAGCGACCTGCGCTGCGGCGGCGAAGACACCGCGCCGCTGCTCAAGTCTCTGGCCCAGGCCCACCCGCGCCTGCTCAGCCTGGTGGTGACGCCGTTCCGCGACACCCAGGCGCTGCTGCAACTGGTGAACGAGGCACAGATCTTCCGCTACCTGCCCAAGCCGATCCGCCGGGGGCTGTTCGAGAAGGGCCTGAAGGCGGCTGCCGAGCAGGCGCGCAACTGGCGCGAGCAGCCGACCCAGGTGCCGGCGCGGCAGGCCGAACTGCCGCGCGAGGCGCGGGAGAAGGAGCGTGTAGGGAGCCTGCTGGGCATGCTCGGCCGGCTGCGGGAGCGCCTCAGCGCCTGAGGCAGGCGCTGCATCAGCTGCCGCGATAGACCTTGCGCAGCAGCTGCAGGAG
The DNA here is from genome assembly GCF_032621675.1 of Pseudomonas sp. zfem003. Classification (NCBI taxonomy): domain Bacteria; kingdom Pseudomonadati; phylum Pseudomonadota; class Gammaproteobacteria; order Pseudomonadales; family Pseudomonadaceae; genus Pseudomonas; species Pseudomonas sp. zfem003. The sequence continues at coordinate 93,669 of NZ_JAVYJG010000001.1, read as the reverse complement.
GGTGTCCCGCTCGGCGTCGCTCAGGGCGCTGGTGGACTCGATGTCGCTTTCCGCCGCGACCTGCTTGAGGTCCTTCAGCAGCTGCTCGCCGGTCTTGCTGAGGAAGATCCCGTAGGAGCGCTTGTCCGGCTTGCAGCGCACCCGCACCGCCAGCGCACGGGCCTCCAGCTTGTTCAGCAAGGGCACCAGTTGCGGCGGCTCGATGGCCAGGGCACGGGCCAGGTCCGCCTGCATCAGCCCCGGGTTCTGGTCGATGATCGCCATCGCCGAGAACTGCGCCGGGCGCAGGTCATGCACCGCCAGCTTGTTCACCAGATGCTGGAAGACCTTCAGCTGGGCGCGGCGCATGGCGTAGCCAATCAGTTCATCCAGGGAAGTGTCGAGCACGGCGGGCTCTGCGGTTTCGATTGCAGCGTCGGCGGGGGTGGCGGCACGTCGGGCCATGGGGTCTCACTCGGCAGAATTAGTTAATAGCGCTATGCATTTTGCGTGCATCGCGCCGCTTCCGCCAGCCACCTGCGCACGGTGCCCCGGCCCGGCGGCCAATTGGGGGGGAACCCTGGGCGACCCGCGTCACTCCATCCAGAAGGGGCCCGGACGCGCGGTCCGGGCCGGGACGGCAGCGAACCCGCGTGGATGCGGGGCGACTGCGGAGGAGGACGGGATGAGAAGCCATGTGGTGCACTTCACGGCGCCGATCAACTCGCACACGTGCGGCCAGCTGATCGACAAATGCTCCCAGGCGATCCAGCAGGGGGCGGACGAACTGATCATCAAGATCGCTACCATGGGCGGGGAATGCAGCTACGGGTTCTCCCTGTACAACTTCCTCGTCTCGCTGCCGGTGCCGGTGAAGACCCACAACCTGGGCACGGTGGAATCCATGGGCAACATCATCTTCCTGGCCGGCGAGCGGCGCACGGCCTGCCCGTACAGCAAGTTCCTGTTCCATCCCTTCCACTGGACCCTCAACGGCGCGGTGGACCATGCGCGCATGTCCGAGTACGCCATGAGCCTGGACTACGACCTGCACCTGTACGACGCCATCGTCCAGGCACGTACCGACGGCGCCCGGGTGCCCATCGACGTGCTGGCCTGCCTGACCGCCGCACCGAAGATCTTCAACGTCGACGAGGCCCTGGCCGCCGGGCTGATCCACGAGGTGGACTGCCTCGGCATGCCCACCGAGGCGGTCAACTGGTGCGTGCACAGCTGAGCCCGGCTACGCCAGGCCCAGCTTGCGGCGCATCGCCACGGTCAGGCGCTGGCGGGTACCGGGCAGGTCCCGCCAGGGGTCTTCGCCCAGGTCGTCCAGGCGCTTGTGCAGGGTGCGCAGGGTCCAGGCCTGGGCATTCCTGAGCGTCGCCAGTTCCTCGAAGCTCACCGGCACCGATACCGGCAGCCCCTCCCGCGCCCGCAGGGAGTAGGCGCAGACGGTGGTGGCGCCGGCGCCATTGCGCAGGTAGTCGATGAAGACGCGCCCGACCCGGTTGCGCGGGCCGGACTTGGCCGCGAAGCGCTGGGGCAGGTTGCGCGCCATGTGCTGGGTGATGCCCTGGCTGAAGGCTTTCACCGTGTCCCAGTCGTGCTTCGGAGCCAGGGGCACGATCAGGTGCACGCCCTTGCCGCCGCTGGTCTTGAGGAAGGCCCGCAGGCCCAGTTCGTCAAGCACCGCCAGGGTCAGCTCGGTGGCCTCCAGCATGGTCTTCCAGGGCAAGGCCGGGTCCGGGTCGAGGTCCAGCACGAAGCGGTCGGGGTGCGCCAGGTCGTCGGTGGTGGCATTCCAGGTGTGCAGCTCCAGGGTGCCAATCTGCACGGCACCGAGCAGCGCCTCGGGGCTGTCCAGCAGCAGGCCCGGCTGGCCGGCGCGGGCCTTGTCCAGCACACCGATGGCCTGGGTGCCCAGGCTGCCCGGGTTCTTCTGGAAGAACTGCTCGCCCTCGATGCCTTCCGGCACCCGCAGCAGCGCCACCGGCCGCTGGGCCAGGTGCGGCAGCAGCCAGGGGGCGATGGTTTCGTAGTACCGGGCCACATCGCCCTTGGTCAGGCCGCTGGCCGGGTCGATCACCCGCTGCGGATGGGTGATGCGCACGGCCGCCGAACTGGCCGTCTCCTCGCCCTGCAGGCGCTGGGCGGCGACGGGCTCGTCGCGGGTTATGGCGCGGGCCGGCTTGTCCTCCCGCAGGCCCTTGAACACCGCCTGGCGCACGATGCCTTCACGGGTCATCTCGGCGAAGGCCACTTCCGCCAGCACCTCCGGACGCAGCCAGTGCACGCCGCGCGCCTCGGCCCCGCGCGGCGGCTGGGAGCAGGCCGGCTGGCGCGTCTCCAGGGTCTTGAGCCGGGCATGCACGCGGGCGAGCACGGCCTGGTCGAAGCCGGTGCCCACCTTGCCGGCGTAGCGCAGTTCGCCGTGGGCATCGTGCAGCGCCAGCAGCAGGGCACCGAAATGCGAGCGGCTGCCCTTGGGCTCGGTGTAGCCGACGATGACGAATTCCTGCCGGCGCTTGCACTTGAGCTTGATCCAGTCGCTGCTGCGCCGGCCCGCGTAGAGGCTGCCGGCGCGCTTGCCGATCAGGCCCTCCAGGCCCAGCCGGCAGGCGCTGTCGAGCACCGCCTCGGCGGGTTCGGTGAAGGACCGGGAATAGCGCAGTAGTCCGTCGTCGTCGAGCGGCTCCAGCAGCTGCGCCAGGGCTTCCCGGCGCTGCTCCAGCGGGGTCTCGTGCAGGTCGCTGCCGTTGAGGTGCAGCAGGTCGAAGAGGTAGTACAGCGCCGCCTCGCTGCGGCCCACCTCGAAGGCGTTCTGCAGGGCCTGGAAGTCGGGCTGGCCGTCCTCGTCCATCACCACCACTTCGCCGTCCAGCCAGGCCTCGTCCACCGGCAGGCGTGACAGGGCCCGGGCCTGGGCCGGCAGGCGGGCGGTCCAGTCATGGCCGTTGCGGGTGAACAGCTGCACCTGGCCGTGATCGAGGCGGGCCAGCAGGCGGTAGCCGTCGAACTTCACCTCGTAGTGCCAGTCCCCGGCCGGTGGACGGTCCACCAGGGTGGCCAGCTGCGGCTTGAGCTGCGCGGGCAGGGCGGCGACCTTGGGCTTGGCCGCCTTGCGCCGGGTGCGCGGGGCCTGGGTCCTGGCCTCGCGGGGCACCAGGCGGCGCTCGCTGAGCACGCTGTCCGGGCGTGATTCGGTGATGCTCAGCTCGCTCTCGGGGTGGGCCGCCGCGTCCCGGTGCTTGATCAGGAACCATTGCTCCTGCTTGCCCGGCAGCTGGGTGCGCACCAGGTTCCACTGGCCGGAGAGCTTCTCGCCCTGCAGCTCGAAGCGCAGGCGCCCGGCACGGTAGCCGGCCACCGGGTCGCCCTGGGGAATCCACACGCCCCGGTCCCAGACGATCACATCGCCCGCGCCGTAGTGACCCTCGGGGATGTGGCCTTCGAAGTCGGCGTAGTCCAGCGGGTGATCCTCCACGTGGATGGCCAGGCGCCGGGCGGCCGGGTCCAGGCTCGGGCCCTTGGGCACCGCCCAGCTCTTCAGGGTGCCCTCCAGCTCCAGGCGGAAGTCGTAGTGCAGGCGCGTCGCATCGTGCTTCTGGATGCAGTAGCGCAGCGCGTGCCCGGCCGCCTTCTTGCCGCGCCGGCGCGCGGAGGTGCCGGGCTCGGGGGTGGCGTCGAAGTCGCGCTTGCGGGCGTAGTCGTTCAGGGCGTCGCTCATGGCAGGTCCTCCTGTGCAGGGGAGTGGCCGGCGGGGCGGAAGGTTCAGGTCGCTTCGCGAGCGGTCAGGGATCGGGGTGGAAGCGCTTGAGCAGCGGCTGGATCGACAGCCCATGGAGCAGGATGCTCAGCGCCACCACGCTCAGCACCAGGTCGCCGAGGCGGTCCTGGTCCAGCGCCCGGGGCGCATGGGCCAGGGCGAAGCACAGGTAGTACAGGCTGCCGATGCCGCGTATGCCGAACCAGCCCACCAGGTACCGCTGGGACCGGGGAATGCCGTGGCGACCCAGCAGCAGCGCTACCATCAGCGGGCGCACGCCGACGAACAGCAGCAACGCCACCGGCACCGCTTCCCAGCGCCAGTGCTGGGCGAGCAGGGCACCGAGCACCGTCACCAGCAGCACTTCGAGGATGCGTTCGAGCAGGTTGCCGAAGGCCTGGATGTCCACCATCAACGCGCTGGCGGCGATCTGCGGGTGGCGCGCCGGGTCCTCGCCGAACTCGATCAGCGCCTGGGTGTGGCTGTCCTCGCGCAGCTCGCCCTGGCGCGCCGACTCCTCGGCCGGCACCGGGCCGCTGGCGCGGGCCTCGGCGTGGCGCATGCCGAGCCCGGCGGCGAAGGTGCTGAGAAAGCCCCAGCCGCCCAGCGCCTCGGCCAGCACGTAGGACAGGGCGATCACCGCCAGGGCGATGAAATCGTTCGGCGACACGGCGGTCTCGGTGTGGCGGGCGCGCAGGCGGATCACTCCGCGCCCCACCGCGCGGCCGAAGCCGAACCCCACCAGCAGCCCCACCGGCACCGCCCAGAGCACGTCGTTGGTCAGCCAGTGCAGCCAGGTGGCCTGCCCGGGCAGGCCGGAGCCCTGGAGGAACAGCAGGCCCAGCATCACGAAGGGGAAGGCGATGCCGTCGTTCAGCCCGGCCTCGCCGGTGAGGGCGAAGCGCATCGGGTCGGTGTCGCTGGCGTGGTTCACCTGGATCAGGTTGGCCAGCACCGGGTCAGTGGGCGAGAGGATCGCCGCCAGCAGCAGGCAGAAGCCGAAGTCCAGGCCCAGCAGCGCCTGCAGCAGGAGCGCGAACACCAGCACGGTGGCCACCAGCACCGGCCCGGCCAGCAGCCAGGCCGGGCGCCACTGGCGGGCATTCAACGGCAGGCGCAGGCGCAACCCGGCGAGGAACAGCGACACCAGCACGGCCACCTCCACCAGGTGCCCGAGCCAGGTGCGAACCTGGGGCAGGTCCTGCTGCCAGAGGCCCAGCCCCAGGGGGCCGATCAGCAGCCCGAAGCCCAGGTACAGGGCCGAGGTGGTGATCGGCAGCAGGCGTACGTAGGCAGAGGCCAACCCGAGGATCAGCAGCAGGCCGCCCAGGACCAGCAGCCACTGCTGGAAGCTCACCCTGGAGTCTCCGCAAGGGCGGATCGTGGCTTTCGCGAGACGCAGGCGGTGCCGACCATGCTCAGGAGTAGCGGGAAGAGTGATGGGGGTAGGCGCCGACGCGGGCACCGATGACCATCTCGCTGATCCAGTTGGTGAGGATGCGCGTGTAGGCCTGCTGGTGATGGTCCTCGCTGAGGGCGTGGTCGGCGCCATCGAGGATGCGATGGGTGAGGGAATGGGCCTGCTCGAAGGCAGCGCGGTAGCTCATCAGCGTCATGTGCGGGACGTAGCTGTCGTGCTCCGACTCCACCAGCAGCACGTCGCCGGTGAAGGCGGCGCACGCCTTCAGCGCGAGGTTTTCATCGGGGTTCCAGGGCTGGCGCCGGTAGCGCGCCAGGCGGGCCACGTCGAGGGACTGCTTGGGGCGGTCCCATTCCTCGTCCCAGTACAGGGCCGGCACCCGCAGGGCCAGCCACTTCACCGGGCGCCGGGTGGTGAGGAAGGTGGCCAGGTAGCCGCCGTAGCTGCTGCCGATCACCGCGATGGCCTCGGGGTTGACCGCCGGGTGTGCCGCCAGCCGGTCGTAGGCGGCGAGGATGTCGGCCAGGTTCTGCTCGCGGGTGACGCTGGCCTTGGCCTCGGCGGTGCGCTCGTGGCCGCGCAGGTCGAAGGTCAGGCACACGCAGCCGAGCCCGGCGATGCCCTTGGCCCGCGCCAGGTCGCGTTGCTGGCTGCCGCCCCAGCCGTGCACGAAGAGGATGCCCGGCACGCGGGCTTCGGGGGAGAGCAGGGTGCCGCACAGGGGCTGGCCCTCGACGATGATTTCCAGGGCCTGGCTATGGGCGGTCATCAGCGATTACCTCCACGTATTTGCATAGGCGCCCCAGCCCGGGCACCTCGCCGTCGAAGAGCACCCAGGCGTCGGCCGGCACCCGGGGCTCGCCATAGGTTTCCCGGGTGCGGGCGTGGACCCGCCGGCACGCCGGCTCTGCGTCGAACAGTTCCAGGGCGAAGACCTCCGCCGCACTGGCTCCGCCCACCCGCCAGGATTGCTCCAGCACCCCGGAGCGCCACTGGCCTTCGGCATTGCGCCCGCGCGCCACGTCGTAGTTTCGGCGCGAGGCGAGCAGGTCGGGGTAGCTGTGCAGGGCGGCCTCTTCGTAGCGCCGGGCCTGTTGCACCGCCAGGCGTATCGAGGCCGCCAGCGGCTCGGCCAGCAGCGCGTCGTAGCCGCCGCGCACCAGGTACAGGTCGGAGCCGCCGTAGACCGGCTCGCCGGCGCCGTCGCGGGTCAGGTGCTGCACGCCGTGGTAGCTGGCCAGCAGGCCGTTCACCTCCACCTGGCCGACGCTGTAGGTCGCCACGTCCTCCAGTTGCTCTTCCAGCACCAGGCCCCAGGTGGCCAGTTCATCGGTCGGCAGCTGCGCCATCAGGGCGTCCAGTTCCGCCAGCTGGCGGATCACCTGCTGGCCGCGCCCGGCCTTGGCGCGCACCGGTTTGGCCCGCAGCGGGCCGCGTTCCAGCAGGCGCTGCCCGGCGCGCCGGGCGTCCTCCGGGCTGAACACGCTGAAGCCCTCCAGCACGGCATCCCCGGCCTGTTCGGCGAAGGCGTCGGACCAGCCCCGTGGCGCCTGGGCGCCAGGGCCCGCGAGGGGATGGCCGATGGCCTTGGTGGCCATGAAGGGCTCGGCGACCCAGCCGCCGAAGAGCTGCCCGATGTGGCTCAGGCCGTGACGCTGGGTCGGGCCCACCAGGGTGTCGTCGGGCAGCAGATAGTGCCGCCCGGGCTCCTCGACCTGGGTGATGGGCGCGGGGTCGAAGGGGCAGCCCAGCAGGCGCGCCAGGCGTCCGCCGAGCAGGCGCTGCACGCAGGCTTCGTGCTCCGCCAGGGGGGTACCACTGCGCAGCAGGCGCACGTCGGCAGGGCAGGCCATGTCATTGCTCCTGCCAGCGGCCGCCGCTCTTCTCGCAATCGGTGCGCACCTGGCCGAGGTCGGTCATCTGGTAGTAGCGGGTGAGCACGCGGGCATCGTTCGGCACCGCCGGGCGTGCCGTGTCCGGTCCGCGGGCACTGGCGCGGGGGTTGGCCAGGCTCTCCTGGTCCAGCGGGGCGTCGCAGCGGGCCTGCTCGCCGCCGGGGCACTGGGCGACCCGCTGCTTGCGGGTGCTGGTCATGTCCTTGCTCTCGTTGCTGCAGGACCAGTCCAGCGCCTCTGCCGGCATGCCGACGAATTCGTAGCAGCTCTCGGTCTCGATGCCGGTGACCGCAGCGCTGGAGGTGCGGCTGTTGACGTGGCAGCCCTCGGCGAGGGCGAGCCCGGCGGGCAGGCAGCCGAGCAGCAGGAGCAGGGGAAGGCGGCGCATGGCGGTGTCTCCTTGGCGTCCGTACCTGGGTTGTGAGCAGCGGTACGCGCCGGGAGTTCAGGGTGTTTGATGGGCGGCACGGGCGCCTGCGCCAGGGGAAACTTTCTGCCGTGCGGGCCGGTCATCGAAAGACGGCATGACGAAGGAGAAGCCCATGGCACGCGCGATCTGGAAAGGGGCGATCAGCTTCGGGCTGGTGCACATCCCGGTGGACCTGGTGTCCGCCAGCAGCTCCGGCGGGGTGGATTTCGACTGGCTGGACGACCGCTCCATGGAGCCGGTGGGCTACCGCCGGGTGAACAAGGTCACCGGCAAGGAGGTGCCCCGCGAGCACATCGTCAAGGGGGTGGAGCACGCCCCCGGCGAGTACGTGGTGCTGAGCGAGGAGGAGATCCAGCAGGCGCACCCGCGTGCGACGCGGACCATCGACATCTTCGCCTTCGTGGATGCCGGGCAGATCCCGTTGCAGAACATCGACACGCCCTACTACCTGAGCCCCGACCGGCGCAGTGGCAAGGTCTATGCGCTGCTGCGCGAGTCCCTGGTGGCCAGCGGCAAGGTGGCCCTGGCGGAGGTGGTGTTGCGCACCCGCCAGTACCTGGCGGCGGTGATGCCCCAGGAGTCGGCGCTGGTATTGGTGACGCTGCGCTGGCCGGCGGATGTGAAGGGCCTGGGCATCCTCGACCTGGGCAGCGAGGTGACCGAGCCGACCCTGGCCAAGGGCGAGCTGGCGATGGCCAAGCGGCTGATCGAGGACATGACCCAGGACTGGCAGCCGGACGACTACCGCGACACCTTCACCGAGAAGGTGATGGACCTGGTGGAACAGAAGGCCCAGGAGGGCCACGTGGAGCGGGTCGAACGGCCGGACGAGGAGGCGCCCCAGGGCGCGGACATCATCGACCTCACCGAGCTGCTGCGGCGCAGCCTGGGCGGCAAGGGGGCGAAGCCGGAAAAGAGCGAGAAGGCCGCGCCGGCCAAGGCACCGCGCAAGCGTGCCCCGGCCAAGGCGGCGAAGGACGACGCCAGCCGGCCGCGCCGACGCAAGGCCTGAGGGCGCTGCTCAACGCGGCGCGTCCTCGGGCGGCGCCTGGCGCGGCGTCTGTTCCACCGGCGGGTCGCCACGGTCGAGCTGGGAGCCCGGGTCTTCGTTACCAGGGTCATCGAGGATCGGTTCTTCGGTGCTCGGGACATGCGGTTGCTGGGCACTCATGGGGGAACTCCTTGCAGGTGGGCTCAGGCGGCCATGCGTTCGCACTCGTCGGCGCAGCGCTGGCAGGCCTGGGCGCATTCCTGGCAGTGCTGGCTGTTGTGCTGCTGGCACTCCTCGGCGCAGGCCGTGCAGGCGGCGCGGCACACCTGGCACAGGCCCGGAGCGAACTCGCTGCCGCGGATCATCAGCGTGGCGCACAGGTGGCAGAGGTCAGCGCAGTCCCGGCAGAGCTGGATGCAGCGGGTCATCTGCTGGGCATGTTCCTCGCTGAGGCAGGCCGAGGCGCAGGTTTCACAGGCGGCGGCGCAGGCGTTGCAGGCGGAAATGCAGGTCTGGAAGCGGTAGGTGTCGTTCATGGCGGGGTCCTCTTGCGCGAGGGGCGCCCGCCGCAACCGCGCGGGCGCCCGGGGGCTGCGATCAGCGCTTGGCGTCCAGCTCCTTGGCCAGGCTCTCGGCCTTCTCGAGGTGGGCCTGCAGCTTGGGCAGGATCTTCTGGGCGAAGTCGCGCAGCGGGGCCTGGTCGGACTGGGCGGCCTGGCGGTACAGCTCGACGGCTTCCTGGTGGGCCTTGACCTGGTTCTCGGCGTAGGCCTTGTCGAAGGAGTCGTCACGCATCTCCAGCAGCTTGGCCTTGGCCTGCTCCATCAGGCTGGCGTCATCGGCGGTCTTCAGTTTCAGCGTGGCGGCCAGTTGCTTGAGTTCGGCATTCGCGGCGGTGTGGTCCTTGACCATCATCTCGGCGAAGGCCTTGACCTGCGGGTGCTGGGCCTTCTTCTCGGCGAGCTTGCCGGCCTCCACCTCGGCGATGCCGGACTCGGAGGCGCGGTCGACGAAGTCCTGCGGGTCGACGGTGTTGGCGGCGCGGGCGGTGCCGCCGAAGGCGACGAAGGCAGCGAGCAGGGCGAACATCAGGTGTCTCAGGGGATGGGTCATGGCGGTGTCTCCGTGGTGGGTGATGACGGTCGGTAGAAGCGGGCAGGCGCGGACAAGTTCAAGGGAATGTCCCGGGCGGTTCGTCCAGACAGGTCGAACCTAAGCCGGGGAGGGGTTTCCCACCCTGTGAACGCCCGGCGACCGTCGGGGCAAGCACAGGCCACAGGGAGAACCCCATGAGCGAGCAGACCCTTCCCCCCCAGCACCAGGACAAACAGCCCGGCCGCGAGGGCGCCATGCACCCGCTGCCGGAGTACTTCTCCGAACGTTACAAGGCCGCCGGCAAGCTGGCCGGCAAGGTGGCACTGATCACCGGTGGCGACAGCGGCATCGGCCGCGCCGTGGCGGTGCATTTCGCTGCCGAGGGCGCCCAGGTGGCGCTGGTCTACCTCGACGAGGAGGACGACGCCCGCGAGACCGCCGAGGCGGTGGCGCGCCAGGGCGGCCAGGTCATCACCCGGGCCGGCGACGTGGCCGATGGCGAGTTCTGCCGGCAGGTGGTGGCGGACGTGCTGGACACCTGGGGGCGCCTCGACGTGCTGGTGAACAACGCCGGCGAGCAGCATCCCTGCGAGGGCCTGGAGGCCCTGGAGGAAGCCACCTGGGAGCGCACCTTCCGCACCAACATCCTCGGCATGTTCCAGCTCACCAAGGCGACGCTGCCGCACATGGGGCAGGGGGCGAGCATCATCAACACCACCTCCATCACGGCCTACAAGGGCAACCCGTCGCTGCTGGACTACTCCTCCACCAAGGGGGCGATCACCGCCTTCACCCGCTCCCTGGCGCTGAACCTGGCGAGCCGTGGCATCCGCGTGAACGGGGTGGCGCCGGGGCCGATCTGGACGCCGCTGATCCCCTCCACCTTCACCGCCGAGCAGGTGGCGCGCTTCGGCGCCGACACCCCCATGGGACGCCCCGGGCAGCCGGCCGAGGTGGCGCCGGCCTACGTGTACCTCGCCAGCGAGGATGCCTCCTACGTCAGCGGCCAGGTGCTGCACGTGAACGGCGGGACGGTGGTCAACGGCTAGGCCGCCGGGGCGGAAAGTCTGAACCCGGACCGCCCCGTGCGACCCGAAACACCAGGACTCAGCAGAGGAGGGTCATCCCATGTCCGATCCCGTCACGTACTTCTGGATCGCCGTCGCCGGCATCCTGGTCCTGCTCGACCTGTGGGCGATCATCAGCGTCTTCCGCAGCAGCAAGTCGGTTGAAACCAAGGCGCTGTGGGCGCTGGGTATCTCGTTGTTCCCGGTGCTGGGGGTGGTCTACTGGGGCATCGCCGGGCCCCGGGGCCTGGGCCGCGGCCCGTCGTCCCCGGAGCACAGCAAGTAGTGCTGTGCCGGCCTGGCCCGAGGGTCAGGCCGGTTGCTTCAGGCGCTTCAGCTCCAGGGCGTCGTGGCTGCAGAACAGCTCGATGTCCGGGCGGCTGAGGGAGAGGTGGCGCAGGCGCTGCTGGTTGCGCCGCCGGGCGCTGCCGTCGGTGTCCATCATCCACTGGTAGAAGCGCAGGCCCGGCGGGCAATGCCGCTGGGCGTGGCGCACCTCGGCGCGGTGGAAGTAGGCGTCGCCGGCGTGCAGCAGCCAGCCGTTGGGCCCCTGCACCGCAACCCCGGCATGGCCCAGTGTGTGCCCGGCCAGCGGCAGCAGGCACAGGGGCTCGCTTTCCAGCCCGCGCAGGGTCCGCACGGCATTGAAGCCGTTCCACTGCTCGCCCTGCTCGCGGTAGATCTGCCAGCGCTTCACGCGCTTCCACTGTTCGGGCACGAAACGCCGGCGGCCGAAGAAACCGGTGCTGGCCTCGGCGCTCTTCAGCTCGCGCTCCATCAGGTGCACGGTGGCCCGGGGGAAGTCCTCCAGGCCGCCGGCGTGGTCGAAGTCCAGGTGGGTGAGGACGATGTGGCGCACGTCGTCGGGCTGGTAGCCGAGCCGTCGGACCTGGGCCACGGCGGTGAGGCTGGTGTCGTAGCGGATGTTGTTGAGCCGGCGGAAGAAGGCGCTGATCCGGGCGCCGCGCTGGCGCATGTCGCGCAGGCCGAAGCCGGTGTCCACCAGTACCAGGCCGTCGTGGGCGGTCTCCAGCAGCAGGCAGTGGCACACCAGGTGCGCACGCAGGCCGGTGCTGAACCCGTCGTAGAGGGCCCCGCCCAGGGGGCACATGCAGCCGCAGTCGAGGTGATGGATGTGCATGGTGGTCTCCGGTTGCCTGGGTGTCTGCGGTTGGCAGGGGCCGGCGGCGGAGGTTCCGGTTTCCTGACCGGGCGGTGCCGTCGATCACTCGAACCGGGCGACACGGCGCGGGGTCTGTGAAGCAAGGCCCATCACCCAGGAGCGCCGTCATGCTGCCCCGCCTCGATCCGTCCGATGAACAGGAGCGCCACTACCCGGTGCAGGAGAACCTCCACGTGCAGCGGCGCCAGTGGGCGCTGGAGCGGGTGGGCGTCTGGATACTGGGGGCGCTGGTGCTGCTCACGGTGGCCGGGCTGTTCGCCAAGGGCCCGCTGAGCCATGCCGAGGCGGCCTCCGAGGACGGGCGCTTGCAGGTGAGCTGGCAGCGTTTCCTGCGCAACGGGGCCACCTCCACCCTGGTGGTGGACGTGCATGGAGTGGGCTCCAAGGTCCGGGTGGAACTGCTCGGCGAGCTGCTGGAGGGCTCCACCCTGGAAGGCCTGCAGCCGCAGCCGGCGGCAAGCCGCACCGCCGGGGGCAACGGCCTGGCCCTGGACGTGACGGCGGACGAGCAGGGGCGGGTGCGGCTGTTCCTGTCCCTGCGCGCCGACGGCGTGGGGCTGTTCCGCAGCCAGGTCCGCGTGGGTGACCGGCAGGTGCCGGTCAGCCAGTTCATCTACCCCTGAGGAGCCCGCCATGGACGCCGTATTCCGCGCTGCCGCCATCTACTTCGCTCTGCTGGTGATCTTCAAGTTCTCCGGCCGCCGTTCCCTGTCGGAGATCACGATCTTCGACTTCGTGCTGCTGCTGATCATCGGCGAGGCCACCCAGCAGGCGCTGCTGGGGGACGATTTCTCGGTCACCAATGCGGTGCTGGTGATCGTCACGCTGATCAGCATCGACCTGGTACTCACCCGCCTGCAGTGGCGCTGGCCGCGCCTCGACCTCTGGCTGGAGGGCTCGCCGGTGATCGTGGTGGAGCACGGCGCGGTCCTGAAGAGCCGGTTGGACGCGGCGCGCCTGCGCGAGGCGGACATCCTCGAAGCCGCCCGCGAGAAGCACGGCCTGGAGCGACTGGAACAGATCCGCTACGCCATCGTCGAGCGCAACGGGAAGATCTCCATCATTCCCGCGCAGTGACCGCACGGGGATAAAACTGGAACGGGTTGCCACCCCCCGAGTCGACTTTCCCGAGGCCTCTGGAGAGGCCCGGACCCATGACTCGAAACCATCTGGAGGCAACCCATGGCCCGTAAAACCGTTCAAGACCTGTTCATCCACGAACTGTCCGACGTCTACAGCGCGGAGAAGCAACTGACCCGCGCCCTGCCGAAGATGGCCCGTGCGGCCAGCAACCCGATCCTCGTCGAGGCCTTCCAGGCGCACCTGGAGGAAACCCAGGGCCAGATCGAGCGTATCGACCAGGTGGTGGAAGCCTTGGGGCTGAAGCTCAAGCGCGTGAAGTGCATCGCGATGGAAGGCCTGGTGGAAGAGGGCAAGGAGCTCATCGACGAGATCGACAAGGGCCCGGTGCTGGATGCCGGCCTGATCGGTGCCGCGCAGAAGGTGGAGCACTACGAGATCGCCAGCTACGGCACGCTGATCGCCATGGCCAAGCACCTGGGGCTGAAGGAGGCCATCGGGCCGCTGAAGGACACCCTGGCCGAGGAGAAGAGCACCGACGAGAAGCTCAGCAAGATCGCCGAGGAGGGTGGCAACCAGGCCGCCACCATGGAGTCCCGCTGAGGCCTGCCTGTACAACCCGCTGCCGCCGGCAGCGGGGTTGTACAGGTGTCGTAGCGAGCCTTGATATCACCCGGAAATCATCGATAACCGCTTGTCATTCAATGACTTAGCGAAGCCTAAAAAGATCGAACACTTCCTTTCGGCCCGTTTCAGAACCTCTGCAAGGCCAATTCCGGCCTGCCTGTCACAGGAGATTCATCATGTCGAACGATAACCCGGGCAACTTTGCCAACGACCGTGAAAAAGCCTCCGAAGCGGGACGCAAGGGTGGTCACAACAGCGGTGGCAATTTCGCCAATGATCCGGAACGCGCTGCCGAAGCCGGGCGCAAGGGTGGCCAGGTGAGTGGTGGCAACTTCGCCAACGATCCCGAGCGTGCTGCCGAAGCCGGGCGCAAGGGCGGCCAGAACAGCGGCGGCAATTTCGCCAATGACCCGGAGCGCGCGGCCGAAGCCGGTCGCAAGGGTGGCCAGAACAGCGGTGGCAACTTCGCCAATGACCGCGAGAAAGCCTCCGAGGCGGGCCGCAAGGGTGGTCAGAACAGCCACGGCGGCAAGGACCGGGAGTAACCCTCCCTGGGAGCCCGCCGTCCGGCGGGCTCCCGCATGCCTCGGGACGGAAGGCTACCAGCGCTCGGGCAAGGCCAGCGGGGGCAGCAGGGAATGGACGTCACCGGTGGCGCAGGCAATTTCTTCCAGCAAGCTCTTGCTCACGTCGGCCACGGCCTCAGGCGTGGACACCTCGGTGGCGGTCAGCCCGGTGATGGTGATGGTGGCCTGGCTGCTGCGGGCGGTGAACTGGCAGGACAGCGAACCATCGTCCTGGCGGATCGCCTTGCAGCTGTAGCCGGGCATGTGGATTTCGAAGAGTCGACTGATTTCGCTGAGGAACATGGGACCCCCTGGTGCAGGGTGGCGGCGAATGTGCAGCGACGGAAGAACAACGGAAGGGAAGCCTCCGAGCAAAAAGGTCACTGTGCGGACTTCCTAGACTAGGGGCTGAGCAGGCGCTGTAAATGATGGCTCAGGGCCTTGTCGCCAGCGGCACAGGCTCGCAGCAAGGCATAGGCGAAGCGCTGTACAGATTCGACGGCGCCTGGGGTTGCATTTAGCTATCAATGGCCCTTCGCCGTACAACTCCTGTATCGAAACACCATCGGTCGGAAAGCCGCGCCCCATGCGGGACGCAGGCGACCCGGGCGGCCTCTCTCCGGGCACTTCCGACCGTTCATCCCGATTCCCTGAACAGTCGCCCGGGCGGGTTTTCCGACAGGGGTAGCCCCCAACCAGGAGAATCCCCATGCAGGCCTTGACCTACCACGGCAGCCACGACGTTCGCGTCGAGCGGGTGCCCGATCCCGTGATCGAGCAGCCCGACGACATCATCCTGCGGGTCACCGCCACCGCCATCTGCGGTTCGGACCTGCACCTCTACCGGGGCAAGATCCCCCAGGTGAAGCACGGCGACATCTTCGGCCACGAGTTCATGGGCATCGTCGAGGAGACGGGCCCGGCGGTCACGGCCGTGCGCACGGGCGACCGGGTGGTGGTGCCCTTCGTGATCGCCTGCGGTGGCTGCTTCTTCTGCCAGCTGAACCTGCATGCGGCCTGCGAGACCACCAACACCGGGCGCGGCGCCATCCTCAACAAGAAACAGATCCCGCCGGGCGCGGCGCTGTTCGGCTACAGCCACCTCTACGGGGGTGTGCCGGGCGGCCAGGCCGAGCTGGTACGGGTGCCCCACGCCAACGTGGGGCCCTTCAAGGTGCCGGACGAGCTGGACGACGAGCAGGTGCTGTTCCTCAGCGACATCCTGCCCACCGGCTACCAGGCGGTGGTCAACGCCGGCATCGGCCCTGGCAGCAGCCTGGCGATCTTCGGCGCCGGGCCGGTGGGGCTGATGAGCGCCGCCTGCGCGCGGATGCTGGGGGCGGAGCTGATCTTCATGGTCGATCACCACCCGTACCGCCTGGAGTACGCGCGCCAGACCTACGGCGTGATCCCCATCGATTTCGAGCGGATCGACGACCCGGCGGCGGCCATCATCGAGAACACACCCGGGTTCAGGGGGGTGGATGCGGTGATCGATGCCGTGGGCTTCGAGGCCAAGGGCAGTACCACGGAAACGATTCTGACCACGCTGAAGCTGGAGATCAGCAGCGGCTACGCGCTGCGCCAGTGCATCGCGGCGGTGCGCCGGGGCGGGGTGGTGAGCGTGCCCGGGGTGTACGCCGGCTTCATGCACGGCTTCCTGTTCGGCGACGCCTTCGACAAGGGGCTGACCTTCCGCATGGGCCAGACCCACGTGCACCCGACGCTGCCCACGTTGCTGGAGTACATCCAGACCGGCGCGCTGAAACCGGAGGTGATCATCAGCCACCGCATGGCGCTGGCAGAGGCGGCGGAGGGCTATCGGCTGTTCGAGAAGAAGGAGGAGGGCTGTCGCAAGGTGATCCTCCGCCCCTAGGCGAAGGGGCGCCCCGGGTGGGGCGCCCTCGCAGGTCAGGGCGAGATCGGGTCGCTGGCGGGGAAGGTTTCCTCGATGGCGTTGTCGACCTTGGCCTCGGTCGGCGTGCGTGCCTTGCCCTGGGCGTTGTCCACCTTGGGCAGGGCCTCGCGCAGGCGGGCGATGCGCTGGCGCAGGTACTCCAGCTCGCCTTCCAGGTCGGTGACCATGCCCTTCATGGCGCAGTGGCCGGTGGTGCCGCGCCACAGCAGCAGCGCGCCGGTGAGGGCCTTGAGGGTGCCGGCAGTGCCGCCACGGTGGATGCCGGTGCACAGGGCCACCAGCCCGGTGCCCAGGGACAGGGCGCGTTCGATGCCGTGGACGTTCTGGTACTCGTGGTTCATGTCGTGTCTCCTCGTGTCGTGGGCCGTTGGCGAGCCGGGCTCAGCGCTTGGCCGGGGTTTCGGGGGCTTCGGAGCGGGCCAGGAAGGCCTCGGTGAGGCTCGGCAGGTGCTCCCTCAGCCAGTCGGCCATGGCCACCTCCTGGGGCAGGATGCGTTCGCAGGCACGCTGGGTCTCGACGTCACCGGCGGCCTGGGCGGCGGCGATGAGCACGGTGTAGGAGGCGATCTCCATGTTCTCGAACACGTAGCCGGCCATCGCGCCCTTGATCACCTCGTCGGTGGCGGTCATGCCGCCCACGGCCTGGCCGAAGGCCATGAGCTTGCCGCCGATGTCCTTGAGGGTGGACGGGCTGCTGTCCAGGCGCGCCAGGGCTTCTTCCAGGAGCTTCTGCTGGCCCAGGGTCTCCTCCAGGTGCTGGTCGATGCGGGCCTTGAGGTCGGGGTAGTGCTCCAGCCGCGAGGACTGCGCCTTGAGCATCTGCTCGGCCTGTTGCTCCATGGCGTGCGCATCACGCAGCCAGTCCAGCAGGTGGGATCGGGTCTTTTCCATCGGGGTGGTCTCCGTCTTGATGTCGGGATGACGAAGGTATGGAGCGGAGGTGCCGGGACGGGTTCAAGGTTCCTGACCACGGGCCCGGTGATGCGGGGTGGTTGATATCAGCGCTCCATCAGCAGGGACCGCTCGTCGGGCAGCAAGCGCGGCGAAGCGCGATTCGTTCAGAACGATCCGCAAGGGGGCTGTTCGTACCTTCTGTGAGGCCAACGTCGGCCTGCCAAGAGAGGATGAAGACATGACCACCAACAAGAACCCCGGCAACTTCGCCAACGACCGCGAGAAAGCTTCCGAAGCCGGCCGCAAGGGCGGCCATAACAGCGGTGGCAACTTCGCCAATGACCGCGAGAAGGCCTCCGAGGCCGGCCGCAAGGGTGGCCAGAACAGCCACGGCGGCGGACGCTGATGGCGAAAAGGGAAAAGCCCGCTTCGGCGGGCTTTTTCTTGCCTGGAAGAACGTCGGGGATTCGTGATGGCGCGCCTCGTGCGGTCGTGGCGGGGCAGGCATACTGCAGCGCTCCCACTCTGCTGGCAGGCTCCCCATGTGGCCCTTCGACCAACCGCCGAACGGCGCGACCATCGTTTCGAAAAGCGTGATCGACAAACGCAAGCCCATCCTTCACGTCGTCCATGACGAGGACGACCACGGCTGGCAGTTCCTCGACAACGAGAGCGAGGCCCTGGAAGACCTGTGCATCGTCGGCCTTGGCCATGTGCTCGACCTGGATCCCTCCATGGCCGAACTCGCCGGGCTCGAGCCCGGCTGGCAGGCGACGCGGGACGATGCCCAGGCCCCGTGGCGCATCGAGCCGGTGCCGTCGGAGCCTGAAGACGAACCGGCCTGAGCGGCTGGCTCGTTCGGGGTTGCCATGACCGGCACGCGGGCATCGGGCCGGTCGTTCGGCCATCACTGCGGAGGCAGGTCGAACACGAAACAGGTGGTCGTGGCGTGGGCGTAGAGCTTGCCGGATTCGTCCTCGATGCGGGCTTCGGCCGTAGCGACCTGGCGTCCACCGTGTATCAGCGTGCCGACAGCCCTTAATGGGCCGGTCCGGTGGGAGGCCGAGCGCACAATGTTGAGGCTCAGCTCGGCGGTGGTGTAGGAGCGCCCGGCTGGAAGCGAGGTCTGCACGGCGCACCCGAGGGCGGAGTCCAGCAGGGTGGCGAACCAGCCGCCATGGACGGTGCCGAGGGGGTTGTAGTGCCCAGCCAGGGGAGTGCCCTGGAACACCGCACGCCCGTCGCCCACCTCCAGCAGCGTCATGTTCATGGTGTCGTTCATCGGCGGGTAGGGCAGTTCGCCGGACATCATCCCTTCCAGGATCTGCCGACCGCTCTTGCCCGCGAGCTGCTCAGGTCGGGCAAGGCCCGGCTGGCCGCCGCCTTCGCGCATCCGCTGCAGCGCCTCTGCCTGCTGGCTGGCCCAGTTGACTGTCGTGGGGTGTGTATCCATGTGGCCTCCGTTGCCGCCGGGGACCGGGCGGCGTGCGTTGGGTGGTTTCAAGGGTGGGTTCAGTGTGGAACAGGCTCGGCCTAGGCGAGCCCGAAAGTCTTCCTCAGGCCTTTCTCCACCGCCCCGGCAGGCATGAAGCGGCGAAGCGTGCGCAGCAACGAGGCCTCGCCCCGAGGGGTGTGGCGCATCTTCCAGGGCCCCAGTGCGGCCTCGACCAGGGTGGCGGCGACGCTGTCGGGCAGCGGCGCCTTGCGTACGCTCGTTTCGATGCTGCGGGACACGAGGCCACGCTCGCGTTCGTAGGCAGGCAGGGTGAGGGCGGCCCGGGGTGCATTGAGGTCCAGCTGGGTGCGGGTGAACGAGGGCTCGACCAGGGCGACACGAATGCCGAACTGGCGCACCTCGTGGTCCAGCGTCTCGGACAGGCCCTCCACGGCATGCTTGGAGGCCGAGTAGAGCGCCATGTAGGGCGCCGGCAGGAAGCCCAGCACCGAGCTGACATTGACGATGCGGCCGCCGCCCTGTTCACGCATGTGGGGCAGGGCGGCGCGGGTGGTCCGCAGGATGCCGAGGACATTGGTATCCAGCAGGGCCTGGGCCTCGGCAATCGACGTTTCCTCGGTGGCGCCGAGCAGGGTCACGCCGGCGTTGTTGATCAGCACATCGATGCGCCCGGCCTGGGCGATGACCTGCTGGACCCCGAGGTTGACCGAGGCCTCGTCGCGGACGTCCAGTTCCACCAGCTCCACGCCGGCTATCGGCTGGGCGCTGGCGATGCGGCGCACGCTGCCGAACACGCGGCACCCACGTTGCGCCAGCTGTTCGGCCGTGGTGCGCCCGATACCCGACGACACGCCGGTGACAAGAGCGACGACAGGGTTCGACATGGTGGTTCCTCTTGGTGGCTTGAAGGCAGCGGGGGCAGGGCTCATGCGGGCTGCACCTCCGCGGTTGCCTGGTTGGGAATGGGTCGGATGCCGAACCAGATGGCGTACATGGCCGGCAGGAACACCAGGGTCAGCACGGTACCGGCGAGGGTGCCGCCGATGAGGGTGTAGGCGAGGGTTCCCCAGAACACCGAATGGGTCAGGGGGATGAACGCGAGGATCGCCGCCAGCGCGGTGAGGATCACCGGGCGGGCCCGTTGCACGGTGGCCTCCACCACGGCCTGGAAAGGCTCCAGGCCCGCGTCCTGGTTATGGCGGATCTGCCCAATGAGGATGAGCGTGTTGCGCATGAGGATGCCCGACAGGGCGATCAACCCCACCAGCGCATTGATGCCGAACGGCTGGTGGAACAGCAGCAACGTGGGCACCACGCCGATCAGGCCCAGGGGGCTGGTGAGGAACACCATCACCATCGCCGAGATCGAGCGCACCTGCAGGATGATGATGACCAGGGTGGCCGCCAGCATGATCGGGAACAGCGGCAGCATGGCCTTGCTGGCCTTGCCCGACTCCTCGATGGAGCCCGCCTGTTCGATGCGGTAGCCGCTGGGCAGCCTGTCGATGATGGGTTGCAGCTGCTTGCTGATGGCGGTCGAGACATCCGGTGGCTGCAGCCCTTCGGCGATGTCGCCGCGCACGGTGAGGGTGGGCACGCGGTCGCGCCAGCGCATGATCGGTTCCTCCATGCGCACCTGCACCTCGCCCACCTGCGACAGTGGAATGCGCTGCCCGTTGGCCCCGGCCAGGGTGAAGTCCAGCATCCGGGCCGGGTCGAGGCGGATGTCCCCGGCGGCGCGGGCCATGACCTGCACGGTGCGGATGTCCTCGCGCACGGCGGTCACGGGTACACCGCTGAGCAGGAACTGCAGTTGCTGGGCGACCGCGCTGGAGGTGAGCCCCACCGCCTGCAGGCGGTCCTGTTGCAGGGTGAAATGCAGGGTCGGCACCCGGGTTCCCCAGTCGCTGTTGACGGTGCGCATCAGCGGGCTGGCGTCCATCACTGCCTGCACCTCGCCGGCGATCCGCCGCAGGGTGTCCGGCTCCGGGCCGCTGACCCGGTAGGCCACCGGGAAGGGGGAGTAGGGGCCGAACACCAGCTGGGTGACGCGGACCCGTGCCTCGCTGGCCAGGCCCTCGGCTATCGCCTGGCGCAGCCGGTGCTTGAGCGCCTCGCGTTCGTCCTGGTTGTCGGTACGGATCACGATCTTGGCGAAGGACGGGTCAGGCAGCTCCGGGCCCATGGCCATGAAGAAGCGCGGGGCGCCCTGGCCGACATAGGCGGTGACGATGCGCGCCTCCTTCTGCTGGGCCAGCCAGGCCTCGACCTTTTCCGTGGCGGCGCTGGTCTGGGCGATGGCGGTGCCGTAGGGCATCTGCACCTCCACCAGCACTTCCGGGCGGTCGGAGATGGGGAAGAACTGCTTCTTCACCAGCGCCATGCCGAGGATCGCGATCACGAACAACCCCACCACCGAGCCGGCAACCAGCCACTTGCCGGCGATGACGCGGCCGAGCAGCGTGCGGAAACGGTTGTAGCGAGGGGTGTCATAGAGGGCTTCGTGGCCGCCTTCGACCTTCTTGAAGTCCGGCAGGAGCTTGACGCCGAAGTAGGGCGTGAAGACCACGGCCACCAGCCAGGAGGCGACCAGTGCGATCCCCACGATCCAGAACATGTTGCTGGTGTACTCGCCGGCGGTGGAGCGGGCAAAACCGTTGGGCATGAAGCCGACGGCGGTGACCAGGGTGCCGGAAAGCATCGGCGCGGCAGTGTGGCTCCAGGCATAGGCCGAGGCCTGGATGCGGCTGTAGCCTTCCTCCATCTTCACCACCATCATCTCGATGGCGATGATGGCGTCGTCCACCAGCAGGCCCAGGGCGAGGATCAGCGAGCCCAGGGTGATGCGGTCGAAGTTCTTGCCGGTGGCGGCCATCACCACGAACACCAGGGCCAGCGTCAGCGGTACGGCGACCGCCACCACCACGCCCACGCGCCAACCCATGCTCAGGAAGCTCACCAGCATCACCACCAGCAGGGCGACGAAGAACTTGATCATGAACTCGTCGACCGAGGCGCTGATGTTGACGGCCTGGTCGGTGACCTTGCTCAGGCTCATGCCCAGGGGCAGCTGGGCGTTGATGGCGCCCACTTCGTCGTTCAGTGCCTTGCCCAGGTCGAGGCCGTTCCAGCCTTCGCGCATGACGATGCCCAGCAGCAGGGCCGGTTCGCCACCGTTGCGGATGAGGAAGGTGGCCGGGTCTTCATAGCCGCGCCGGACCGTGGCCACGTCGGACAGCTTGAGGGTGCGCCCCTGGGCGATCACCGGAGTGTCGCGGATTTTCTGCAGCTCATTGAAGGCGCCGTCGAGGCGCAGGAACACTTCCGGCCCCCGGGTCTCCACGGAGCCTGCCGGGGTCAGCGCATTCTGGCCGTTCAGCGCAGCGAACACCTCCTGCGGGCCGATGCCAAGGGTGGCCAGGCGTTCATGGGAGAACTCGACGTAGATGCGCTCGGCCTGCTCGCCGATGATGTTGACCTTCTTCACACCGGGCACGTGCAGCAACCGCTGACGCAGGGTCTCGGCGTCACGCACCAGCAGGCGCTGCGGCTCGCCCCTGGCCTTGAGGGCGTACAGGGCGAAGGTCACGTCGGAGTACTCGTCGTTGACCAGCGGACCGATCACCCCCGCCGGCAGCAGCTTGGCTTCGTCGCTGATCTTCTTGCGGGCCTGGTAGAACGCCTCCGGCACCTCCGCTGGCGGCGTCGTGTCCAGCAGCGTGAGCGTGGTGAACGCCAGACCGGGGCGGGTGTAGGTCTCGCTACGGTCGTACCAGCGCAGTTCCTGGAGGCGTTTTTCCAGCTTCTCGGCGACCTGGTCCTGCATCTCCTGGGCGGTGGCGCCGGGCCAGGCGGTGACGATGGTCATGACCTTGACGGTGAAAGCCGGGTCTTCCGCGCGCCCGAGCTTGAAGAAGGCCACGATCCCGGCCAGGGAGATCAGGCAGACCATGAACAGCGTGACGGCGCGCTCGCGCACGGCCAGCGCGGAGAGGTTGAAGCGGCCCTCGCTCATGGACGCACTTCCTCGACGGCGGCGACGGCATGGGCATCTGCCGTGCGGACCGGCTGCCCCTCGTGCAGCAGATGGGCGCCCAGGGCAACGATCGGCTCGCCCGGCTGCAGGCTCCCAGCGATGCGCACCTGCTCGGCGCCCAGGTGGTGGACTGCGACCGGATGCCAGGCCACACGCGCCGGCTCACCCTGGATGACCCACACGCCAGGGCCGTTGCCGGCGTCGTACAGGGCGCCGACAGGAATCTGCTGTTCGCCGGCCGCGCCGGGCTGCCCATCCGCCACCTGCACGGTGATGGTGGTCCCCAGCGGGGCATTGGCCAGTTCGCCCTCCAGCACGTAGCGCGCTTCGAAGGTGCGCGTCAGGCGATCCGCCACGTCGGAGAGCTGGCGCAGGCGGGTCGCGACGCGGAGATCGCCTTTCCCGAACAGTGATGCCTGGGCAGTGGAACCCACCGCCGGGCGCAAGGTTTCCGGTAGCTGCACCACCGCCTCCCGGGGGCCGGCATGGGCGACACGGACCACCACCTGGCCGGCATTCACCACCTGGCCGGGCTCGGCGACCGTCTCCATGACGATGCCATCGGCGTCTGCTGTCAGTTCGGCGTAGCGGGTGGCGTTGCGTGCCACCTCGGCCTGCGCCTGCGCTGCACTGAGCTGCGCCAGGGCGGTGTCCGCGGCGGCCTTGTACTGGTCGTAGGCCGATGCCGAGACGGCACCGGTTCCTCGCAGCTTGCGGTAGCGGGCCTCATCCTCGCGCGCCTGCCTGGCCCGCGCCTGGGCAGCGGTAACGGCTTCACGCTGGGCGTTGGCCGCCAGCTTCAGGTCGGCCGGGTCGAGGCGCAGCAGCACCTGGCCGCGCTTAACGGCCTGGCCGGTGTCGACCAGGCGCTCCAGTACCTTGCCGGAGACGCGGAAGCCCAGGTCGCTCTGTACCCGGGCGGCGACGATACCGGTGAAGGCGCGTGTCGCTGCGTCCGCCGACTGGGGGTAGGCGGTGCGGACCAGCGGCGCTTCAGTACGCGGATCGTGTGCTTGCGGCTCGCTGCAGGCGACCAGCGCCATTGGCACGACACCGACCAGGAGGAGGGAAGAAAAGCTGTGCCGAAGCATGAGGCACCCATTGCGAAGTCATAGGGAGCCTCACTTTGATTCTTGTGACCAAATTAGTCAATGGTCACTATTCAGGGTGACAGGCTGCGCAACACCAGGCTGGAGAGCAGCAGGGGGGCTTCGTCGGTGTAGTCCAGCCCATGCTGGAGCAGCAGCGGGTTGAGGTACGGCCGCAGGACCATGTGGATCGCCTTCACGGTCTCGTCCAGCGGCGTCTTGCGTTCGAAGTCACCGCTCTCCCGACCCTGCTGCAGGATGTCCCGGAGCAGCTCGAGGATGCGCCCTTCGTAGGCGCGGGCGGCCGGCCAGCGTTCCGTGGCGGCGGAGGCGGCGATCTCGTAGAGCTTGCGGTCCTGGAAGAACAGGCGCAGTCCGGACTCGACGATGGCCTTGAACATCCACCGCAGCTTCTCCGGCGGGTGCTCGGCCTCGGCGACGGCGGCACGGACCTCCGTCTCGATCTGGCGCAGGCAGTTCGAGCAGATCATCTCGCCGATGGCCTGCTTGGACTCGAAGAACTTGTAGATGTAGGCCTTGGAGAAGCCGATGGCCTTGGCCAGGTCCGAGACCGTGGTCTTCTCGAAGCCGTAGAGGCTGAAGTGTTCGGTGGCGGCAGCCACGATCTGGTCACGGACCTCATGGTCCACCGGCCCGCGGGCCGTTCGGGAGGGGGGTGTCGTATTCATGGGCGCATAGCCTACAGAGCGAAAGGACCGGGAACAACGAGTGACCAATATGTCACGGGGTCACACAAAGCGCCGCTGTTCCCAGTGGGTGCGCCTGGCCGACAGCTCAGGGTTTGATGGCAATCGCGATGACCTGGCCCACTGCAACCTACGCCCTCAGCGGTTGCGCCCCAGCGCCTCGTGGCTGCTGACCCAGTCGCCGGCCAGGATCGCGGAGGTCAGGGACACATCGCCGGCCAGCACCACGGCTGCGATGATCTCCGCCAGCTTGTCCGCCTTGCCGGCTCCGTGGCAGCCCAGCAGCTCCAGGCATTCCCGCTGGGTCGGCAGGTTGGTGCCGCCGCCATGGGTGGCGCAGATCACCGCGGGCAGGGTCACCGACCAGTAGTAGTCGCCGTTCTCCAGCAGTTGCCCGTAGGTGATACCGCCGTGGGATTCGGCCACGTTGGCGGCGTCCTGCCCGGTGGCGATGTACATCGCCGCCAGCCCGTTGGCCGAGTGCGCGCCGCTGTACGCGGAACCGGCCTGGAAGGCGCCCACAGCCGCGATCTGTCGGTAGCGGTAGAGGTTGGCGGGGTCGACGCGCAGCAGCTCGTGGGCCACCTCGCGCTTGAGGGTGAACTCGGCGATCACCCGCTTGCCCCGGGTCTGGATCATGTTCATGGCCGAGTGCTTCTTGTCGGTGTCGATGGCACCGGAAAGGATGTAGCGCGGCTGCAACGGGTGGTTGGCCTTGATCCATTCGCAGGCTGCGTAGGTGGCCTTGCTGGTCATGTTCTGCCCGGCGGCATCGCCGGTGGTGTAGCAGAAACGGGTGTAGAGCATGTTGGCCACCGGGTACTGCTCGATCTCGAACAGCTTGCCGCTGCGGGTGGTGGTTTCGCTGGCCGCCTTGATCGCCTCGAACTCGCGCACCAGCCAGACACCGAACTCGCGGGCCTGCAGCGCATCCTCGAAAAAGAACACCGGTGCCCGCTGCATGGAGTGCTTGACCACCGTGGTCTTCACCCCGCCGGAGGCACTGATGGCGCGCATGCCCCGGCTGTAGCTGGCCAGCAGCGTGCCTTCGGTGGTGGCCATGGGGATGTAGAAATCGCCGCGCGCGTGCTCGCCTTCTATGCGCAGCGGGCCGGCCAGCCCCAGGGGCATCTGCACCACGCCGATGAAGTTCTCGATATTGCCGCGGGTGACGGCCGGGTCGATGGCGTACTGGCCGACCGTGTCCAGTGCGGCACCGGTCTGCTCCTTGATGAAGTCACGGCGCAGGGTGGCCTGCTCGCGGGTGTAGTCGTTCTCGGGGTTGCGGGGAATGGGGGCGCCTCTGGACATCGTGCTCTCCTGCGGGTCGAGTGGTTCAGCCTGGGTGAAGATCCGTGACCCCGAGTGTGCCCAAGGACAGGGGAGGCGACATGACCGACCACGCCAATCGGATGATCCAACGCGTCAATTGCTGAACGCTCAGCGAGGCAATACCTTCGCCAGCACCACGCACGCCACCAGCAGGCCCAGCACCACCCAGCGCAGGCCGTTGGGTGGCAGGAAGCCGAACAGGCGCAGCGTGCGTGCCGTGAAGATGTGCCAGCACTCGGGGCAACGCACCTGCATCCGCGAGGCGAATGCGCTCTGGCTGACGCCCACACCGCTGGAAACCAGCGCCTTGCGGGCCGTGAACAGTGCCGAGCACCTGGGGCAGCGTTCCCGTTCTTTCATCCTTCCCTCTCCTGGCCAGCCCTGCCTGTGACTGCTCCGAACATACCGCCTCGTGGCGGCGGTGATACGTCGGCTGTGCCGCGTTGCGACACCCCTCACAGTGATTTTTCTCCGGGTCAGAAGACGCCGTTCCGGGAGTTGGATGTCCCCACTACTTTGCCTGTCCGGGCGTAGGGTGGACCGCGCTTCATCGGTCCACCGTGCGTGCTTGCCAGCCACCCCGCCGGGTGGATGAAAAGAGCGTCATTCACCCTGCATGTGCTGCGACACCCGGAGAGGACAGACACCTTTGAAGGCGTTGGTCTGTACCACCCGAACTGCAGGGTGCGTACTGGCAAGGCGATCTCGGCCACCGCTCTATCTTGGTCCTGTTCAGTCGGCAGAGCCTGTCAAGCAAAAGCTGGCCTAGACCAAAAACATGGCGTTGAAACGTGATGGGGTTGGCATGGATGGGTGTTGCAAGACGCGCTGAAACCAAAGCGTCTTTTTCCGTTACTAGCGTCGCCTGAGTTCGAACATCTCGCTGCCAGCGTCATGGAAGCGCTCAGCAGCCTTTTGCCACTCATACGACCTGGTGAGTTCCCCCGATGATTTCGAAAAGCAGAAGAAGCTTCATCCAGCTGGCGGCCGGAACGGTCGGTGCCACCGTCGCCAGCAGCCTGCTGCCGTCCAGCATCCAGGCGGCGCTGGCGATCCCCGCGCACCGCCGCCACGGCAACCTCAAGGACGTCGAGCATGTGGTGATCCTGATGCAGGAGAACCGCTCGTTCGACCACTACTTCGGCACCCTCAAGGGTGTGCGCGGCTTCGGCGACCGCGTGCCGATCCCGCTGCCCGACGGCCAGCGCGTGTGGCACCAGAAGGGCAGCAAGGGCGAGGTCCTGCCGTACCACTTCGACACCCGCACCACCAGCGCCCAGCGCGTGGACGGCACCCCGCACACCTGGCCCGACGCCCAGCAGGCCTGGAACGAGGGGCGCATGGACAAGTGGCTGCCGGCCAAGACCGAGCGCTCCCTGGGCTACTACAAGGAGCAGGACATCGCCTTCCAGTTCGCCCTGGCCAACGCCTTCACGGTCTGCGACGCGTACCACTGCTCGTTCCAGGGCGGCACCAACCCCAACCGCCTGTTCCTCTGGACCGGCACCAACGACCCGCTCGGCCAGCACGGCGGCCCGGTGACCACCAACGACCACGACAGCGAAGGCCCGGTGGAAGAGGGCTACACCTGGACCACCTACCCGGAACGGCTGCAGGCCGCCGGCATCAGCTGGCGCGTGTACCAGGACATGGCGGACAACTTCTCCGACAACCCGCTGATCGGCTTCCGCCAGTACCGCGCGGCCGGGCCGGACTCGCCGCTGATCGTCAACGGCCTGAGCACCTGGAAGCTGGATGCGCTGAAGCGCGACGTGCTGGCCAATACGCTGCCGCAGGTGTCGTGGATCGTGGCGCCGGCCAAGTATTCCGAGCACCCCGGCCCGTCGAGCCCGATCTGGGGCGCCGAATACACTGCCTGGGTGCTGGACGCGCTGACCGCCAACCCCGAGGTGTGGAGCAAAACCGCGCTGCTGGTGATGTTCGACGAGAACGATGGCTTCTTTGACCACATGGCGCCCCCTGCCGCGCCGGGCCTGAACGCCGACGGCACGCTGCACGGCAAGACCACCGCCGACGCCACCCTCGAATGGCACACCCTGGGCGACACCCGCTACCGCAGCCAGCCCTACGGCCTCGGCCCGCGCGTGCCCATGTACGTGATTTCGCCCTGGAGCAAGGGCGGCTGGGTCAACTCCCAGGTGTTCGACCACACCTCGGTGATCCGCTTCCTCGAACAGCGCTTCGGCGTGATGGAGCCCAACATCAGCCCCTGGCGCCGTGCAGTGTGTGGCGACCTGACCTCGGCCTTCGACTTCAGCCACCCCGACAACGGGGCACTCCCGGGGTTGCCGGACACCAGCCAGGCCGACGCCATCGTCGCCAGCCAGGTGAAGCTGCCCAAGCCCAAACCGCCAGCGGTGGCCGCCATGCCCAAGCAGGAGATGGGCCTGCGCCGTGCGCGCCCCTTGCCTTACGACCTGGCGGTGCACGCGCGCTACCACGTCCGCGAGGAAGCACTGAGCCTGACGTTCGCCAACACCGGCAAGGCCGGCGCGGTGTTCCAGGTCTATGACCTGCTGGACAGCGTCCGCGCGCCGAAACGCTACACGGTTGGGGCCCACCGACGCCTGCATGACCGCTTCATGGGGGACGCCAGCGGCGATTACCACCTGGAAGTGCACGGCCCCAACGGCTTCCTGCGGGTGTTCCGTGGCAACCTGCGCGTGGCCGCTGCCGACCGCAGGGCGCCTCAGCCCGAGGTGCGCATCGACCACGACCCACTGTTCGGCAGGCTGGTGGTGCAACTGGTCAACCGAGGCCTCAAGCCCCTGCGCATGACCGTGAAGGACAACGTCTACTACCGCGGCGAAAGCCAGACCCTGACCGTCGCCCCAGGCAAGCGCCGCGAGGTGCGCTACTCGCTGCGCAGCAGCGGCAACTGGTACGACTTCAGTGTCAGCGCACAGGGCGTTGACGGCTTCCTGCGGCGCTTCAGTGGCCACCTGGAAGACGGCCGCCCGAGCTTCAGTGATCCGGGGATGGGCCTGGGTACCTTGACCTTCTGAGGCGTGGCCCGGCCCGCGTGGGCGGGCCGGGTCTTGGCGCTACCAGCGCCTTACAAATCCAACACCAGATCGGGCGACCAGTCGGTGAGTTCACCGGGATACCCGCGCGGGTTGCACACCACGCGGGTGGTGCCCGTCCTGTAGTCGCACGCGGTGTGGGAGTGGCCGTGGACCCAGAGGTCCGCGCCCATCTCCAGCAGGTCGTCGTACCGGTTGGCGTAGGCGGCGTCCATGTGACCGCCCGCGTAGGGGTTGTCTACCAGTGAGCGCAGGGACGGGGCGTGGTGGGTGATCACCACCGTCGGGCCGTCATGGGGCGTGGTGAGTTTCTCCCGCAGCCAGTTGCGCGCCAGCACCGACTCATCCTTGAGGTCGGCGGGCCGGATCCGCCGAAACTCGCCGGTGCGGATCTTCTTGAAGTCGTTCATGCCGTTCTGCGCGGTGAAGGCGGCTATCGCCGGGTTGCCGGTTGCGCAGTAGTCAGTCCAGAGGGTGGCGCCGAGAAACCGGGTACCACCGATCACCACCTCGTCCCTATCCAGAACGCGAATGCGCGCGTCCTGCGCGGCCTTCATCTTTTCCAGGGTCCGCTTCAGGTGGCCACCGTAGTACTCGTGGTTGCCCGGTACGTAGAGCACCTGGCCTGGAAACACCTCCCGTGCCCAATGCACGCCACGGCCCTTGAGGTCGATGTCACCGGCGAGGATCACCACGTCCGCGTCCAGCACCTGGGGCTGGAAGAGACTGAATTCGTTGTGCAGGTCTGACAGCAGGTGGATACGCATGGTCGTACTGGCGCCTGGGGGAGGGGGTTCAGTCGTTCAGCGGCGCGCCGGTGCGCAGGCCTGAGACGACCCGGGATGCCTGGATGTCCGCCAGGAAACGCTCGGTATCCCGGTTGGAGCGCAGACGCACGACGCGGCAGGTGGAGGGCGCGGTGGCGGCGAGCTGTTTCATCTTGGCCCGGGCCGATTGCCGGGTGCGCCACATGAAGCCGAGGAACTCGGGGAGGTTGCCCAGTTGCTCCGGGCAATTCTCCGGCAGGTCGGGGCGGGTGCGGCCCCGCAGGGACAGGGTACGCAGTAGTACGCGCCAGCAACGGAGCGGCGCCGAGCGGTCGATCCAGACCAGCAGGTCGGCCCGGGCGAGCCGGTTGCCCCAGGTTTCGGAGTGGCCGCCTTCGAAGATCCAGCGCTCACGGGCCTCGACTTCGTGGCATAGGCGGGTCTTCTCGTCCCGAGTGCGTTCCACCCAGCCCGACTGCCAATGGATGGTGTCGATGTGGACGACCGGCAAGCCGGTCAGTTCACCCAGCCTGCGGGCCAGGGTGCTTTTGCCGGACCCGGGTTGGCCGATGATCATCACGCGCTGCATCAAGACTCCTTCTCGCTGTACGTCCTCGACAGGGCGGCAAGGGTAGGGCAATCAGGGCCTGCCTTTCAAAGCCCCGGCAGGACGCGCGCGTGCTAGCCGGCTGGTGCGTTTGCGTTCTCTTGAGCTGTAACCGTTGACCGAAGGCCCTTGAGGGGGCCGTCGACAAAGCAGGCACCGACTTCCACATGCAATTGCCTCAAGCAGCCCATCGGCAAGATACTCCGGGCCCAGCTGCGCACCTGAGCGGGCATAGGCCCATGCCGGGGCAGGTTTCTTTCTGATTGAGGAGTTCCGATGTCCATCTGGATCACCGCCTTGCCCGTGCTGGCGGTCGGGCTCGGCGCCCACTACCTGCGCACGGCGGCGCGCAAGCCGGAGCTGGTCTACCAGGCCAACCCGGAGAACCAGGCGCTGATCGCCCAGGTGCCGCGCCTCACCCGGCGCTTCTGGGCGACGCCCTGGCTGTTCAACGGGCACCTGCAACTGCTCGGCCTGGGCCTGAAGAAGGCCTTCGCCCCGCGCCTGGCCTACGACCGGGTCGACACCCTGCGCATGGCCGATGGCGGCACCACGGCGCTGCACTGGCTCGGCGCCGAGCTGCCGGCGGAGGTGCCGACCCTGGTGGTGCTGCACACCATCACCGGCTCGCCCCACAGCATGCGCGGCTTCGTGCGGGACCTGCAGCGGCTCACGGGCTGGCGCGTGGTGTTCTGCGAGCGCCGTGGCCACGGCCGGCTGCCGCTGACCAGCCCGCGCTTCAACACCATGGGCGACACGGCGGACCTGCGCGAACAGCTGCGCCTGATCGGCGAGCGCTACCCTCGCTCGCCGCTCTACGCCGCGGGCATTTCCGCCGGCACGGGGCTGCTGATCCGCTACCTGGGCGAGGAGGGCGAGGCGACGCCGTTGCGCGGTGCCTTCGCCTACTGCCCGGGCTACGACATCCGCGTGGCCTTCGCCCGCTCGCGCGCGCCCTACACCCGCCTGATGGCGCGCAAGCTGGTTCGCCAGTTCGTCACCCCCAACCGCGACGCGCTGGCGCACCTGCCCAGCCTGGCCGCCCTCGAAGGCGCGCAGAGCCTGGATGAATTCCACCGCCACCTGTACGAGTGCGCGGGCTACCCCAGCCAGCAGGCCTACCTGGAGAGCTGCAACCCGATCACGGTGATGGAGACGGTGAGCATCCCGCTGCTGGTGCTCAACGCCGAGGATGATCCGGTGTGCGTGGTGGGCAATGTGCGGGACCACCAGCACGCCATGGCACGCATGCCCAGGACCGTGCTGGCGGTAACCCGGCGGGGCAGCCACTGCGCCTACCTCGCCGGGTTCACCGCGCGCTCATGGGCGCATCACCTGGCGGCCGAGTTTCTCCGGGCGGTTCACGAGCGCCCGTCTGCAGAGCGCTAGGGCAGGGCAGCCGCCCGGTCGGCCTCAACCTGCGCGGTGCGGCTCGCCAATGGCCGCGAGGCCGCCCAGGGCGAAGGTGAGCATGTGCTCCAGCAGGGGTTGCGGCTGGGTGTCGAGGCCGGGCAGGACGGTGGTGCTGAGGGTGTCGTGGGCGATCAGCAGGAACAGGCAGGGCGAGAAGATGTTCAGCGCACTGCGCAGCACCGCCGGGTCGTCCTCCGGCAGGCCCAGCAGTTCGCCGATGATGCGGCGGGCGGCGCGGGCCTTGGGGAAGGATTCCATCTTCAGCACGGCCGGCAGCAGCGGGGAAGGGGAGAGCAGCTCCCGCGCCAGCACCTTGGCGGGCCAGGCCAGGCGGGGGCTGCCGAGGCTGCCCAGCAGTTCGGCGATGAGCCGGCGCAACTTGTCTTGGCCTGACAGTTCGCTGGTGGACAGCGCCTCCAGCGTCTCCAGGCTCATGATCCGCTGGTGGGCTTCCAGCAGCACGGCGGTGTAGAGGCCGTCCTTGCCCTCGAAGTGGTAGTTCACCGCAGCCGCGTTGGCCTGGGAGCGGGCGCAGATCTCCTTGCTGGTGGTATTGGCGAAGCCGCGTTCAGCGAAAACCTGCCCGGCGATCTCGAGTATCTGCTGGCGTGTGGCCTGGCCGTCCTGGCGAGAGGCGCGACCGGCGGGCTGCTGCTCTGTAGCTGTCATGGAACCGACTCTGTGTGACTTAGTTTAAATTCAAATTTGACTTTGTTTTTGGCCTGTCCTAGCGTCTCAGGGGCCGACACCTTCCCGCAGGGAGGTGAGATATGTGATCCGTCCGCGCCTGATCCCCATCGCAACCAACGATGCAGGTTACTTCAATGCAAACACGCGTGATGGTGCCATTCAGTTATTTTTCCCTGCCGATGCAGAAGCAGTTCCTGCGCAACCGCGAAGCGATTCGCGGCAAGCCTTACGCGCGCTTCTTCAGCGGCGACATGCAGGTCCCGTTGTCTGCCGTACAGCTGTTGCAGCGTGGGCCGTTGCCCCTTGAGCAGACCCTGACGCCGTCGGTGGACGACATCAATCGCCTGCTCGATCCCGACTACCGCAGTGCGGAAGCCGGGTACGCACTGTTGAGCGGGCCGATGGCCTATGTCCAGAGCCGGAAGTTCTTTCCGGGCTGTAGCGCACGCATGTTCGAGTGGTGGTTCCTCTGGCACCCGCTGGAGGCCGAGCGCTACATGCTCTGGTTTCCCTATGCGCACGTGAAGAATCCCTGCCTGAACGCCCACAAGCTCTGTGACGACGGCTGCTGCTTCACCGAGCGGCTCTACGGCAACAGCTTCTGCGCCACGGAGTACGTCGGCTCGCGCCTGATGGACCTGAAGATCGACTTCCGCGAGCCATCGGAACTGGGGCTGGACCCGGCGCTGTACCGCGAAGCGAAGATCGATGGCAGCGTCAGTGCGCTGATGAGCCTGGCCCAGGAGCCGGACGTGCCGGTGTCGCTGATGGTCCATCTGTTCAAGGAGACGGAGGAGGGGATGTGGCTGACCAGCCGTTACTGGGTCGGTGCGCACCCGTCGATGGCGCGGTTCCCCGGTGCTGAACGGGCAGAGAGCTTGTTGGCGGGGCTGGGGCTGGATGCTGCCGGGCTGGAGGAGCTGGCGTTCGAGTTCGCGGTGCACGACCTGTGCGAGTTCAATCACCTAGCGAGTTTCCTGCCGGAACTCTACCGCGAGTTTTCAGGCCATCCGGCCTGATCCTGGACGACCCGCGCTCCCTGCGGGTCTTTGTCTTGCTGGTCAGGCGGTGGGGGAGGCGCAGACACCGCTGGTCAGCAAGTTGATGAAGTCATCGATGTCCTCTTCGGCCCGCAACTGGTCGGTGAGCAGGCGGTACCAGCAGAACCCGAAGATCATGTCGAGCAGCAGGTCCTGGTTGATGTCCTTCGGCAGTTCACCGCGATTCACGGCATTTTCCACCAGGCGTTTGGGCACTTCCCGGCGCCGTTCCATGAACTGATCCTTGAGTTCCTCCAGCGTCTCCGGGTCCAGCTGGGCCTCGGCGATGACGCTCCGAAAGGCCAGGCCGCAAATGGTCTCCCGCCAGATCTTCCAGAGATTGTGCAGAAGAAACGAGAGATCTTCGCGGAACGAGCCAAGTTCCGGGAAGATGCGGATCTGCTCGCTTTCCTTCTCGTACACCTCGGCAATCAGTGCTGCCTTGTTCCGCCACCAGCGGTAGATCGTCGGTTTGCTGGCGCTTGCCCGTCTTGCGACGGACTCGATGCTCAACCCGGCATAACCGCTTTCCATCAGGATCTCGGTCGTCGACTTGAGGATGGCTTTGTGCGCATGCGGGCTACGCAGCGAACCGATGGAGCTTCGTGAGCGTGTTCGAGTCAAGGCAAAAGTCCCCATAGGAAATGTGTTGACAAACGAATTCTAAGGTATAGGCTGATTTTACGAAACGATACGGACCGTTTCGTGCAGTGAATTTGTAACAAAACTTCCTCTTGAGATGGGGGGATCGGGTCGGCGGTCACATATCACGGCAGAAGTAACCACGGCTACCGATACCCCTCTTTCTTGGGCAAACGAAGTTGAAGTGTTTCATAAAATAGATACGGTACGTTTCGTATTCTAAAAGGAGGTCGATGACGGGAAGGTGATGTTTGCGCAATGCCCTGCACAGCGCCGTTGGCGCTGGCAACGCAAGCACGCCCCAAGCGTGAGAGAGCTATCGGTGCCCGTGAAACAACCTGCGGACGTCGCGGACACCCTGTGGCGAGCGGACGACTCGTGCGTTCCCGCCCGGAACTAGAAAGCAGGAGTGCCTTTTTTCGATGTGATTTGCGTGCTGCCCATTCCGGACGGCAAGGGATGGCTTGTCTCAATGAAAATGTGCTCAAGAGGAATACGACCGTGCATAAGACAGGAATTGTCAGTTACGGCTACGGGCTGCCCGTGTGCCGCCTGAAAGTCGAAGACGTGCTCAGCGTCTGGCGTAACGCCGACCTGAGACTGGTCAGGGATCAGTTAGGGATAACCGAACGTGCCGTGCTCCAGCCGGACGAGGATGTGATCACCCTGGGTGCCCTCGCGGCCCAGCAGGCGGTGGAGCAGGGCGGTATCGCCGAGCTCGACGCCCTGTACCTGGGAACCTGCACCAACCCCTATGAATCCCGCGCCTCGGCAGCGGTGATCCTGGAGATGCTCGGCAGCGGCTACGATGCCTTCTGCGCCGACGTGCAGTTCGCCGGCAAGTCCGGCACCTCCGCCCTGCAGATCGGCCACGCCCTGGTCGCCTCCGGCATGGCCCGCAACGCCCTGGCCATCGGTGCCGACACCATCAACCGCAACACCGCCCCGGGCGACCTCACCGAAGCCTACGCCGGCGCCGGTGCCGCCGCGCTGCTGCTGGGCCGCGACAACCTGATCGCCGAGTTCGACGGCAGCTTCTCCTGCGCCGCCGACGTCGCCGACAACATCCGCCCGCAAGGCGAGCGCTATATCCGCTCTGGCATGGGCCTGGGCTCCGACAAGAACAGCATCGGCCTGGAGGAGCAGACCGCCCGCGCCGTGCACGGCCTGTTCAAGAAGCTCGGCACCTCCAGCCATGACTACGACTACGCGGTGTTCCAGCAGAACCTCGTCTCCACCCCCCGCTCGCTGGGCCGCCACCTCGGTTTCGAGGCGCGCCAGATCGAGCCCGGCATCTACGCCGGCAGCGTCGGCGACACCGGCTCGGCCAGCCCGCTGCTGGGGTTGATCAACGTGCTCGACCAGGCACGGCCGGGGCAGAAGATCCTCCTCTCGTCGTACGGGTTCGGCGCCGGCAGCGATGCCATCGCGCTGACGGTCACCGACGCCATCCTCGCCTACCAGCAGCGCGCCAAGCCGCTGCGCAAGGTGCTGGAGAACAAGGTGTACGTGGATTACGGCACGTCGATCAAATACGAATTCAAGTATTTGCGCGCCGACTACGCCCTGACCGCCTACCTCTGACCGCCCGTACTGCAAGGAGCACAACCATGACTGCACGTCGCGTTGCAATCGTGTCGGCCGCCCATACGCCGAAACCCGGCAACTCCCGCGTCCGGCAGACCTTCAAGGAAATGATCGTCGAGTCCGCCTACGAGGCCATCCACGCCGCCAAGATGCACCCGCGTGAAATCCAGGGCGTCGCCTACGGCTACCACGGCGAGGGCATTTCCGAATACGGCGGCCTTGGCCCGACCCTGTCCGACGCCCTCGGCATCAGCCCTGCGCCCACCTTCATGAGCACCGCCAACTGCACCAGCAGCTCGGTGTCGTTCCAGATGGCCCACCAGATGGTGGCCTCCGGTGAATACGACATCGTCCTGTGCGGCGGCTTCGAGAAGATGACCGACCACTACAACTACGCCGAGTACATCGGCTCCAGCACCGAGTGCGAGTACGACTACTTCCTCGGCATCTCCCACACCGACGCCTTCGCCCTGGCCACCGCCGAGTACTTCCACAAGTACGGCTACGCCGGTCGCGAGGCCGACGTGCTCGCCAGCTTCGGCCGGCAGATGCGCATCTAC
Organism: Pseudomonas sp. zfem003; assembly: GCF_032621675.1. Classification (NCBI taxonomy): domain Bacteria; kingdom Pseudomonadati; phylum Pseudomonadota; class Gammaproteobacteria; order Pseudomonadales; family Pseudomonadaceae; genus Pseudomonas; species Pseudomonas sp. zfem003. Next base: position 57,786 of record NZ_JAVYJG010000001.1, on the reverse strand, counting down.
GCCCACAATACCCCCGGCTCCACCCGCTACGGCCACCCCATCCCCAGCCTCGAAGAGCTCAAGCGCACCGAGGCCTGCGGCTCCATGCTCGCCTGGGGCGAGGCTAGCGGCTGCGCCATCCTCGTGGCCGAGCACCTGGCCCACAAGTACACCGACAAACCGGTGTTCGTGCGGGGCTGCGCATACACCGGTGTGTCGCACTACTACGGCACCCGCTACCACAACCCGACGCTGAAGTACCCGGGCCTGCCCCAGGACGTCGGCATGGCCGTCTCGGCCAACTCCATCGCCTGCGCCGAGATCGCCTACAAGAAGGCCGGCATCACCGCCAAGGACATCGACGTCGCCCAGGTCTACGACCTGCTCGGCGCCGGGCTCATCCAGATGGAGTCCATGGGCGTGTGCAAACCCGGCCAGGCCGGTGACTTCGTCCGCGAGGGTGGCATCGCCCTGGACGGCCAACTGCCGTTGAACACCGACGGCGGCAACATCGGACGCGGCCACGCCTCCGGCGCCGACGGCATCCTGCACATCACCGAACTGTTCCGCCAGTTGCGCGGCGAGTCCACCAACCAGGTTCCCGGCGCCCGTATCGCCGTCTCGCAGAACCTGGGGGGTTACGCCGCCCACAACTCGGTGATCGTCCTGGCCAACGACTGAGGAGTGTCGACCATGTCTCTCTACCCCGAACAGATCCACCGGATGACCACCGCCAGCATGCTCCGCGAATGGCGCGAGCACGGCGGCAAGTACCGGCTCGAAGGCAGCCGTTGCGACGAATGCCACGAGATCTTCTTCCCCCGGCGCACCGTCTGCGGCGCCTGCAACTCGCTGAAGGTCAGCGCCTACCGCTGCGAGCGCACCGGCCATATCGAAGTCATGGCCAACGCCGAGAACCCGATCCTCGCGGCCATGGGCTACGGCGAAGTGGTGCCCCGGCACATCGCCATGGTGCGGCTGGACGACGGCCTGGTGATCGCCTCCGAGATCGTCGATGTCGTCGACCCGGCCCAGCTCAAGGTCGGCGCCCGCGTGAGGATGGTGGTGCGCAAGCAGGTGCGTGAAAGCAACTTGGCCTGGCAGTACGCCTACAAGTTCGTACTCGACCACTGAGGCTCTTGCCGCGGGGCCCGGATGGGCTCCGTGGCAGCTAAAACAAGAACGTCATTTTCCGGCGTGCGGTTTACGCCCTTTTCTCCTGCCGCTGCCCCCCGTGAAGTGCTGGCCCACGCCAGCGCTGACGGGCTTGGCTGTGCCTGAAGAACGGGTTCTTACCCACTGAATGAACGAATTTTGAACGATCAACGAGGATTCAACATGTCGACTCTTTGCCAACCCCACGTACTGTTCCCGCAACACAAGATCACTCAGCAGCAGATGATCGAGCACCTGGAGAACCTCCACGGTGACCACCCGCGCATGGCCCTGGCCAAGCGCATGATCCTCAACACCGAGGTCAACGAGCGCCACCTCGTGCTGCCCATCGACGAGCTGGCCATCCACACCGGCTTCACCCACCGCAGCATCGTCTACGAGCGTGCCGCCCGCGAGATGTCCTCCGCCGCCGCCCGCCAGGCGCTGGACAACGCCGGCCTCAAGCCCGAGGACGTGCGCATGGTCATCGTCACCTCCTGCACCGGCTTCATGATGCCGTCGCTCACCGCCCACCTGATCAACGACCTCGGCCTGCCGAACTCCACCATCCAGCTGCCCATCGCCCAGCTCGGCTGCGTGGCCGGCGCCGCCGCCATCAACCGCGCCCACGACTTCGCCACCCTGAAGGCCGACAACCACGTGCTGATCGTCTCCCTGGAGTTCTCCTCGCTGTGCTACCAGCCGGACGACACCAAGCTGCACTCCTTCATCTCTGCGGCGCTGTTCGGTGATGCCGTCTCCGCCTGCGTGCTGCGCGCCGACGACGAGGCCAAGGGCTTCCGCATCAAGGCCACCGACTCGTTCTTCCTGCCCAAGAGCGAGCACTTCATCAAGTACGACGTGAAGGACACCGGCTTCCACTTCACCCTCGACAAGGCCGTGATGAACTCCATCAAGGACGTCGCCCCGGTGATCGAGCGCCTCAACCAGGCCGGCTACCAGCAGAACTGCGCGCAGAACGACTTCTTCATCTTCCACACCGGCGGCCGCAAGATCCTCGACGAACTGGTCCGCCACCTGGACCTGCCGTCCGAGCGCGTCTCGCTCTCGCGTACCAGCCTCTCCGAGGCCGGCAACATCGCCAGCGTGGTGGTCTTCGACGTCCTGCGCCGGCAGTTCGACAGCTCCCCCAAACCCGGCAGCAAAGGCCTGCTCGCCGCGTTCGGGCCGGGCTTCACCGCCGAAATGGCACTTGGTGAATGGGCAGCCTGAGTACCCTCGGGCACGGTGGCGCGGGGTAACCCGCGCCACCTTTTTCGGCTCCTTAGAAGAGGAGGGCTGGCCATGCGCGAGCAGGCAAGCGACACGGGCTGGGATGCCCGCTACGAAACACGCATGGTGATCCTGCTGTCGCTGAGCTTCGGCCTGGTGGGGCTGGATCGCTTCATCATCCTGCCGCTGTTCCCGCTGATCATGCGCGACCTGCAGCTGGACTATCAGGACCTCGGCAACATCTCCGCGGCCCTGGCGCTCACCTGGGGCGTCTCCGCCCTGGGCATGGGCTGCCTGGTGGAACGGCTCGGCGCCAAGCGCGTGCTGGTCGTCTCCGTGCTCGCCTTCTCGCTGCTCTCGGGGCTCTCCGCCCTGGCCGGCGGGGTGCTCGGGCTCATCCTCCTGCGCGGCCTCATGGGCTTCTCGGAGGGCGCCTTCACCCCCACCAGCATCAGCGTCACCACCCAGGTCTCGCACCTGCGGCGCACCGGCTTCAACATCGGCGTGCAGCAGGCCGTGTTCCCCATCCTCGGGCTCGGCCTCGGGCCGCTGATCGCCGCCGGCCTGCTGGCCTGGCTCGGCTCCTGGCGCTGGGTGTTCATCAGCGTGTCCATCCCCGGGTTCATCCTCGCCTGGTGGCTGCAGCGCACCTACCGCCCCGTCCCCGCACCCCTCCAGGCCGGGCAGGAGCGGCCCTGGCGCCTGTGGCTCGCGGCCCTCGGCAGCGGCAACGTGCGGCGCAACATCGGCATCATGTTCTGCATCCTCACCTGCCAGTTCGTGCTCTGCGCGCTGCTGCCCAGCTACCTCACCGACCACCTCGGGCTGTCGCTGGAGGCGATGGCGCTGGTTATCTCGGCGATCGGCTTCGGCGGCTTCGTCGGCCAACTGATCATCCCCGGCCTGTCCGACCGCTTCGGGCGCAAACCGGTGGTGTTGCTCTCGTTCTGTGCCAGCGCCGCGCTGGTCGCCACGCTGATCGTCACCCCCGCCGAGCGCTGGTTGCTGTTCGGGGTGCTGTTCTTCATCACCTTCTTCAACTTCAGCCTCATCTGCCTCACCGTCGGCCCGCTCACGGGCGAATCGGTGGCGCCGCACCTGCTCACGGCGGCCACCGGCATCGTCATCGGCTTCGGCGAAATCCTCGGCGGCGGCCTGGCGCCGATCCTCGCCGGCTACCTCGCCACCCACCACGGGCTGCCATCGATCCTCTACCTGGCCCTGGCCGGCAGCCTCGCCGGCCTGTGCCTGGCGCTCGGGCTCAAGGAAGGCCGCGCACAGGCACCCCGCGAGGCCACACCGCCGGCCAACGCCGCACTGCTTATTAGGGAGTAATTGAAATGGGCGACTACCTGAAAGTCCTCGACATCGAACACAGCGGCGGGCCGCGTATCGGTCTGCTGGGCGACGACCCCGCGCACACGGTGCGGGTGCACGGCGAAAGCAGCGGCCTTTACCAGACCCTGCAGGACTGCGCGCGCCGCCACCAGGACCACCTGGCGCACCTGCGCCACCTGCCGGGCCCAACGCACACGCTGCCCGCCCTGCGCCAGGAAACCCGCCTGCGCCCGCCCGCCATGCCCGACAACCCGCTGCTCACCCACGTCAGCGGCCTGCCGCTGGGCGCGCGGGACGATGCCGGCTGGTTCTACAAGGGCAACGGCCGCGTCCTGCGCATCGACCGCGACGACCTGGAAGTGCCGTACCACGTCCAGGCCATCGCAGCGGACGCCTGCCTGGTCTCCATCTACCTGGTGGGCTCGCGGGGCCAGTTGCTCCACGTCGGCGTCACCCTCGGCCACGACCTGCACGACCCGTTGCAGGGCCAATCCGCCCGCGCCCACCTGCTCGAATGCGCCGTGGCCTCGGAATTGCTGCTGGGCGAGCTGGACGAACCGCTGCACCTGCGCCAACGCATCGAACGCAACGGCACCTGCTTCAGCGAAACCCACCTGCGCCTCGACCCACAGGCCTGGCGCGCCTCGCGGGAAGCCGGCGAAGCCCTGCTGGAGCAGCACCCGCAATTCCTCCAGCCGGGCATGGTCCATTACCTCTTCAGCCGCCTCGACAGCGAAATCGTCGCCACCTACTTGCAACACGGCGACTGCCTGGAATTGAGCTGCCCCATGCTCGACATGCGCCTCGAAAACCGCATCGTCGAAGAAGAACTGCGCCACCTGCTGCCGCTCTCATCGCGCCCCCGCGCTGGGCAGGGTAGAGCGGCCTGAGTCAGCAAGGTGGGCCGGGTGGCGTTCCGCTTCAGCCCACCAACTTGCCCAGCGAGCGCAACACAGAAAAACGCCGCATTCCCATGCGGCGCTTTTCATTCGAACTCCAGTGGGAGCGACGTCAGGATGACCCATGCTTTAAGGTGTGCCGTACACATCGTCGCGAGGAACTGCCGGTAGGTCTCTATACCGTCACGACGAGCCCCAAGAGGTCCTACGCGCTACCGGCAGCATCAAAGAGCTCCAGCTCTAGCCTATCGATAACCTTTATCAACACGTCAGAGTCGTAGGGCTTCCTGTCGATTGGCACGGACTTAAGCCACTGCAAATACGCTCTGAACATCTCTTTTCTTTCAGGCGCGATCAGCCATCTATCAAGATCAATATCTCTTAAGCCGGGAGGCATGGTTTCGTACTCATCCATCCAGGAACAGCACGCCAGAATCAACCAATTGTGCTCAGAGCCTTCATCAACTCTGGATTTTAAGTTGAAGGCAATCGCCTTGATGAGCTCGTAGAGGCTCGCATCATTGATAAATGCATGCCTGCCCTCAAACGTTACGGCGCTTGTAGCCATCTCTCTCTCTTCCTTATGGAGAAGTCACCCCAGCTCGGTCGGCAGGATACGACGCATTACTGGAATGCGACACGGATCATGCAGCGAGCTCAGGCCTGACGAACCAAGCCGGCGAGCACCTGCTCAAGCCCCTGGCGATAGGTAGTCACTTCGAAGGCAGGAAAGCGCTGCTTGAACTTCTACGAATCGAAAAGATTGTCGTGCTCGTAGCGCGGTAGCAGCTCCGTAGCTCGCCCGGAAGCGAAGGGCATGGAGCGCATGGCCGAACCCTAAGGTTCAAGCTCGGTTCAAGGTCAAACCGCACCGAACCGTCATTCACGGCCGGATTGGTGGGGATAGGCATGCTGAATGGTAGTTGGCCGGCCAGCGGGTGCTGCCGGAGCCGAAAACGCCGCACCTCCATGCGGCGCTCCCGTCCTGCCCCTAGAAAAACCGCTTCCAGCTCGGCCCGTCGCTCAGCGCCGGGTCATCGTGCGCCGCCATGAAGCGCGGCAGGTCCCGCCGCGCGATCCACAGCTCCCCCTGCCAACGCAGGGCGCCGACAAGCTGGTTCGCCCAGGTCATCAGAATGCGTCGCGGGCTGGCATCGACCTCGCGGTGGTAGTCGTACAGCGCGGGGATCACCTCATCGCTGAGCCACTGGCTCAACGCGCAATGCTCCGGGTGCCCGAAGCGATACAGCGCCCGGTAAAGCCCGGCCTCACTGATCAACTCCAGCTCCTCGCAACGGCCAGTGGCAAAACGCAGCATCGCGAAACGGTGCTGGTGGGGATACAGGCGCTTGGTCAACCGATAGGGGCGGGCAGCGGCGATCATCAGCGCGAAATCGATGGCGACGAACCAGGGGCGGTTGTCGATCATCACGGCGCGCAGTTGATGGCAGTGGCGTTGAAAGGTGATGGGAGTGGATGCGTCATGCATGGCGAAGTTCCAATTAAGGTCCATTTTCTTGCCCCGTTTGATGCCTGCAAAAAGCTATTCATCGCTTTGCATGACACTTGGGGCAAGCTCGCCAACGTAAGCGGGCTGTCAAACCCGGCCACGGGATTGACCGTGGCCGGAGGAGGATAGGGAGGGGGGCGGTTTAGGGCAAGGGGAGGAGGTTCCTTGCGGACGATGCGTTGTAGATGGAAACTCGCGCCGGGCCTCACCAGCGGCAGTTAAGGCACTAGTTGTAAACAGCAGCAATCGGTCAGAAGCTGTCCCTCAATAAGGCAAGAACTACGCGGTTTCGCTTTGCTATCGCAGTATTAGGTGGCGATGTCCGTAATGTCGCCGTGATAGCCGGCGGTGTTCAAGCTGTTGGAAAGTCTGGCGGCGCTTACGTAACTGGGACACTGAGTGCCCCCCTTGGTTGGGCACTGGGGGCTTCAGGAGTTTTAGGGAACTCGTAGAAAGAGGGAATTGCTATGTATTTTTACGTAGATGAAAGTGGGCACACCGGGCTAAATTTATTCGACAAGAGTCAGCCGACCCTTTATTACGGGCTGATTACATCAAAGGTAAATCTTGATCTAGTCGCGTCGGACTCCATTAGGAGAATGCGAAATCGATTTGGTGTTGATCGCCTGCATTCAAACGAGCTTGGTGTCGCAAGGCTTTCCGAGATCGCCGAGGAAATAAGAAAACTAAAGAAGAAATATAGGATTACCTTTGATGTTCTAAGGATAATGAAGTCAGATCACGCTCTAATAAGTTTTTTTGATCAGACTTTCGATCAGGGGTTAAACCCTGCTGTTCCATGGAGTTGGTACTGGACGCCGTTGAGGTTTCTTCTCTTGCTTAAGTTGCCGGGCCTGTTCGATGATGAGCTTCTCAGGAAGGTGTGGCAGGCAAGGATTAATGTCAAGGACGCAGAAGCAAATCAGCTATATGTCGAAGTTTGTCAAAAGTTGCTTGCCAGGATTGATCGACTGATTAGAGATCCACGAGCAAAAGAGATTCTTGTTGATGGGCTTCAGTGGGCAATGACGAACCCAGAAGAAATTCACTACAACGCATACAGTAAAGACGACACTCTACAGATATCGCCGAATCTAATTGGCTTTCAGTCTGTGATGCATACTATTGCACGTCGGCTGGGTAAGGCTCGGGTGGACGCCTCACGTATTATTGTTGATAGGCAGTCTCAGTTTAATAAGGCTCAAGAATTTATCGCGAATATTTATGCTCAGGGGAAAGGGTATGTATTCCCAGGTGGGGCGGGGTTGCCGGAAATGGACCTGCGCCATATGCCTATTATTCCACTTACACCAACCCCTGGTGATCAGAGCGTTGGGCTTGAGTTGGTGGACGTGTATTTATGGGTGTTTAAACGATATTTCGAAGGCAAGGACCTTTCTCGCGAATTGCTCTCGCTGATTCTAGATCAGGCAAACTGCGGAACCACCGACGAAGTATCGCTCGAAGGGATTCGCAATCGATGGGGGCCGTGGTTCAGAAATCTCCCCGACCCGACGCCAGAGCAGTTAGCAAAGGCAAGGGAGCTGATGGATATCCAGGAAGACCGCAGGCTTGTGCATGTCATACGCAGTAATCAGCGGGCTCAATGACCCTCGGCCTGCTCGCCAGAGGAGCAGGAATGGCTGGTGGAATAGATGCACTTGAGTAAAGTCAGCTTTGGGTTGACTCCGGCCTGTCACGACCGGTAGTAGTCGACCCAAAGCCAACGGTCACGGCAGGCAATAATTTGGTCGAAAATTAATGTTTTGAGCTGGTCAATGTATTCACAGGTTTCACAAATATTACGCAATCTAGTAAAAAGAAACGTAGCCAAACTGACGAAGATCCTCCTCAAGCCATCCAACTACAGAGTTAAGTTCCTCATCATCGATGGAGTGTCGAAGTCGACTCAAAAGCGCAAGGGCGTTAGCCACAGATTGAGCTTGCGCGGCACTAATGGCAAATAATAGTGCGCTGTGACGGATACGCCCATCCTGGTTGATATCAATCGCGATGGATTCCATAACCCCTTGCGCGTCCGTCATAGTGTCGATCAGCGCATGCACATATTGCCCTATTGTTCCCCTATCAATTCCTGCATCATCTATTGCAGAGAGCATTGTCAAAGCATCTCTGCGTTCAAATCGCTCCCTCATGAAAAGAAGAGCGCTACGACGAACCGTCTCATTAATAATGTTTCTCTTGCTCCAGAAAATGTCACCATGCCCTGGAATGTGGGAAAGTTGCACTATCAGTTCACGAAGAAGAGCGTGCCCTCTGTAGTTTGAAATGCAGGAGATTAGGTAATACCACGTTGCTGGTTGATTTCGATGGTACGCAAAAAGAGCCCGCAGACCGTCAAGGCAGCGCTCCACGTCATTTCGAATGGAGAGACTCTCAAGCGCTTGCCCGAAATTTGATTCGCGGCTGTATTGGTCTCGATACTGCAGGCAATGATTTCGAAACTCTAAGAATGTGGACTCCGAAAAATCTTGGTCAGCATAGATTGTGTAGGGTCCATCGGTGATGGCCGAGGGGGTCTTTCGAAGGTGATCAGTGATATCGACCCAAACTGCCTTTTTTCTTTCTGGATCAAAGACTACTGCAAGCACAGGCAATATGTGAGACGCCCAGTACTCGAAGTGATCACTGTCTGATTGGAAGGCATATCGGCCAGAAGGACTACGGTAGGATGCCCCTGATTTTATCTGTAAAGCCACGCAGCAGCCGGTGGCATTCTCTTCGACTATAAATTCAATATAGGCGTCGTTACCTATGTCGTTATGAAGATCGATTTCTTGAAAAATTGAGTTCTGGCGCTCAATCAATCCTTTTACGAAATTGACTCCATCACGACTAGTGGCCTGTGAACGCTTTCGTTTTGTCGTCATATTACTCGCGAAGCCTAAGGATTGAGCTTTGACATACTACTCTAGGGTCTACCTGATTAGTATTGTATTGATTGATCTCAGTTCAGTGCCTGCCAAGATTCGCTCTTGTCCGAAAGTGGTCGCTTAACGCCTAGAACCGCGATCTGCGAAGCGCCGCTGCCATCGCAGTTGACTACGTAGAGCTAGAACCCTGGGGCGGTAAAGCTTCTTGTTACTCAACACTCGATTCGATAACCATGCCCATCCAGGCAAGGTCCTTTTCATTTAATGTCCTCGAATCCCAGATCCTCATCAGGCCCCATCGTGTTCAAGAAAATCAAAGGCATTCTCGGCATCCAGCCCAAACCAGCAGGTGAAAACAGCTACAGCGTCCATCTCCGTGGTGGGGCGGACGAAACCTGGCCTGAGGCCCTGAACCGTTTCGAGTCGTTCTGCCTGAGCCTGCATGCGTTCTACGACGAGGAAGGGGAAACCTATGAGCTGTACTTCGACGAGTACTTCCAGGACGGCACGCTGTTCGAGTGGTCGGGTGCTGTATCCGACGAGGACCTGCTGAGCGCCGAGACCCAGCATGGGTTCGCGATGCCGGAGGAGCTGAAGGCGCTGTTCAGGAAGCGTTTCGCCATCTACGACGTCATTGCGGATCGCGGCCGCTGGGGCGACCGCCGCATCCTCGAGATCTACGGGCGTTCGACCTCTACCTCCTACCCGTGCCTGCACGCGTTCTGCCCGGCGATCGCCTGGAACTTCGGCGAGTACTTCGCCAGGGAAGAGTTGTCGGAAGAACAGATCGCGCACCTGAGCGCCAACTACTTCTGTTTCGGGCGCTGGTCGGACGATGACCACTACTGCACCTATCTCCTGGTGGACCGCCACGGCAACTACGGGCGGTTCCGCTTCCACACCGAAGACTACCCCGGCACCCTGCAGCGGCTTGAACCGCTGTTGAGCGGCCAACCCCTCGATATGACGCTGGATGCGCTGATGGTGTGGGCGATCAACAACTCGATGGAGCACCTGCTCGAACGCAACGATCTGCCCAGCCCTTATGGGAAAGAGGCTTGAGGCTCCAAGCGCACCAGGCGATACGTCAAGGACTCACATCGTAGAGCGCTCATTGATCGAGTCAGCCCATTAAGCAGGCGCCAGGCAGGTGCTTGCTTCAGCTTGCCGCCCAAATCGACGCTGAAATTTCTTCAGTCACCCAGTTGATCCATACGCCCGCCGCGTCAAGAATGACGCAGCCGACGGCACAAGCTTCGTGCCCACGAAGCCCGCAAGACACGGCGAACCTGAAAGGAGTCAGGTGATATGGAAGTCGATCCGAATGCGTCGTTGAAAGAGGCTGTCGCCCAGTTCTATACCCGCAATGGTTTCCCTATCGACGGTGGAGTCAGTGCCAAGCGCTGGTCACCCGTGGGGTGCCGCGACCTCAAGGTCTATCTGCCGAATTTCGAGTGGCGCCGCCGGGCGCTGCCCCTCCATGACATTCACCACGTCCTCACCGGTTACCCATTCCGGCCAACCGGCGAGTTCGAGATGGCCGCCTGGGAATTCGCTGCGGGCCGCTACCCCAACCCGCTGAGCACACTGTTCTGCCTGCCGTTGGTAAGCATGGGGGCCTGTGTCGTACCCAGGCGCAGCTTCTCGGCCTTCGTGCGCGGCAAGCACAGCCGCACGCTGTACCAGGGTTACGCCTATCCGGAGCTGTTGGAGAGGAGGGTGGCGGACGTTCGCGCCGAGATACTGCCTTCCGCTCCCGTAGCCGCGACGCCTCGGCATTACCTCGAATACCTGGCCCTGGTTGCCTGCTCGGCAAGCGTCATCGCGCTGCCGCTATTGGCCATCGCCTTTGTCCTAGCGGAGATTTTCTGATGTCCACTCACGCAGGCGCTGCCGCCGGCGCGTTCAAGGTCAACTCCCTGGTGCTGGACAACGGCGCCAGCCCGCTGACGGGCACCATCGTCTGGGACACATGGCGGTCGCTCTGGAACAGCTTCATCTTCACCAGCGCCCTCGTGCTGGCACCGCTCTATTTCAGCTGGGGTGCTTTGCTGGTCTTCCTCACGCTCAGTGCGGCGACCCTGTGTGCGGGCCATTCGGTAGGGTTTCATCGGCGGCTGATTCACCGCAGCTTCAAATGCTCGAAGGTCACGGAACGCTTTCTCGTGTGGATGGGGACCATCGTCGGTATCGGCGGCCCGTTCTGGACCATCCGCACCCATGACACCCGCGATTGGTCCCAGCGGCAGCCGGCCTGCCACGACTACCTCGCTCACCGCCAGGGTTTGCTCAAGGACGCCTGGTACAACCTGCACTGCAAGTTCGTGCTCGATCACCCACCCGGCTTCAACCCGGGCCCGGAGATCGCCAACGACCGCTTCTACCAATTCCTTGAAAAGACCTGGATGCTCCAGCAACTCCCCATCGGCATCGTCCTTTACCTCATTGGCGGCATGCCGTGGCTGGTGTGGGGCGTGTCGGTCCGGGTGGCGGCCTGTACCACCATGCACTGGTTCATTTCCTACTTCGCCCACACCCGCGGCCCCCAGACCTGGGAAGTGGATGGCGCAGGCGTGCAGGCCCATGACGTGCCCATCGCCGCCATCCCCACCTTTGGCGAGAGCTGGCACAACAACCACCATGCATTCCCGGCGTCAGCTCGCCATGGGCTCTATCCCGGCCAGATCGACCTGGGCTGGCACTTCATCCAACTGCTCCAGCGTCTTGGTCTTGCCTGGGATGTGAATGTGCCGAGCAACTTGCCGCCTCGGGAGGGGATTACGGCGCTGAAGATTGGGGCTGAGGAGGTTATGTGTCGCAATGATTAATAGGGATAGTGCTGTTATCAATAATTACAGTCAGGCTTTAAGAGGTTCCTGTGGGAAGTAAACGCTTCAAAAACCTAGACTGTGCTTATTGTGTTGAGCAAAAATCAGTTGCGGGTGATCACATATTTGCACGAGAGTTTTTCTTGCCGGTGGATCGTGATCAGCTTCCGCAAGCGCCGGTTTGTGCGCGCTGCAATAACGAGAAAAGCAAGTTAGAGCACTATTTGACCGCCATACTTCCTTTCGCTGGGCGCCACAACCAGTCTTGCGAAACCCTTTCCGAGTTAGTGCCTAAACGGCTAAGCCGAAACCAAGCGCTACATCGTGAACTGCAAGAAGGCTTAATGTATGTAAATTTAAATGAGGGTGGCGTTACATCAAAGACAATTGCGCTCCCGATCCGAGAGGGAACAATTGAGTCGCTATTTGGATATATAGTGCGCGGTCTGTCTTGGTATCACTGGGGTACTTACATCAATCCCGATAATGAAATTGAGCCACTAATTCTAACGGCGGACGGGGCTAGGTTTTTTAAGGAGAATTTCTTTTCATTACGCCCAGGCAAACATGTTCTGGCTAATATTGGAAAGGGAACGATTATATATGAGGGAGTCCAAGGTGTTGACTCCCCTCAGATATCTATATGGCGCTTTCGGTTTTATGGCGGGATGATGCTTGCTGGCTCAAGTGAAGCTTCTGCTTCATCCGAAATTGGAGTTATGTCGGGCCCGCCTGAGGCAATAGTAAGCAACCCCCAATAGCTGATAGTGGCCTGATAAGAGAGAGGCTGTTAATAGCCAAGTGCAGCCTCTCCTCATCAAATTTCAGTAGCGCAAAACGTAACTGTCATTCAAACCACAAAGAACCCACTCGTCCCATCCCGCCCCAACTGCTCCACCAACCCGAACTCCCAATCAAGGTAAGCCTGCATGGCCTCGCGCGGGTTGTCGGTGCCTTCGTACGGGCGGCGGTAGCGGTCGATACGCGGTGACAGCAGGCCGCTTTCGCCGGCTTCAACCGGCAGGCCGGCGTCGGCCCAGGCGGTGTTGCCGCCGTCGAGCAGGAAGGCGGGTTTGCCGGTGATGGCCGCCACTTCGTCCACGGCGAAGCGGGCCAGCAGGCCGCTGCCGCAGGTGAGTACGTAGCGCTCGGCCTTGGGCGCGGCGGCGAGGGCTTCGCGCAGTTGTGCGCGCAGCACCCAGCGGGCGCCGGGGATGTGGCGTTTGACGTGGTTGGCGCTGGCGGTGAAGTCCAGCACCACCGTGTCGCCATGCTCCAGCCAGGTGGCCAGGGTCTGTGGGGCGATGGCTTCGACCTGGGGCAGGGCGGGCAGGGCGGGGCGCCAGGCGCCGCTCTCGCTGAAGTCCGCTGCCGTGAGCCCGTCCAGTACATGCACCTCCCAACCCAGTTGCGCCAGCCAGGAGCCGGTCATGTTGGCGCGGGTGCCGTCGTCGTCGGCGAGGACGATGCGGGCGCCGCGCACGCTGGCGTAGTGGTCGGTCTCCTGCACCAGCTGGCCGCCGGCGACCCAGCGCGCGCCGGGCAGGTGGCCGGCGCGGTATTCCTCTTCGGTGCGCACGTCGAACAGGTAGGTGGTGCGGCCGGGCTCGGCGTGCCAGTCGTGCAGCTGTGTGAGGCCGGCGCGGCGTACGCCAGCCTTGTCGGCCACGGCGCGGGCTGCCTGCCCGGCCTGTTCGCGGGTGTGCTGGCCGACCTCGGCGAAGCGCCGTTGCTGGCCGTGCTCCAGCGTCTGCCCGGCCAGGGTCCAGCCGATGGTGCCGTTGCGCAGGGCGGCCACCGGGTTTGGGATGCCGGCGTTCACCAGGGATTGGGTGCCGATGATGCTGCGGGTGCGCCCGGCGCAGTTGACGATCACCCGGGTGCTCGGGTCCGGCGCCAGTTCGCGCACGCGCAGCACCAGTTCGGCGCCGGGCACGCTGATGGAGCCGGGGATGTTCATGGTCTGGTATTCGTCGAAGCGGCGGGCGTCGAGCACCACCACGTCGGCCTTGGCGTCCAGTAGCGCCTTCACTTCCTCTGCGGCGAGGGAGGGCGTGTGGCGCTGGCTTTCCACCAGTTCGCCGAAGGCCTTGCTGGGCACGTTGACGTCACGGAACAGCTCGCCGCCGGCCTCGCGCCAGCCGGCGAGGCCGCCCTCCAGCAACGCTACGTCGCTGTAACCGAGTTGCAGCAGGCGCTCGGCGGCGCGCTCGGCCAGGCCTTCGCCGTCGTCGTAGAGGGTCACGGCGGTGTCGCGGCGGGGCACGCGGTCGAGCACTTCCAGTTCCAGCTTGGACAGCGGGATATTGGCCGCGAACAGCGGGTGCGCCTCGGCGAAGGGGGCCTCCTCGCGCAGGTCGATGAGGGCGACTTCCTCGTGGGCGAGGAGGGCGGAGCGGATGTCGGCAAAACGGCGAAGGGGGATACGGCTCATGGCGCCAGGCTCTCTTTCGACAGGTCCCAGATATTGGGCAGGTGGAGGTTGGAATAACCGGAGATGAAGGGCTTCTCGACGCCGCCCTCGGCATAGACGGCGCGACGCACCGCACCGATGTTGGCGCCGTACACGTGGATGCTGATGGAGGTGCGGTTCTCGAAGGCGTTGCGCACCTGGTGGATGTCGCCCACCCGGGGCGACACGGCGACCACGTCGCCCGGCTGCAGGGATTCCGCCGCGCCCTGGGGCCGCAGGCTGCCGTCGGCGTTGCGGGCGAAGCCCTGGCTGAGCTCGGCGCCGCGCAGCATGCCGATCAGCCCCCAGGTGCGGTGGTCGTGCACCGGGGTGGACTGGCCGGGGCCCCAGACGAAGCTGACGATGGAGAAGGCCTGGCGCGAGTCGGCGTGCAGCAGGTACTGCTGGTAGCGCTCCGGGCTGGGCTGGGCGTAGGCGTCCGGCAGCCAGTCGTCGGTGCTCACCAGGTCGCGCAGCAGCGCGGCGCCCTGGTCGAGTATCCGTGGCTCGTCCGGTGCCTGGGCGAGGAGGTCGGCGAGGTCGACGATGAAGCCGCGTAGCCGTCCGAGGTTGGGCGTTTGAGACATGGTTCCCTCGATGTCCGTGAGTGCGCAGCGGTAACCGCTACCGTGCCGGGGCAAAAGATATTATTCTTCTTACGTATTCTTCCAGCCATTTATTATGCGAATAAAGAATGAAGATAGATGATATCGATGCATTCGTGGCCGTCATCCGCAGCCAGTCGATCAGCCAGGCGGCGGAGTCCCTGCAGCTCACCCAGCCGGCCATCACCCGGCGCGTGCAGAACTTCGAAGAGGCCCTCGGCGTCAGCCTGCTGGACCGCAACACCAAGCCGCTGAAGCCCACGCCCATGGGCATGCGCGTGTACGAGCAGTGCCGCTCGGTGCTGCGCGAGATGGACGCCCTGCGCGAACTGGTGCTGAGCGATTCCTCCCCCAGCGGCGTGCTGCGCCTGGGCGTGCCGCAGACGGTGGGTGACGTGGTGCTGCTGGACGCCCTCAGCCAGCTCAAGACCCTCTACCCGGACCTGCAGACCCAGGTGTCCACCGGCTGGGGCAGCCACCTGCTGGGCAAGATGGAGAACGGGGAGCTGGACGCCGTGGCCGCGCTGTTCCCGGCGGGCAAGGTGTTCCCCGAAGGCATAGTCGGGCGCTCCCTGGCGCGCATGGACCTGGTGGTAGTCGCGGCCAAGGGCGAGGTGCGCAAGCGCTCCTGCAAGCTCGCCGATTGCTACCAGCGCGGCTGGGTGCTGAACCCCGATGGCTGCGGCTTCCGCGCCGGCCTGCAACGGGCCCTGAGCGACGAGGGGCTGTCGCTGCGCATCAACCTGGAGACCTTCGGCACCGAGCTGCAACTGGGGCTGATCGCCAATGGCCTGGGCTTCGGCCTGGTGCCGCGCCCGCTGCTGGAGAACAGCCGTCACCGCGAGCGGCTGGAGGTGGTGCCGGTGAGCGACTTCAAGCCGGTGATCGACCTGTGGCTGATCCACCCGCGCTTCCTCGGCAACCTGCAGGCGCCGGTGGCGCTGTTCGGCGAGACCGTGGCCCAGCGCGTGGCGCACCAGGCGGAGGAGGGGGCCGCGGCAGGCTCATAACCAAAGCATCTTGCATGTAACTGCATTGGTTAGATGCGCGATTTGTATATTAGATTAGAACCAGATCGAATTTCACTGCGGTTTTTTAGATGGATAGCATGTGGGTCAAGCCAGGCTGCAGCGGGCTCGATCCAACCTCCCGCCTGCGGCCCCCGACCATTGGAAAGGCCTCGAGCGAGGAGAAGGAATGTCCCGGCGAAGCAACGCCCTGGTGCCCCCGGGCACCGCACTGACGGCCCTGCTGGCGCCCCTGCGCTGGAAGGGCTGGAGCAACCTCGGCCTGCGCCTGGTCAGCCCGCTGGTGCTGCTCCTGCTCTGGGAGCTGGCCTCCCGCACGGGCCTGCTGCCGGCGCGCATCATCGCCGCGCCCAGCGCCATCGGCGACACCCTCTGGCAGATGATCGCCAGCGGCGAGCTGGCCGGGCACCTCTGGGTGTCCCTCAAGCGCGCCCTCAGCGGGCTGGCCATAGGCGTGTCCCTCGGCACGGTGCTGGCCCTGCTGGCCGGCCTGTCGCGCCGGGGCGAGCTGATCATCGACTCCCCGGTGCAGATGCTGCGCACGCTGCCGTTCCTGGCCATCGTGCCGCTGTTCATCCTCTGGTTCGGCGTGGGTGAGACACCGAAGATCGCCCTGATCGCCCTCGGCACCACCTTCCCGGTCTACCTCACGCTGTTCTCCGGCATCCGCGGCGTCGATCCCAAGCTGGTGGAGGCGGGGCGCCTGTTCGGCCTCAGCCGCCTGGAGTTGGTGGTCCACGTCATCCTGCCCGGTGCCTTGCCGTCCTTCTTCGTCGGCCTGCGCTACGCCTTCGGCATCAGCTGGCTCGGCCTGGTGGTGGTGGAGCAGATCAACGCCAGCGCCGGCCTCGGCTACCTGGTCAACGACGCCCGCGACTTCATGCGCACCGACGTGATCGTCATCTGCCTCATCGTCTACAGCGTGCTGGGCCTGTCCATCGACGCCCTGGTGCGCCTGCTCGAACGCCTGGCCCTGGCCTGGCGCCCCACCTTCATAAGGAACTGACCATGGATGTTGCGCTGCAACGCCTGCGCCCACCGGTGCGCGTGCGCGGGCTGACCCGTCGCTTCGCCGGCCAGGCCGTGCTCGACGGCCTCGACCTGGAGCTGGGCGCCGGCGAATTCGTCGCCCTGCTGGGGCGCAGCGGCTCGGGCAAGACCACCCTGCTGCGCGCCCTGGCCGGGCTGGACGCGGTGGACGGCGGCACGCTGGAGGTGCCCGAGGCCCACGCGGCGGTGTTCCAGGAGCCCCGGCTGATGCCCTGGAAGCGCGCCTGGCGCAACGTCGCCCTCGGCCTGCGCGGCGCCAACCCGCAGACCCGCGCCCTGGCCGCCTTGCAGGAAGTGGGGCTGGGCCATCGCCTCGACGCCTGGCCCGGCACCCTGTCCGGCGGCGAGGCGCAGCGCGTGGCCCTGGCCCGCGCCCTGGTGCGCGAGCCGGAGTTGCTGCTGCTGGACGAGCCCTTCGCCGCGCTGGATGCGCTGACCCGCATCCGCATGCACCAGCTGATCATCGAGCTGTGGTGCACCCACCAGCCCTCGGTGCTGCTGGTCACCCACGACGTCGACGAGGCGGTGCTGCTGGCCGATCGCGTCGTCGTGCTGGAGGCCGGACGCATCGCCGAACAGATCCCCGTGCGCCTGCCGCGTCCACGGGAGGTGGCCAGCCGCGGCTTCCAGGAGCTGCGCCAGCACCTGCTCACCCTGCTCGGCGTCGAAGCGCCGGCCAGCCCCTTCGTCCACACCCTCGCACGGACCGCCCAACGATGAGCTTCGACTTGAAAACCGCCAAGGAGACGGCCCGCGTGCCCGACCTCGATTCCCCGGCCTTCGCCGACCTGCTGGCCCAGCTCAGCGACGAGTTCGCCGCCAGCGCCGCCCATTACGACCGCCACGGCGAATTCCCCCACGCCAACCTGCGCCGCCTGCACGAACACGGCCTCATCGCCCTCACCGTGCCGCGTAGCCTCGGCGGCAGCGAGGCCAGCCTGGCACAGGCGCGCCGGGTGATCGCCGCCGTGGCGCGGGGCGAGCCGTCCACCGCCCTGGTGCTGGTGATGCAATACCTGCAGCACGCGCGCCTGCAGGCCAACCAGGCCTGGCCCGAGCACCTGCGCCTGCGCCTGGCCCGCGAGGCGGTGGAAGAGGGCGCGCTGATCAACGCCCTGCGCGTGGAGCCGGACCTGGGCACCCCCGCCCGTGGCGGCCTGCCGGGCACCATCGCCCGGCGCGTGCCCGAGGGCTGGCGCATCAGCGGGCGCAAGATCTACTCCACCGGCATCCCCGGGCTCACCTGGCTGTCTGTGTGGGCGCGCAGCGACGAGGCCGAACCCCGTGTCGGCACCTGGCTGGTGCACCGCGACACGCCGGGCATCCGCATCGAGGAAACCTGGGACCACCTGGGCATGCGCGCCACCTGCAGCCACGACGTGGTCTTCGACGACGTCCTGGTGCCCGACGAATACGCCGTGGACATCCTCCCCGCCAGCCAGCCGCGACCCTCGGAGCTGGACTCCAGCGGCGTGCTCTGGCTCGCCGTGCTGCTCTCCAGCATCTACGACGGCGTGGCCCGCGCCGCCCGGGACTGGCTGGTGGGCTGGCTGGCCGAGCGCACGCCGGCCAACCTCGGCGCACCGCTCTCCAGCCTGCCGCGCTTCCAGGAACTGGTGGGGCGCATCGACGCATTGCTGCTGTCCAACCGCGTACTGCTCGACGCCGCCGCCGAAGGCCGCATCCCCGTCAGCGAGGCGACCCAGGTCAAGTACCTGGTCACCACCCAGGCCATCACCGCCGTAGAGCTGGGCGTGGAAGCCATCGGCAACCCGGCCCTGGCCCGGGGCAACCCGCTGGAGCGGCACTACCGCGACGTGCTCTGCAGTCGCATCCACACACCGCAGAACGACGCCGTGCTCGGCGCCGCCGGCCGCGCCGCGTTCGCGTTGCCCAGCCGGGGCGGGCAGGCATGAGCCGGGCGCGCATCGCCAGCCAACTGGACGGCACCTTCAACGACCTGCTGCGCGCGCGCCTGCCGGGCGTGGAGGTGCTGGACCTGCCTCGTGGGGTGCCCAGCACGCTGCCGACGGACATACAGGTGCTGCTCGCCGCGCCCCACGCCGATTGGCGCAACGCCGCCGAGCCGCCCCCCGGCTGGCCCTTCGGCCTGGGGTTCGTGCAACTGGTGAGCTCGGGGCTGGATTTCTTCCCGCCCTGGCTGTTCGACGGCCCGCCGGTGGCCAGCGCCCGGGGCGCCACCGCCAGCAGCATCGCCGAGTTCGCCCTGGCGGCCATCTTCGTCGCCGCCAAGCAGCTGCCCGAGCTGTGGATCGACAGCGCCGACGCCTGGCGGCAACGCCCGCTGGCGTCCCTGGCCGGCAGCACGCTGGGGCTCTACGGCTTCGGCAGCATCGCCCGTGACCTGGCGCACAAGGCCCTGGCGCTGGACATGCAGGTGCTCGCCCTGCGCCATTCACCCCAGCCCTTCGGCCTGGACGGCGTGCAGCGCGCCGGCGACATCCATGAACTCTTCGCCCGCGCTGATCACCTGGTGCTGGCCGCGCCCGCCACCGCCGAGACGCACTATGTGGTCAACCGCGAGACCCTGGCCTCGGCGCGCCCCGGCCTGCACCTGATCAACGTCGCGCGCGGCGCCCTGGTGGACCAGGCCGCGCTGCTGCAGGCCCTGGACGACGGGCGCCTGGCGCTCGCCAGCCTCGATGTCACCGACCCCGAGCCGCTGCCGGCCGGGCACCCGTTCTACAGCCATCCCCGTGTACGACTGAGCCCCCACACCTCGGCCAACACGCCGCAGGTGTACCGCAACCTCGTAGCGCTGCTGGCGCGCAACCTCGAACGTTTCCACAGCGGGCAACCGCTGGAGAACCTGGTGCAGGCCACGCGTGGCTACTGAGCCCGCCGGCCCTTCAAGGAGAAACCGCATGACCGCCAGGCTGACCGGCCTCACCGGCACCCCGCAACCCACGGCCTACTCGCTGCCCCGCGACGGCCACACCGTATACCGCTGGCAGGAGCCGCCGCAGCAACCCACGGTCGAGGCCGAGCGCCTGCTGCGCAAGCAGCGCCTGGCCGGCTCCTTCCGCCTGTTCGCCCGCCACGGCTTCGACATGGGCGGCGCCGGCCACATCACCGTGCGCGACCCGGAGTTCCCCGACCACTTCTGGGTCAACCCGGTGGGCGTGTACTTCGGCCATATCCGCGTCTCCGACCTGCTGCTGGTCAACCCCCACGGCGAGATCGTCGAAGGGCAGGGCGCACTCAACCTCGCCGCCTTCGCCATCCACGCCGCGCTGCACGAGGCCCGACCGGACGTGGTCGCCGCCGCCCATGCCCACTCGCTGTACGGCAAGGCCTGGTCCAGCCTCGGGCGCCTGCTCGACCCGCTGACCCAGGACGCCTGCGCCTTCCACGGCAAGCACGCGCTGTTCGACAACTTCACCGGCGTGGTGCTGGAAGCCAGCGAGGGCGCGCGCATCGCCGCCACCCTGGGGCCGAGCAACGTCGCGCTGATCCTGCAGAACCACGGCCTGCTCACCGTCGGCCGCACGGTGGAGGCGGCCGTCTGGCGCTTTATCGCCCTGGACAACGCCGCCCACGCCCAACTGCTGGCCGAGGCCGCCGGCACGCCCCGGCCCATTCCCCCGGCCGTGGCCGAACACACCGCGCGCCAGGTGGGCACCGAATTCGGCGGCTGGTTCAGCTTCCAGCCCTACTGGGACCGCCTGTTGCGCGACGAGCCCGACTTCCTCGACTGATTGCAAGGAGCCCCCATGAACCGCCGTCACTTCCTCCAGTATTCCGCCCTGGCCGGGCTCGCCTGCGCGCTGCCCACGGCCTTCGCCCGGGACTGGAACGGCATCGGCCTCAACGTCGCCACCTACAAGGGCGCGGCGCCCACCTTCTTCGACGAGGCGGGCATCGAGCGTCCGCCCTACGCGGTGAAATACGCCGAGTTCAACGGCGGCAACCTCGGTTTCGAGGCGCTGATCAGCGGCACCCTGGACCTCGCGCCCATGAGCGAGATCCCGCCGATCTTCGGCATCAGGAACCAGGCGCCGGTGAAGCTCATCGCCGTGCTCACCGGCGACGTCAACAACCAGGCCTTCGTGGTGCCCAAGGGCTCGGCCATGCAATCCCTGGCGGAGCTGCCGGGCAAGCGCGTGGGCTACATCCGCTCCACCTCGTCGCACTACATGCTGCTGCGCGCATTGAAGGAGCAGGGCCTGACCCTGGCCGACATCCAACCCTTCGCGCTGACGCCCCAGGATGGTTTCGCCGCCTTCCAGAACGGCAATCTGGATGTCTGGGTGACCTTCGGCTACTTCATCCAGCTGGCCGAGCTGCGCAGCGGCGCAAGGGTGCTGCGCACGGGGCAGGGCTACCTCTCCGGCAACTACGTGATCGCCGCCAACCAGCGCGCCATCGACGACCCGGGCAAGCGCGCGGCCATCGAGGACTACGTCCAGCGCGAGTACCGCAGCTGGCAATGGGTGCAGCACAACCCGGAGGCCTGGGCGGCCAAGAGCGAGAAGATCCTCGGCATCCCCCGCGAGGTGTTCCTCGCCCAGTACAAGGCCCAGAGCGGGCCGCGCGTGCTGCAGGCAGTGGACGACGCCGCCGTGCGCTCCCAGCAGGCCGTGGCCGACACCTTCTTCGAGGCCGGCGTGCTGCCGCAGCGGTTGGACGTGGCGTCGCTTTGGGATCGGAGCTTCCGCTGGGGCTGAGCCCGTCACGTATCCCAGGCATCCAAGGATCGGTTCCATGCACCTCAAGCCACCCCTGATCGCCCTGGCAGTGCTCACCGGCAGCGCCCAGGCTGCCGACGTCCCGCCCGCTATCCGCGCCCTCCACGAGCGGCTGCTGGTGCTCGACAGCCACCTCGACACGCCCATGCAACTGGCGCGGCCCGGCTGGGACATCAGCCAGCGCCACCGCTACGCCGACGACCTGTCCCAGGTCGACCTGCCGCGCATGCGCGAGGGCGGGCTGGATGGCGGCTTCTTCGCCGTGTTCACGCCCCAGGGCCCGCGCACGGCGGAGGGGCGCACCCTGGCCAGCGAGCACGGCCTGGCAGTCATCACCCGCATCCGCGACATGGTCGCCGCGCGGCCCGATGAATTCGCCCTGGCCACCCGCGCGCAGGAGGTGCCGGGCATCGTCGCCTCGGGGCGCCGCGTGGTGCTGATCAGCATGGAGAACGCCGAGCCCCTGGCGGCCGATCCCGGCCGCCTGGCCACCTACCAGCGCCTGGGGCTGCGCATGCTCGGCCTGGTGCACGCGCAGAACAATTCATTCGCCGACTCCGCCACCGCGCTGCCGGAATGGCACGGCCTCAGCCCGGCCGGGCGCGAGCTGGTGGGGGAGGCCAACCGGCTGGGGATTCTCATCGATGTGTCCCATGCCTCCGACGCGGTGTTCGACCAGGTGCTGGAGTTGTCCCGCGCCCCCGTGATCGCCTCGCACTCCGGCGCCCGCGCCATCGGCCCGCACCCGCGCAACCTCGACGACGCACGCCTGCGCAGGCTCGCGGAAAAGGGCGGGGTGGTGCAGGTCAACAGCTTCCCCAGCGATCTCGTGCCACGTGCGCCCAACCCCGAGCGGGACAAGGCCATGGCACCGCTGTACCGCGAGTTCCGCCTGGCCGCCAGCCTCTCCCCGGAACAGGTGGCCGACCTCGCCCGGCGCATCCGCGAGGCCGATGCACGCTACCCGTTGCCACCCACGCGCCTGGACGACTTCATGGCGCACCTGCTGCACATCCTCGACGTGGTCGGCCCGCAACACGTCGGCATCGGCGCCGACTGGGACGGTGGCGGCGGCGTGGAAGGCCTGCGCGACGTCAGCGACCTGCCACGCATCAGCGAACGCCTGCTCGCCGCCGGCTACAGCGAGCAGGACCTCGCCGCGATCTGGGGCGGCAACCTGCTGCGGGTGCTGGCGGCAGCGGAAGCAAACGCCGCCTCGAAGTAGCCCGGGCTTCAGCCCGGGAGCGAAGCCTGTGGCATCCCCGGACCGAAGTCCGGGCTCCCCAGATGCACCCTGGCGCCGATCTCCACACGAAATCGCTCAGCGCCATCCCATGCGGTAAACGCAGGTCCGGGCTACGGACGGTGCCTGCGCCCTTCGCCTCCTACGGTTGCCATCCCGTCTCGTCAGCTCCGCGCCGCCCGTGCCTTGGGCTACGTGGGCATGATGTTTCAAGATGATTATGCGTTTCACGCAATATGCAGATTGATAAAAATGAAACATTTTAATATTTGCATATGCTCAAAATGTATTTCTCTTATCAAATTCCGCCCCATAGGATGGCTCCACATAGAGCGATTTCGAAGCTCTTTGATGTGAATCTATAACCGGATGCGATATCCGGATGCAGCCAGGGAAGGGCGCCATCGGGCGAGCCGTGCCTGGTGGAAGGGAATCAAGGAGAGTGCCTGCAATGCCTTTGACCAGACGACAGCTCATCGCCCGCATCGGTGCCGTTGGGGGCTACCGCGCCGCCATGGCGGCCATGGGTGTGCTCGGGGTGATGAGCCCGGCCACGGGTGCCAGCCAGGAGAACTATGCGGCGCTGCAACCGGCCAGCGGCCTGGGGCAGGGCGCCAGCGTCACCGTGGTCGGTGCCGGCATCGGCGGGCTGGTGGCGGCCTACGAGCTGCGCAAGGCCGGCTTCGCCGTGACCCTGCTGGAGGCCCGCGAGCGGGTCGGCGGGCGCAACTGGACGCTGCGCCGCGGCGATCGCGTCGAGTACACCGACGGCACCACCCAGGTCGCTGACTTCGACGAAGGCTTCTACTTCAACGCCGGCCCCGCGCGCCTGCCCAGCCACCACCAGCTGATGCTCGGCTACTGCCGCGAGCTGGGCGTGGAGCTGGAGGTGCTGGTCAACACCAGCCGCAACGCCCTGGTGCGCCCGGACCTGTCCGCGCCGCCGATGCAGATCCGCCAGGCGGTGAACGACAGCCGTGGCCACATCGCCGAGCTGCTGGCCAAGGCGGTCAACCGCCAGGCCCTGGACCAGGAGCTGAACGCGGCCGACCGGCAGAACCTGCTGGGCTTCCTCAAGACCTGGGGCGACCTCTCGGAGAAGCTCGACTACCTCGGCTCGGCGCGCTCCGGCTACAAGGTGTGGCCCGGCGCCGGCGACCAGCTGGCGCAGAAGAACGAGCCGCTGCCGCTGCGCACGCTGCTCAACCCGGCCCTGGGCACCGCGCTGATGATCGACGAATACCCGGAATTCTCGCCCACCATGTTCCAGCCGGTGGGCGGCATGGACCGCATCCCGGCGGCCTTCCAGCGCCACCTGCAGCCGTCCCTGCGCCTGGGGGCGGAGGTGCGCTCCATCCGCAACCACGAGGACCGCGTGGAGATCGGCTACCGCGACCGCCGCAGCGGCCGCGAGCAGCAGGTGACCAGCGACTACGCGGTGATCGCGCTGCCGCTGCCGCTGCTGGCCAGGATCGACAGCAACTTCACCGCCCCGGTGCGCCAGGCGATCTCGGCGGTGCAGTTCGGCTACGCCAACAAGGTGGCCTGGCAGTCGCGGCGCTTCTGGGAGACCGACTACCAGATCTACGGCGGGCTTTCCTTCATCAACCAGGAGGCCTCGGGGCTCTGGTACCCCAGCGGCGGCTTCAACCAGGCCGAGGGCATCCTCATTGCCGCGTACAACAACGGCGAGGTGGCGCGCAAATTCGGCGACAAGACCATCGACGAGCAGATCGCCCTGTCGCGCCAGGCCGTGGAGCTGCTGCACCCCGGCCACGGGCAGGACCTGCGCAAGCCGCTGGCCATCGCCTGGAACCGCATTCCCCACAGCCTCGGCCCCTGGATCAGCCACGAGGTGGCGGAGCCGGACTACGGCCTGCTCAACCAGGCCCAGGGCCGCGTGCACCTGACCAGCGACGGCCTCGCCCACAGCGGCGTGGGCATCTGGCAGGAAGCCGCCGCCGGCGCTGCCCGGCGCGTGGTGCGGAACATCTTCGAGCGTGCGCAAGGCACGTCGCAACACCGGCAAACGGCCTGAACCACGCCGCGCCGCATCCATAACCAGATCCACCTGCCAGGTAGCGGACCTCCGAGGCTGGCGCCAACACAGACCTTGGAGCTTTCGCGATGCCTTTCAAACATGCCCTTCTGGGGTTGGGGGTCCTTTTCGCCACCGTCGGCCAGGCCGCGGAGATCGAGCGGGTGCCCTCGACCTATCCCAACTCGCCGATCCTGCAGTCGGCGACCCTGCCGCCGGGCACGGCGCTGACCTTCGTCTCCGGCATCCTGCCGGACCCGGCCGACCCCAAGGCCGCCAAGGACGACCTGCGCGCCGCCGGCGACACCGAGGCGCAGACCGTCGCCGTGCTGCGCAAGGTGGAGGCCGCCCTGGCCCCGCGCGGCCTCGGCCTGGGCGATGTGGTGCAACTGCGGGTGTACCTGGTGGGCGACCCGAAACTGGACGGGCGCATGGACTTCGAGGGCCTGCAGCGCGGCTTCCGGCAGTTCTTCGGCAGCGAGAAGCAGCCGCTGAAGCCGACCCGCACCACGGTGCAGGTGGCCGGCCTGGTGCTGCCCGGCGCGCTGATCGAAGTCGAGGCGGTGGCCGCCAAGGCCCGCTGACCCAATCCCCCACAGATCGAGCCAGATGCGGCCGGGTTGCGGTCGCCTACAGGAAGTCCCGTGATGCGTAACGCCTTCAGCAAGACCTTCTCGCTTTCCCCCCTCAGCGCCGCGCTGCTCCTCGCCCTGGGCGGCGAGGCGCTGGCCGCCAGCGACCCGACCCTGTCCACCGTAGTGGTGACCGGCGTGCGCGGCAGCCAGCAGCGCACCGTGACCGACAGCCCCGCGCCGGTGGACGTGATCTCCGGCGAGCAGTTGAAGACCAGCGGCCAGAACGGCCTCAAGGACATGCTCACGCGCCTGCTGCCGTCCTTCAACGCACCCACCATCAACGGCGGCGGCACCGCCTTCCTGGTGCGTGGCATCAGCATGCGCGGCCTGGGCGGTGACCAGGTGCTGATCCTGGTGAACGGCAAGCGCCGCCACAACACCGCGATGATCAACAACAACGCCCGGGTCGGCACCGCCGCCGTGCCGGTGGACCTGGACCTGATTCCCACCGCCGCCATCGAGCGCATCGAGGTGCTGCGCGACGGCGCCGCCGCCCAGTACGGCTCCGACGCCATCGCCGGGGTGATCAACATCATCCTCAAGAAGGACGCCGAGGGGATCACCTCGGACAGCTCCCTCGGCCAGTACTACAGCGGCGACGGCACCACCGGCCACGAGGCCGCCAACTTCGGCTTCGGCCTGGGGGAGGGCGGCTTCTTCAACCTTTCCTTCGACGCAAAGGTGCAGGAGCCCTATGACCGCGCCGGCGCCGTGCGCGGCAACTTCGGCACCCTCGCCAACGGCCAGCCCGACCCGCGCATCACCCAGCGCCACGGCTGGGGCGAGGAGTACGGCCTGGGCCGCGACCGCACCTACAGCAGCGCCTACAACCTGGAGCTGCCGCTGGGCGATGACCTCAAGTTCTACTCCTTCTCCACCCTCAGCTACCGCGACGGCAAGAAGGTGCTCGGCCACCGTGCGCCCACCGACATCACCGCCACCAACTGGCTGGCCAACCAGCCGTACCCCAAGGGCGGTCAGGCCACCCGCGAGGTGAACGAGACGGACTACCAGTTCCTCGCCGGGCTCAAGGGCCTGGCCGCCGACTGGGACTGGGACCTCTCCACCAGCTACGGTCGCGACAAGGCCAAGCTCTACACCGACAACAACCTCAACCTCTCCAACGGGCCGGATTTCAGTCAGCGACGTTTCCACCTGACCGACGAGATCTTCGACCAGTGGACCACCAACCTGGACCTGACCCGTGCGCTGGACATCGGCCTGGACAGCCCCCTGGAAACCTCCGCCGGCATCGAATACCGCTGGGAGAAGTACGAACTCACCGAGGGCGAGCCCAACTCCTACAACTACGGCAACTACGTGATTCCCAGCGGCAGCCTGGGCGGGCGCCGACCCGACCCGGGCCTGTTCTCGGTCAACGGCACCACCCCCGAGGACGCTGGCGACATGATCCGCCACAGCGGCGCCGCCTATGTGGACTTCGGCCTCAACGTCACCCCGCAGTGGTACAACGCCTTCGCCCTGCGCTACGAGCGCTACAACCAGGACATCGGCGAGACCCTCAGCGGCAAGTTCACCACCCGCTACGAGTTCGCCCCGGGCTACGCGGTGCGGGCGGCGGTGAGCAACGGCTTCCGCGCGCCATCCCTGGCGCAGAACGTGTTCTCCTCCACCAGCTCGGTGACCATCTTTGGTGCCGGCGGCTCCACCACCACCGCGCGCACCAAGCAGATGCGCCCCGGCTCGCGGGAAGCCATCGCCCTCGGTGCCAAGGCCCTGGAACCGGAGACCTCGCGCAACTACAGCCTGGGCTTCACCGCCGAACCCACCGACCGCCTGCGCCTCACCGCCGACTTCTACCTGATCGACATCGACGACCGCATCCTGCAGACCGGCGTGCTCACCGGCCCGGCGGTGTCGGCGATCCTGGTGGCCAACGGCCTGTCGCCGAACCTTTCCGGCCAGTATTTCGCCAACGCCGCCGACACCCGCACCAAGGGCGTCGACCTGGTGGCCGAGTACCGCCAACCGCTGGACGAGTACGGCACGGTGCGCTGGAGCCTGGCCTACAACCACAACAAGACCACCATCCGCGACCTCGCCGACACGCCGCCCGAGCTGTCCAGCCTGGGTTCCGGCTACGTGCTGTTCGACCGCCAGCAGCAAACCGACCTGACCAAGGCCACGCCCAAGGACAAGTGGATCCTCAACACCAACTACAAGGTGGACGACTGGACCCTCAACCTGACGCTGACCCGCTACGGCGAATACACCGAGGGCTCGAATATCCCGGCCAACGACCGCACCTACAGCGCCAAGTGGATCACCGACATCGACGTCGCCTACGACGTCACCCAGAACCTCACCGTGGCCCTGGGGGCGAACAACCTGTTCGACGTCTACCCGGACAAGATCGGCATCGTGCCCTGGGCCGGCACCTACGAGTACGGGATGTTCTCCCCGTACGGCCTGGGTGGCGGCTACTACTACGGCCGCGTGAGCCTGGCGTTCTGATGATGGGCACGGGACGTTTGCTGGCGGGTCTCCTGTGCCTGGCGCTGGGGGCTGCCCCCGCGCTGGGCGCCGAGGCGCTGCGCGTGTCGAGCCAGAAGAACTCGCTGCAGGTGCTGCTGCAGGCCGCCGGAGAGCTGGAGTCGGTGCCGTACCCCATCGAGTTCGCCGCCTTCGGCGCGGCGGCGCCCACGGCCGAGGCCCTGAGCGCCGGCGCGGTGGACGTCGGCACCCTGGGCGTCGCGCCCTTCGTCTTCGCCGCCTCGGCCGGTGCCGGGTTGAAGACGGTGGGCGTGGTGCGCCTGAAGGTCACGCCCACGGCGGTGGCCATCGTCGTGCCCGAGGGCTCGCCGCTCACCGATGCCGCGTCCCTGGTGGGCACGCGCATCACCACCACGCGCGGCTCCATCGGCCATTACCTGGCGCTGGCGGCGTTGCGCTCGGTGGGCCGCAGCGGGCGCGATGCGACGTTCGTGTTCCTGCAGCCGGGGGAGTCCCGCAGCCTGCTGGCCAACGGCGGGGCGGATGCCTGGGCCACCTGGGACCCGTACACCAGCATGGTGCAGCTGGAAGGCGGCACGCGGGTGCTGGTCAGCGGGGAAGGGCTGTTCGCCGGCAACATGCTGCTGGTGGCCAACCCGGCGGCGATCCGCGACAAGCCGGAGCAGCTGCGAGACTTCCTCCAGCGCGTCGGCCGCGCCTGGGACTGGGCCAACGCCCATGTCGAGGCCTTCTCGGCGATCCAGGCGCGCCAGAGCGGCCTGCCACTGGAGGTGCATTTGCGCTCCAACCGCTACTCGCAGCCCCGGCGGGTGGACGTGGACGAGGCCCTGGTGCAGGACCTCGCCGACACCGCCCGGCTGTACCGGGACGAGGGTGTGATCGGCCCCGGCTTCGTGGCAGCCGAGCAGGTGGACCGGCGCTTCAACAGCCACGGGGAGGCGCATCCATGACCCGTCCCGAAGCCCACGCTCCTCCCAGGCCGACCCTTCCCCGAACCCACAACGGACGTTCCATTTCAGGGATACATGCGAGGCAACACCATGCTGATCACCACCACGGTCGATGAACTGACCGCCGACCACCTGGCCGGCCTGATCCAGGCCCGGCACTACGGCATCCTCATCAAGGGCTTTGCCCCGGCCGACACCGTCGAACTGGCCCGTGAGCGGCTCAGCCGCCACGAACTGCGCAGCGCCTTCAGCGAGCAGAACGAGTTCGTGCGCCTGGGCAAGGCCTATATCGAGATCGGCGACGAGGCCAGCCGCGCCGAGTACCACGCCCAGGCCGTGCCCACCATCCGCCGCGTGCGCGACGTGTTCCGGCCCCTGGCGTCGCCCATCGACGAGCTGCGCCTGCTGCTCGATGAGGTCTGGCCCAAGGGCGCGCGCCTGCTGGATGTGAACGGGCAGAAGTGCTTCGTCGGCATCACCCGCTTCCTCGGCAATGGCACCGACCTCACCCCCCATACCGACAACCTCGAGCGCAACGCGCCCCAGGACCACGAGCCCAAGCTGCTGACGCAGCTGTCCGCCAACGTCTACCTGGCCATCCCGGAGGACGGCGGCGAACTGGAGTTCTGGGGCCAGCAGCCCGACGAGGCGGAATACGAGCGGCTGCGCGGCTCGCGTGCCTACGGCATCGAACGGCACCTGCTGCCGCCGCCGGAGGTGGTGGTCAAGCCCGAGCCGGGCGACCTGATCCTGCTCAACCCGCGGCTGATCCATGCGGTGCGCCCCTCGGCCACCGCCACGCGGATCACCCTCGGCGTATTCATCGGTTATTTCGGCGACGACCAGCCCCTGGCCTATTGGAGCTAAGCAGCATGAGTGACGTGGAAGCGATCAACCTGAAAGCCTATTTCAACAAGGGCGGCGAGGAGCTGGACTTCACCGGCAAGCGCTGTGTACTGGCGGTGAGCGTGGGGCAGGAGTACCACGAGGGGCAGAAGCTCAGCTCCACCGTGCACCTGATCAACAAGTCCGGCTTCAGCCGGGTGAAGGTGGTGGTGGCCGACACCCTGCAGCGCCACAACAAGCACGGCAAGTCGCCGGGGGAGGCGCTGTCCGCCTCGATCCGCGACGGCGACGCCTGGCTGGCGCGCAACCGCCGCTACCTGTCGGGGCTGGAAGCACCGGTAACGGTCAGCCGCTGGAACCAGGAGCTGGCCTCCGACCGCTACGCCGAGCTGCGCCAGCAGGTGGACCAGCTCTACCGCGAGAGCGAGGACCTGCGCGGCGCCATCGAGGCCACCATCGGCGTGTTCATCGAGCGCCTGCGATTGCGCGACCCGGACGCCGACGTCGAGCGCGCGGCTGCGCAATGCCGCGAGTACATCCTGGAAGAGGTGCCGATCATCCTCCCGCTGTGGGCGGAGGAGGGCTACGACTACGTGATCTACCCGCAGCAGATGACCAACGCCATGGCCACCGCCCGGCGCCTGCTGATCGAGCCCCACGCGCCGGATCGGGTGCACTGGCTGCCGCTCAAGTTCAAGAAGCGTGGCATCCCGATCCCCTTCACCCTCCCGGGCGCCGTGCACCCGGCCTGGGCGGGGAGTGCGATTGCGATCTGACTGTTCCATGAAGGGCGGCTTGCGCCGCCATCGCGAATGAATTCGCTCCCACAGGGCACGATCGTTCCCTGTAGGGGCGAATTCATTCGCCCAGCGATGCGCCGCATCGCCAACCGACCCGGCACACAGCCGGAGGGTTGATGAACCACCCGTGGGAGCGGATTCATCCGCGAAAAGGGCGCAGCCCTGCGGGCTGCCTGGGCGAATGAATTCGCCCCTACAAATTTCCAGCACCAAAAACGGCCCCACGCCACACGGACGACGGCCTCCACCCCCTGTCATGACGGAAGGAGTTCCCATGAGCGTTTTTGCGCAACAGCAACGCAAATGGTGGGCCTTGCTCGGTGTGAGCATCGCCAGTTTTCTCGGCTGCGTGGATTTCACCATCGTCAACACCGCGCTGCCGGCCCTGCAGGCCGACCTCGGTGCTTCGGTGGAAAGCCTGCAATGGGTGATCAACGGCTTCATCCTCGCGCTCTCCAGCGCCATGGTGCTGGTGGGCCGGCTGGCCGACCTGCATGGCCGCCGGCGGGTGCTGAACATCGGCCTCGCCGTATTCGGCCTGGCCTCCCTCGGTGCCGGGCTGGCCACCAGCATCGACGCCCTGGTGGCCGCGCGGGTGGCCCAGGGGCTGGCCTGTGCGGTGCTGTACACGGCCTCCGGTGCCATCGTCTCGGCCACCTTCGCCAGCGAGGAGCAGGGTAAGGCCTTCGGCGTGCTGTTCGGCGTCAACGGCGTCGGCCTCGCCGTGGGACCGGTGCTGGGCGGGGTGATCACCAGCGCCTTCGGCTGGCAGTGGATCTTCCTGGTCAACGTGCCCTTCGTGCTGCTCAGCCTGGCGATCATCGCCCTGGCGGCGGACGAATCCCGTGCCGAGCAGGACGGCGCGCGGCTCGACTGGGCCGGTGCAGCGCTGCTGCTGGTGGGCCTGCCGAGCCTGGTGCTGGTGATCGTCCAGGGCGGCGCCTGGGGCTGGTCCTCGGCCACCACCCTGGGGCTGGTCGGCCTGGCCGCGCTGGCCTTCATCGCCTTCGTCGCGGTGGAGCTGCGGGTGCGTGCGCCCATCGTCGACCTGCGCCTGTTCGCCAACCGCCGCTTCGTCGCCGCGGTGACCGCCAGCTTCGGCCTGGCGCTGTTCTACTGCGTGGCCTTCTTCGTGATGCCGCTGTACCTGTCGCTGATCCGTGGCGAGAGCGTGCAGGCCAGCGGCCTGTTGCTGCTGCCCACCACCCTGGGCGTGGCGCTGCTGTCGCCGGTGGTGGGGCGGCTGGTGGACCGCAAGGGGGTCATGCCGAGATAAAGGAAAATTAGGACATACGCGCTGCAACTGATTGTATTTAAATATTTTTCAAGCAACGCTGAGCTGCTCAGGGTGGGCTTTATAGGCTTTTATAGTCAATTATAGAAACGGCTCTGAACGCCTGATTGAAGTTATGCCGAGGTAATGGGGGAATCAGGGGTATGCCGAGATGAGGCAAAAATTAGTGCATTCGTTCTGTAACTTGCTGTATTTAAACGAACAGAATGGAAGTCCTGCTCAAGCGAAGGCGCGCTTAGCGCAATGGCTTCAGCCTGATACCGCTGAGGATCAGTTCGGCCTGCTGCGAATTAAGTAGGCCGATCTGGAGTTGGCAAAGGCACCGGGGTGTCGGTATCAAGGCTCTGAGCCCAGGTCTCGACCAATGCATGATCGATCACCAAACCCTCGCCCACGTCGGCTAATGCCTCGCGTGTTAGATCAGCGAGTCGTTGGTCGTCATTTGTTGAATTGGCCATTCCGCGTCCATTTTGCCGTGCCCTGCTGCTAGCTGACGGGCGTTGGCTCTGAATAGCCCGTCTTCACGCCCTGGGTGGCGGCGTAATGGCGGGTTTGGAAAGCCAGGACATCCTGCATCTGCTTACTGACGTCCTCTTCAAGCCCCCATTCATAGGCCAGCTTGTCGAGTTGGTAGCGAGAGACAAGCTGGGTCGCACGAGGTGAGCGTTCTGCTGGTTTCAGGTTCGACCAACTGCTGACAAAGCCTTTTAGGCGCGCGGCTTTGTCCGTTGATACACAGGGAAAGCGACGCAGCAGGTCGACGAGATAGAGGGCACGCAACTTCTGTTCAGGCTCGCGCAGCTTGCCTGCCACTTCACGCTGCAGTACCGGCACGAGGTCGCGCTCTTCGTACCACAACTGCTTGGCGAGCTCCACGAGAGCATCGGACGCAACTTGGCTAAGGCGCTGCTGGGTGACAGTCTCCAGAAGCGTGCCAAAGCTTTGTTTACGATCCAGACGTGGCATCTCGCCCATCCTCCAGGTACTTCGCTGTGACCAGTTTCAGGCAGCTTAGCATTGCGCTTCGGTTGCCCACGGCATAATCGATTGCCTCTGTTGCCAGTGTAACAAACTGGCCGACATCGACACGGCCGCATTCGATTAGCTGTTCGATATCAGATTGATCGTTTTCCGTAAAGCGGCCGAGCTTGGAGATGGCCAGATCCACGCCGGCGGCAACGAAGATATGCAGCGGCTGCTCACCCTCGAAACCCTCCATGGGGATGGCGCGCTCGCGGTAGTCCTCGTGTAGTGGCCCGAGGGCATTGGTGTAGTTCTGGTCCAGGTACACCTGCAAGTCGCGGCCGTCGCCGTCCTCATAGCCCTCTGGCGGTGTGTAGACGGCCATGATCTCGTCCTTACGCAGCACACGGGCCGCCTCGATCTCCGCATCGATGTCCGCACTGCCACGCGCATGGGTGAGCAGGTGCACCGCGCAGCCGCCGAAGATGAAGACTTTGAGCGAGCCTGGCGGATTGCCATCCAGTAGCGGCAAGGCCCGGGCGAACAGATTACCAATGGCCTGGCCCAGCGGCGTAGTCAGCCGGACAGGTTCAGCAGCCCCCTCATTGGCAGTCTCAAGTAGCGTCATCTTCACCTCCGCTTAGCGCTTAGGCTCAGTGTGCCGGTTCATGTGCTACATGCGCCATCGCTGTTCGCAAGCGGCGCCCCGAGTAGCTTCAGCTGTGTAGTGGCTTCGACCAAGCGCTCCTGCAGGCCCTGCGTCTGCTGCGCCTGAAGCGCGGAGGCTTCGCTCAGCCGGGACACCTCCTCCTGCAATGTGCGACAACGCTGTTCAAGGGCCTCATTCGAGCGTTCGGAGCCGGCCAGCGTGCTCTGCAGAGCCTCCAGGGCCTGAGTTTTCTGCGCCACTAGCTGTTGCTGTGCATGTCGCTCTTTTTGCAACTGCCGCGCCTCGGTGAGCAAGCGTGCATTGTCGCGGTTCAGTTGCGTCAGTTCGTCCTGCTTGATTATCAAGGTCTGCTGCAGTTGCCGCAGTTCTAGTTGCAGTTGTTGTACCTGCGACTCGTGTCGGCGTTGTTCCTGCTCACGCTGTTCCTTGCTGGCCTGTCGGTAGTGCTCCAGGGTGTCGCGCGCATGTCGGTGTTTTTCCTCCAGCGAGTGGATCTGTGCGTCGCGATCCTTGTGCCGCTCCTCGAGGTCACGATTAGCCTGCTGTAGGCGGGCGTTCTCGATCTCGGCCTGTTGCCGTTGCTCGCGTGCCTGCTGCAACTCGTGATGAGTGGCCTGAAGTCGTTCCGCGTCGAGCGCGGTCTGGCCTTCCAGTTGTTGGATGCGGCTATCGGCCTGTCGAAACCGATGCTGGAAATCGAGCCGTTCGCGCGCCAGTTGTTCGCGCTCCTGGGCCACGGCGGCCTGGGTCTCTTCCTCAAGCTGGTCTGCCAGTTGGCTGACCAGATTGGCCAACTGTTCGCTGAGCGGGATCACGGCCGCATCCCGGCCGCGCTCGGCGTCTTCAAGCTCTTTCAGGTAGCGGTGAATGGTGGTCTTTGAACCGGTATTGCCCAACTCGATGCGCACCGCATCAATACTGGGGTGAATGCCACGGGCGAGGAGGGCACTCCTGGCTTTCTGCACGATCGCTTTGTTGACACCACCGCGGGCCATAAGTGGGACTCCTGACGATTTCGTTCTGTGGTACATACCATGTATTTACATGGCACTTTATCAAGAATTTTCTTTCTGATCCTCCAGTATTCTAGAATTGGGTAATCACGAATTATCCAAGGTGAGGCGGCCTTTTCGTCATTCGACAGTCGCGCACCGGTACACCAAGGGGATATGCGCCGATGAGTCAGGCGATCGAGCGGTACCTGCAGGCTGGTACCCGCGCCAACACCCGGCGCAGCTACCAGCAAGCGCTCGAGCACTTCGAGGTGACCTGGGGCGGCTTTCTACCGGCGACTAGCGATGCCATCGTGCGTTACCTGGTCGACTACGCCTCCACGCTCTCCAGCAATACGTTAAAACTGCGCCTGGCGGCGTTGGCACAGTGGCACGTCAGCCAGGGTTTCCCCGATCCGACTAAGACCCCGCTGGTTCGCCAGATACTCAAGGGCATCCGTACGCTGCACCCTCGCCAGGAGAAACAGGCCGAGCCATTGCAGCTGCGTCAGCTTGAGCAGTGCGTGTTGTGGCTAGAGCAGGCCGGGCAGCAGGCACGTGCGGAGGATGACTGGCCACGGTTGCTGCGCTGTTGCCGCGACCGTGCTCTGATCCTGATTGGCTTCTGGCGGGCGTTCCGCAGTGATGAGCTATGCCGCCTGCACGTCGAGCACATCCAGGTGCGGGCCGGGGAGGGGATGCAGCTGTTTCTGCCCTGGAGCAAGGGTGACCGCGACAACCAAGGCCAGACCTTCAGCGCGCCGGCGTTGGCCAGGCTGTGCCCAGTACAAGCCTATGTCGACTGGATCAGCGTGGCGGGCATCGCGCGTGGGCCGGTATTCCGTGGAATTGATCGTTGGGGGCACTTAGGTGAGCAGGGCTTGCACCCCAATAGCGTTGTCCCACTCATGCGCGCCGTCCTGCAGGCGGCAGGGCTGCCTTCGGAGCTGTACAGTAGTCACTCGCTGCGCCGCGGCTTTGCCACCTGGGCCACCCGCAGCGGCTGGGATCTCAAAGCGCTGATGCAGTACGTAGGCTGGAGCGATGGTCAATCCGCGTTGCGCTATGTCGAGAGCACAGGAGTGTTCCCCGGGCAGCTGAGTGCGCTACAACACATCTCAAACTGGCCCGAGGGACTGCCATAAGACAGCCTTCCGCGGCCCCGATCCGCACCTAGCTGCGCACTGGGAACACCAGCTCGTCATGTGCGGTGCAAATGAGTCGATGGTCCAGCACATGGAAAATTGCAGGGTTCTTGGGATCCTGGGAACCTACAAAAAAGAGGTAACTGCGGGATGCCTGCTTATCTATTTTGGCTTTCATTTTCTCTTGACGGGCTATTTCCAGCTCATTTTTCAGCCGCCCGTAGGTAGTTGCTGTCCACTCACCCCAGAGTGAGTGTTCGCAATGGTTCCGACACTGATTCGCACGCAAAACCGACACAACACGGTTGTTCAAAACTGACAGCCATTCGCACCCCGTCGAAACCTATCCGCATCCTCCGACAGCCATTCGCACGATCCCGACACCAATCCACCTGCTGCGTTAGGGAGTGGTTATTGAGCGCACATCGATTCGCGAGCTCGCTGAGTGGCAGGCTTCAGATCGCTGCTTTGAGTTACTCGATGTGCGCCGAGCTAACGTGCGCAACGCTAGCCGAGCACAGACGCCGAGGTGAAATGGTACGAGCCCGATCAGCTTTTTTTGGAAGGATCAGGTGCCACGGGATCGCCCCGTGAATCCTTACTGCGCTCGCGGGCATGAAATCAGCCAGGATGTGCCGCGAGCTGGATGCGCCGTATTTCGTCGACGGCTTTGCAGGATGGCGTGAAGCCAAGCAGGCGGTGTGCGATTTGGTCTAGCCATCTGCTTCTGGCCGCCTCGCGAGAGGCACCTAAATCAATGGCAGTGGTACTCGCCTGTGGAGTGGTTGGCATGGCAGCCCTTCGAATCGGTACCGCCGCTGTGAGCAATAGCAGCGTCGGAAAAAAGGGCAATAACGGTGGCGATGGCGATCACAGAGCCGCACGAAGCAACGCCAGCACCGCTAGATGGCCGGGGTAGAAGTAGTAACCCCAGCGCCCCACTGGCCATATGTGCTGGGTGATTTTCTGGCGCAATAGCCACAGGCCAACCAGCGGAGCCGCAAAGGTAGCAGCCATGGCCCACCAAGTGCCGGCTCCAATCCAGCCGTCACGACTATTGGCCAATACGCTGACCACTGCAGGTATGAGCCAGGTAATCCAAGGGCGTTGCGCTGCCAATACCATGGTCGCCGGCAGCAAGACACCAAAGGCGCCGTACATCAGCCGATCATGAAGCGCTATCGAAACGATCAGCGTGACTAGTCCTAGCGCCAAGCCTGCACGATCGCTGTGATGGACGCTCCAGGCAACGATAAACCCCAACATCAGTGTCGGCATGACATTCAGCGTATTGCTCATCTCGGACAGCGCCCTATACGGCAGCTCGGATATGAGGCTGAAAGCTAGCAGCCAGCTCAGATAGCGAAAGTTGTTGTCGCTGTATAGTTCTCCTGGGCGTGAACGTGACACGTTGGCGGCAATACCCAAGCAGAACAATGGGAAGGCGAAGCGTCCAACCACGAACAGCCAGGCTGTCTCTTCAGGCCAGAGATAGCGCAGGTGGTCTATGACCATCGTTAGCATGGCGAGCCATTTGACGAGATCCAAACTGGTCGAGCGCATTACCCCGCGATCCCAAGGGCAACAACGGTGAGAACCAGGTATCGAGCAGCCTTGGCCAGTAGCACGATCAAAAAGAAGCTCCAGAAGGGTTCGCGCATGACGCCGGCGATCATGGTCAACGGGTCGCCAATGATCGGAGCCCAATCCAAGTGCTCGGCCCACGATCGCATACTCCGAAGCCATACCACGGTAACCAAGAACACGCAGGCAATGATTGCTGCGGTGATCGTGGCGCGAAGCAGCTGCACTGTCGATGGGAGTGCGTTGAGGGTCGGAAGCTTGGTGTTGAACATTGAGAGAATTCCTTACTGAGAGACAATCAGGCCGATGATCTGGTATCCAAGGCCTTGT
Organism: Pseudomonas sp. zfem003; assembly: GCF_032621675.1. NCBI lineage: Bacteria > Pseudomonadati > Pseudomonadota > Gammaproteobacteria > Pseudomonadales > Pseudomonadaceae > Pseudomonas > Pseudomonas sp. zfem003. The sequence continues at coordinate 20,141 of NZ_JAVYJG010000001.1, read as the reverse complement.
GCACGACAGAAAGCCGGTGATCACATACGAAGTGATGCTGAATTACAGGCTAGAAAAACGCTCGGTGGGGCAAAAATGATAAAAGCGGCCTAGGGCGCTTCAGGTTGGCAAGACCACCGTGTCGATTCGGCATGCGCGTCGATGGTTGATGGCTGTTGGCGATAGTGGAGCGGGGGGACGTCTTTCGAGCATCGGCTTACCAAGCGTGAGGGATGCCGTTTCCAAAATTCATAAGCTACAACGGAGAGCGAATGGCTGGCCCTGGTGTCAGCGCGCCGCTCGTTGCCTATCTGGATGCCGAATGCAATCAGCGCTCAGTCGGATGGTCCCTGCACCCACTCAGTGAAGTTGAGCGAGCGATTAGCAGTAACCGAACTACCACCAGACTGGCATCAGTGGGGGTGGGGAAGTTCGATGTGAAAGCCCGTAAGGTCCGCCACTGAGGTGCACCAGATGCGGCCTCTGTGAGCTTCAATGATGGATCGGGTGATGGCAAGTCCGAGCCCGGCGTTGCTCGGGCTTCCCTCCCGCCGAGCGGGGTCAACCCGGTAAAAGCGGTCGAAGAGCTTCTCTAAATGCTCTGGGCTGATTGTGCCCCCAGGGTTCTCGATGCTGAAGGTAGTTAAGTCAGCTGTCTCTCGGATCAAAACCGAAATTGTTGTTCCCGCCGGCGTATAGCGCAGTGCATTAGACAGCAAGTTGGATAGCGCTCGATCAAGCATCAGCCGATCTCCTAGCACTTGGCCCTTGCCTGAGAGCGATAGTTCAATGCCACGCTCTTCGGCCAGAAGGTGGTAGTAGTCAAACAGCTTGAAGACGACGTCAGCCAGCTCGATCCTGGCCTGCTCTGGGATGATCAGGCCATTATCAGCCTTGGCCAAGAACAGCATGTCATCAATCATCCGAGACATACGCTTCAAGTCCTCGAGGTTGGAGTACAGATTCTCCTCATAGGCATTGATATCGCGCTTTTTGCTCAGCACGACCTCCGTGTGGGTCATCAGATTGCTGACTGGAGTTCGAAGCTCGTGGGCTATGTCGGCCGAAAAATTGGAGAGCCTAACGAAGGCATCCTCTAGCCGAGCCAGCATCGCATTGAAGGACAGAACCAGTTGCTGAAGCTCTCGCGGTACTGGTTCGAGAGGGATTCGCTCTTGTAACGAGCGAGCGGACATCCCGGAGGCTACGTGTGTGACTTGTCGCAGCGGTCTGAGGCCGCTGCGAGCAACCACCCAGCCGAGCGCGGCACTGACCAGGGCACTGATGACCAATCCAATCCAGAACCATCGCTGCAGCGTGTCGAAAAAGTGTGTGTGATTGGTGACATCAAGAATGAGCAAGGCTGTGAGCGGCTCAGGCTGATCGGCTACTGAGATTTGCGCCGTCATGCCACGGTACATGTGTTGGCCGTCTTGCCACTCCCACATGCTCTGCTCATTGGCACGCCTGAAACGCTCAGGTACTTCGACTGCTCTGGGGTCGGAAAACAGTACAGAGCCGTCACTGGCCAGGATGGTCGCCGCCAGATCCTGATGGGCTCCCAACAAGGCTCGCAACTGCGGTAACTCCTCAGAAAGGCTCGCTTCGCCGCGGGCGTTGTTGAGGATATGTTTGGCGGATTCGAGTTTCTCCGCCAGGGCCTGCCGATCCAGCATCTTGAAGTGGTGCTGACTGAGCATGTTGAAACTCAGCCCCGCCACTGTCAGAACTACGATTACCGCAGACATGAACATTAAACTCATACGGGCGGTCAGCGAGAGGTGTTTCATACTCACTCCGGCGCATCCATCATGTATCCCATGCCACGGGCGGTATGGATTAGTTTGAGATCGAAATCGTCATCGATCTTGGCGCGCAGCCGACGTACGGCGACCTCAATGACGTTCGTGTCGCTGTCGAAGTTCATATCCCAAACCTGAGAAGCAATCAGAGATTTCGGGAGCACCTCGCCGCGCCGGCGCAGTAGCAGTTCCAGCAGTGAAAACTCCTTCGCGGTCAGGTCAATTCTTTTACCGCCGCGGATGGCGCGGCGCTTCATCAGATCGACCTCCAGATCGGCAATTTTCATCGTTGTTTGCGTGAGTGAGCCATTGCCTCTGCGCAGCAGCGTTCTGACTCTGGCCAGAAGTTCTGAAAAAGCAAATGGCTTGATCAGGTAGTCGTCCGCGCCCAACTCCAATCCTTTAACGCGGTCCTCCACCCCATCGCGTGCCGTTAAGAACAATACGGGAACGTCTTTTCCTGCTGCGCGCACCATGCGCAGCACTTCCCACCCGTCCAGCCCAGGCATCATCACATCCAGAATCAGGAGGTCATAGGACTCACTCAGCGCGTGTTGTAGAGCATCTGTGCCGGTCATAACCCGGTCGACATTGAAGCCCGCTTCGCTTAGGCCTTGCTGTAGGTATGCGCCGGTTCTAGGTTCATCTTCAGCTACCAGTAGTTTCATGCGAGCAGACTCCAAAAGTTTGTATGCCTGAGTTTGCAGACAAATGGCAGCTCCAGCCAGAAGCTTACAGAAAAGTAATCTTGAGCTCAGGTCATCGACAGAATTTTTCGTCTACAGTGATTGCCTGAGCACTAGGTTGCGCTCTCGGCCCTCGACAACCAAAAGCAGAGGTGCCGGCCATAGTTTGCACTGATGGAGACTGCCCCATGAAATCGCTGAAACCTTTGCTTCTGGTTGGTTCGCTACTGCTGTCTTCTATGGCTTGGGCCGAAGGGGGCGGCGACCGTGTATTCGAGCGTATCCAGCAGATGCGCGATAAAGCAGAAGCTGTGTTGGTTCAGGCGGAGAAGGCCCCGGTCGGCGAGCGGCATGTGCACATGAAAGAGCATATGAACATGCTTGAAGACATCATGAGCCAGCTGCACAACGAACATCCTGCGCCCGATATGTCTGCCGAAGAGCATCTGGCCTGGATGGAAAAGCATGACAAGCTGGTAGACGACGTGCTGGGTCAAATGATTCGAGAGCACAAGCTGATGATGGCCGACAAGGAATGCCATCAGTAAAGATCCCACCCATCTTCCAGGCCTTTCGTGATTGCTCCTTTGGCCTAGCGGCGCCTTTATGGCGCCGTGCTTTTTCCCAGCTGACGCAATTGTAGCTTTGGGGTCAGTGGCCTGGCAGCAAGTGGGGGATAGCATGAGATTTCCAGCATCCATCGCGAGGTCTCACCATGAAACACATACCCCTTAAGCTGCTGATGAGCACTCTGTTCATCAGCACTGCTATCTCGGCAATTGCCGAGCCCAACGGAAGCAACTTTGGCCAGCAGGCCAAGGCGAAGCCAGCGACTCGCACTATCTTGGTAAAGATGGCCGACATTAACTACAGCCAGAAAACGATCGATGTAAAACCGGGTGAAACCGTGCGCTTCGTTCTGAAGAACGAGGGCGCGTTGATGCACGAGTTCAACATCGGGCAAGCAACTTCCCAGCTGGAGCACCAGCGCAAGATGGCGTCCTTGTTCAAGGACGGCACTTTGACCCCGACCGGTATGGCCGAACGCATTGTCTGGCATGAGCGTTATGGCATGGGAGACGCCAACCCTCCAGGTTATCCGGAAGTCATCAAGGCTAAGCATGACGATCCGAACGCGGTTCTCGTCGAGCCCGGCACAACCAAAGAGTTCGTGTGGACCTTTCCGCAGGCGGGCAGTTTTAGCTTCGCCTGTACGTTGCCTGGGCATTACCAGGCAGGGATGGTCGGTGAGTTTGCTCTGCGTTAGTTCGGCACTGGTGCTACCCGTTGGCCGCGGGCTGGGTAGCACCGATCTGACGAACCTTACTGCAATGTAGTTTTCGCGTCAGCGTACCGCCAGCTGTACCTTCTTAGCATCGGGACTCATCCCTCCTCAACTTCAGAGGCACACCATGAAACTCAGACCCACTTCCAAAATCATAGCCCTTGGCTTGTTGCTCAGTGCTGTTAATGCGCTGGCCAGCCCGGGCCACACCAAAGACAGCATCGGGCAACCGGGAGACAGTCAGGCAGTAGATCGCACCATCGAAGTCCGGATGGGGGATATCTTCTTCGACCCCAAGGCAATTGAGATCAAAGCAGGCGAGACGGTGCGCTTCGTGCTGACAAACGAGGGGGCACTGCTGCACGAGTTCAACCTTGGCAAAGCGGCATCTCATGCTGCGCATCAGAAAGAGATGGCAGCGATGTTTCAGAACGGCACGCTCTCCCCGACAGGTGCTCCTAAAATGAGCAGTATGGATATGGGCGGCATGAAGATGGATGGCATGGAACACAATGACCCAAACAGCGTACTAGTCGGACCTGGAGCACGCGAAGAGTTGATCTGGACGTTCTCCGAGACCACTGATCTGGAGTTTGCCTGCAATGTTCCAGGACATTATCAGTCGGGAATGGTCGGTAAGGTGACCGTACGCTGACGTCTTATGATACTCGTCAACTCCGCTTAGCCAGAGACATCTATGCTGATCAGCAGCCATTGCATTGAGGCTATTGCCATGGACCATACCCATCACACCAATACCACGGAACCACCTTTTTGGAAGAGCAAGATAGGCATTGCACTGATCATGCTGGCCGTAATCGGCATCTTCTATGTGGCACGCGAGCATTACGGCCATCTGTCGCAGGCTTTGCCGTACCTCATCCTGCTGCTATGTCCGCTGATGCACCTTTTTGGCCACAATCATGGCGCCCACTCCAGTGGTGCCGAAGTTTCCAAGGACGAAGAGAGGAAATAAATCGCATGCAAAAGTCCTCCTGCCATCACGATCAGGATCATGCACATCACTCGCACTCTCACCCCGAGAGTCAACATGACCCGGTGTGTGGCATGGAGGTCAAACCTGATGGCCCTTACCACGATAGCGTTGAGGGGAAGACCTATCGTTTCTGCAGTGCGAAGTGCCTGGGGAAATTCAAAGCAGCACCTCACCAGTATATGAGCCACCAGCCTCATGGGGGGCATCACCAGCACGTGAATTCAGCACCCACATCGACACCTGTAGGTGCTGAATACACCTGCCCGATGCATCCTGAGATTCGTCAACAGGCTCCCGGAAACTGCCCGATCTGCGGGATGACGCTGGAACCTGTCATCCCGGAGCTGGAAGAGGAGGAAAACCCGGAGCTGAAGGACTTCTCGCGGCGGTTCTGGTGGACCCTCCCGCTGACCGTCATCGTGACCGTACTAGCAATGGCGGGTCACTCCCTACAGCTGCTCCATGGCACTACCCAGAACTGGGTCGAGCTGGCTCTGGCGACACCCGTGACGCTGTGGGGCGGCTGGGTGTTCTTCACCCGCGGCATCGACTCCATTCGCCACCGCAGCCCCAACATGTGGACCCTGATCGGTTTGGGAACGGCCGCTGCCTACCTCTACAGTGTGGCCGCCACTCTGGTTCCGCAGTGGTTTCCGGCAGCCTTCGTCCAGGATGGCCGTATCGGCGTCTACTTCGAGGCTGCTGCAGTGATTATCTCGCTCACGCTGTTGGGGCAAATGCTCGAGCTAAAAGCCCGCTCGCAGACTTCTGCCGCCATTAAATCGCTGCTGGGCTTGGCTCCCAAAACCGCTCGGCGCATAAGGCCCGACGGCCAAGAGGAGGACATTCCTCTAACTCACGTTCACCAGGGCGACCACCTGCGTGTCCGGCCGGGCGAGAAAGTCCCAGTGGATGGCATCGTGGTTGAGGGCGAGAGCGCGGTCGATGAGTCCATGCTCACCGGCGAACCGGTGCCTGTTACTAAGCGTACAGGCGATTCCCTCATCGGCGCGACCCTCAACACCCACGGCAGCCTGGTGATGGAGGCGCAGAAGGTGGGCGCTGAAACCATGCTGTCGCAGATCGTCCAGATGGTGGCCAGAGCCCAACGCTCCAAGGCTCCTATGCAGCGCATGGCCGATGCCGTTGCGGGGTATTTCGTGGTCGGGGTGATCCTGATCGCGATTCTGACCTTCTTCGGCTGGGGGCTGTTCGGGCCGGAATCTGGCTGGGTATTTGGCCTGATCAATGCGGTGGCAGTGCTGATCATTGCCTGCCCCTGCGCCCTGGGCCTGGCAACCCCAATGTCCGTCATGGTTGCGACTGGCAAGGCAGCTAGCAGTGGTGTGTTGTTCCGCGACGCCAGCGCCATCGAAAATCTATGCAAGATCGACACGCTCATCGTCGACAAGACTGGAACCCTGACTGAGGGGCGTCCCGTATTCCATAGCGCGGAAGGGACAGGCAGTTACGACTCCAACGAAGTGCTGCGCCTGGCCGCCAGTCTCGACCAGGGTAGTGAGCACCCGCTGGCTCATGCCATCGTCGATCACGCGCGTGGTCAAGGCATTGCACTGGTCAAGCCGGACACTTTCGAGTCTGGCTCGGGTATTGGTGTGCGCGGTCTGGTCGATGGCCATCAGCTGCAGCTCGGCAACACCGCACTGATGGACGAGGCGGGCGTCGATATTACCCCGCTGCGTAATCGCGCCGAGCAACTGCGTCTGGAAGGCATCAGCATCATCTATTTGGCCGTTGACGGTCGCCTGGCGGGACTCCTAGCCGTTTCCGATCCAATCAAGCCTACTTCTCAACAGGCTGTCTCCAAGCTTCAAAGCGAAGACGTGAAGGTCATCATGGCCACTGGTGATGGTCTCACTACAGCAAAGGCCGTGGCGAAGCAGCTCGGAATCGAGGAAGTGCATGGTGAGGTCAAACCGCAGGATAAGGAGAAACTGGTCGCCGATTTGCAGGGCTATGGCCGTCGTGTCGCCATGGCGGGTGACGGCATCAACGATGCGCCCGCCCTGGCCAGGTCTGACGTAGGTGTCGCCATGGGCACCGGTACCGATGTGGCGATGAACAGTGCTCAGGTGACGCTGGTCAAGGGAGACCTGATGGGCATCCTGCGAGCGCGCACCCTGTCAGTGGCAACCGTGAAAAACATGAGGCAGAACCTCGCCTTTGCGTTCCTCTACAACGCGATGGGGATCCCACTAGCGGCCGGGTTACTGTACCCGCTGACAGGGCATCTTCTGTCGCCCTTGATCGCTGCCCTGGCAATGAGCGTCAGTTCGGCTTCCGTTGTATTCAACGCATTGCGCTTGAGGCAAACCCGGATTGATTAGCAAAGGGGTGCAGAATCCGGACAGCAATAAAACGTAAGCCGGCACTACTTCAGGTAAGAGCGTAGAACGGTAATTACCTGCTCCAAATCCTCGTTCCTTTGCTGGGGAGGGACGTCGTCTGCACCCAGGTGCTCTCGGATATGTCCCTCTAACACCTCTGACATCAGTCCGTTGACTGCTCCCCGAATTGCTGCGATTTGCTGAAGAATCGCTATGCACTCCCTGTTCTGTTCCAGTGCTTTTTCCAATCCCTCTGCCTGCCCTTTTATGCGCCGCACGCGCGTCAGCAGCTGCTTTTGCGATTTGGTCGTATGAGCCATGTGGTCACCTTGATGGCATTAAAGTATACTGGGGTATAGTATATAGCAATTGATCGGGGAACATCTTAGGCATGAGAACTTCCATTCCTGTTGAGCGTTGGCATCACTCTCACGTCTTTGATGAGGGAAACCCACTGGCTGAGAGAAATACCCGCTGGGCGGTGGTGCTGACAGCCGTGATGATGGTGGCCGAGATCATTGGCGGTTGGATGTACAACTCGATGGCGCTCTTGGCAGACGGCTGGCACATGAGCTCCCACGTTTTGGCGCTTGGCCTTTCGGTTTTGGCTTATTCAGCTGCCCGCCGCTTCGCTCGCGACACTCGATTCGCCTTTGGTACTTGGAAGATCGAGGTGCTGGGCGGTTATAGCAGTGCGATCTTTCTCGTCGGTGTGGCTGGGTTGATGCTCTACCAGTCGGTTGAGCGTCTGATTGCACCGACACCGATCCACTACGACCAAGCCATCGCGATTGCCGGGATTGGTTTGCTGGTCAATCTTGCCTGTGCCTGGCTTCTCAAGGGTGGCCACGCCCACCATCACGAGCACGGCCATCACCATGACCACCATGGTCATGACCACCATCATGACCTGAATTTGCGCTCAGCCTATTTGCACGTGGTGGCTGATGCTGCGACGTCAGTGCTCGCCATCTTGGCTCTTGTTGGGGGTAAATTCTGGGGAGCAAGCTGGCTTGATCCTGTAATGGGAATCGTCGGTGCGGTGCTGGTTGCGATCTGGGCTTATGGATTGCTGCGTGACACTGGGCGTGTCCTACTAGATGCCGAAATGGACGCGCCAGTGGTTGCGGAAATCCGGGAAGTCATCTCGGCCAGTCCAATCCAGGCCACCATCACAGACCTTCACGTCTGGCGTGTGGGGAAGGGAAAGTACGCCTGCATCCTCTCGCTTGCCGTCATGGAGGTGGCTGAACCTGATTACTTCCGGGAGCAGCTAAGCATTCATGAAGAGCTGGTACACATCACTGTCGAGGTGAACCTGCGCCAGGGCCAACCCGCTGTATTGCAACCCTGAGTGGGCCACTTGACCTTGCCAAGGTGGCAAGGTTGATGCTGAGAGCACGGCAACTGGTGCCGTTCCTTAGATGAGGTGACATATGGTCGTTTTGAAGGTGACGGGGATGGGCTGCGGCAGCTGTGTGGGCAAGATCACGAAGGCGATCCAGGCCCTGGATCAGAACGCGCGGGTTGAAGTAGATCGAGCCACCGGCATAGTCTCGGTCGACACCGATGAAAGCGCGGCCACCTTGCGTGATGTGGTTCAGAAACTCGGTTTTGGGGCTGAACTTGCTGCGTAGGACTTCGGTGTGCCTGGTTCTATAGAGGGCCGCTACTCTTCAGCGGCCCTCACATCCAGGCTTGAGTCGAACCAGCAGCCCATCATTTACCCACTGTCGCAACCAGACTGCTGCCTGCATAGGTGCTTGTTCGGCGTATCTGGGGAGCAACGACTCGCAGAGGGTGGAGAAGGATTCTCCTGCAACAAGCAACTGCAGTGCGGTCGCTTCATCGGGCTCCAGGCTGCGATACTGGCATACCAACTCGCGGCGCCAGACCAGGCAGCTGCGTTCATCAGGCAGACGTGTAGGTTCCGGAAGCGGTTCTCCGCCTTTGGCGGCTTTCCATAGCTCTAGCGTGTTGTACGTCAAGTGCAGCCAGTTTGCTGATAGCACCAGTGACACCCTAAGGGTGACCCAGTCTTCTGCCGAGAAGCTGCTTATGCTCTCGGCCGAGAGCGCATCGGTGTCCGGGGCATCGAATGCCAGTGTAAAGGCCCACTCCAGCGTGGCGAGCTCGCGCAGTGGCGACAGCTGTGGCTCCGCGACATAGTTGCCGATGAACTCGGGCAGATGCTCGCCAAGCCAGCGGAGGCTGTAATGCCGCGGAGGCCAGGCAGCGATATAGGCCATTGCCAACTGCTCGAACGACTCGTCTCCCAGCCATTGCTGCAGCGCCGGGAAATCCTCGCGCAGCACCGCCAGCAGGCGAGCGCGATAGGCGTTGTGGTAGATCTGCAAGCCTTCAAGGGCACTCAGTGCAGTGCTACCGCGAACTTGCTCCAAAAGCTCGGCGGAGGGCAGGGTGCCTTCATCTGTCAGGTAAGTTTCAAATGCCGTCTGTAGGGCGCTAAGGCTCAAGGTGTTGCCCTCGATACAACGCCATTGGAAATTGCTCGGGCATGCTCCAACTCGGATAACAGATCCTCGAAGGGTGGAAAATGATCATCCCGCTCGATCAAAGTCGATGTTGGGCCCATGTAGCTCAGCGTCTTGCTGTAGAGCGCCCAAACTGGATCAGCGATGGGCTGATCATGGGTGTCGATGAGGTATCGTCCGTAATCGCTGTGCCCGGCCAGGTGTATTTGACGAATCCCCTCGTGCGGCAATTCCATGATGTACTGCCAAGGGTCGAAACCCTGATTTCGTGCGCTGACGTAGACGTTGTTCACGTCAAGGAGCAACTCGCAACCGGTTAGGTAACTCAGTTCTGCGAGAAACTGCGATTCGCTCATGCTGGACGTCTTCCACTGCACGTAAGAGGAAACGTTCTCCAGCACAATGGGACGTTCCAGAACATCCTGCACTAGACTCACCCGCGCGGCGACATGCAGCAGGCTTTCTTGGGTAAACGGCAGCGGTAGCAGGTCGTGGAGTTGATGGGCGTTGCCGCGACTCCAGCACAAGTGGTCGGAGACCCACTGGGGCTGTATCCGGTCCGCCAGTTGCTTGAGCTGTCGTAAGTAACCCATGTCCAGGTTATGTAAACCGCCGATCGACAGCGATACTCCGTGCATCACCAGGGGGTATTGCTCGCCAATCGCATCGAGAAAGTAGAGGGCCTTGCCACCGCCCACTAGGTAATTCTCGGAAATCACTTCAAACCAGTCGACCGCAGGCCGCTGTTCAAGAATCTGCTGGTAATACTCACTGCGAAGGCCAAGGCCGAAACCCAGCGTTGTGTGCTCACTCATTCAAGACTCCAGCAGGGGGAGTGGCAGGCACTCCCCGAATGGCATTATTCGCTGGTCTTGCCACCGGCCTCATCGCACTTCGCCTGAGTCATCAGCTTGAAACCTTGGCCTTTGCATTCACCCTGGCCTTTGCAGGCGTTTTTGGCGGTCGCGCAATCGTTCTGGCCTTTACAACCATTGACGCCGAAGCATTTCACTTCAGCTGCTTTCGTGTCTTGGGCAGCTTGGGCGGGCAGGGTGGAGAACAGGCTGGCAGCCACGAGAGCCAGAGCGGCACCGGTAGCAACGTTGGATTTGTTCGACATAGTGGCAATCTCTCTTAATGGTTGGTGGTCGTATCCGCAGATGCGAATGACCCTATGTAGCTTAGGCATCACTGCCGAGCATGCTCTCTCAAGAAATTCGCAAGGCTTTTGTGAGGGCATGAAAGACAGTACCGAGCCTGCTGGATGGGCTACAAGTAAGAAATAGCAACCTGACAGAACTGTAATGTTCAGCTCAGGTTGCTGACAGGCCCTCTTGGTTAACGTGACATCGAGCCTGATGCTCGGCCTCCGCAGCTGCAGGGGCCCACTGAACTTACGAGGAATACCCCATATGAAATCGATCAAAGCTCTGTTTGTAGTTACTGCCCTGGGTATCTCCAGCCTGGCAATGGCTGAAGGTGGCGCTGACCGCACCTTCGCACGCATGGATCAAGCACGTCAGGCGTCAATGGAGGCCTACCGGGTAGCACAACAGCAGAAAGTTGAGGCTCCTGTGGCCAGCAACCCAGCCAAGCAAGCAGAGCACACCAACTGCTAAAGGCTGCTACCTTACATAAATGTAATCACCTCGATGGTTGGGATATGGCAGTTTCATACTGCTGATCGTCGGTGATACTTGAGTAATGCATCGACGTGGAAAATCGAGGGGTGAAATCCCCAACATTGAAGCAGCCATGAACCCGAGACCGGGCACACCATCACCGGCTCATTTGACGGATTGGACAAAACGGCATGCAAAGTAAAACCACAAGGCGCACCTTCGTCAAAGGCCTGGCCGCCACCGGCATTATCGGCGGCCTTGGCCTGTGGCGCACGCCGGTCTGGGCGGTGACCAGTCCCGGCCAGCCCAACGTACTGACTGGTAATGAATTCGACCTGTTCATCGGTGAAACCCCGGTGAATATCACCGGCGCAGCGCGTACTGCCATGACCATCAACGGCTCGCTCCCTGGGCCGATTCTTCGTTGGCGCGAAGGCGATACGGTCACATTGCGCGTGCGCAACCGCCTCAAGGAGGACACCTCCATCCATTGGCACGGCATCATCCTGCCGGCGAACATGGATGGTGTTCCGGGCCTGAGCTTCCATGGCATCGCCCCTGACGGCATGTATGAGTACAAGTTCAAGGTCAACCAGAACGGTACCTACTGGTATCACAGTCACTCGGGGCTGCAGGAGCAGGTCGGCGTATACGGCGCGCTGGTCATAGATGCCAAGGAGCCCGAGTCCTTCAGTTACGACCGTGACTACGTCGTACTGCTGAGCGACTGGACGGATGAAAATCCAGCGCGGGTACTGGCCAAGCTGAAGAAGCAGTCGGACTACTACAACCAGCACAAGCGCACCGTCGGCGACTTCATTGATGACGTAAGCGAGATGGGTTGGTCCGCCGCCGTAGCCGACCGCAAGATGTGGGCCGAAATGAAGATGAGCCCGACTGATCTCGCCGACGTCAGTGGCTACACCTACACCTACCTGATGAACGGCCAGGCACCTGATGGCAACTGGACCGGCATATTCAAACCGGGCGAGAAGATCCGTCTGCGTTTCATCAATGCCTCGGCCATGACGTACTTCGATGTGCGTATCCCCGGCCTAAAAATGACGGTAGTCGCGGCCGATGGCCAGCACGTCAAACCAGTCAGCGTCGATGAGTTCCGTGTCGCCGTAGCCGAGACCTACGACGTGATAGTCGAGCCCGATAGCGAGCAAGCCTACACCGTCTTTGCTCAATCCATGGATCGCACTGGCTATGCGCGCGGCACCCTTGCGGTACAGGAAGGGTTGAGTGCTCCGGTACCAAGCCCCGACCCGCGCCCACTGATCGCGATGGGCGACATGGGTATGGATCACGGCAGCATGGGCGGCATGGGCGGCATGGATCACGGAAGCATGGCCGCAATGGACCACAGCAGCATGGCCGCAATGGACCACAGCAGCATGGCGGGTATGGATCACGGCAGCATGCAGGGTGGCATGGCTGGGATGGATCATAGCCAGATGGCCGGAATGGATCATTCAGGCATGGCAGGCATGGCAGGCATGGCAGGCGCCATGCAGGCACACCCGGCATCAGAGACCAATAACCCGCTGGTCGACATGCAGACCATGACGCCGACACACAAGCTGGACGATCCAGGTATCGGTCTGCGTGATAACGGCCGGCGCGTCCTTACTTACTCTGACCTGCGCAGCACCTTCCCTGATCCGGACGGGCGTGAGCCAAGTCGCACCATCGAGCTGCACCTCACCGGACATATGGAGAAATTCTCCTGGTCCTTCGATGGAATCAAGTTCTCTGACGCCGAGCCTCTGCGCCTCAAGTACGGCGAGCGTGTTCGCATCACGCTGGTCAACGACACCATGATGACTCACCCGATCCATCTCCATGGCATGTGGAGTGATCTGGAGGATGCGAACGGCAATTTCCTGGTGCGTAAACACACTATCGACATGCCGCCAGGCTCCAAGCGTAGCTATCGAGTGACGGCCGATGCGTTGGGGCGTTGGGCCTATCACTGCCACCTGTTGCTCCACATGGAAATGGGCATGTTCCGTGAAGTCCGTGTGGATGAGTAAAGGAGATTTCTGATGAGCACTTTTATGAAGCGAAATGCCCTTGTTGGCAGCGCAGTTATGTTCAGTCTTTTGGCTGCTCTGCACGCACCTGCATCATGGGCAGGTGAGGGGCACGGTGAGCACGAACAACATGCTGCCGAGTCGGCTGCGCCCAACGCCACCAGTGGCAAGGCTGCAGATCAATCGAAGGATAAGGCCGCTGGCCAGCAGATGGATCATGGCACCATGGATCATGAGGGCATGAACCACGACGGTATGAAGCACGAAAACATGATGGATAAGCATGGCGGCACCGAGGCCGAAGCAGGTTCGAACCATGACCACTAGGTTTTCACGTCCGTCCCTTATAGCGTTAGCCGTATCGCTGAGTGCGTTCAGCGGCGGCGTTACCCAGGCTGCGGAAGAAATGGATCATTCGGCAATGGGGCACGGCTCCATGTCGATGGACCATAGCCAGATGGATCACGGTTCCGCCAAAGCGCCGATGGAGGGCATGGATCACAGCAAGATGGATCATGGTGCCATGCAGAGCGAGTCGGGCAGCATGGACCATAGCCAGATGGGCCACAGCCAGGGCCAAGAGAAGGCCCCGGCCATGGACCACAGCAAGATGGGGCACGGCACCATGCAAGGACAGATGGAGGGCATGGATCACTCGAAGATGAATCATGGCTCCGCTGAAGCCCCGAGAACCACCAGCCGTACGCCGATTCCCGTTCTGACGGATGCTGATCGTCAAGCGGCTTTCCCGCCACTGCCTGGCCACAAGGTGCACGACAGCGCCATCAACAGCTTTTTCCTGCTCGATCAGCTCGAATACCAGGACGCAGATGAGGGCAGCACTCTGGCCTGGGATGCGTCGGGTTGGGTAGGCGGTGATATCAACCGGGTGTGGTTCCGCTCCGAAGGCGAGCGTACCAACGGCGTGACCGAGGATGCGGAATTACAGCTGTTGTACGGCCGCTCGATCGGCCCCTGGTGGGACGTCGTCGCGGGCGTTCGCCAGGACTTTAAACCGGAGTCGCCGCAGACTTGGGCCGCCTTCGGTGTTCAGGGCATGGCGCTTTACGCCTTCGAGGCCGAAGCCACGGCGTTCGTGGGCGAGAATGGCCAGACGGCTGCCCGATTGGAGGGTGATTACGACATTTTGCTAACCAACCGGTTGATCCTACAGCCGACTGCCGAAGTGAACTTCTACGGCAAGAACGATCCTGAGCGTGGCGTGGGGTCGGGGTTGGCCAATACTGAACTCGGCTTGCGTCTGCGCTACGAGATTGTCCGGCAGTTTGCCCCCTATATCGGCGTTTCCTGGAGCCGCTCCTATGGCAACACGGCTGACATGGTGCGCGACGAGGACGGTGATGTAAACGAGGCGCGTTTTGTCGCCGGTATCCGGATGTGGTTTTGAGAACCTGACATGAAAAGAACAATTAAAACTTTGGTGGCGGCTGGTGTAGTCGGTAGCACAGCTGTCCTGGCCGGTGCGTACTATGGCGTGGTCAACGTGGGGGCCGACGATCCTCATTTTCCCGCAGTGAGCGCGTTTCTCACGATGGCCCGTGACCGCTCTATCGAGGTTCGTTCGCGGGACATCGAGGTTCCCAATCTCGATGATCAAGCTCTTATTCGCACCGGGGCGGGCAACTACAACTCCATGTGCATCGGCTGTCACTTGGCGCCAGGTGTGGCGGAGACCGAGCTGAGCCAATCGCTTTATCCTGCTCCCCCAAATCTCGCCAAGATCGGTGTCGATGGCAATCCCTCTGCAGCATTCTGGGTAATCAAGCACGGCATCAAAGCTACAGGTATGCCTGCTTGGGGCAAGAACATGGGCGATCAGTACATCTGGGGCATGGTTGCCTTCCTCAACCAGCTGCCGACGATGGATGGCAAACAATACCAAGCACTCGTCGCATCCAGTACCGGCCATCAACATGGTGGTGGAGAAACGCAGATGCATAACCATGAAGGGCAGCACGGCGACAACAAGCCTGGCGATCATGGCAATAGCGGCGGTGGCGAAGACCATCATGGAACAGGTGATGCCGGAGAGCCTGGTCATCACGATACTGCGGCTACGGATAACGGCGGTGACTCCGCTTCTGAGGCTGACCACCACTCGGATATGAGTGCCGATGACCACCATGCTGGGAATGAGGCACCTGCCAACGGAGGCGATCATCACTCCAAGCAGGCTCCGAATGCCGCGCCCAAGACCCACACCCACGCTGATGGCAAAGAACACGTACATGAAAACTAACTATCTGGCCTTACTCGGCGCTCTCTCCATCACATCTGCGGTTCAAGCAGCTGATGCCCTGACGATTGATGTTCATCGTGATGCCAATTGCGGGTGTTGCAAGAAGTGGATTACGCACCTCGAAGCGAATGGCTTCAAAGTCGTCGACCATGTCGAAAGCAACATGACGGCAGTGAAGCAAAGTCTGGGTGTTGCGCCACGCTTGGCGTCTTGCCACACCGCGGTGATTGACGGCAAGTTCGTCGAAGGACATGTGCCAGCGGCTCAAGTCCTAGAACTCAGCAAGCGTAATGACCTCGTGGGCATCGCTGTTCCCGGGATGCCGGCCGGCTCTCCCGGCATGGAAGTCGATGGCGTACAGCATGTCTACCAGGTCATTGGCTTGACCAAGACGGGTGCTGATCAGATCGTGGCAGAATATCCCGCTCAGTAGCAGCTCCTGCCACCATGGCCGCTTGTGCATCGAGTGACCGACGCTTTTTCAAACCACCCGTCAACCTAA
Source organism: Pseudomonas sp. zfem003 (assembly GCF_032621675.1). NCBI lineage: Bacteria > Pseudomonadati > Pseudomonadota > Gammaproteobacteria > Pseudomonadales > Pseudomonadaceae > Pseudomonas > Pseudomonas sp. zfem003. Next base: position 4,126 of record NZ_JAVYJG010000001.1, on the reverse strand, counting down.
GTAAAAAAGGCACCCGAAGGTGCCAAGGGCTGTCTCCAAACCAAAGGAGCACTACGAGGGGACAGCAGGACCAAGGCGCGAGCGGGCAACCAACCCGCTCGCGCACCGAGGTTAGAGAACTTCCAGCGGGTACTCGACAATCAGGCGGACTTCATCAAGATCGGACTCGTAGTCGGTCGCGCGAGTGGTCATTTGGCGAACACGGAAAGACATATCCTTCAGTGATCCAGTCTGCACAACGTATTTGGCCTCGATGTCCCGCTCCCAGCGCTTCTGGTTGGTCAACGGATCGCCGTTGTCATCCCGACGCATATAGACCTCGTTGGCATTGCTGTAGTCGGCATCCCAGCCTTGGGCATACCGAGTCATGAAGCTCAATCCAGGCACACCGAAAGACTCCATATCCAGGTCATAGCGCACTTGCCATGACTTCTCCTTGGGCGAGTTGAAGTCGCTGTACTGGATGGAGTTGTCTAGATAGATGGAGTCCGATTGGCGCAAGTAGTCGAAGTCATCATCGCCATTGTTGCGCTGTAAACCTACCAGCACTGTGTGAGCGCCGAACTGGATGCCGACCTTACCGCTAAAGATGTTGTTATCGAAGCGCCCCAGGAGTTGCTTACCTTCATCGACCGCCTTGTAGTAATTCAGCCCACCGATCAAGGTGACATCGTCCGCAAGCGGATAGCTCAGCGTGGTGCCCGCGTAGTATTGATTCCAGGCATCCTTGAGGCGACTGGTGTAGAGACTGAAGCCGACGTTGTCATTAAGCGTGTAATCACCACCGAAATAGGCGATCCATGGCGAGTCCACTTCGCCCGCGTAGAAGGTAGCGAAGCCGTCGCGCAGGCTGCTGGTATTGGGTTGGCTCATCGAGTGGAGGCGACCGCCTTGAAGCGACAGTCCTTCCACGCTGCTGTTGGTCACGGTGACACCTCGGAAACTCTCCGGTAAAAGCCGCGCATCACCGTATTGGACGACCGGGCTGACGGGAAAGACGTCGCCCGCCTTGATCTCGGTATCCATGAACCGAGCTTTCACCGCGCCACCCAGTTTGGAGTAGTTGTCCTCAGCCTGCCCCAGGCTGTTGTAAGGCAGCACATCGACTGAGCCGCCGGCTCCTGAACGGCCGTCGCCAGTGTCAAGTTTGAGCCCTAGCATTGCAAAGGCATCGACACCAAAGCCTATAGTGCCCTCGGTGAAGCCAGACTCGAATCGGCCTATCACGCCATGCGCCCACTCCTCCGAATAGCCATTACCTGAACTGCTGGACTGGCCCTTACGGAAATCGCGGTTGAAGTAGAGGTTTCGATTGAGGATGGTCAGGCTGCTGCCTTCGATAAATCCCTCGCCTTTCTCGCCAGCGGCCATTGCAGCTTGGCCGATGCTGACGCTCAGAGCGAGCAGAGAAAGCCCTAACAAAGTCCTGTTATTCATAAGTGTTCCTGATGTTATTGGCAGTTGTCATTGTGTGGTTGCATATATGTGCCAAGCGCGCCGGGCATAGCCAAGGCGCGCTTTGAGTATATTTCCACATGCCAAATAACACCAAGGCGACATGAAAATTACATTTCAGTCAGCGTAATGTCATTTATTAATTCTTGTTCCGGCAACCTGTTCCGGCTGCCCGGTATTCGAGAATATTCAGATTGCCGTTGGAGTCCTCGTAGGTCATCTGAGCCGGCATCACATCGCAGCTAGAGTCCGTCCGGGTAGTGGCCACGACTTTGGCGATATCCAGTTTCATGCCGTAACGGTAATGAATAACTTCAGGCGGATTCTTTCCGTTAGCTGCAGCATATTCTTGCATGGCCTGCTCATTGGCCTGAATCATCCGACCATAAACACGATCAGCGCCACCTTCTGCCAGAGCGGCAGAGGAAGCAACCATAACGGTAAGTGCTGCAATAACGTTGAGGCTTTTCATGTTTAATCACTCCTTCAAGGTGGTGATTAAAATATATCTGCTCAACCTGTCATAAAAATGAAGTCAAAATTACATCGCCGTAATGCTTCCTGCCGCGTTACCCGGGCAAGTCAACTTAGGTTCTGTACGAAAAGTCGGTACAGGTAGAATCGCCACCATGATTAGCTGGAGGCCCACATGGCAAGGCGCTACGAACTCCCAGATGCGGACTGGGAGTTGATCAAGGATATGGTTTCCCCGGAACAGAAGATGGGCCGACCTCGAAGTGATGACCGGCTGGTGCTCAACGGCATCTTCTGGATCCTCTGCTCCGGAGCCGCCTGGCGTGATCTGCCGGAACGTTTCGGCCCGTGGTCGACGGTTTATCAACGGTTCCGTGACTGGCGAGACGACGGCACGTTTAACCGAGTACTTGAGCGCTTGCACGTCCGGTTGAATCAGGAAGGCCTGATCGACCTGGATACGTGGATGATCGACTCCACCGCGGTGCGTGCAACCCGAGCCTCTTCTGGCGCCGGGAAAAAGGGGGGCCAGAAGAACCGGTAGATCATGCATTGGGACGTAGCCGAGGCGGCCTAACCACCAAGATTCACCTTATCTGCGATGCCAACGGGATACCTCCCCACTTCATGCTGTCACCCGGGCAGGCCAGCGACATTGGCCATGCTCAGCCACTCTTAGATCAGGTACGTATCCCCGGAAGGTCTGGACGGCCTCGTAAGCGCTGCCGTTGGTTACTGGCAGACAAAGGTTACGATGCCGAGCATCTGCGCCAGTACCGCTACCGCATGCAGCCGGTGATTCCGCAGCGCACCAGGAAGCGCAAACCCAAGCCAGGACTACCCCGACTGTTTGATCGTCCGAAATACCGGCAGCGGAATATCATTGAGCGGATGTTTGGCTGGCTAAAAGAAAACCGGAGAATTGTCACCCGTTACGACAAGCTCGCCAGGAGTTTTGCCGCAATGGTCACGCTGGCTTGCACGCTGCGATGCCTGCGGCAGTACTTTTCGTACAGAACCTAGACGACCATCTTCTCCCTCGGGGTAGTGTGGCTCGATCAGGGAAATCAAGCCCTCCCACGGCATCATCTGTTCCATCTTGATCAGGAACAGCTCTTTGCGAGTCTGTTTACGCTTGCCGGCGTACTTGGTGTCGGCGAAGGCCATCTGCTTCATCGGAGGACTCGGGCAGCGGAATCGGTGTATCTCATCAGATTCGAAAAGTCTCCTTCAGGACCTCCCTAAGCCCAGCCGCATCGGCTTGATCGAATGTCACCCTCACTGGTTATTGCAAACCCGCTGCACTGCCGCCTTCGCAGCCCGGAGATCGAACAGCTCCGGATCGAACGTGCCACCCGCCCACTCCAGTGCCTCCCGACCAGCAGGGCTGGTGGGAGAGTGGATGCTCTGCAAGAACGCCATGTACCCGTGTGGCCCGCCTACGTCCTCCGGCGGACATGCGCCGGCTCCGTCCAGCAGCTCGCACCAGGCCCCCGTAACCTCGCACGGCCGGACAGATTCCACTGCGATCACATGCAGCCATTCATCCCCGAAGTCGTAGATGTACTGCATCCGGTCCCCTGGTTTAAGCGCGCGCCGTACTTTCACTCGGCGATCGTCCGCTGTTCCCGCTTCCGGCAGTCCTATGTCGGGGTCAGGTGGCAGGTAGTGGTCGATGCCATTGGAGAACTCATGCAGATGGCGACTCTCCCAGCCGAATGCTGCCTGGATGAAGTGGTGCAGCCGTCGCAGCGAACAATCCCCCGTTACCGCCAGCCGCCGCCAGACGGGTGGCAGCACCACTAGGGGAGCCAACTGAACATGCAGCACATATATCGATGGAGTCGTTGCCATTCATTCTTCCTGTTGCCCTGGCTTTGAGCAGAAGCAGTTCTTACTTGGTCCGAGGCTCGTCAGTGAGCCGCTCTTGATTGCAGACGAAGGACTGTCGACCAGGTAACGGGCTTAAGCAAGGTTTTCTGGGAAGCAAGGCCTGCACATTCGAATGCGAGGCGAGGGGATTGATACCGGGCGATGGGGCGACGCGTTGCTAGGTTCTGTACGAAAAGTACTGCCGCAGGCATCGCAGCGTGCAAGCCAGCGTGACCATTGCGGCAAAACTTCTGGCGAGCTTGTCGTAACGGGTGCTAATTCTCCGGTTCTCTTTTAGCCAGCCAAACATCCGCTCAATGATATT